>JAGOLX010000109.1 GCA_017993835.1 Phycisphaerae bacterium
GTAGGACCGCGTGAACACGTGCACCGGCAGCAGGACGACCGTGCGGATATAGGGGAGGGCAAACAGACACGCCGCGAGGCAGCAGGTGCAGCAGGCGGCCATCAGGACCAGAGTCACAATGGTCATCCCGATGACAGCCTGGACCAGCAGGTACAAGAAAAACCGCGCCTTGTTCACCGAGACCAGGTCCAGGAGCACTCGCCATGCCGCGGTCGGGCGGACTGCGTGCAGGTACATGATCGGCACAACGAAGTCCTTGGTGAGTTTGCCGATGACGCCCGCGACGATCAGGACCGCGACGGAGTACACGCCGGCCGCGAGGAGGGCCAGGATCGTCAGCGGCGTGAAGCCCAGGGTCGCCTTCGAGAGCGAGACGACAATGCCGCCCACGATGAAGGGCACGAGGGCTGCACCGAACGCGATGAGTCCGAGCACCGCCCGGAAGGCAAACAGGCTATTGCCATGCCCGCGGAATCGACCCCAGGGATCTGTGACTTGGGCCCTGTTCTGCACGACGCAGTAGAGGAACATGAATCGCCCCCGGCTGCTCAGCCAGAGGAGCAGCAGCCAGACGCCGACAAAGACGACGATTCCGCCGATTGTGACAGGCAGGATCCAGTCCAGATTATGGGTCACATACTCCCAGGCTCGTTCCGCCTCGTGGCGGATGTTGTCGCGGCTAACGTTGTAGCGACCGTTGTTGCCACCGGGGCCGCTGCTGCCGCTGCCCAATTGCGCCAGCCAGGCGCAGAACCCGATGACGAACCATTTGCCCAGGTCGAAGGGGCGGAACAGGATCGTCTTGACTCGCTCGAAGGCCGGCTCGATGGGGTCGATCACGCTGACGGTCGGGACTTGTGGGACGCTCATCTGGGGCAAAGTTGCCTTCCTTCGTACACGTCGAGTCGAACGGTTCTCTTTCGGGTAACTCCACTGTAATAGACGTCCGCCGGCGGACTATATTCACGACTGCTCGGACATTTTGAGCTGATGGGTGGATGCCTACAGCCGGTTCAGTTCCACGATGGCCCTCGCGAGCCGGTCCCGGTGCTCTTCGACGGGGGCCGGGTCCTTCGTGAAGGTGGTCATGGTGGTCGTGACGCCGGCCGGCACTTCGAGCATCGCGGCGTATCGCTCTTTCTGCCCAGCGCTGAGCCTGGCGCCCTTGGCCTCGACCAGGCGTTTCAGGATCACGAAGTACTCGTAGTCCTCGATACCGTCGCGGAGCATCTCCCAGCGGATGCTGTCCACCGGGCCCTCCAACACCGGCGCGCCGGGGTGAGCGTCGGCCGCTGCGACCGGCGGGTAGACGAATCGACCGTCGCCGTTGCCCCAGGGACGCTTCGCGCCGGCCGGCGTGCTGTACCCCGACGTCCAGCCCATCGGATCCTCATAGGGGTTCTGCGGACGGTCTCCCTCGGGATAGGCCGCCGAGCTGGTCCAGTAGTTCGTCTGCCAGACGAGAATGCCGTCGATCTTCCGCTGCCACGTCTGCCAGAGCCAGACTCGCAACTCTGTCCCTGGATGGTCGATAAACAAGGTGCAGTATGGATTTTTAGGGCCCGTACAGACGTACCACCAAAACTTCTCGCCGTGTTGGCGACGCTGCTCGGCGAGGTCGGGATTGAAGTGGTCGGAGATCGGGCACCAGATGTTTGGGCCGCCGAGCAACGCGGGCTCCACCTGCTCGGTGAGCATTCGGTTGATGTCGGGGGCGGCGGCCTTGAGCTTGGCGAAGCCGTTGTTGACGAAGGCGTAGTCCTTCGGGTCGGGCTCGTCGAACCAGTAGACGAACGCCTCGTCGAGCCAGCCCTTGGCTCGCAGGTGTTCCTGGATCTGCGTGCAGTAGCTGGTGAAGAGGGCCTTGTAGTGCGGCGTGCTCTCCTCGAAGCCGAGCAGTTCGGGCTCGGACCTCGAATGGAAGGTCCCGCCGCCCAGGCCGGGGATGCCCAGCCGGAAGGAGTTGAAGCCGTAGTGGTCGATGGCCCGCTCCATGGCCTTGTCCCACGCCGTGAAGTCGAACTTCACCTGGAGCTTCTCCAGCTCGACCGGCGGCAGTTCTGGCGGCTCGAACCCGCCCGTCTCGATGAGTTCCTTGCCCGTGCCCGCATCGGTCAGCGAGACGTCGTCGAACCAGACGAGGCCCGTCCTTTCGCCGTCGTCGGTCCAGGCGGTGGCCCGCAGATGAAGCTGGACGGACCGGGCGCCCTGGGGGAACCCTTTGATGACGCGGTCGAATTCCTGCCACTGCCCGCTGCCATCGAGGGCCATGTCGTTGTTGCCGCCGGAGATCCACTTGCCGCCGGCGTCGAAGTGGTTCAGCGTGACCAGCAGCGTGTGGTCGGGCGCCGCGGTGCGATACCACAGCCGCAGCCGCAGGCCGCCCTCGGGAATCGCCACGAGCGGCTCATAGGTCGCGGTCACGGTCTCGTCGGCGCGGTCGTCGAAGACCAGCAGGGCCCGCTCGCCGCTGTGGACCTCATTCTTGACGATCCGTCCGCCTTGCCACTTGGGCTGGGGCGGCCGGACGTCGGGCCACGTCACCCCGATCGGGTCCAGCGGCGCGAGGTCGTACGTGGAGATGTGATGATCGCTGTAGTTCGCCCAGTATTTCTCCAGGACCTGACGCTTGTGCTGCGGATCGGTGACGCCCTGATAGCTGTAGGCCTGCTCGTCGCTGAACCCGAACGCGGTCACGCACGTCATCCGCTTGGGCAGCTCGAAGTCGTAGACCTCGACCTTCAGCGGCGCTGCGGCCTTGAATCCCTCGCCCGCCAGATTGATCCGGCCCTCGTACACGCCCGCTTTCGCATTCTGCGGGACGTGGACGCGAACCCAAAACGGCTGGTTCTTCCCCGCCTCCAGGTTCATCGGCTTATCCAGCGGCGGCAGGGGATCGGGCCAATAGCCCGCCACGGCGCTCTTGTCCGTCGGCTGCGTCACGTGGACGTAGCGGACCTCCAGGACTTCGACGCTGGCCGCAGGGATCGCCGCTCCGCCGGGACCGCTCAACGCCCCCGGCGTGATGGTGACTCTCTGGATCGCGGCCTTCGGCTTCAGCACCAACTGCGCCGCTTCCGCTTCGTTCCGGGCCGCCCGAATGACGACGGCCTCGCCCCTGGCCTGGGGAAGGGGACAATCGCGCCCGATCTTCCAGCCGGAAGACGCCCACCACAGCCCAACCTGCTCGCTCGATCCCGGCAGCATCTCGCCGCGAGTCGCATTCAGATACTCCTCGCCCCACGCGCAACCAACAAATCCGCCCACCACAACAGCCGCACACAACAGACGTATACACATCTTCAGACCCTCTCAAAAGACACTCACGCAATCGGTTGCTCGAATTGTCGGCCCGGAGCCGCGGCGCGTCAAGGAGATTGCTACTTTTGGCACTCGCCGGGTGTGACTGTCACCGCGAGCCGAAGCAGAAGCTGATGATGCACGCCAAGGCCAGACCCAGGCCGACCGTTTGAGGTCGCAATTTGCGACATCAAACGCAGGACGCGGAGGTCGGCGCAAGTTATCCCATGCCTTTACCGAGCACGGGGCCATCATGGCCGCCAGTGTCCTGAATTCTCCTCAGGCCGTGCAGACCAGCATCCATGTCGTCCGGGCGTTCGTGCGCCTGCGTCAGATGCTTGCGTCGAATGAGGCCCTGGCGGCCAGGCTCAGACGCCTTGAGAAGAGGGTCACAGGACACAGCAGGCAGATTATCGCCATTGTCGATACGATCCAGTTGTTGATGCCACCGCCAGACGAACTGCCTAAAGAGCCCTTTGGCTTCCGCCGAGCCAAGAAGAACTGACGCGATTCTGGAACCGCTGATGAACGCGGATGAACGCTGTCATTCCCGCGGACGCGGGAATCCATGCTTCTCTTTCGCCACAGAGTCCGCAGAGGACCTCAGAGGCAAGAAGGAACACGGGAGTTGGCGGCAGCGGTAGGGTGAAGTTCATTGGTTGCCCTGGCGCGTGTAGATCGGAAGTTGGGGGAAACGTAGAGCTCGTCAATGGGGATTTTTCTCGCCACGTCAAAGTGCGGTGGCACGATATGACGGTGGCGTTCTTCAACCTGGCCTCGGTAGTGTTTCTCAAAGGTGAGTATTTGTTGGACGTCTGGACGCGATGGCGACGTTAAGAAAGACAAGTTCCTTTTCAGTGCATCCATCTCGTCGTAGAGCATTCTGAATCGCAAGTCAGATTTCACCTCATGCGCAGCCAGCATCCCTCTCTCAATCGCGCCTTTCAATCCTGCGTCACAAGCCTTCAGTATCGTGTTCAACAGCGACTCACAGCTACTTGCATTGGTTCTCGATTCTCAATGGCGTCGATCTGCGGCTGCTGCAATCAGGATACCGTACCCCAAAGCGCAACGCCTTTCACCCCTTTGGTTGCGGCCGAGCGCAGCGAGGCCGCGCTGGGTCGTTTCGTGCCCTTCGTGGTTTCAAACGCTGAACCAGTCCGGCGGAGCCTCTGCGGTGGAGAGAAAGACGGATTCCCGCTTCCGCGGGAATGACAGGAAGAGCCTGCCGCGGTATCGCTCGCGATGATGTGGTCTGATCCGTGTCAATCCGTGTGAATCCGTGTCGAAGACCGAACGCGTGGGTTGAGAACCCACCCTACATCGTTCGTGTCGCTTCGTGCCCTTCGTGGTGGATCGGTTCGTCTTGCGTCGTGCGTGGTCCTCCGACCTTCCTACGTTCTGACCTTCTCACCTTCCTCCTGGTTCTCTCTGTGATCGCTGTGCCTCTGTGGTGAATCCCCTGCCGTGTGGTGGGAATAGCACAGTTCGTGCAACATTTGACACCACATCGACGGCAACGGTCTGGACAACCGCCGGGTTAACCTGTGCGTCTGCACCCAGCCCGAGAACATCCGCAGCATCGGCCCGCGCGTCGGCAGTTCAAGGTTCAAAGGCGTCTGGTTCGACAGGGTGAACAACAAGTGGTGCGCGGGGATCACCGTCGGGCACGAGACCACCAACCTGGGTCGCTTCGAGAGCGAGGTCGAGGCCGCCAAGGCCCGGGACCGCAAGGTCTTTGAAGTCTGGGGCCCGTTTGCCTATTTGAACTTCCCCGAGGACTTCCAGTAGGAAGGCGACAAGCAGAAGGCAAAGGGAAGACGTGCCCGCTCGTACGTACTGCGGGTACATGGGCAGGATGCCCGCGCTACGTTTCCAATAGCCCCAAGGGGATTTGAACCCCTGTCGCCGGGTTGAAAACCCGGTGTCCTAGACCTACCTAGACGATGGGGCCACGCTCGGAATCCACTATCTACTATTTGCTATTTACTACTTGGACAGAGGCT
>JAGOLX010000071.1 GCA_017993835.1 Phycisphaerae bacterium
GTGCAGTAAGAGGCACCGGATCGGGCGCACGGATTCGTGACGGACGATGCTCTCGCATCGGACGATGGGCGAATCGGCGTCGAATCCGACAGTCTGGTTAGCTATGCGAAGGCGGCCCTGGCGAACTTGTCGGGGCCGCCTGTCTTCTATAGGTGCGTGTCTGGAGCGTCAGGCTGAGGTACTCCCGGTTGTCAAGACCAGAATCTCAGTTCTCTGAGGTAGTATTGTCTAGTCGTAGTATCTTCTTGCGTTTTGCTTCTGTTCCTTTCTTGCTAACACCTGCTGCAGTGTTGCTTCTGCCGCCAGAGCCTGTGTGGTACGCACCCTACGGGAGTCTCTCACCTTCCCACCTTCTCGCATCGCGGTTTGGCTTGACGCTGCGGGCGGTCGCCGGTATCGTGTGCTTCGTGAGGGGATGGGGCACTGGATCGCTAAACCATGAGTGGCAAAGAGGTAACATCAAGTCTGTTCCCGCTCACGCCGGAAGAGGCCGAAGGCGCGGGGTCCTCGAATCGCGGGCAGGATGCCCGCGGGACGCAAGGGCGGGACGCCCTCGCCACAAATCACATCATTCGGGTCGCGATGGAATCCGCGGCGGATACCGAGTTCGACTACCTTGTGCCCGAGGGGCTCTGGCCCATCGTCGTGGGACAAAGGGTCGAGGTCCCGTTCGGCAAGGGCAATCGGGTCGAGACCGGGTTCTGCGTCGTCGCGGACGTGCCACGAGAGAAGTCGTTCGCGGGAGGCAAGGACGGGGGCCGGCTCAAGTCCATCATTCGACGCTTGGACGAGGAGCCCCTGCTCGGATCGCAACTGATGGAGCTGGCCCAGTGGATCAGCGACTACTACGTCTGTCCGCTCGGGCAGGTGCTCATGGCGATGGTGCCGGGGGCGGTCAAGCGGGCCGCAGGGGTCAAGAGCCGACGCTGCGTGTACCTGGGCGAGGGGGCCGAGGACAAGCTGGCGACGCTCAAGGGGGCCAAGCAGAAGCGGATCGTCGAGGTCTTGCGAGAGCAGGGGGCGGTTTCTGCCGACTCCGCGGTCGAAGCGAGCGAACTGCTGGAGCTTGCGGACTGCGGGTCCGCGGTGCTCAAGAGGCTGACGGATGAGCAGGTAGTCCGGATCATCCAGAAGAAGGGGTTTGCCGATCTGCCTGTCGTGCCGGCGGGGTTCGGCGCGGGCGCGAATGGTCAGGCGGCGATCACGCTCAACGAGGACCAGCGGGTAGGGCTGGAGCAGATCATCGGGCGGATTCACAGCGGCAAGTTCGGCGTGACACTGCTTCACGGCGTGACTGACAGCGGCAAGACGGAACTCTATATCCGCGCGATCGAGGAGGTCGTCCGCGAGGGCAGGGGAGCGATTGTGCTGCTGCCCGAGATCGCGCTGACCGCGCAGACGGTGCAGCGGTTCGCGGCGCGATTCGCGCGGGTCGCAGTCCTGCATTCCGGCCTGACCGCGGGCCAGCGGAACCAGCAGTGGCAGAAGGTGCGGGCAGGGGAGACCGACGTGGTCATCGGGGCTCGGTCGGCGATCTTCGCGCCGGCGCCCAACCTCGGGTTGGTCGTGGTCGATGAGGAGCACGAGCCGAGCTACAAGCAGGATTCGGCGCCTCGCTATCACGGGCGGGACGTCGCGATCAAGCGGGTGCAGTTGGCGGGCGCCCACTGCATTCTGGGCAGTGCGACGCCTTCGCTGGAGACCCTGCACAACTGCAAGACGCGGGAGAGTTTCTCCCTGGTCCGGCTGCCCAGGCGGGTCATGGACCTGCCGATGCCCCAGATGAAGCTGGTCGATATGCGGGACAGCAGCGTGAAGGAGAGCCATCTGGCGCTGCTGAGCAATCCGCTGGCGGAGGAGCTGGCGAAGGTCCTGGAGCGGAAGGAGCAGGCGATTCTGCTTTTGAACCGGCGGGGGTACAGCAATTTCGTCTTTTGCTCCTCGTGCCGGCACACGCTGCAGTGCCGGAACTGCGACACCTCGCTGACGTTCCACAAACTGAAGAAGCCCATGGCGAGCGCGGTGACCGCGACCGGGAGCCACATGTCGCACGGATACGCGATCTGCCACTATTGCCTGGCGCAGACGCTTGTGCCGGAGGATTGCCCGATCTGCGGGCGGAAGATGACGATGATCGGGGTGGGCACGCAGCGCCTGGAGGAGGAACTGGCCAGGCGGTTCCCGAAGGCCCGGGTGGCGCGGGTGGACAGCGACTCGATGGCGAGCCAGGACTACTACCGGCTGCTCGCGGAGTTCGGGCAGGGCGGGATCGATATCCTCGCGGGCACGCAGATCCTCGCCAAGGGGCTGCACTTTCCGAACGTCACACTGGTGGGTGTGGTCAGCGCGGATACGTGCCTGTATATCCCGGATTTCCGGGCGAACGAGCGGACGTTTCAACTGACGTCGCAGGTGGCCGGGCGGGCGGGGAGGTCCGAGAAGAGGGGCGTTGTGTTCGTCCAGACGTACTTCCCCGAGCAGCCGGCGGTGAAGTTCGCGATGGCCCAGGACTTCGAGGGGTTCGTGCGGGAGGAGATGAAACACCGCCAGGCGTGCGACCTGCCGCCTGTGTGGCGACTGGCGATTGTGATGGTCCGCGACGAGAGGCACGAGCGGGCCCAGGCGGCCGCCGACCGGATGCGGCAGCGGATCGACGCGGTCGTCCAGCGGGAGCGGCTCCAGGCCAAGATTCGCGGCCCGATGCCCGCCGTGATCAGCCGGGTCCAGCGGTTCCACAGAATCCAGATCATCGTCCAGACCCCCGACGCCGCGACCATGTGCCGGCTCTTCGCCACCCTCCGCGCCGACAGGCCAATTCGTCCTGCCGCAAAAATTACTGTTGATATTGACCCCGTGAACTTGTTATAACTTGCAACGATGCGAAACGGAGAGTACACTCAACGTTTCGGCTGACCGGGGCGTAGCTCAGTTTGGCTAGAGCGCTTGGTTCGGGACCAAGAGGTCGGTGGTTCAAGTCCACTCGCCCCGACTCATCTGTATGCAAGGGGGAATCGGCGAAAGCCGATGGGGTAGGAGTCTGTTGGCGTGCCGACATGGGGATCGGTATCTTTCTCTTGAGCGGCGACCCCTTGTTCGGGATGCAGAGACGCCCACTTCTTGAGATCGTGAACACCTGCGCTCGGGGCCGACGTTATCTGCGTCCGATGCTGTGGTATTCGATGCGAAGCTGTTTGAGGAAGGCTGGGTCGTACAGATTGCGCCCGTCGAAGATCACAGCCTGCTTGAGCTTGCGGGCGATCAGCCCGAAGTCCGGGTTACGAAATTCCTGCCAGTCCGTGAAGATGACCAGAGCGTCGGCGCCCTCCAGAGCGTCATAACTGTCGGTCACGGTCTCAATGCGTCCGTCGAGGGCCTGGCGTGCGGGGGCGTTTGCCTCGGGGTCGTACGCCCGAATCGTCATGCCCTCGTCCAGGAACCTGCGGATGCACGTGATGGCGGGCGACTCGCGGACATCGTCCGTCCTGGCCTTAAAGGCCAGGCCCCAGACGGCCAGGCGCACCGGCCGTCCCCTCGATGCGAAGTAGTCCACGACCCGCTGGGCGAAACGCTGCTGCTGGGCGGCGTTGACGCTCTGCACCGACCGTGCCAGCGTCATGTCCAGACCGCAGGCGGCGCCCGCGTGAATCAGGGCGCGGACGTCCTTGGGAAAGCAACTGCCGCCGAACCCCACGCCGGGGAACAGGAAGGCCGAGCCGATCCGCGAGTCGCTGCCCACGCCGCGCCGCACCATCTCGATATCGGCGCCGACCTTCTCGCAGAGGGCCGAAACCTCATTCATCAGCGAGATTCGGGCCGCAAGCATGGTGTTCGACGCGTACTTGGCCATCTCCGCCGATGCGGGGTCCATGAACAGAATCCGGTTGCTCTTTCGCATGAACGCACCGTACAGGTGCTTCATGGCGTCGCGGGCCCGTTCGCTGTCGGTGCCGATGATGATCCGGTCGGGACTCATGAAGTCCTCGACCGCCGCCCCTTCCTTGAGAAACTCCGGATTGCTCACGTAGTCGAACGGAACCTGGCTGCGCGATCGAATCAGGTCGGACACCCACTGGTGCGTCCCGACCGGCACTGTGCTCTTCGTGACGATGATGCGGTAGTCGGTCAGGTGCCTGGCGATCTCCAGGACCACGCTCTCGACTGCGGTCATGTCCACCGACCCATCTTCCGCGCTGGGGGTGCCCACCGCCAGGATGATGATCTCGGAGTCGTCGATCCCCTCCTTCAGATGGGTCGTGAATCGCAGTCGTCCGACCTTGCTGTTGCGGATCACCAGTTCGGTCAGTCCCGGCTCGTAGATGGGGATCTGGCCCTCGCAGAGCCGGCGAATCTTCTGCTCGTCCTTGTCCACACAGATCACGCGGTTGCCCGCCTCTGCCAGACATGCGGCTGAAACCAAGCCCACGTACCCCACGCCGACTACACAGGTCTTCATGCGTTTGATCCTCGAAAGATGCCGTTGCCGGGACGATTCTTCGCCCGGCGCAGGACGCCGGATCGTCTCAAGGCGTTCCGACGGGCGCCGGCGCCGTCTGTTTCTCAATGGGTTCGATCATGTCCACGCCGATCTCGACGCTGGCGGCCTGGCCCAGCATGTCGATTTGCAGCACCAGGCGCGTATCGTTCCTGGTCTGCACGACGATCCCCTCCAGGCCCATCAGGGGACCGGCAATGACCCGGCACCACTGGCCCTTCTCCAGGTACTTGTGCGGGATCAGGGGCGCGCCCGCGAGGAGAGCCCGCTCGAACCGCAGCAACTCGCCGACTAGGCTCGTCTGGTCCGTCACCTCGATGAGGTTCGCCACGCGGTTGGTCTTGAGCAGTTCGATGCGACCGTTCTCGTTGCCGCAGAAGAACAGGTACCCGGTGAACAGGGGCAGCAGCGATTTGATCGTCCGATGGGTCTGCCGCCGGACCTTCCAGGTCATGGGCAGGAAGTAGGAGACGTTCTTGGCCATCAGGTCATGGGCCAGCGCCTTCTCGTTCCTGCTCTTGGTATGGGCCACCCACCATTGCCCCTCCAGCAGGCGAATGGACTCCACCTGGGGCCAGATGAGCGGCGGGTTCTCACTTGTCTTGAGCACGTCTATATACCCCACATGCGCTTGGCATTTGCTATTTACTATTTGCCCGTTGCCACTTACAACTTGGCATCGGTCGGTTCTCTTGCACGACAGGGGCAATTATAGTCCCTCCCCTGCAAGTCGTAAACCCGGTTCTGGAGCGCGCAGTGGGTCAGGCGGAATGGGCTTCAGACCGAGAGACCAGCGGTTCAGTCGAACACTGACGCAACGTAACGCCTTGACACAACACAAGTTGCAGGATATTTGCGGAAACGGCATTTTCGTCTTGAACTCTGGTCGATAGATTTGATATAAAGTAGGTAGGATGGGATCTGAAGGAGTGGATTGTACCCGACGGACCATTCTGCGGCCGACAATTTGTTCACTATGCTCGGGTGCGTCCCGGGCACGATATAGTTGCGGGAGGCTGCGTGCCTCCCGCGTCTTTTTGGGTTGGAAGCGGATGGGGTCAGCATGTCTAAGAGGGTCTGCGTCTTCGTTGACGGCGAGAATTTCCGCCATTCCATAGTCGCCTTATTCGAACACTTCAACAAGAACGACTATCTCCCCAAGAAGGCTGATTGGGCCAAGCTGTTCGACCACTTCATTGAATGTGCCGACCTCAGCGAATCCGAGAGAATACGAACGTACTGGTACGTCATCAAGTACTTGGATTTCTATCCGTACAAAATCCCCTCCTTGGATACGGAATTTGACAAAGCGAAGCGAGTTCTGGAGAAAGGGAAGTGGGCGAAGGATCGTGTTGTACGGGCCGGTGCTGGCGGTGCGAAGAACGAGATGAAGCGAATTGTCAAGGAGCTGGACAGTCGTCGGGATCAGATGCAGCGACGATTTGAAGGTTGGAGGAACCTCCAAGAGAATATCGCCATGCGCTGGCCTCGGATTGAGTTCAGGCAGGCTGGTGCAATCACATTCGATCTGTTCTCGGGGAAATTGCAGAAAGAAAAAGCGGTGGATGTGAAGCTTGCTACGGATCTGATTATGCTGCGGGACATATATGACGTAGCCGCGATCGTGTCTGGTGACCAGGATTACGTTCCCGCTGTACAAGCCGTAAAGGACTTTGGGAAGATCGTCATCAACGTCGCGTTTGCGGCGAGGAGTGGGAAGTTGTTGCCGGGTGGGGCCAGGAGACTGAACCACGTTACAGACACCAGCATTACTGCGCATTATGAGAAGCTCGGGCCGCTGTTAGGGATAGCCACCGGCCCCGCACAGAAAGAGACTATCGAGTGACATCCCCGATTTGCCTTTAATCATCAAACCGGACCGCTACCCGGGAGCAAGTATGAACGAATCACAAGCAAATGTGGATGGAGCCATCCCCGCTGGACGCGGTGCCGAGGGGACAGCGCGTCCCGATGTGGCGGTCCTGTTCACCTGCATCGGCAGGCGGGTCTCCCTTTTGGAGAGTTTTCGACGGGCCGCGAGCGAATTGGGCCTGCGAGCCTCTCTCTGTGGCACGGACACGACCCCGTCCAGTCCCGCGCTGCAACGGTGCGACCGGGCCTTCCTGGTGGAGCCGGTCACAAACGCACGATACATCGACCAGCTTCTGAGCATCGTTCGCACGCACGGCGTCAAGCTGCTCGTCCCCACCATCGACCTGGATCTGCTGTTGCTGGCCGAAAACAGGAGGCGGTTCGAGGATCTGGGCTGCCGTGTGCTCGTGTCGGACACCCAGGTCATCGAGATATGTCGGGACAAGCGTCGAACCTTTGGATTCTTGAGGAAGAAGGGGTTCGACACTCCCGTCACGATGAGCGTCCGGACCGCTCTGGCCGCCGACCGGCGGGGGGAGCTGAAATGGCCCTGTTTCCTCAAACGCTGGGATGGGTCCGCCAGTCTCGACAACGCCCTCGTCCGCGACCGCAAGGAACTGCAGTTCTTCGCGAAGCGGATCCCCAACGCCATTTGCCAGGAGTTTGTCCAGGGTGTCGAGCACACCTGCGATGTCTACATCGATTTCGACCGTCGCGTCCGATGCGTGGTTCCCCGTCGGCGGATCGAGGTCCGCGCCGGCGAGGTGAGCAAGAGCTGCGTGGTGAAGGACCCGCTGATGATGGATCAGGCCCGGCGGGTGGTCGAGCTTCTCGGCGCCGGTCCCGGCGTCGTCACGCTCCAGTTGTTCCTGACCGACGCCGGCCGGATCAAGTTCACCGAGGTGAACCCTCGTTTCGGCGGGGGGGTCCCCTTGTCGATCCAGGCGGGGGCAGACTTCCCCCGGTGGATTCTTCAGGAGTTGACAGGGCCGCCGCCGCAGATCGAGTTCGACGGCTTCGCCGACGGGCTCCTCATGCTGCGATACGACGCGGAAGTCTGGTGCAACGAATCGGATCTCAAGGGCGCGAAGGTCGATGTTTGAGTCGATCATAGGGGACCAGAGGCCGCTCGGGTGGGTGCTGGGGTTCTGGCCCGTCCTGGCGTCGTCGTTCCTGTGCTCGCTGGTGGCCACGCTCCTGTGCAAACGGGTCGCGATCCGACTGGGGGTGGTGGACCGGCCCGATCACCTCGTCAAGACGCACTCGGAGCCGGTCGCCTACCTGGGCGGCGTCGCCATGTTCGTCGGGCTGGTCGCCGGCGTGCTCGCGGGCTTGTACCTGCTCCGCGCCGACGGGGGATTCCCTCGGGAGATCCGCTGGTTCCTCGGAGTTCTGGCCGGCGCGGCAATTGCCTGCTTCGTGGGTCTCGCGGACGACGTCCTGGACCTGCGCCCTCGTCACAAGGTGTTCGGGCAGGCCCTGGCCGCCGCGGTCCTGCTCCTGGCGGGCATCCATCCGAACCTTGAACCTATCGCCCAGGCTCTCGGATTGTCCCTGTCGGCGAGGACGGAGACAGTCCTCGATGTGCTGATCGTGATGTTCTTCGTCCTGGGAGCGACGAACTCTCTGAACCTGCTCGACGGGCTCGACGGCCTTTGCGCCGGGGTCACCGCCATCATCGCGGCGGCCATGCTCCTGCTGGCCGCCCACCTGGCGACCTGGGGCGTCAGTGACTTCGCAGACCCTGTCCGGATCGTGATCTGCCTGGCCCTTGTCGGAGGCGTCTGCGGGTTCCTGCCGTTCAATCGCCACCCGGCCAAGATCTTCATGGGCGACGCGGGCAGCATGTTGCTGGGCTTCGTGGCCGCGGCCTTGATGATCCTGTTTGCCGCCCAGTCGCCCCGGTGTTGGGTGGCCTCGATCATTCTGTTCGGCCTGCCGATCCTCGATACCGCGGTCGCAGTGGTTCGGCGTCTGCTGAATCGCCGGCCCGTCTTCGTCTCCGACCGCGGGCACATCTACGACCAGATGATCGACCGCGGAATCCCGCTGCGAAGGACCGTCGCCATCTGCTACGCGCTGGCGGGTCTGTATGCCCTCCTCGGCCTGACGATGAGCCAGATTCGCGCACGCTACGCGGTCGTGCTCTGCGTTGTGATGGTGGGCGTCTCCGGTCTGATCGTATGGCGCAAGGGCTATCTCAAGATGCGCGGCCTGCGCGGCGCCGTCCCGGAGAGGAGGTTCGAAGCGTAGCACGGGCATCTTGCCCGTGAGTCCCCTGGATGTTCCGCCCCGCAGAAAGCCCCGTGTCGGGCAGGGCCAGGATGGTCCTGCGACTCATGGGCAAGATGCCCATGCTACGACGGATCGGGCCCTCGAACGTTTCTTCACCGCTGAATCGCGAAGTGCGAAGTCAGACGGATTCGCGAGAGTCCCTTTGCTGCGTTTGTCATCCTGAGCCGCAGGCGAAGGATCTGGGCCGGGAGTGAAAGACGCGTATCGACTTCGGACGCCGCGCCTCCTGCAGGGCCCAGATGCTTCGCGTTGCTCAGCATGACAACCGGATGCTCCGGAGTCTCCCAACCCAAGGCATCGCAGGTTTGTCACTTCAAACATCACACATCACACATCGAACTTGAGCGTCAGAGCGTCGCCGTGAGGTACTCGGTGTCGTGTGCAAATCGCATCGCCCCCTCGAATCCCGCGGGGATGATGAGGCAGTCGCCCCTGTTGAAGTCCACCGGCTCGGCGCTGGGCGAGAGGATCGTGCCGCCGCCGGTGAGGAAGATGAGCGTTCGCATGAGACCCGCCGACAGGCGCACCTCGCCGGCTTCGGTCCGGTGGCCCTTGTCCACCTTGAAGTGCTCGCAGTCCACGAGCCGACCCACCGTCGTGACAGGCAGCTTGTCGGGCGTCATGTCGAAATGGATGCTCTCCAGGGCCTCCTCGATGTGGAGTTGTCTGGGCTTGCCTACGCCGTCCACGCGGTTCCAGTCGAAGACGCGGTACGTCGTATCGGAAGGCGTCTGCACCTCCGCGATGAGCAGACCGGCGCCGAGCGTGTGGACCGCGCCCGCGGGAATGAAGTGGCACTCGCCTTCGGACACAGGCACGGCCGCCAGCAGATCGGCGACAGTCCCTTCGCGAATGGCCTGGGCGAATCGCTCCCGTGTGACTCCGCTCTTGAGCCCTTTGTAGATGACCGCCCCCGGTTCGGCGCGGAGGATGTACCAGCACTCGGTCTTGAGGCGGCCCTTGCCCATCCGCCGACAGGTCTCGGCGTCGGGGTGTACCTGTACGCTGAGCACCTGTTGAGCATCGATGAACTTGATCAGCAGGGGAAACGGTCCGGCGAAGCCCTTCGCACCGGTGAGGGCCTCCCCATGCCGGCGGACGACGGTCCCCAGCGTCTGGCCGAGCAAGGCTCCGTTGGCGATGGTGGACTGTCCCTCGGCCAGGTCGGCGACTTCCCAACTTTCGCCGATTGTCTCGCCTGGCGGCAGTTCCTTGCCGAGCACGTCGCGCATTCTCCGCCCGCCCCAGATTCGAGGCTGGAACAGCGGTGCCGATTTCAGCGGGTACATTTCCATGGCCGCCATTGTACCAGAGACTTGCCCGCTGGCAATCGTTCGCAGTGACGCCGTGAGGCGTTATCTCTTGAAGTCTGATGGTTGAAGTGTGAAGTCTGAAATATTGTGGACCATTCCTGGTTCTTGGAACTTCAAACCTGAGATTTCAGATTCTCTGCCATGCCCTTACGGGCACACTACAGGCTGCTCCGCTTGCGTTTTGCGCTGGGCAGACGCGAAGTCGTTTGGAAGCCCCGCCGCGAATGTCGTTGCGAGCGCAGCGAAGCAATCTCCCATGCCGGGAGTTGAGATTGCTTCGTCGCGATGCTCCTCGCAATGACATCCGTGAGACGCGTCCGGCGAAGAAAGTCCTTTTGCCGGATTCCGGGGTCCGCTAAGATGGCCGCACTGGATAGATGCAATAGGCCGGCGGGCCAGGCCGTCTTACCCTGGGTCGCAGGCGTGGAACGACGCCGCCGGATGTCTTGTGAAAGGAGCAGATGATGAGTTCGATGAATCGCAGGGGGTTCCTGAAACGCACGATGGCCGCGACGGCTGGCTCTTATGCGGTCCTGTCCTCGTTCAGCAATCTGATGCCCAGCGCACGCGGGGCCAATAACCAGGTCCGCGTCGCGGTCGCGGGGATTCGCAGTCGCGGCGGCGCCCACGTGAACGACTTCATGGAGATCGAGGGCGTCAAGGTGGTGGCCCTGTGCGATCCGGACAAGCAGATCCTCGAGAAGGGCATTACGTCGTTCAAGAAGAAGTACAACGCGAGCGGCTCGGACATCCAGGGCTACGCCGACATCCGCCAGATCCTGGATCGCAAGGATGTGGACGCCGTCGTGATCGCGGCGCCGAACCATTGGCATTCGCTGATGACCGTGTGGGCCTGCCAGGCGGGCAAGCACGTATACGTGGAAAAACCGGTCAGCCATGCGATCTGGGAGGGTCGCAAGATGGTCGAGGCCGCCCGCAAGTACAATCGCATCGTCCAGGCGGGCACGCAGCATCGGTCCTGCCCCGCGGTGCAGGAGGCGGGTCGTGACATCCGCTCGGGCAAGTACGGCAAGGTCCTCTGGGTCCATTGTGCCGTTCTCAGCTCCCGGGCGAGCATCGGCAAGGTGACGGAGCCGCAGGCGGTGCCGGAGAACATCGACTACAACCTGTGGGCGGGTCCCGCGCCGATGAGCCCAGTCATGCGGAAGAGCTTTCACTATGATTGGCACTGGCAGTGGGCCTGGGGCGACGGCGAAATGGCCAACTGGGGCATCCACTACCTCGACGACGTGCGGCACATGCTGGGCTGGACGAGCGTGCCGACGAAGGTGGTCGCGGCGGGCAATCGGTTCGCCTGGGACGACGACGGACAGACGCCGAACATGCACTTTGCGCTGATGGACTACGATGGACTGCCCTTGGTGGTCGATATCCGCAACCTGCCCGACCCGACGCGCCGCGGCGGCAAGGACGGGGCTCTCTACCTCGGCGGTCGCGGCGGCAACTACATCCAGTGCGAGAACGCCTGGGTCCGCATCTCCCGCGGCGGCGGCGGCGCCTACGACAAGGACGGCCAGCGGATCTACCAGTACAAAGGCACCGGCGGCACCGGGCACGCCAACAACTTCATCAACGCGGTTCGCAGCGGGCGGCGCGAGGATCTGGCCGCCGAGATCGAAGTCGGACACCTCGGCACCGCGATCTGCCACCAGGCGAACATCGCGTGGCGGGTGGGCAAAGAGGCCTCTGTGGACCAGGTCCGCGAGAGCATGAAGTCGCATGAAGACGCGGCGAACACGCTCAAGGACATGCTCGAGCAACTCGAAGGCAACAGCGTCGATCTGGCTAAACAGCCGTTCGTGCTGGGCCCGATGCTGACCTACGACCGCGCCACCGAGCAGTTCACAGGCACCAACGCTGAGCAGGCGAACCAATACATCAAGTGCTCGTATCGCGAGCCGTTCGTCATTCGCGACAGTGTGTAGCCCGCCGGGGTCCACGAGGGATGTGACCCTCATGCCCGGACGGTCAACGCTGGGTCTGGACCTCGGTCTGTGTGACAGACGGCTGTTGGGCCAGTCGTTCCAACGCTTCGAGTCGCTGCTCCAGGCTGTCCCGTGCGGCAGCTTGCTGCTCCAGCTCCGCGATCCGGGCGTCCTGCTCCTTCAGTGCCTCGATCAGCAGGGCGACCAGCTTGTCGTAGGCGAGCGACCTGGCGTCGGTCCCGTTGGCTTCGTAATCCACGATCTCCGGGATCACTTTGCCGACCTCCTCCGCGATCAGGCCGATATCGTGCGTGCCCGAGGACTTCCAGTCGAACGTGACCCCGCGAAGCTGCCGGACTTTCGCCATGGCGTCGTCGATGGTCCGGATGCCGGTCTTCCACCGCTCGGAGCTGTAGGTCTTCCAGGCGTTGGCGACGGCCTGGCCGGATGCGTCACCTGTGTCGGGCAGCGTCAGGCGGTAGTCCGGATCGGCGACGGCCAGGCCGACGTACCCGGTCCGGGCCTCGATTGTCACGCGGTCGCCGCCGAAGGGCGGGTAAGGGAAGCTCTCCGCAACGACCAGGCCGGCGGAGGGCCCATCCCGCCGGATCTCCCACAGACTGACACCCACGCCGGCGGCAGTCAGACTGATCCCGGCGTCGCTTCCGAGGGCCCCCACGAATCGCAGCCAGGGCGATGTGCCTTCCAGGAGCACGTTGCCCGCGACGTGCAGCTTCTCCTGCGGACCGTCGGTCCCGATGCCGACGTTGCCCGTGGGAATCGAACACAGGTCGTCGCCCAGGACCATCCAATCTGCGTCCTGGCCCTCCGTGACGAGCATGATGTAGTCGGTCTCATGGAGGATCTGCACCCGCCGGCAGTACTGCTTGGGACAGTTCTCGGCCCAGTAGTAGCCGTTCACCTCGACCCAATCCCCGGTCAGCAGATGGCAGGCGGTCTCATAACAGACCTGCACGGATTGCAGGCCGGCCAGGAGATCGTTCGGATCGTCCAGGACCAGATCGATGGCGACCGCGACGGTGTAGTCCCCATAGCAGACCACCGGCACGTCGCTGGCCTCGTCGGTGGTGACCATCCCTCGAAACTTAACCTGTCCCTGGCCGAGGAGTTGTCCGGCCAGACTCAGCACAAGCACCATGGCGGCTGCGTACCCTGTCGTTCTCATCTTCTCACCTTTCTTCAAACCGCTGATGAACCTATGTATATGAAACCGGGCGACCGGCTCCATTGTATAGGAGCCCGCCCGGAAAGACAATGGAGCAGTCCCCAGCTCCGCACCGACGGCCTTTCTGTTTCCTCTTGTGGCAATTGGCTGGGTTCTGATAAACTGCGGGGACGTGTTTGGGGTCGATGTGTGAATTCAGTGAAGCGTGATCAGGCAGCAGCACGACAATAGGTAATGCCGGCAAAATGCAGATCGTAGCGGTAGCGAATCAGAAGGGCGGTTGCGGCAAGACCACGACCGCCATCAACCTTGCGGCGGCCCTCGCCCAGATCGGGCACCGCGTGTTGCTCGTCGATTTCGATCCGCAGGGCCACGCGACCCTGGGCTTGGGCTATGACCCCAACAGCTTCGCCCAGAGCGTCTACCACGTTGTGTCGGATTACGTGCCGGTCTCGCAAGTCGTCGTGAGCACGCGCATCAGCCGGCTCGGCCTGCTCCCGAGCAACATCCTCCTGGGTGGCGCCGAACTGACGCTGCGCAACATGCCGGGCAAGGAACTGATCCTCGGCGAGCAACTGCGATCGGTCGCTCGCGACTACGATATCTGTGTGATCGACTGTTCGCCGTCGCTCGGTCTGCTGATGCTGAATGCTCTGGTGGCGAGCACGGGCGTTGTCATCCCGGTCCAGGCCCATTTCTTCGCCCTCGACGGGCTCAGGCGTCTGCTGGACACGATCCGGGTGGTCCGCGAGCGGTTCTACCCCTGTCTCGTGAGCCCTCTGGGCGTCGTGCTGACCTTCGTGGAGGAGCGGACCGCGTTGAGCAAACGGATCGAGACAGGACTCCGCGGCTTGTTCGGTGCCCTGGTTTTCAATACGGTTATCCACAAATCCGTGGCCTTGGCCGAGGCGCCGAGCCATGGACAGACCATCTTCGAGTTCGCCCGCGATAACAAGGGGGCCAGGGAATACAAAGCCCTGGTGCGCGAGACGGTCGCCCGCCTGGGGACGCCCGACGTGCTGGATGCGGCCCGATCCTGACCGGCTCTCTCACGAGGATTGACTTGCCCCCATGATGGCCGCGATCTTGAGGGCGTATTTCTGCGTGGCTTTCAGGCGATGGCCTCGCGGCCCGCCATTGTGGATTCTGGCTTTGTCGAGCAGGCTCTTGCCCCGCCCGTAATAGCTCAGGTAAGCCCGGACAACCTGTCTGGCCTTCTGGGGATCTGAAGCCTCGGAGTATTTCCAGTCCACGCCCAGGATTCGCGTGCCGTCCTGCCAGTACCGTTGGTGGATCTGATAGACGCCGATGGCCCTGCCGTGATCGCCCACGGCGTTGGGATCGCGCCGGCTCTCGACCCGCGAAATGGCGTCGAGGAGCCGTTCCATCTCCTTGTCGTCGGCCGCACGGGCCTTCCCGCCCGGTGCAACGAGGCAGATGGCTACGACCATCATCGAGAATGCGTACAAGGGTCTCATTGTCGTACCCCCCGGTTCGAATGAAACGCCTGTCTGCGGTTGTCCTGAGATTCGTCAACGGGCCGTCCACAGAATCAGCCCACCCGGCTCATACGATAACAAGGGCAGTTGGTGCGGGACGATAGGGAAAAAACGCAACGGAGGATACGCGGGAATGGCATTCCAGGGTTTTCATGGATCCCTGATGTACGCGCACGAGCACGGCCACGTCCTCGGGAAGACCATCCTCTGATTGACCGTCGGAATGGTGCACAGCACAAATGAATCGGGCCCACCCCCGTGGGGAGTGGGCCCGGCTGTCATCGTGAGCGACGGCGACTGTGTCTACTGCTGCGCGTCGAGCGACTTGATCCGAATGTTGCGGAATTCGAGGTAGTCGCCGTGACCGCAGAAGCCGATGTAGCCCTTGTTGCGCTTGAGACCCGGATGGGCCCGGTGGTCCATCGTCTCCGGCGTGCTTGCCTTGTCGATGTCGGCATCGACGATGGTCATGCCGTTGACCTTGACGGTGATCTGACGACCCTTGGCGGTGACTTCCTCGCAATTCCATTCTCCGACGGGCTTGAGACACCCGCGTTTGGCCGGGACGACGCCGTAGATCGAGCCGTGGAACTGGTACGGCTGCAAGTTCGCGTATTGCGGCGCCGAATCCTCCAGAATCTGGATCTCCATGCCCTCGTAGGCGGCGTCCCCGCTCAGCGGGGTGCGGATGCCCAGGCCGTTGTTGGCGCCCGCGGCGAGCTTGAACTCGAATCGGAAGATGAAGTCGCCGTATTCCTGGGCGGTGTAGACGTTGCCGCCGGCCTTCTTCGGGTCGCAGATCATCTTGCCGTCCCGGGCGTAGTAGCCGGCCGTGTTGCCGGTCCAGCCGGTCATGTCCCGCCCGTTGAACAGGGGGACGAAGCCTGCCAGTCTCTCTTCCGCGGACAGGATCTCGCGGATGTAGATGTTCCGGAAGTACAGGAAGTTCCCGTGGTTCTGCAGCTCGATCTGGCCGGTGGGGAACATCGGACGGCCATTGTACTTCTGCAGGTCGAACCGGTTCCAGTAGTTCTCCATGACGACGTTGTCCACGACGAGCTCGCCGTTGAGATAGACGGTGACCTTGTCGCCGACCATGAGGATGCGGAACGTGTTCCACTCGCCGACGGGCTTGTCCGCGACCTTGGACGGCTTGCTCGGGTTGTTCTGGTTGTTGTACAGGCCGCCGGAGCCGACTTGGGCGCCCGCATCCGTGCGGGCCGTGTCCCAGATCTGGACTTGGGGCGAACCCCGCAGGTAGATGCCGCTGTCGCCTTTTTCCTCGATCTTCCAGTCCACGAGCATCTCGAAGTCGCCGTAGTCCTTGGCGGTGCACAGGCTGCGTCCCTTGCCGTCGAAGATCAGGACGCCGTCGACGACGCTCCAGTGGGCCCGCATGTTCTCGTCGGCCTCTTTCTGCAGTTGGGCCAGCTCGTCCGGGGGCAAGGCCGCCCGCCGGTCCGGATTGTCGTACGGGCCCTTGAGCAGACCTTTCCAGCCGGCCAGGTCCTTGCCGTTGAACAGGGCGGTAAAGCCCTCGGGAGACTGGTTCAGCGGCGTGGCCGCCGCGACTGTCTGAACGGCGCAGGCCGCCAGCAGAAGGAACAGGGACACTGCCGCAAGAACTCCGGTTGAATGGGACATCTCTCTTCTCATCGTGATTCTTCCTTTCCGATGCCTGAGGCAACCCGTGGGAGCCAGAGAACGGCTCGTGCCGTTCGAGCATCACGGACGCGCAGGCGACTGCAACTGGCAAGAGTCTACGCCGGGACAATCGCTCCGTCAAGCTCCCTCACCGCCGATCCCGGAGCGAGTGCGATCGCGCCGCCCGAGTGTCGTCCGATCCTGTCGTTCCTGCACTGCAAAGGCGCAAGATCTTGTTTTCTTAGCAAGCATTCTCAGGCTACCAGCTTCGCGACATCCGCGTCACGCAGCCTCAGGGCCGCCGTCATGATCTGCTGTCCTTTGGGCGCAACGCGATAATAGCGGCAATCCGCAGAGCCTCGGCTTGTTTGTCCTCGTGGCTGCTGGCGATAGACTGGAACGGGCGACCCGCCTCCCGGGCCACCTGCCGACCTCGCTCGACCAACTGCTCCGACCACCCCAAGGCCACTTCCTTGAAGTCCTTCTATCGCACGCCCACGCGGGCCAGAAACAGATCCATGCCCCCGGCGTAACAGATCGACCGCAGCGTGCCGCGAAAGCGAAGCCGGTCAAAACCCTCTCAAACCCCGATGACATCCTGCTGGTGTCGCTGTACAAAGGCATCCATGACGTTGCTCCTTGGAAACGGTACTGGACGATCGAATCTATACCGTACCCCAGAGAGCAACGTCTTTCATCTACATTGGGTTGCGGCCGTGGGCCGCTCCAAGAAAGCAGGAATCCGGGAACCGTGGGATTGGGTGCGACCTGATGAGTGGATTCCCGCTCCTCTGAAAAATGCGGCATCGACACGTAGGGTGGGGCAAGCCCCACCCTACAAACGCCCCAAGGCGGCTTTCATCCCCTTCGGGTGGGCCAGAGGACCATGAACGCCTTCGCGGGAAGGATAACCCGAGGGCTCGCTGGACCCCTATCGCACGCAACTACGGTCCTGCACTGTGGTTGGAATCCCCGTGGAAAAAGCGTTGAAATCCATTTGATCTTCTGTTATCCTTTACGGGCTATCCGCCGGATAGACCCTGTCGGGCGGCGGGTTCGGTCACTGAACTGGTATCAAATGATCGTTCGATCGATGATTTGAGGATGGAAGGACACTATGGAAAACGGGCGTCATAGCAATCGCAAGAAGAAGAGGAGCCAGGGATTCCGCTCTCGTCGGCAGACCGCCGGGGGACGCAAGGTGCTCAATCGCCAGCGTGCCCTGCGATCCGGGCACAAGAAGCGAAAGCCGGGTCGCGGCCACAAGGCGATCACCAAGCAGTAATCTCGCGGCCAGCCGCGTTCCCACAGATCCCGGCCATCCATCATTCGAATCTCGACGAAAGGACGGTGGCTCATGGCATCCACAAGGCGAATCCGGATCGTTCTCCTGACGGTTCTGGCCGGGGTGTGTACGGCCCGTGCTGCCGACTGGCCGCAGTTTCGAGGGCCAGGCCGGGACGGAACCTCGTCCGAAACCGGGCTCCTGAAGCAGTGGCCCCAGGAAGGCCCAAAGGAGTTGTGGTCCTTCGATGAACTTGGCGACGGGTTCGCCTCGGTCTCCGTTGCGGATGGGGTGGTCTACACCACCGGCATGATCGGCGGCCAGGGGCATCTCTTCGCGTTCGACCTGCAAGGGGGACTGAAGTACAAAGTCGCCTACGGACCCGAGTGGACCAAGTCGGGCAACTACCCGGGCACCCGCACCACGCCCACCCTGGACAGTGACCGCCTGTACCTCATGACCGGTCAAGGCCGAATCGCGTGCCACAAGGCCGCCACGGGCGAGCACCTCTGGCACATCGATACGCTGGGCAAGTTCAACGGCAAGAACATTGAGTGGGGGATCTCGGAGTCGCCCCTGATCGATGGCGACAAGGTGATCTGCACGCCCGGCGGCCAGGACGCGACCGTCGTGGCCCTCAACAAGATGACCGGCCAGACGATTTGGACGAGCAAGGGACTCAGCCAGCTCTCCGCCTATTGCTCGCCCATCCTCGTTGAGCGAGGCTCCAATCGTCTGATTCTGACCCTCGTGGAGAAGGCCGCAGTCGGGGTCGATGCCAATACCGGAAAGGTCTTCTGGACCATCCCGCACGAGGTCAACTACGACATTCAGGCGGTCAGTCCCGCCTATCAGGACGGCCTGATGTGCATCACCAACGGCTATCGCCATGGCACTCACGGCTTCCAGCTCTCGCCCGACGGGACCAGCGTTGAGCCGAAGTGGTCGGAGAAGTCGCTCGATGTCCACCACGGAGGCGTGGTCCTGGTCGACGGCAACCTCCACGGCGCCAGCACCGGCGGGAACTGGACCTGTATCGAGCTGGCTACCGGCAAAGTCCAGTTCACCGACAGGCTCGTCGGCAAGGGCTCGGTCATCTACGTGGACGGCATGCTCTACGGGTACGGCGAGAAGGGCCAGGTCGGCCTGATCCGGATCAAGCCGGACGGCTACGAGTTGGTCAGCTCCTTCAAGGTGGCCAAAGGCACAAAAGAGCACTGGGCCCATCCCGCCATCAGCGACGGCCGCCTCTACATCCGCCACGGCCAGGCACTCATGTGCTACGACGTCCAAGCTCATTAGGCGTCTCCTGGCGCGCCGTCACGGAGGAGAGAGCGGGGCACTGGAACTGGCGACAGCGGTAGTACGCCGCCCACGTCAATTCGGTGGGCAGCCTATCGATGTATGGCCTGTTCGGAGTTCCGCGTTTCCGCGGTCTTCACCCGCCTGAAGGCGGAACTCCCAACGGTCTCCGCGGCGTTTGCCCACTATTTCAAGCTGGATGGCATAGTAGGGTGTGCTCCGCACACCGCTCTTGTCTGGGGTCGTAATCAGCGAAATGACCGCGAGAGTCTCCTGATAGGATTCGTGTATCTATCCTTGGTCGTGGTCTTCGTCGAGCTTGGAATGGGAGATATCGAGGTGGAAATTCCGGTGGCAGCCATTGACATCAGGTGCAGTGCCTGGATATCATGGTAGATGACGCACAGGCAGGAGGACGGCCTGTGGGATGAACGGGAGACTGAATGTCTGAGAACGTGTATGCAAAGCAGCACGGGCATCTTGCCCATGCTACGGCGACTTGCCTTTTCATACACATTCTGAGGCGGATGTGTGTGTCCGCCAGGCAAATGCAACAGTTCTCCGGTGGGCGCGGCCTGCCGGGCGCAACCAACACGGTAGCAGGAGGAAGGAAGATGAGAAATCAGTACTTCAGTCTGGTCGTATTGTCTGTTTGCTCGTGGTCTATGATGGCGCACGCCAGTCCGGTCACTCAGTACTTCTCCGCTGTGGAACTGACAGTTCTGGGGGAGTACACCAATGGGGTTCTGGTACCCGTCGGCCAATGGGAGTTTGCCCCCTCCTTTGCTACTGGCACAACGGTAGCGGGGTATATTGCCTACGACACGGATCAGCCGGACAGCAACCCCGGCCCATACGGCACATACGGGATCGGCACTCTCTCGGTCGACATCCCGGAAATCGGGCTGTCTGCGTTGCGGAGCAGCAGCAACATGCAGATCTCGGTATTCGACAACACACCGAACCCGGATGACCAGTTCTTCGCCTATGTCAGTGGTGTCGACAGCTTCTCCAATGGGGTAGGTCTGCCCGATCCGGTGAGTTTCAGTGTACTTCTCTTTGGCGACCTATCCATGCTGGCCAACGACCTGCTTCCGACAACTCCGCTTGAATGGACCCGCGGCAGTGTGAGTTTCGACTTCACGGCCAGCGACGGTTCTGGCAGACAGGTACTGATGACGTTTCTCCCTTCTCCTGTTCCAGTTCCCGGCGCCGTGTGGCTGGTGGGCGCGGGAATCGCAGGGGTTGCCGCACTGCGCAGGAGAGTGAGACTCTGACAGGGCTCCTTTGGCATGCGGCGCCATAACGCGACTCGAACTGGCCGGGGACGTCGCGCCGTCGCAACCCCACACTGCCGAAGTGTGAACCGTGCGCCCTCGCTCTTCTCGTGGGCTTCTGTGGGAGGACACTGAAGGCTATCGGGCGGGACCGCCTTCTAGGCTGCGGGCGTCGGCTGAGCCGGCAGCAGGGCGGCGATATCGCTGATTCGACTCTTTTCCAGCATCTCCCTGGCGAGGGCCTGCGCCTCGGGCAGCGACGTGGCGGTGATGGCCTGCTGGGTCCGGAGCAGGAAGATCGGGTCCACGCTGAAGGCCTTCACGCCGATGCCCAGGAGAAAGGGCGTATACCGCGTATCGTGGGCCATATCGCCGCAGATGGACACGTCGCAGTCGTGCGAAAGGGCGGCGCGGGTGACTCTCGCCAACGTGCGGAGGACCGCGGGGTGGTGGGGGAGGTAGAAGCTCGCGACGTTCTCGTTCGTCCGGTCGGCGGCCAGCATGAACTGGATCAGGTCGTTGGTCCCGATGGAGAAGAAATCCGCCTCGCGGGCGAACTCGTCCGCCAGATCGACCACCGCGGGCAGCTCGACCATCATCCCGAGCGATGGGCTGCTGTTGTGTTCGAGTCCCTGTTTGGCCAGCGAGGCAATCGAGTCGTGGACGACCTGGCGGGCCTCTTGGAACTCCTCGAGCGAGGAGATCATCGGGAACATGATCCGCAGGTTGGCGCCGGCGCCCGCGAGGAGGATGGCGCGGACCTGCTCCGCGAAAATGGCTTTGTTCTGGAGTGAGAAACGGATGGACCGCATGCCCATCGCGGGGTTCTGCTCCTTCACGTCGTGGTAGTAGGACAGGATCTTGTCGCCGCCGGCGTCGAGCGTGCGGAACGTGACAGGCTTGCCTGGCATGGACTCGACGAGCTTGCGGTAGATCACGTACTGCTCGGCCTCCGACGGGAACGTCGAGCGGATGATGAACGGGAACTCCGTGCGGTACAGGCCGATGCCGTCGCAGTTCAGCTCGACCGCCACCTTGAGGTCGGTCAGCAGGTTGATGTTGGCGGTGAGCCGGATACGCGCGCCGTCGGAGGTCGCGGTGACCGGCTTCATGAGCTTCTTCTGATCGTCCAGGGTGAGCCGGGCTCGCTGGCGGGCCCAGAACTTGTTCAGCACCGAGTCGTCGGGATCGACGAAGACGTTCCCGACCTCGGCATCGACCAGCAGGGGGGTGCCGTCTTGCACGTTCAGCAGGTCGAAGGCGTCCGTGATGACCATGGGCATGGCCAGGGACCTCGCGAGGATGGAGATGTGCGATGTGACGCCTCCGCCGACGAGGATCACGGCGCCGGCGCCCTCGGTCGAGAGCTTCAGGAGGTCCGAGGGGAATAGCGCCCGCGTGACGACGACGTGGTCGCGATAGGCGTCGGTCTCGCCCGCGGTGCTGACCAGGTTGCCCACCAGGCGGACCGCCAGGTCCTCGATGTCGTTGGCCTTCTCTCGCATATAGGCGCTGTCGCTGGCGAGGAAGGTCCGCATGTAGCCCGTCGCGACTTCCGAGACCGCTGCGGGTGCGTTAACGCCCGATTCGATCTTTGCAGTGATCCGTCCGATGAAGTCGCGGTCCTTCAGGATCATCAGGTGGGCGGCGAAGATCAACGACGCGGCGTCGGACAGCTTGTTCTCGACCTGCTCCTGCAGTTGCTCCAGCTGGCTCTCCGTGCGAGCCACCGAGGCGCGGAAGTCATCGAGCGTGTAGGTCCGAGCGTCATCCCGGCCGGAGAGCGTCGCCAGGCCTCTCTGCTTGTCGAGGATGACGGCAGGGGCGTAGGCGAAGCCCTCCGCGGCCATCTTGCCCTTGACGAACTTGAGCTCTGCAGGCGGGCCCTTCGGAGTCTCCGACGCCGGCTCGTGGATGCCCAGGATGAACTGGGCGTTCTCGATGATGTTGGCGAGCTGGGAGGCGACGGTCTCCAGGGCGGTGACATCGGAGGCGATGAAGCATTGGCTTGTATCCCGCTGGAGGACCAGGACGCCCATTCTCGAAATGCCTCGGGCGATCGGAACTGCCAGGAAGGCGTTGTAGCGTTCCTCGAAGATGCCGGGGAAGAACCTGTAGTTTGGGCTGCGGCTGGCGTCCGCTTCGCAGACCGCTCGCATCTCCTGGAGGGCCAGCCCGGTCAGTCCCTGGCCCAGCTTCAGACGCACCTGCCCGACGGACTCGGGGTTCAACCCTCGCGTGGCCCGCAGCGTCAGCTCCTTCGCCTCGGGGTTGTAGAGGTAGATCGAGCAGACCGCGGACTGCGTCCGCTCGGCCACCATCTCGACGGCCTTGTCCAGCAGCGTCTCGACGCTGACGCTGTTTCGGAACAGGTGATTCAACTCGTTGATATCGTACAGTAGTTGTTCACTATCCATGGTCCCTTGACCTGCTATCGTCTTCGTTGTGTACTGGGTCCTGCTGTCTACTCGGTGTCCCCCCGACAGGTTCGCATTTTGCGGGTTCACCTGTGGAACCGCGCCAGACTACGCGCAAACCAGCCTCACTGCAAGAGCGAACCTCCAGTCGTGTGTATCCCCCTCCTGACTCAACGGGCCAGGCGGAACAGGCGAATCTCGTTGGATCCGTTGGGACATGCCACCTCCGCGTACACCCACAGCTCGTCGCCCACCCACATCCAGTGCGAGTATCGCCAGGTGTGGAAGTGTTCGCTCGGCGTCGTGCTCGCGACCAGAGGGGCGTCGGGCGTCAGGTCGGTGACGTGATGCAGGTCGAATGTGAAGCCCACGCCTGTAGCGATGTTGTAGACCGGGTCGTACCAGTCGCAGTTGGAGCCTTCATAGAGGAACAGCCAGCCGACGCCGACCGGCAGGACGCAGGCAGGGCGGACGTAGAAATCGTGCCAGCCGGTGAGGTCCATGATCGACTGGTACGGACTGCCAGCCGGTTCCCAGCGTTCGCCGTCCTGGCTGTGGAAGTGATAGATCCGCTCAGTTCGCCGGATGGTCCCGATGACGTAGCAGTGGTATCGCCCCTCGGCGAAGAGGATGAATGGGTCCTTGTAGCCATCGACGATCACATCGCGCTCGTAGGATGGACTCTGCGGCTGGATGACCGGCTTCGCGGAGGCCGGCTCGAACCGCGCGGGATCGTTGGCATCGTCGAACTTCAGGATCGACCAGGGGCCGTCCTTCCACGGGCCACAGGCGTAGAGCTTGAATCGGCCCGTCCGAGGATCGGTCAGGAGAGCGGGGCGCTCGAACCCGGGGATGGGCACATCTTCCCGGCGGATGCTGACGACCTTCGTGAAATGGACGCCGTCGTCGCTGCGTAGAATGCGGATCTCATAGCCTCGCAGGCCGCGAGGGGCGTCCGCGGTCCGCATCCGACAGGCGAGCCAGAACACGCCGGTCCTGTCCCGAACCACGGACGGCGCCCCCGCCCACCACTCAGCCTCGTTCTTGTCGGGTTCCACGATGACTTTGTACTCGCGGAGTGCCATCGGGAGTCTCGCGACGAGATCGCCGACGGCATCGGTCGAGTTCTGCGCCGAGCAGGGCAGTGAGAGAGTCAACAACGCCAGAACGATTTCTGCACTCATTTCTTGTACTCCTCAACTGGCCAGAAGACCTGGTCGCCGCCTTCGGGCGGACTGCCCCATTTGCTGCGGACCCCGCCGTCGTCGTCGAAGTCCAGCCCGCAACCGTAGAGGATGAACGAGTCGCCCGCTGGTCTGTACACGAGCGGCTTGCCGCTCCAGGGGTCGAGGGGGACCGCTTGGACATACCCCGCGTCGGCAAGCTCCTCCAGGCTCGCGGGCCAGACGCCCTTGTCCTTGTGGAATCGCAGCAGGCCCATCGTCGTGACCAGGGCCTCGCCGGATACCTGCGTTCTATAGGGCAACTCGATGGTCCTCGCCAACGTCGTGTCCAGGGCCATGAACCCAAGGAAGTAGTTGCCTTTGGCGAGTCGCGTTAGTTCCTGCTCATAGTTTGTTCCCTTGGCACGCAGTTCCCAGGGGGTTTGCGCAGCGAGTTCGTTCGCTCTCTGGACAAGGTCCTTCAACGTGCGGAGCGTCTGCACGCGGCTGGGGTGGACCCACGCGATGTAGAGAAACCTGACGTAGACCCCGTTGGCCACCAGCTCATTTCGCGGGGTCTCGGTTCTGCGATACTCATCGTAGAAGATCCCGGGGATCATGTGCCCGTTGCCCTTGCCGTTGTCGGTGAAACACCGTTGGATGGCGTCTTGGAGCAGGATCTCGTCGCCCGCGAAGCTTGGCGGCTTGCCACCAAGGAGGGTCTCCTCCAACTGGATCTGGGCCTTGCTCAGGAAGCTGGAATCCACCTGTGTCCGCGAGAGCACGTCGAACGCAGTGCCTATGGCCAATCCGTTCAACGCCTGGGCGACGTTGATCTGCATTCTGCCGCCTGTGTTCAGGTGGCGGGCCATTCGGCATACTGTCACGATGCAGTCCATCGCCCCGGCGACGTCTCCCTGAAGGGCCAGCGATTGGGCTTTGAATCGCAGGCAGATTGCCGCCGTGCGGAAATCGCGAAGACCCAGTCCCTCCATGGACACTGGATCGAAGAAGTCGACCGTGGACACGGGGTCCCAGAAGGCCCGCCGTTCAGCGGCTTGACGGAGGATCTGCATCGCCTCGTCGCAGGATGCGACCCACGACTCCACAGTCTTGTACACGATGCTGTTGGGTTCGTATCGCCACAGGGCGCCGACCGCCCAGATGTCCTCCGTCGCGTCGGGCAATAGGGCGAAGGCTGCCCGATAGCCGGGGGCGGCGTTGTCGTTGGGATCGAGGTCCGCCGGCCTCAGACGCTGGTTGTACTGGGCCGCATAGTTGACCGAGATCGTGGGTCTTCCGGTCACCAGCAGCACGATCCGAACTGCAACGTACCCCGCCAGGGCGCCCAGCGTCAACAGGACGATCAAACCGATCCGCCGTCGTTTCCTTGCTCGCGTTTCCATCACGTGTCACCTTGACTGAATCCGTAATCCACCCAACAGACGGATTATACAGCGGATGTCGGCGAGGGCATAGTGTCACCTTCTGTGCAATGGATACGCCGGTGCATGACCGTTGTTGCGGCCTCCCGCAGAGTGACAAGACGCTGGCGCGACTTTGTCATTCCTGCGCCAAGCAGGAATCCAGAAACCGTGGCATGCGACATATCCCAGGAAGTGGATTCCCACTCCTCTGAAAAATACCCCGTCACGCGGCCTCGTCGGCTTGCGGTGGGATCACTTTATATCCCAGGGATTCCAGCACCTTGCGATGATATCGTGCGACGCGAGCCGTGTTGAGCTTCTGGAAGTAGT
>JAGOLX010000022.1 GCA_017993835.1 Phycisphaerae bacterium
GTCCAGAAGTTCGGATTGAAGTGGACGTTCTCGACGCGCCCGATGTCCGTGCACTGGTCGATGAACACGCCGATCTTCAATGGGCAGGCGAAGACGTTACGGATCAGGTGCAGCTCGTTCCAGCAGGTGCCGAAGTCGAGGGCCTGGTAGGGATTTGTGATCGTGATGTCGAGGACCTGGCACAACTCGCCGTCGCCGCGAATGGTCCAGGGATAGGCGACGACCTCGGGCAGGGTCTGCTCGGGGTAGTGGATGACGAGGTTTCGGATCACCGCGTTGGGCTTGAGCGTCACGAGGGGCTGGCCGTCGGCGCTGCCCTTGCCGCCGTAGGCGAGAAGGACCGTGCCGATGGGGTGCTCGGAGTGTGGGACGCCGCCGGAAGAGCCGCAGAGCGTCACGCCGGGCGGGACGACGAGCGAGCCATCGAGTCGATACTGGCCTGCGGGCAGGTAGCAGACGGGACCAGACTTCTCCGCAGCGTTCAACGCGCGCTGGATCGCCTGCGTATCGTCGGTTTGGCCGTCGCCGGTCGCGCCGTGGTCCTTGGCATTGACCATCGTTCCCGCGGGGCTCGTCGCAGGCTGGGGCGTCTGGCCCATCGCGACGGAGCAGACCAGCGTCATCAATACAGCGATCGTCTTCATCATCCTGCGGTCCATGGCAGCTCCTTTCCATCTACTCCCGGCCGGCGGCCGAGTGATACGAATTTGGAGTACTTCGCGCGCGTCGAGACTTGTCATCCTGAGGCAACGCCGAAGGATCTGGGCATCGGACGAGAGGGTTCTCTCGGTCGCAGGCCAGATCCTTCACTCCGCTGCGCTTCGTTCAGGATGACACAACTCACGCGAGCATGAATCCGTATGATAACCTTTGCCGCTCAGAGTATGCAGGCTCGCGGCACGGATGACAAGAAAGAAGTGATACGACTCGTTTCCGGCTGTCGTAGCACGGGCATCTTGCCCGTGGTCAGGGATCATGGGCGGGACGCCCATGCTACGACAATACACAACGGCGTCACGATGAACACGAGCGACGCGCGACGCGGAAATGGCGGCCGAGCCGTCATTTCCGGATGATGTCCGTGATCTTCATCAGGCGGGTGATGCTGTCGCGTTCGGCCTCGCCCAGCTTGTCGTTGATGAACTTGATCGTCTCGATGATGTCGGGAATGACGACGTGCTCCAGGACGTTCACCCGCCGGCGGGTCATCTGCAACTCGACCGCCAGCAGGCGGGCCTGCTTTTCCTTCTGGGCCAGCTCGACGAGGCTGTCGATGGCCTTTTCCAGCGACTGGAGGGCGACGTCGAGCTCGCCGGAGGTGGAGCCGTAGCCGTAGCAGAGGATGTCGCCTTCGATGTCCTTGGTGAGACGCGGGACCTTGACGTTCATGACCGAGGCGAACTCGATGGCCATCTTGAACCGCTTCGTCGGGATCGCCATCGCGGCCTTGACGTCCTCGGGCTCCATCGTTGCGCGGGCGAGCATGAAACGCCGAAAGGTCAGGAGCAGCGCCTGCTCGACCTTCTGTCGCAGCGGCTGGATGTCCCTCGCGATCTGGATCAACTGGCGGGAGATCTCGTCGCGTTTCTCACTGAGCAGTCGGTGTCCCCGCTTCGCGAGCGAGATCCGCTTGCGAAGCCGCAGGAGCTCCATTCGGGTGGCGTTTACGTTGGCGAGCACGGTGGAACCTCGTTGATGCGTAGAAGCGTAGATGCGTAGATGCGTTGGCTTCGTTTGTCCATAGCTCTACTTGCCTGCCTGATCGCTTCTGTTCGTCTTCATGTACTTGATCAGATTCAATGTCTTGCGACGAAGGGCCTCCACCTCTTCCAGCAGAGGCGTCCCTTTGAGAAACCCGAGCCTGTTCGCGATAACCACCTGCGTTTCCAGCTCCGATAGAGAGCCAAGGGACACACGGAGGAATTGCGTGTATGCCCGTCTGGACGCCCGCGCGGCGCCCTAGGCAATATTGCTCGGATAAGATACCGCCGCCCTTCTCATCTGTGATTTCAGTCCATACTCTTCGTCTTTCGGAAACACCTGAGTCGCCTGATAGATGCGTACAACGAGCTCAATGCCCTGTTTCCAAATCTCCAGGTCCTTATGCGTATTGCCCATAACCGTTCTCCTCTCCAATCTCGAAACTCGCACTGTTGTGAGCCTTCGCATCCACACATCTACGTTTCAACGCGGTCACACTTCTTCACGCATCTACGCTTCTACGCTCAAACGCTTCTACTTCTTCCTGAACTGCGGCATGTACTTCTCGATGAGCTTGATGTCGATTCGCTTGAGCTCATTGTTCTCGAACATGCTCAGCAGTTCCCAGCCGAGATCGAGGGTCTGGAAGACCGTGCGGTTCTCACGGTAATCCTGGCCGATGTACTTGGCCTCGAAGCGGTTGGCGAAGGTCATGTACTTGCGGTCCTCGTCGGAGAGGGCGGCCTCGCCCATGATGGTCGCGAGTTCCTGCATTTCCTTGCCGCGAGCGTAGGCAGCGTAAAGCTGATTGTAGAGGTCCGCGTGGTCCTCGCGGGTCTTGTTGCGGCCGATGCCCTTGTCCTTCAGACGCGACAGGCTGGGCAGCACGTCCACCGGGGGCTTGACGCCCTGCCGCTGGAGGGAACGCGACAGGATGATCTGGCCTTCGGTGATGTAGCCGGTCAGGTCGGGCACCGGGTGCGTCTTGTCGTCTTCGGGCATCGTGAGGACGGGCACCATGGTGATGGAACCCTTCTTGCCCTTGATGCGTCCGGCCCGCTCGTAGAGGGTCGCGAGGTCCGTGTAGAGGTAGCCGGGATAGCCGCGACGGCCGGGCACTTCCTTGCGGGCGGCACTGATCTCGCGGAGGGCTTCGCAGTAGTTCGTCATGTCGTTCAGGATGACGAGGACGTGCATGTTGCACTCGTAGGCCAGGTACTCCGCGGCGGTCAGCGCGAACCGCGGCGTCGCGATTCGCTCGATGGCCGGGTCATTGGCCAGGTTGATGAACATGACCGCTCGCTCGATGGCGCCGGTGTTGTGCAGGTCGTCGATGAAGAACTGGGCGGCCTCGAACGTGATGCCCATCGCAGCGAAGACCACGGCGAAGGCCTCGCCCTTGCCGAGCACGGTCGCCTGGCGGGCGAGCTGGGCGGTCAGGTCGTCGTGGGGAAGACCCGAACCCGAGAAGATCGGCAGCTTCTGGCCGCGGACGAGCGGGTTCAGGCCGTCGATGGTCGAGATGCCCGTCTGGATGAACTCGTTCGGGTAGTCGCGGGCGAACGGGTTGATCGGGGCGCCGTTGATGTCCCGGCGCTCGTGCGGGATGATCGCGGGACCGCCGTCCTTCGGGACGCCCAGGCCGCTGAAGACGCGTCCGAGCAGGTCCGGCGAAACGCCCAGCTCCAGCGGGCGGGCCAGGAAGCGGACGGTGCTGCGCGCGGTGTCGATGCCGCTGGTGCCTTCGAAGACCTGGAGAAGGACCTTGTCGTTCTCGACCTGGAGGATCTGGCCGCGACGCACGGAACCGTCCGCCAGCTCGATGTCGACGATGTGGCCGTACTTGGCCTCGTCCACGCTCTCGACGAGCATGAGCGGGCCCTGGATGTTCGCTACGGTCTGGTACTCTTTCACGGATAGCATGTCACACTCCTGCGTCCTTCGCGACGCGTTGGTTGGCTACTTCGCGGCCACGGCCCCTTCGAGCTGTCGGATCTGGTCGTCGATCTTCGTGCGGATCTGGCGGATCTTCTCGATCTCCGCCTGCGGGATGTACTTGGCGCGGGCGATGTCCTCGCGGACGCTCATCCGGGCGATCTCGGCGGTCTCGACGCCGGCCTCGATCGCGGCCAGTCCCGCATGGTGGAAGTGCAGCACGGTCTTGAGCATTTCGTACTGCTTCTCCAGCGAGGTGTACGTGTCCACCGCGTGGAACGCGTTCTGGTGCAGGTAGTCCTCGCGGATGGACCGCGACGTCTCCATCGCCAGCCGATCCCTCGGCGACAGTGCCTCGGCGCCGACGAGCCGGACGATTTCCCGAAGCTCTGCCTCCTGCTCCAGCAGGCTCATCGCCTCCTTGGTCATCCGCTCCATCTCGTCGCCCATGTCCTTGTTCTCGAACGCCCCCGGCAGATACTGGCCGTAGAACGAGTAGCTGGTCAGCCAGTCGATGGCGGGGAAGTGACGCTGATAGGCCAGCTCGCCTTTGAGGGACCAGAAGACCTTGACGACGTGGAGGGTCGCCTGGACGACGGGGTCGGAGAGGTCGCCGCCCGGCGGGCTGACAGCTCCGATGACGGACAGGCCACCCTCGCGGTCGGGCGAACCCTGGCACTTGACGCGGCCCGCCCGCTCGTAGAACGCAGCGATGCGGGCGGCCAAATAGGCCGGATACCCTTCCTCAGCGGGCATCTCCTCCAGACGGGTCGAAATCTCGCGCATCGCTTCCGCCCATCGGCTCGTGCTGTCGGCCATCAGGGCGACGGTGTAGCCCATGTCGCGGAAGTACTCGGCGATCGTGATCCCGGTGTACACCGACGCTTCGCGAGCGGCCACCGGCATGTTCGACGTGTTGGCTATCAGCACCGACCGACGCATGAGGGGTTCGCCGCTGCGAGGGTCCTTCAGCTCGGGGAACTCGGTGAGCACGTCGGTCATCTCGTTGCCGCGTTCGCCGCAGCCGACGTAGACGACGATGTCGGCATCGACCCACTTGGCGAGCTGGTGCTGCACGACGGTCTTGCCCGTTCCGAACGGCCCGGGCACGCAGGCGGTGCCGCCCTTGGTGATCGGGAAGAAGGTGTCGATGACGCGCTGCCCGCTGACCAGGACGTTCGTCGGCGCCAGCCGCTTGCTCAGCGCCCGGGGAATCCGCACGGGCCACTTCTGCATGAGCGTCAGCGCGTGCTCGGTCCCATCGGCGCCGACGCAGACCGCGACGGTCTGCTCGACCGTGTACTCGCCCTGCGAGATGCTCTTGATCGTGCCGCTGATGCCCGGCGGGACCATGATCTTGTGCAGCACGAGCGAGGTCTCTTTCACCTCGCCGATGATGTCGCCGGCCCCGACCTTGGCGCCCTTGGCAATGGTCGGCTTGAAGGACCATTTCTTCTCGCGGGACAGGCCGGGCATCGCGCTGCCACGGCTCATGAAGTCGCCCTCGAGCTTCACGAGCGCATCGAGCGGCCTTTGGATGCCGTCGTAGATGCTCTCGATCAGACCGGGCCCGAGCTCGACGCTCAACGGTGCCTCGGTGTCCAGCACCGGCTCGCCCGGCCCGATACCCGTGGTCTCCTCGTAGACCTGGATCGACGCCCGGTCGCCGCGGAACTCCACGATCTCGCCGATCAGGTTCAGCGACCCGACGCGAACCACGTCGTACATCCGCGCCCCCGCCATCCCCTCCGCAACCACCACGGGTCCGGCGACCTTCATTACACGACCTTGTCTTTTCTCTGTCATTGTCACAACCTTTTCTCGTCAATTCAGGGCGGGCGTTCTCTGGGGGCTCTGCCCCCAGTCCCCCGGCATTTGCCGCTTTGGGCCAATAGCATGAGAAGACGGATTCAACCGCCTCCTGCAGCCAGCATCACCTCTCGTTAGCATAGACGTGCTGCCGTGGAGGATAGGGCTCTGCTGGCAAGCAACTTGAGCGCCGCGGCAGTCCAGTGGCATGGGCGACACCGGCATCGCGGCGGTATCGCCTTGCTCCAGGTTCATGCTGCTGGTGAAAAGCGGAAAATGCCAGGGGTCCGGGGACAGCGTCCCCGGTCGCACGGCATCGTGCTTTCTCAGCAGTACAGAGCGATCTGGCGTATTTCTATGCATTGTCATTTCTCACGCGCCACGCAAGATATCGATCCCGGTCGCCAGCTTCAGGACCCTGCCGAGGGCCTCGCTGGCGAAACCTCCGGATTCCTGCGTAAAGGGCACGACGACCACGCAGGGCGTCGCCTTGGCCTCGGTGGCCGCGAGGACCTCGTCGGCCGTCGCAGCAATCGTCTCGGCCACCACGAGCAACGCGTAGCCGCCGTCGACGATCTGCTCGGCGGCCTTCACGACCTGCTCGCGATCCTGCCCCACGGCGTACGTATCCACCCCCAACGCCGAGAACGGCATCACGAAATCCGCGTCACCCAAAACTGCGACTTTGCCTTCCATCGTTTCATACCTTGTGATGCGTGAAGCGTGAAGTGCTTCACGAGAGACGATCCAGTATCAATTTCGTATCCAGCGCATTGCGTTTGGCGGTCAGGATCAGGCGGACCGTCCGAATCTCGTGCTCCTTGGCCAGGAAGAACGCGACCACCGGCTGCGGGCCGGAGGCGATCTGCGTCGTCTGCTTCAGGTAGCCCGTCAGATAGTCATCGCACTGCTGCTCGGCCTTGAGGAACGAGCCGTTCGCTGCGACGTAGGCGGCGCCGGCCTCGACGACGTGATGGTACGGCGTCGAGAAGAACAACGCCCCCAGCGCCTCGTACGGCAGGTCCAGCCCCTGACGCAGACGGTCCATCTCGACGAACCCGCCCCCCAGGAACACGTCGCGAGGATCCGCCTGGAGGAACTTCACTCGCAGCATCGTGCGGAGGTTCGTCAGGTCCGTCTGGATGCGGAACAGATTCGTCAGGAAGACGCCGCCGTCCGCGCACCGGGCGACATCCAGCCTGTACGCCGCCTGGGCATGGTCGATCGCGTTGTCGATCTGGCGGACGTTCTTGTTCTGATAGTACGCCAGGGTCGCCTGGTCGGCGGCCGTCTGCACGTACTCCGGCAGGATCGCGAAATTCTGCTCCTCGAACGCCTGACGCAGCATCGCCGGCGGGACGTTGCCCTCGTCGCTGTAGTCTTCGCCGACAGGCTTGTCCGTGAGCACACGGCGCAGGATCAGGCGGAGGTTCGCATAGTCGTCCCGGCTGCGGAACACCTCGGTGATCCGCTCGTCGAGCATGAGATCCTCGAACAGGCCGCGGACCGCAGTCCGACGCTGCTGGAGCATCGCCTCGATCTCGACCGCGCCCGCCCCCTGGCCTAGCGTGTACTCGCTACCGCTGAGGGAACCCGCCGCGGAGGCGAAATCCGACGCGTTCGCCATGTCCGTCAGGGTCGTCCGCGTCAGCATCTGCGTCTCCAGGGTCCGGACCTGAGCGGTCTGGAACATGTAGGCGTAGTCGTCCTCGCCCACCGGCGGGTACGTGAAGAAATCGTGAATCCCGAGGTCCATCTTGTCCACTTGCGTCTGGGCCATGTTTCGCTACCGGGACCGACCCGCGTCGGCGTCATTGGAAAAGAGGTCTTTGGCCACCTCGATCTCGAGGTCCTTGCGGGCCTGCTCCACGAGCACGGTCAGCGAGACGTTCGTGCGGACCCTGCCCCGCTGGAGGAGGAACCCGCCACCGAAATTGTGCTTCTCGTCGGCCAGCGTCAGCTTGCCCTTGTCCTTCAGACGCGCATTGACGTCGGCGACGAGCTTGGCGTCGATCCGGGCGTCGTTCCTGCCCGCAATCACCTTCTCGCTGCCTGTTTCGACCGCGGCCGCCATAAGCTTGGCCATCAGCTCGCGGTACTCGTTGTCCGGGAGCTTCTCGAGCTTCTGACGGGCCTGGGTGAAGACCTCGTCGAGGAGCGAAGCCTTGGCGGAGGCATACTCCTTGGCCGCTTCCATCCTCGCCACCGCCAGTCGCTGCGAGCGTTCGTCCGCCGCGGCTTTCTCGGCCAGGGTCTGGGTCTGCTGCTCGAACCGGGCAAGGTCCTCGTTGACCTTGGCCATTTCCGCAGCTTCGCGCTCCTCGGCCTGCTTCTTGATCGCCTCGGCCTGCGCCCGCGCGTCCGACAGTATCTTTTCGACTACCTGTTCTGCTTGCATCTCGTATACCCTGTCACAAGGGATCGGTGTTTCTTCAGAGTTCTCACTGCACACCGGCGGCAGCCGCCGCGGCGGGGAACTTGATACCGAACAACAAGATGAACAGGGTCACGAGCAGACCCAGAATCGCGTAGATCTCGACCATGACCGCGTAGACGACGCCGGCCTTGAACGCCAGCTCGGGCCTTTTGGCGGCCATCAGGATGCCGCCGGCCGAGGTCTTGCCCTGCTGAATCGCGCTGAACAGGCCTGCGACGCCCACCGGCAGACACGCGGCGAGAACCTGCAAGCCGAGCCACGTATTGACTTCCTGCGAGAGGCCGCCGCCGAAGAAGTTCATCTGGAGCATGACCATGAAGGCCCCGAGGAAGCCGTAGAAACCCTGCGTTCCGGGCAGCACGACCATGATGAACATCTGCCCGTACCGTTCCGGCTTCTCGCTCAGCACGCCCGTGGCGGCCCGCCCGGCAATACTGATCCCGTACGCCGAGCCGATGCCCGCCAGGAAGGCCGCCAACCCAGCACCCAACAAAGCCAATGCCATTCCGAGAGTCATTCTGTTCGCCTACCTTTCTGAGAATCTGTTTTCATGCCTTCTCGATGTAGATATGTCGGTAATCCTTGGCCAGCGGAACGAACTCCCTGCCGCCGCTCGCCAGGAACTTCGGGAAGAACTCCACGTACTGCAAGCGCAGCGTGTGTACGAACGCGCTGAGGATCGCGAGGATCAGGTTGAAGACGTGGCCCCCGACGAAGATCAAAATCGCGAGGATCGGGCCGATCCACGGGATGCCCCCCGCAACTTGGGCGATAACGTTGATCGCCATCGCCAGACCCGCGCCCACCATGCCCAGCGCCATCAGCCGCAGGTAGCTTAGCACATCGCCCAGATAGAAGATGCTGCTGAACACGTTGTAGAACCCCATGCCCAGGCGGGCGGCGATGCCGCCTTCGCGATGACTGAACAAGAAGATCGTTCCCGCTGCGACGAGCGCGACGTATCCGAACACCCCGCCGACCGCGGAGGGGATCATCCCGGTCACGCCCAGCGCGAACACCACAATCGAATTGAGCAGGACAATCCAGTTCAACTGGTCGAAAGCCGCTGCGACATAGTTCCGCATCCTCAGGTTGTGGGCAAACCCGATGATCAGGCCGCTGACGAGCTGGATATATCCCAAGCCCAGCGCAACGCCGAAGAACACCAGCGGCGCCTTGAATGGATCGAACGCCAGCGCGAGGTTGGCGTCCCTGCGAAGGATGAACTTCTGGATGGCGTCGCCGAACCAGCCGCCCGTCAGCGCGCCGACGACCACGGTCGCCACCGCGCACAAGGCCAGCATGACGAGCAGCTTCTTGTCGCCCTGCATCTTCTTGATGAAGAACGCCAGGATGCCGAGCATCAGAAGTCCATATCCGGCATCCGCGATGCACATGCCGAAGAAAATCGCAAAGAACGGCGCCAAGTACGGCGTCGGATCCACGCTCAGATGGTGCGGCATGCCGTACAGGCGAGTCACCACCTCGAACGGCCTGACCGACTGACGGTTCTGGATTTCGACCGGGGCTTCCTCGCCCTCGGCCGGCTCGATCTTCCCGATAGTCGCCGCATCGAACCGGGCCACCAGTTGCTCGAGCTGCGGGTAGTCCTGCTCTCGGCACCAGCCCTCCAGGATCATCGTCTGCTCGGTGGCCGGGACGCTGTCTCGGGCATGCTCCCGCCCGAGGATATTCCGGTAGTGGTCGTACAGGATCTCCACCTTCAAGAGGTCGGCCGCCAAGGCCTGGGCGGTCGCTCTGCATTCGTCGAGCCGCTTTCGCAGGTCCCGGAGCTGCTGCTCGCATTCCGCGACCCGCACAGCGACCGTGCCGGTCATGCCCTCGAAGTTGACCACCTCGAATTCGTACGACCGGAGTCGTTTCTGGACCTGTTCCGCCTGGTCTCGCAGCGCCACGACAATACAGGCTTCCTTCGTTCCTCGCGTGCTCACCTGCTGGATGGCGCCCCCCATTTCCAGCAGGCCGGCCTGGAACTCTGCGAAATGCTGCTGGGGCACCAAGCCCGGCCAGCAGACGCTGTGACGCAGTCGCGTCAGCTCCTCGATGGGCGTTTGCAGCGTCTTCCACGGCCCGAGTAGATCCAAGACCCCTTCGGTGTGGTCGATCTCGGTCCGCGTCTTTTCCATCGTCGCCTGGAGCTTGTCCGTCTGATCGATGATCTTGAGAACATCGCGATCAGAGACGACTTCATCGTAGGAACGACGGCCGACGACGGGACGCGGAGCCAACATGCTCGCCAGACCCTTTCGCGGCGCCGCGTGCTCTTTCAGGAAGCTCGTGCCTCGCTCCAGACGGACCACGAGTTCCTCCAGGTCCTTCGGGCGCTCTCGCGAAGCAGCCAATCCCGGCGTCTCCTTGCTGACCGTCGCCTCGTCGGCGTCGAGGACCTGGAAAACGCCGGCGTCCTGCAACACCTCAAGCAGGTCGGAAACCTGCGAGCGATGGCTCACGATCATCACCTTGGCCATTGGGGTAATCGCCATGGATCAGCCTTTCTTGAGGTACTCGACCACCTTGGCGACCGCGTTCGGGACCTTGCGCTGCACCTGGTCCCGCAACTGCTTTCGCTGCTGCTCGGCCTGCGCCTTGAGGGTCTTGATCTCGCCCTGGGCGTCGGCCTTGGCCTTCTCGACCGCCGCGTCGAGGACGCGTCGTCGATTCGTCTCGGCCTGCTCCTGGCGCTGCTTGCGGTCCTGGCGGCCCTTGTCGGCCGCCGCCACGGCGTCGGCCTTGGCCTTCTCCACGATCTGATGGGCCTCGGCCTCAGTCTGTTTGATCTTGGCTATCAGTTCCATGTGCGGTTGTGCCCCTTTTTCCTGCAAACCGTATCCAAAGTCGCGTAGGTTATATCATCCGCCCGAGCAAACACAAGGCAAAAAAAGCGATTCCGAACGCAAAACCCACCCTGCCGACGCAGCGTTCTCAGAACCCCCAATCAGACGGCGGCTCAGAAGCCCTGAAGGTCCGAGCCGAAGCATACCAACTCCACCAGGCGGGCAATTCTGTTTCGGCCATCAAAGCATCTGTTCCTTGAATTTATTTTGGATTTCGCCGTTCGAGTTTCGGTTCTCTCACTGCTGATCGAGCAGTTGGTCCACTCGCACGACCAGCTCCCTGACCCGCCCGAGCGACGCGTCGAACTGCGACTTCTCCGATGCGTCGAGATCCAGCTCGATGATCCGCTCCACGCCGGCCTTGCCCAGGACCGCGGGAACTCCCACGAAGCAGCCGCCTGCGCCGTACTGCCTGTCGCACCAGGCACAGCAGCTGATGACGTTCTTCGTGTCCCGCAGGATGGCCTCGGCCATCTTTACCGCCCCCGCCGCCGGAGCGTAATAGGCGCTGTAGCCCAGCAGATTGACGATCTCGATGCCGCCCTTGCGGGTGCGGTCAACCAATGCGTCGATCCGATCTTTGTCGAGAAGATGGGAAATAGGGATTCCGCTGACCGTGGTAAACCGGGTAAGAGGGACCATGTCGTCGCCATGGCCACCCATGAGGACGCACTGAATGTCCTCGACGTTGACGCCCAGCTCGGCGCCGAGGAAAGAGCAGAACCGCGCGGAGTCCAGTTCGCCGGCCATGCCCATCACGCGGTTCTTCGGGAAGCCGGTGACCTTGCCGGCCACGTAGACCATGACGTCGAGCGGATTGCTGACGACGATGACCGCGGCATCGGGCGAGAGTTCGGCCACCTTGCGGCTGACATCGCGGACGATTTTCGCGTTGGTCGCCAGCAGGTCGTCGCGGCTCATGCCGGGCTTTCGCGGCACGCCGCTGGTGATGATGACCACGTCGCTGCCCGCGGTCGCACCCCAGTCGGTGGCGCCCCGGACCTCCTGCTGCGAGAGCTGGATCGGGCTCGATTCCGCCATGTCGAGCGCCTTGCCCTCGGGCAGACCCTTGACGATGTCCAGCAAAACGATCTCGCCCAACTTGCGGTTGGCGGCTATGAATGCGGCGGTCGCGCCGACGTTGCCGGCCCCGACCACAGTGATCTTCTGTCTTGCCATCGGCAGTTCCCCAAACCCGATACCACGCGAAGCAACTCTCGGCAGGCAGACCTCCCACTGAAGCACTTCGTCGAAGACGTGGAATCATATAGTGACGCGAATCACATGTCAAGAATTCCTCGCGATTCAAAGGCAAGAGAGGCGTCTTTCTGTTGTGACACGAGCCTCGTTGAGAGAACCACAAGGCCAACGCCATCACGACTCGGCGTCGTTTCCTCGCTCCGGCGGGTTTGGGTCGTTGTTCCCTGGCGTCAACAGACGCCGGAGTGTTGCATCTTCCGGCCCGTCCACGTAGTCCAGGGGAGTCCTGCCCTCCGCATCCTTGGCGCTCACATCCGCGCCGCTCGCAACGAGGGCCGAGACCGCTTCCAGATGGCCCCCCTGGGCAGCCATGAGCAACGGCGTGCGCTCGATCCAGTCCCTCGCGTCGAGGGAGGCGTGGCAAGCGACCAGGGCCTCGATCACATTCGCGTGCCCTTCGCGGGCCGCGATGTGCAAAGGCGTCCGCCCGTCGTGGAGCGGCTGGTTCGGATCGACACCCGCCCGCAGGAACGCCTCCACTTTGGCGCGATCCCCCGCGAACGCAGCCAGGTGAATCGACGCGGTCTCGGCGCCGGCCTGAATCAAGGCTTGGACCGTCTCGCGTTTGTAAGGTTCCATGTAGAGCGGCATCCCCAGCGCGGCGAAATCCAGGGCCAGCACAACCGGGGTCTGACCGGCATCATCCCTGGCGTTGACCTCAGCGCCGTGTCGAAGAAGAAGGCCGACAAGCTCGGAGGAGCCATATGCCGCGGCGTAATGCAGCACCGTGGCACCCTGTGGTCCGCGTGCCTTGACGTCCGCGCCGTAGGCGACGAGTAATTCGGCGATCTCACCTCCATGTGAACGAAGCAACAGGGACGTCAGGACCTTGCGCCGGCCGTCTGGCGTTCCGTCGTCACCCGCCCCACGTTCCAGAAGCATCCGTGCGACATCCACATGCCCACACCTCGTGGCGTTGTCCAGGGGCGTTTCACCAGAGTAATTGGCTGCGTTGACATCCGCGCCGCAGGCAATCAGGAACTCCGCGACGGTCGTACGCCCGTACAAAACAGCTCCATGGAGGGGCGTATCACCCGATTGGTCCCGCCCATTGATGTTCGCGCCACGCGCCAGGGCCCTCTGAACGCCTGCCCCGTTCCCCTGCTCTGCGGCCCGACGCAACGCCTCATTCGGCGGCACCGGTGTGCTCTTTCTACACCCGCCGGACAGTAATGCCAGCACTAGAACCGCCCAAACCCATCGCCTTGCTCCCATGCCCGTCGCCTCCCTTGCACGCACGTACGGTCAGCCCCCCCCCGTTGATAAGGCACCGGGGGCCGGGATGGTAACATACCCGCAATAAGGAACTTCGGCAATGGGCGCGGAGCCTGCTCGCAGTGACGCCGTGAGGCATTCTGCGTCTCATCCGAGGGCAGGATGCCCGCGACACACTACCGCGGTCGTATCCACCATGTCAAGGTGGACGGCGTAGTAGGGTGTGCCGGGCACACCATCTTCTTCAGGTTTCGACAGCGAGGACCCACATCGCGTGCCCCGCCAGACGCACGGGATCGTCACTCGATAGGGCCTCACCGCGTCCGGTCATTGGGTCGAGCACAACCCAGCGTCCCTTTGCAGAGAGGGTCAGCCTGCATTCCAGATCGGCGGATGCCTCGTTGAAGAACAAGTAGTAGTCCGTCCCCGTCTTTCGCATGTGGCGCACCCGCAGATTTGGCGACGCCGGCAAGACCTGGACGTCCGGCGAGATCAGCTTGTCAACCTGAGCAACGAGTGTCGCAGCGTCCATGGACTCGGTCCAGCGGATGACCCGCCCTGCCTGGGCGAGCGCGTCCACCGCGGGCTTGGCCTTGGCTGGCGGTTCCTCTTCGAGGATCAACGCCCGGTAGTGCATGCCTGCGAGGTGGATTCCCTCCGCATCGACTCGGGCGTCCTCCCACAAGTGCCGCGCTTCGAGATAGTTGAAATCCCGCTGGTTCTGGAAACACACTTTGGCCGCCCGCCAGGGCAACCAGTCGTTCAGGCCCAGGATGGCCAGTTCGCACACGTGCGTGCTGTCCGTATTGAGCCAGCAAAGTCGGGAGGTCGCGAGCGCAAAGGGCTTGAACTCGGGCCACCACGTGTTGTTGGGCCCAACGTCCGGCGGTCGCTCATCGATCCGCGGGCCGCGAATTGAGTAATAGAACGCGTGCGGCACGAGCGTGTTGCAGCCGCGAACGAGCAGCCAGTTCGCCAGCCACTTCATTTCTTCGAAGGTGAAGTTGTGCCCGAAGGCGCCGCAATACTCGTTGAGATTCCGCCGACGACCGAGGTGAATCATCGCGGACGAGGCGCACTTGGCCTGTGTGGACTGCTCGCCCTCGAGGGCGGAGGGCTTGTCCGGCTCGATGTACCGCCAGACGATGTCCTGGCCGGGGATGTGGAAGTGGCGCAGCGGTCCGATGTCGTCGCCGCCGGCTGGGTGGCCGCACAGGCTGATCCGGTGGGTCAGGCACCATTCGGAGATTTGATGGTAGAACGTCTGCTCCAGGCGGGCCTCTATCGCCCGATTGTAGTTGCGCCGATGCGTCGCGGCGTCGGGCTCGTCGTCGTACCACAGCGCCGGCAGGTGCGGCGTGAAGTCGTAACCAAGGAAGGCGTTCACGTGTTCGAGAATACCGGTCGTCCCCGGGACCATGCCGCGCTCGCCACCCCGAGCCAGCAGCGAGGGCTCATCGGTGAAGATCGCCCTGACCGTCTTGCCGAAGTGCAGGCCGAACTCGTCGTAGTACTTCTGATAGACCATGCGGATGAAACAGGCGACGGATTCAGGATTCAAGATGTCGGCGCCGGGCGGCTGATTCTCGGGCACTTCCCGGTGGTCCGCACGGCGCGGCGGATCGTCCTGCGTGAAGTGCAGGCCGCGAATGACGGAGCGTCCCTCGCGAGCCGCCCGATCCACGACCGCGATACGATGACCGTTTGTTCGTTCCACGATGGCGACGAGCGTCTGTCCCGCCGCCAGTTCCGGTCCCCCACCGCCTCCGATCCGCACGCCCTGCACCTCGGTCTGCGGCTGGGCCTCGTCGAGATCGACGCAGACCAGGCCGCGTGTGCGGAAGGCGGGATTGGCCGCGACGACCTGTCCGCTCGACGATCCGCTCGGGTACATGCCCTCATCGTACAGGATGACCCACATGTCCCGTTGTGCGGCCTGCTCGATGGCAAATCGCATGAAGCCGATCATCCGCTCGCCCAGCCAGGGGAGGGTCTTCGGCAGGCCGGCCCGCGGATGGATCAGAAAAGCGTGGACGCCGTGAGCCTGGAAGTCCTCGATCTGGCGGAGCAATTCCGCCTCGGAGAGATCGTCGTTCCAGAACCAGAACGGCGCCTGGGAGAACTCATGCGGCGGGTCGAGCCATTCTGTCGGCAAGTCCGCGGCGGCGCCGGCAGCGAAAGATTCGGCAGGGGAAAGAGCCAGCCCTGCGGCAGCGCCCCCTATCACTTCCATGAATCGGCGGCGGCTCCATTGGATTTTCATATCGTCCTCCTTTGTGCGCGCGTGTCACTTGCCCTCGTCGAGTTCGACAGGCTCCGCGCCGGGGGCTCCGATGCCCCGGCGTTCGAGGAGCGAGCCCTCCAGTTGGTACAGCGAAACCAGCGCCTTCAGGTAGTTGACGACCACCTGCACCTCGGCGATCTGGCTGACCATCAGGTCCCGCTGGGCCTGAGCAACGAGCAGCGAGGTGGACTTGCCCACGCGGAACTTCTCGGTCTCGACGCGGAGCTTCTCTTCCTGGAACGTCCGCGTCGCGGCGGTGGCGGCGATCTGCTCTCGCGTGCGACCCACCTCGACATACGCGGAACGAACATCCACCTGGGCAAGCTGGATGAGGTTCTCCAGAGCCTTGATCGACTGCTGTTTCGTGATGACCGCACGACTGCGGCGGGCCTTGGCCGCACGGTTGCCCGCGGGGAACTCGAGAATCAGACCGGCCTCTACGTCGTAGCTCCTCTCGTCGATGTCGTCGGTTGCGTCGGCAAACGTGCGGGCATAGCCGGTCTTGCCGTACGTGACGAACGCGTCCAGTCGCGGGAGCAGGCCGTTGCGGGTCCGCACAACGTCCAGCTCGCCCCGACGGATCAACAGGCGGGCCTGGTTCAGATCGGGACGCATCTTCAGGGCCACGTGCACATGGGCTTCCACCGGATCGAGCGGAATGTCCGGCAGGGCCGTCAGGTAGTCGAGCACGATGTCGGTGTCCCAGTTAATGGTCTCGGAGGGGTTCAGCAGACGCAGCAGGTTCAGCCGCCTTGTGGCCACGCTGGCGCGGGCGTTGATGAGGTTCTCTCGGCGCAGCGCGACCTCTGCCTTGGCCGCAGCCAGCTCCGTTTCGCCCAGCGCGCCAAACTTGATGCGCTCCTGCGTCTCGTTCATCTGCTGCTCGGCGAGGCTCAGCGAGTTGGTGTAGATCTCGATCTGCCTCTTGGCCAATGCGTAATCCCAGAAGCCCTCCTCAACCGCCTGCACGAGCGCCTCGGTGAACCCTCGCAGCTCGTACTCGGAGATTTGTGTGTCGATGGCCGCCTGATGGACGCTCGCCAGGTTCACGCGGACGTCGCGTCCCTGCAGGAGCGACTGCGTGACCGAGGCCGCCAGCCGATTGGCGACGAACGTGTCGCTGTACAGGGACGAATCGGTGTAGCTCGTGCTGGCCGCCAGGCCCACCGTGGTGCCGCTGGGAAACAGTTTCTCCAGGGAGATCGACCCCGTAGCGGTATCGGCAATGGAACTCTCGACGCCGGAGCCGGCGCGAGACAGCCGGTCGGCGACGGTTCGCTTCTGCGAAGCCTGGCCGCTGAAGGTCGGATCGAAGATCGCGCGTTCCTCCGTCTCGCCGGTTCGGATGATGTCCGGAGTCATCTTCTGAACGATGAGGGACCGGTTGTTCTCCATGGCCAGCAGGATGGCTCGCTGGATATCGATCCTGAGCAGCTCCGCTTTGTCGGAGTCAGCGGCGAAGGCGGCGCGCCCCATGCCCACGGCCAGCAAGGACGCGAGGAACATCGTGTACACCGCCCGCCGCATCGCGCCGGCCCGTTCTCTGCACTCTCCAGTCATATGAACACCACCACAGACTACCCATTTGAAACACTCTTTGCGGCGCCCTGGTCCCGGGCCTCCGTTCGCCAGGCGTGCCGCTCGAACAGCGAGTACACAACGGGCACAAAGACAAGGGTGATCAGGGTCGAACTGACCAGCCCGCCGATCACCGCGCGCGCCATGGGAGCCTGGGCCTCGCCGCCTTCGCCCAGTCCCAGCGCCAGCGGCACCAGGCCGATGATCGTGGTCAATGCGGTCATCAGGATCGGACGCAGACGCCTGCGCCCGGCCTCCTCGATCGCGTCGCGGATCGGCAGCCCATCCCGGCGACGGAGCAGATTCGTGTGATCAACGAGCAGGATCGCGTTGTTGACCACGATGCCGCCCAGCATGATGCACCCGATGAACGACTGGATGTTGAAGGTCGTCCTCGTGAAAAACAGCGTCAGGATCACGCCGATGGCCGCCAGCGGGACCGAGAACATCACGACGAACGGGTCCCGCAGTGACTCGTACTGGCACGCCATGACCATGTACACGAGCACCAGCGCCAGGATGCAACTGAACAACAGCTCGCGGAACGACTTCTGCTGCTCCTCATAGTCGCCGCCGTAGCCGATGGTGAAGCCCGACGGCACGGGCACCGACCGCAGTTTGTCCTGGATATCCGCGATGACCGAGCCCATGTCCCGACCGCTGATCTCCGCGGTGACCGTGATGATCCGCTCCTGGTCCTTCCGCTCAATCAGCACCGGCCCGCTTCGCGGGACTGTGTCCACGACATTCCGCAGGACGACCGGATCGCCGTCGGAATTCGTGAGCGTCAGGTCGAGGATATCGCGCAGGTCGGACTTCTCCGCGTCGCGGAGCTTGACGAGAATCGTGAACTCATCGCCCGCCTGGCGATAGTAGCCGGCCTCGGTGCCGGAGAGGATCGTCTGGAGCGCATTGGCGATGCGGGAGACGGTCAGGTGCATGTCCGCCGCCTTCTGGCGGTCGATGACGATCAGTTCCTCGGGGCCGCCCGGGTCCCGGCTGATGCGGGTGTCCGCGACGCCCTCGATGCCGTCCACAATCTCCTGGATCCTCGCGGCCAGCAGATCGGCCGTCTGGAAATCGTGGCCGCGGATCTCGACGATGGCCTTGTTGGCCTCGGTCGTCCCCATCCGCATGATGAACAATCCCTGCCCGGCCCGCGTCCGGGCGGTCGTCCCGGGAATGCCGCTGAGCTTCTTGCGGAGGTCGTCGGCGATCTGCTGGCTGGACCGCGTCCGCTGCGATTGCGGCACCAGGGCGATCCGGATGTCGCCGGTATGACCGCCGCCGCCGTACCATCGGGAGCCGCCCACGTTCACGACGACGCTGCGAATCTCAGGGACGTTTTCGTTGACGATTTGCTCGATGACTTTGAATTTATGGTCCAGCAGGTCCAGTCGTGTGCCGACCTGCATCTCCACCTCCACGCGGACCTCGCCTTCGTCCGACGCGGGCATCAGTTCGGCGCCGACGTACGGAGCCAGCATCAGAGTCGCCCCCAGAATCACTGTAGCGGCAACAACAACCAAGACTCGGTGCCTCAACGCCGTGTGAAGAAGGCCCTTGTAGTCGATTTCCAGGCGAGTCAGAAGCCGGCCCGTCGCCTCGTACAATCGGTGGTTGAGCGTCCGACGCGTCGTGGCAGCCCACGGGCCCGTGGACAGGATCTTGGCACACAGCATCGGAATGAGCGTCAGCGCCACCGCCAAAGAGCACAGCAGAGAGAACGTCACGACGATGGAAAGCTGCTTGAACATGACGCCGGACATGCCGCGCATGAACACCAGCGGCAGGAACACCACCACGGTCGTCAGCGTGCTGGCGATCACCGCTGCGGTGACCTCGTTAGCCCCGTTCACCGCGGCCCCTTCGATCGGCTCACCCCTCTCGTGCAGGCGGTAGATGTTCTCCAGCACGACGATGGCGTTGTCGACGAGCATGCCGATCCCGAGCGCCAGTCCGCCGAGCGTCATGATATTCAGAGTCAGGTGGCTGAAGTACAACAAGGCGAACGTCGCGATGATGGAGACGGGAATCGCGGTGGCGATGATCACGGTGCTGCGGATATTGCGAAGGAACAGCAGCAGAATGGCGATGGCCAAGAGACCGCCATACGCGGCGGAGCTTCCGACATTCTGAATCGATCTCTTGATGTAGTCGGAGGTGTCGATGATGGGGACGATCCGGATCTGCGGGATCTCCTGATTGATCCGTTCGAGTTCTTTCAGGGCCCCGCGGGCGACGTCCACCGTGTTCTTCCCCGACTGCTTGCTGACCGCCAGTCGGATTCCCGGCTCGCCGTCCACCCGGACGATTCGCGTGACCTTCTGCCAGGAATCCTCGACCCTCGCGATTTCCTTCAGTTGGATGGGGACGCCCTGTCGCATCGCGATCACCGTATCCTGCAACTGGCGAAGGTCCGTGTACTCGCCGGGGGTGCGGATCGTGATCTCGAAGTTGCCCTTCTCAATCGTGCCGGCGGGGATGTTCACGTTGCCGTCGCGGACCTGCGAGACGATCTGATCGAGGGGGATCGCCAGGGCATTGATCTTGGCGGGATCGAGACTGACGTGGATCTCACGCTCCAGGCCGCCGAAGATGTCCACCGCCGCGACGCCGGGGACGCGCTCGATGCGGTACTTCACCTGGTCCTCCAGGATCAGGCGGGTCTGCACCGGATCGAGCCGGCTCGATGCGCCCAGGATCAGGATGGGGAAACTGGCCAGATCGAACTTCCGCAGCGTGGGCCGATCCGCCTCCTCGGGCAGTCGCGTCGCGACGCGGTCCAGGCGGTCGCGGATGTCGTTCGACGCGGTGTCCAGGTCGGTCCCCCAACTGAACGTCACGCGGACGCTGCCCTGGCCTTCGACGGAGGTGGAGGTCATCTCCTCCACGCCCGGCACGGCGCTCATCGCCTCCTCGATGGGCCGCGTGATCAGTTCTTCGATTTCCTCCGGCCCGGCGTTCTCGTATCTGCATGAGATGCTGATAGTCGGGTAGGAGATATCGGGCATCAGGTCGATGGGCAGTCGCACGAGCGAGACTCCGCCCAGCACGAGGACCATCAGGACCACCATGATCGTGAAGATCGGGCGGTGAACGGAGAACTGTGAGATCTTCATTGCGAGCCCTCACGTTTCGCTTCGCCGCTGCCGGAGGCCGGGGGCCCCTGCTTGTCTGCGGGCGACGATGCCGGCAGGATCACCCTCGATCCGTCCTCCAGCAGGTGGTTCCCGAGCGTCACGACCGCGCCCGAGATCGCGGGCTGGACCACTTCCGCCATCTCGCCGCTGACGATGCCGGTGGTCACCGGGATGAAGCGAGCCAGGAAGGCGGGTGTGCCGGGCGGCGATCCTTCGGCCGCCGACTTCTCCACGGCGAAGACCCCCTCTTTGCCGTCCCGCCGCACCAGAGCGGTGATCGGGACGAGCGTCACCTCGGCATGGCTGGCGAACTCCACCTGCGCCCGCACGAACATGCCGGGCTTGAGCAGGTGGTCCGCGTTGGGGATCTCGATCTCCACGCGGGCCTGGCGAGAGCTCTCCTTCAGGAGCGGCGCGATCCGCCGAATCACGCCCGGGAAGGTTTTGCCGGGGTAGGCGTCCGTCGTCACCGTCGCTTCCTGCCCGATGCTCATCTTGGGATAATCCCGCTCGATCACGAAGACCACCGCGGTCAGCGGATTGTTCTCGAGAATGGACACGATCTGCTGATTGACCGAGACGAGCGCCCCCTCGTCCACGAACCGCTCGCCGACGACGCGGTTCGGATCGCCGCCCTCCCAGAACGCGCGGACCTTCGTATAAGACAGTTGCAGCTCGGCCACTTTCAACGCGGCCTCCTTCTGCTCCGCCTGGGCCTGGGCGACCTTCAACTGCGTCTGGGCGGCGCTGTACGCGGCCGAGACCGTATCGAGTTCGGCCGCGGAGGCAATCTGCTTCTCGCGAAGGGCTGTGACTCGCTCATACTCTCGCTTGGCCAGATCCAGGTCGCTCGTCGAGTTCTCGACGTTGGCCTTGGCCACCTGGAGTTCCGCGGTCGCCTGCTCGACCTGACGTGCGAACTGCTCGTCGTCGAGCACCGCGACGACTTGGTTGCGGCTGACGTTGTCGCCGATATCGACGAGCAGTTCCTGGAGCCAGCCGGTGACCTTTGGCGCGACGACGAACTGCGATTTGGGGGTCAGCGATCCGGTGAAGACGCCGATGTCGCGAATGCCCCCCCTGCGGACCGGCTGCGTTTCGACGGCCACGGGACCGCCCGTGCGTTGCGCTCCCTTCTGCACGCCGGCGGCCAGAATCCGCTCATATGCCTGCCAGACGACGATCCCGACAACCCCGACGACGACGACCCCCACGACCAGTTTCTTCATCTGTCTTTTCAACCGTCCCTTCGGATTCACCATGTGAGCCGACGATTCAGTCCTTGGCTTCGCCACAGACGGGCCACCCAATAGTAAACCCCCGACCGCGGCTCGTAAATGCCAAATTCGCTCCGGCGTCCGTGCTCTTGACGCAAAGTGGATTGCACAGCCCCCCTGTGTGCACAGACCACCACCGAGCTTATGCAAAACGACGCACGAAACGACTGGATTATTCCCGGGAAAAGCCCCGGCGGACCCGACGGCGTGCATTCTCGCTCTGCCCTATCGCGGGCATGGTCCGAGAAACCCGCCGCCTGGCTGGCGGACGAGCGGTTTCGTCTGTGCCGGACGACTGGGAGCCGGCCAGCGGAGTCGTGCATCAGAGCTTCCGGGCAGACTGATGGAGGTCGTCGAGACACTCCGGCGTGATCGTGCCGCAGTAGCGGAGGCTCGCGTACTGGAGATACCAGTCGGCGAAGCTGCGTTTGTCGTCGCTCGACGCCGCCAACCGGCGACCGGAGGTCAGGGACGGGCGACGTATCCGGTCCGCAAAGGCGTGCAGCGTCTCCTGGGGCGGCCGACGGGAGCCGGTGGACTTCGCCTTGCGGTCCACCAAGGCCAGCGCTCTGTGCAGGGCCAGCACCTGGGGGTTCCTGGCCGCTCGCGCGCCCCTGACGCGGCGGAGCCGGAGGTAGCGACGCCACAGGGCCAGGGACACCGCGGCGACGGAAAACGCCAGCGACGCCGTGATCGCTGTCCGGAGACTGTAGACCTCGAAGAACCAGCCGAGCACGCCGAGCAGACCGTAGTCGTACACCGCCTGGACGAGCTGACCGAGCAGCGCGCGGCCCCCGCCCTCGCTCTCCAGGGACGGACTGAGAAGGGAGTCGTCCGCCAAGTCCTCCTGGGCCGTGGCCTCGACGATCTCCCATGTGCTCTTCTCCTGATCCCACGCTTCGACCCAGGCGTGGGCGTCCATGTTCCGCGCGACCCAGGAGTTCTCGGTCTCGCCTCGTTCCGTCACGAGAAAACCGGTGACGTAGCGGGTGGGAACCTGCACGAGACGCAGCAGGATCGCGGTGCCCGAGGCGAAGTATTCGCAGTATCCGGAAGAACCTTTCAGCAGGAAGTAGGTCAGACTGTCCTGGTCGATCGGCGAGTCCACGCCGAGAGAGTACGTGTAGTTCGTCTGAAAGTACCGGGTCACCGCGTCGATCTTCTGGGCCGTCGTACGGCAGCCCCGGAAGACCCTGCTCGCAAGCTGGCGCACCCCAGGATCGAGCTGCATGGGCAGCTTGAGCATCCGGCTGATCTGGTCGGCCGAGGGCGGATTGCCACTCAGCGAGGTCGTATAGGTCACATGGTACGTCAAGTTATTGCGACGATCGGAGGGTTTGATCGTTCCGTCGTCGCCATCGCGCTGCAGCGTGCCAAAGGGGGCCTCGACGGAGCACACTCCCAACGGGGTGAACATCGCATCGATCACGACGTTTTCGTGGCGGATGGTCATCCCCCGATTGGGCTGGCGATCCGACAGGCGAAAGAGATTCGTCCGGCCGAACAGGCGGGTCTGCTCCGGGTGAATATCCTCCCCATATGTGGCATCCATCCACTCCGACTGGCGGTACGAGAGAAAGGCCATGCCGCGCAGATAGCCGGGACAGGCATCGCTCGTGATCTTCAGCACGGGCTCCGTGTCGGCCACATCCTTGATGGCCAGGAGATTCGAGAGCCGTCCGCTCGTGGTGAACCCGATCCGCGAGACGCCCACCACGGCCGAATCCACAGGCACGTTGGATCGCGAGAGCCAGTTGGGCAGCAGGCTGATCGACTGGATGTGGCCGTACATCAGGGAACCGCCGATCCAGCCGAGATTCACCGCCGCGATCAGAAGCACGGCACACAAAATGCCTCCCGCCAGACGGAGGCGGCCTATGGCTGGCAAGCGGCCTCGCACCAGGTATCCGGAACAGATGGCGTAGAGCACCGCCAACGTCCCGCTGGCCAGTTCCACGAGTCGAAAGGCGATGTACCGGTCGTCGAGCAGCAGGACCTGTCCGCTCGCCAAGGCGCTGCCCAGATGAAACAACCCGAGCGATGGAGACAGGGGCGTCGCGTCGCTCTCCATGTCCCCTGCCGGCCGACGAGACCGCAGAAACAGGATCAGAATCATGGACGCGAGGAAATACCGCGCGATGGTCTGCCAGGCGAAGGGCGCCATTCTCTCGCCGCCCGGGTGGGCGTATTCACAGTGGATCGAGAAGAGCACCGCCAGCAGGAGCAACAGCAGCGCGGTCACGTAGTGCCGCTCCGGGCGGATGTCCCACTTGAACCGTCCGAGCACCCCCACCATGCCCAGCATGGAGAGGATCGCCGGGAAGGCGATATCGTCGGAGACCCACGCAATCAGCAGCGAGCTGCCGAGGATCATGACCGCCGCGATGGCTCTCTGTAATGTCACAATCGCTCCACTCGTCCCGCGAGAACATCCTGCGCCGACACGAAACGGATCTCCCCCGCCCACTCCTGAGCGAGGATCTCGGCGTCCGGCTCACCGATGACGACCACCGTCACATGGCAACCTGCCCGGTCCGCCCACTCCACGAGACGCCGGTACATATCGTCCCAGTGAAGCAGGATGAACACGATCTCGGAGATCTCCGTCAGCCGGCCCTCGAGCAATGGGCCGATCCGATCGATCGCATACCCCGCGGACGGCTCAACGCCGGCAAGCACCTCGTGGACCCGTTCCAGTCGCACGGTCTTCGGCCACGCTCCAAACTCGTGCAGGTCCGGCCCGGCCAACAGCATGTCGATCAGGCAATCCCGATGGATCGTATATGCCACAGAGGCACACAGACTGACGGCTGCCTCCAGTTCCTCGATCTCGCCGGACTTCGCCTTCGCCCGGCCCGACGGGATCCGCGTGTCCAACACGAATGCCGCGTAGTCATCGAGGTCGTCGTCGTACTCCTTGGTGGCCGGAGCCGCCAGGCGTGCCCAGGCGCGAACGTCGATCCTCCGCGGGGAATCGCCCGACGCATAGGGCCGGCTCCCGATATACTCCGGCGAGCCCCCGATCCGTCCAGCGGGACGGAGATTGCTCGCGTTGACGTGCCGGCTGACATACTGCATGGGAATGCGCAGCCACGAGAAGGCCGGCAGGACGAGCAACGTCTCCTGCTGGCGCTGCACGACGCCGAGGCAAAACAGGTTGAACGGGAAACTCGATTCGCACACAGGCAGCCCGATCCGGTAGCTGCCCCGGCGTCTGGGACGGATCGAAAGGGTGATCTCGGCCGTCTCGCCGGGACCCAGCCGCGACGGCGCTTGGGCATGGCCCACCGGCTCGATCGCGTCGGGCAACGTGCGGAAACGCAGCGAGAGGCTGTACGCGGGCAGACGCCCGACGTTTCGCAAACGATAGGTCAGGGGCGCAGTCTGGCCGGCGATGACTCGGTCGGGCAGGTTGCCGCTGATCTCGACTCGAGGCCGGAAAACGAAACCGGCGACCAGGGCCACGAGAGAAACGGAAGCCAGGATCGCAAACACGCCGAACGAGGGGACCACGAGGCTCGCCAGGAGGACGAAGCCGATGCCGCGAATGAGCACTCGGCCAGCCTCGGTCGCGCGAATTCGCCATTTGCCTCGGACCTTCGCCATGGCGCACCCTGTCACACGGGAACCTTGATCCGCCCGACGATGTCGGCAATGATCTGCCTGGTCGTGGCGCCGCTGTATCGCGTCTTGGACGTCGGGATGATCCGGTGCGGCAGCACGTGAGGCACACACCACAGCACGTCGTCCGGGATCACGTAGTCCCGCCTTTCGTAATAGGCGCGTGCCCTGGCGGCCCGGGAGAGCATCAGGGTGCCCCGTGTGCTGATGCCAAGCTGGAGCCGATTGTCGTGCCGCGTCGTGTGGACGATCTCGACGATGTACTCCAGAATGCCCTCGTCGACGTGGATCTGGGCCACCTCCTGCTGAATTTGGCACACCTTCTCCAGATCGAGGACCGCGTCGATCTGATCGAGCGGCTGGGCCTTTGCGTGGGATCGGAGGATATCGACCTCGACCTCGGCCGCGGGATAGCCCAGAGCCAGGCGGACCAGGAAACGGTCCAACTGGGCCTCGGGCAGTGGATAGGTCCCATGAAACTCCAGCGGATTCTCCGTAGCGATCACCAGGAACGGCAGGGGCAGCGGGTGCCGCTGGCCCTCGATGGTCGCCTGGTTCTCGTTCATGGCCTCGAGCAAGGCCGACTGCGTCCTGGGCGAGGCCCGGTTGATCTCGTCGGCCAGCAGGATGTTGCAGAAGATCGGTCCCGGCTCGAAGCGGAACTCGCCGGTGACCGGGTTGTAGATCGAGGACCCCAGGATGTCGGCCGGCAGCAGGTCGGGCGTGAATTGAATCCGCCGGAACTTCGCGTCGATGCTCTTGGCCAGCGCCTTGGCCAACGTTGTCTTGCCGACGCCCGGCACGTCCTCGATCAGGATGGATCCCCCCGCCAACAAGGCGACGATCACGACGTCGATGCACTCGCTCTTGCCGTAGATGACAGTCTGCAGGTTCTCCTTCAACCGCGTCAGTTGCGGGTCCTCGGTGCGAGCGGTCGTCACGTCCGGCCTCCTGAATCGCCATTCCATTCGTTCGCAGGTTTCATCAGAATGTCCCTTTTCCTACGTCCTTGTCTCACGCCGTGTTCTACCTGCCGACGCGCCGAAAGCCCCTGGATAGCCGTCCGCCCGTCGGCGCCACAGACACCTCCGCGATCTCCCTCCTCAGTATACCCATCGCCACCCTACTCCACAAGCGGCATCCGCCTGTGATCCTCCGATGACGCCTCGAAGCTCACGGACGCGCCACGGAGACCCGTCCGCCGCCGTCCTGCCGTCCGACGGTGACGATGACCTCCTTTTCGCAGGCAGTAACCCGGTGCCGACCGAAGAAAACGGGGAGTTCGCAGCGACCCTGCTCATCCGCCCGCCCCTTCCAGTTCGTCCACCACTGTCGGTAGATCAGGTCGCGATACGCCTGGGCCGCGGGCGTCGGCGACCAGTCGCGCCGGTAGAGGGAGGACACCGGGATCCAGTTGGCCCCCTCCCAAAACCCCCACATCAGAATGCCCTCGACCGCGGGATGGGCAAAGCAGACGCGGTAGTAGTCCACGATGGCCTTGGCTTTCGCCTGCTCCTGCTCGTCGGACAGGCGGGCGCCTCGCTGCTCGTAGTGCCTCGACCGCTGGCCGGGGAAATTGAACTCCGTGACGCGGATCGGCAGCTTGAACTCGGCAAGCCGGTCCAGCGAGGCCCGCAGGACGACCGGGTCGAAGGAATCGCCATGCAGGTGCCCCTGCACCCCGATGCCGCCGATGGGGACTCCTTGTTCGAGCAACTGGCGAATCTGGGCAATGTAGTCATCGAGCCGCCTGCCGGTCAGGATGTCGTAATCGTTCAGGTAGAGGACCGCTTGCGGGTCCTCCTGGCGCACCCAGGCGACCATATCCCGGGTGATGTCCGAGCCGAGCCGGTCCGCGTAGTAGTTGCCGTGGATCATCTCGTTGTTCAGATCGTACTCGGCAAACCGCCCTTTGTACCTGCGTCCGACATCCCGAGCGCGGGCTTCGAGCGTCTTGCGGAGGGTCGCGTCGTCCATCGCCTTGAGCCACGGCTGCACCCGATTCGGGATACCCCAGAAGATGTTGTGCCCGCGAAGCGGGATCTCGTGTTCGCGGGTCCATTGGAGGATGGCGTCCGTGATCGAGTAATCCACCTGCCCCTGGCGAGGCTCCATGGCGTGCCATTTCAGGGCGTTTTCCGTCACCGCGGCGTTGAAGTTCTCCAGGAAGACCTGCTTGTACTTCGCCGCATCGGCGGGATTGCCCCATGGGGCGAAGACGTGGCTCGCCAGCGCCGCGCCGAACCAGAACTCATGACGCAACTGCTCGACGCGGACCTCCGCGCCGGGCGTCGTCTCCACCACAAGCGTGCCCATGCGGACCTTGCGGATCGCCTCATCGAGGTCGTCCGCCCGGACGCCTCCAACGCCAAGACAAATCAATGCTGCCGCAAAGAACAGAACGCCGCAAATGCGCATGGGGATAACTCCTTTCGAAGGGGTCGTTGCCGCACCGTGATGACGCTCCTGCGCCTTCATTCGGCAGATCGTATGCTCCCGCCAGGCCAACGTCAACTGCGAGGAAGCTGGAGAAGTGCTCGCCCACCGGCGACAGTAACCCCTCCCCTTGAATCCCCGCGGCCCAGGCGGTACAATTCCATCGGTCAGCAGAAGCCGGGTGTTCTTTCGTTCATCACGATGGGAGGTCCCATGAGTACCGTTGCGTCATCTCGACGTTGGCTGTGCAGTGTGGTCTTGTTGGCGAGCGTTGCGAACGGCAGTCTTCAGTCGTCGCCGGGCAAGGGCTGGCCCGACGAGCGGCCTGCCAATCCCCCGGCGGCTGTCGGCGCTCCGGCCACGCGGACGACGGACCCCGAGGCGCTGGCCAAGGACGTGATCGCCAGGATGGACAAGGCCTACTATCAACTGTGGGATGATCCCGTAATCGGCTTCGACGCAGTCTACGACGTGAACGAGGACGGCCGCAAGCTCGGGCCTCTCCAGGTCGCCTTCAGCATCGACGCGAACGGCGGGCACTTCGCCTCGAAGCTCCCGGAGGAGACTGCCTCTTCCCCGACGATGTACGGCTACTTCGAGAACGCCTGGCTGGAATCCCTGTTCAAGTCGTTCCCCGCCGAGAAGGGCAGCGCCACACGGAACGGGGACGCCTTCAATCTCTTCTACAAGGACCCGAGTCAGGACATTCGATCGCGGACGCTCTCGGTCTCCGGCGATTACCAGCTCGGCTACGTCTACGAGGCGGGGACAGACCTGAGCCAGAACAAGCTGACGTACAAGGTCCAGACCCTTGATGGCAGGCATTTCGTCGAGTCGTTCAAACGGGACTTCGCGGCGATCATGCCTCCCAACCGCGGACGCTTGTTCCTGACCTATCTGTACACGTATGCCCGCCAGGACGGCGTTCCCTTCATCCAGACGCTCCATATCGATTACCAGGCTGAGTCCGGGGAGACGACGACCGAGTACAAGTGGGACTTCCGGCTCAGGAGCGTCGCGATCAAGAAGTCGCCGGCGCAGAGCCCGGCCGCAACCGCGGCGGCGACGGACACGGGCCGTGACGCAGGTGCGACGCCCGAACGCCCCAAGAAGCCGAACAAGATAACCACGCAATGGGATGAACTGTCCCAGGAGGTCATTGCGGGCATCTGCCGCTCGAACGCCGACTTCGGCGCGATGCCCACCTTTGCCCGCAGCTTGCGGTGCGATATCGACGTGCAGATCACGTCCCCCCTGTTCGCGCCCGCTTCCGGCACGCTGAACTACTGGTGGGAAGACGCCGACGACAACGGCCTGCTGGTCGGAGAGGAGATCCAGATCGAGACGGCCTTCGCGTCCAGTCCGCAGATGCGTCTGCTGATGAAGGACATCGAGCGAGCGCTGATCCTCCAGACCGCCACGGCGGGCGCCAACGTCTTCCGCGATCACTTCATCCAGACCGTCCGGATCGCCGAGGGGTACAAGATGAAGCTCGTCCCCACGGAAAAGGACAAGCCCGTCAACGAGAGGGCCCGAGAGGACAAGAACAATCTCCTCGCGAATCGCGGCTACGACGTCCTGTATCTGACGGTGAGCCCGGACTTCCGGATACAGCGGATGCGCGCCGTCAAGGAGGCGACGGAAACGGAAATGGTGCTGAACGCCGAGTACGAGAAGATCGCGGGGGTGTGGACTCCCACCAGGTACTACCGGGAGGTCGCACAAGGCGGACGACGCACGAGCACCGAGAACATGCGATGCGAATACGCCATGATCAACGGGTTCCCCACGATGAAGAAGCTGACCATCGACCTGGGACTGATCACCAGCCAGGGCACCATGTCGATGAAACAGGAATACACCGTCCGCAATCCCCAAATCGCCTGGCGGAACCAGCCGCTGGACGCCAGCAAGTTCGTCGGCGGCCAGGACGACGAGGCCTTGTTCCAGGCCAAGCCAAAGAAGCCTGGCGTGGATGAAGACGCCGCTTTGTTCCGGTAGCACACGAGCGAGCCGTGCAAGCCATCGAAGCCTAGTGGGAAGGGAGAACAGATCATGCATTCGCCGAGGTCAGGCTTGAATTGTCGCGGCGGCACAATCGCCAACATCGTGACGGCAGTCCTCTTTTTCGGTCTCTTGGCCGCCGGCGCCTTCTGGGTCATCAAGACCGCAGGCCACGCGAGCAAGCAGTACACCACGGAGGTGATTCACGCACAGAAGAGCTCCACGACGCTGAGCTGTCAGATGAATTTCCGCTCGATAGCACAGTGTTTGCAGGCCTTCGCCATCGGCGGCGAGGGTTTTCCCGCCGATCAGCAGGAATTCATCAGCGCCTGCGGCGGGCGTTCGAAGCTGCTCCGCTGCCCCGATCCTTGCGGCGTAGAATACATCTACATTCCCGGCGCGAGGCCCGACATGCCTGAGACCACCGTCCTGGTGTACGAGGCCAAGCCCGTTCACGAGGGTCGCTGCAACGTCCTGTTCCTGGGCGGGCAGATCGAGGCCCTCACGCCGGACAAGCTCCAGCCGTACCTCGACGCGACACTGGCCCAGCGTCGTTGAAGGCTCGTCACAACTATCGATTGTCATTCCCGCGTAAGCGGGAATCCACTCTCTGGGACGCGACACACGCCAGATCCTCCGAATTCCTGCCGTTGATGTCACGCCTTTGCAGTGCGCAAGTGGCAGCGCCCCCTGTACAGTCAGAACTCCAGCAGCTTCAGGACGTCCTCGATAGTCCCCTCCTTGGTGACCCGACGGCCCGGCTCATCGGCTTTGTCGAAGACCAGCCATTCCTTCTTCGCCTGGATGGGCAGCGAGAGCTTGTAGGGTTGGCATTCCCCGATGGCTGCCATCGCCCGACGAGCACCTTCGTACAGCGCCTGGCGAGTCTCTTCGAACGGATACAGCTCCGCCGATTCCCTCGCGATGCCCCGCTTCGTGGCAACCGTGACACATTCGGGTCCGAAGAACCTGGTTGCCTCTCGACAAGTCGCCTCGTCGCCCGTGACCAGAATGGTCGGGATACCGTAGCATCCAGCGATAGCAGCGCACTGGACCAGTTCGCCCGACTCGACGCCGTTGTACCAATAGCGGTTCTCCGACCGCGACGACTGCGTATGGCAGAGCACGCCGTCGGGCGTTCCCATCATGGCGTGTGCACCGAGTTGTACGAGACCCGCGAAGGAGCCGTCGAGACCCGTGAGCGGGCCGGGTCGCGGGATACCGGTAATGTACCTCGCGCCGGGCTCCATCAGGTGGGGGACGAAGGCCTGTGACCCGTGCCCGTCCAGGACGACGATATCGGTCGCGCCACCCGCCCGCAGGCCGCGGACGACCGCCGCGATGTCGCCCATGAGGTACTCCTTGGCTGTTTCGCCCAGCGGATTGCCCGGCTCGCGGGTCTGGGCGAACTTGTACACCCCGCTGGCCCCTTCCAGATCGGTGACAATATAGATCCGCAGCGGCTTTGCCGCCCCCGCCGACGTGAGGCAGGTCGGCGCGAGCATCGCACACGCCAGAGAAATGAGCATCGTTCGCGCTAGCAAAGTCAGTCTCGATTGGCTCATCGTTCGCACCTCCATCATCCAGGTTGGTTGCACAGCCGTTTGGGACAGACAGACTGTACCGCCAAGCCAACGGCAATTTCAAGCATCATTCCCGCTTGAAATCGGTGCTCCTCTGTCGTATCCTCATCGCGTTCGGAGATGATACCGGGTATGTGTCGCTGGTATGAAGACGGAGGTGCGGAATCATGGGGCTTCCATGGATGCGACGGCAAAAGCGTTTCAGGGCGACAAGAAACTCCCGCTAAGGTCTCCTCTGGCGAAGGCGGAGAAACGGCTGATCGACTGGCTCGTGCCTCGGTTCCCGCGATGGATCGAGGGCTATCATCTGACGCTGACGACAATCCTGTGGAGCGCCGGGCTCATCCTCTTCGGATACCTGGCCCGTTGGAGTCTTCATTGGCTTTGGCTGGCGTCGCTCATGCTGGCCCTCCAGTGGTTCACGGATTGCTTCGACGGGGCGCTGGGCCGCTACCGCGACACCGGCATCCCCAAGTGGGGCTATTTCATGGATCACTTCCTCGACTTCGTCTTCATGTGCTCGGCCCTGCTCGGCTATGCCTTGCTGTTCGACGGCCTGCACCGCCTGTTGTTCCTGATCCTGATCCCGATCTTCGGGGCATTCATGGTCAACTCCTACCTGTCATTCGCAGCGACCAGCGAGTTCAAGATCACTTTTCTGGGGACCGGCCCGACGGAGCTTCGTCTGGCACTGATCGTTCTGAATACGGCCATCATTCTCTTCGGCGCCGGCTTCGTGCGGAAGGCTCTGCCTTTCGCCTTGCCGCTGGCGGGGATCGTGCTGGTCGTGGTCGTCTTCCGCACACAGAAGTACATCTGGCACATCGACATGGAAGACAGACGCAGAAGGACGTGTCTCGTCGGAGGGAGGAAATCCATACCTTGAGACCGTGACTTCTTGACCCTTGGGTGTTGCCGACGTTCCCGGCGTATGATAGGATAGTCCCCACGTGACAAACGTATAGGACTCAACCGTTAGGAGGCCAACCATGCTGCAATTCCGTGGGTACAACCGTATCGTGGTGCAAATCGTAACTTGCGCGCTGGGCGTCGCGGTTCTGGCGGGCACACCGGCTCTCCAGGCGGCTCAGCCAGCCGATCTGGTCCGCCAGATCGAAACAAAGCTGTCCAGCGTACAGCGCCAGACCGTCACGGCGCCGAGTCAGGCCGAAAAGGACCTGCTCGCAACCCGCGACCTGCTCGGTCAACTGAAGGCGGCGTCCCCCAGTCATGAGAAGCTGGCCGCCCTTCAGAAGCGATTCGACGACCTCCAGGGAAAGCTCGAGAAGCGACTGGGACGACCGGTCGGCGGCGCCCCTGAGGCCCCGAAGCAGGAAACGGCGCCCGCACAGTCGCAGGCCCCTGCTTCCGATCTGCCCAGCGCGGTCGTCTCGCAACTGAAGAAGCTCGATACCGCGTTGACCGCCGCGAGCACGGCTCTGGAGAAGAGCCAACTCCAAACCGCAAACCGTCGGCTGGGCGAGGCCAAGAAGGTGATGAACGAGATCCAGAGCCGATACGGGACGAAGATCCCTGCCGGCAACGAGCAGATGAAGACCGCCACTGAGCGTCTGAACGCGGTATCCGCCAAGGTGGCGGACGCCAATGCCAATGCCGCGGCAATCGCCGCGGCCGAGGCCGCCGCGAAGGAGAAGAGAGAGGCCCAGTCCAAGGAGTGGATCGCGAAGTTCGCATCCTTCTTCGACTACAAAGGCGACCTGTACCTGCGGATGGGCGCGGAGTTCAACAGCGCTTCGCCGGAGGATCAGCAGAAGACCCGGCAGGCCTACGCCAAGGCCAACGAACTCCTCCCGACCTACCGGGCGACCGAGTTCCCCAATGGCAAGACGCAGGAACTGATGTGGCTGGAGCAAAGGCTGACGGGCTATGTGACGATCTACAACGAGGACGAGGCTCGCAGCAAGCAGGAGCAATCCTGCCGCAAGTGGGTCGACGCGTTCCGGCCGTATGTGGAGGTCGGCGCGGGCAGCCCGAAATACCTCGTCGTCGGCGTGACGGTCGATCAGGACGAGATCACCCAGCGTGCCGCCCTGCTGGAGGAGGCCAAGACCCTTTGGCAGAGCTACGAGGGTGGCGGCGAGTTCCCGCACGGCAAGAGCCGCGAGTTGCTGGCACTCGAAGCACAGATGCAGCAACGACTGGCGGAGATGCCCGAGTCGCTGCGTCAGAGCCGGGCGCTCGTTTCCGCGGATGTCGATAAGGAGTTCACGCGGGTTCTGGACTACCTCACGGCCGACACCGGCTGGAAGGAGGATATCACCAAGAAACCGAACCTCGTCATGGAGCGCGATCTGGCGCCCTTGCGCGAGGCATTGCAGCGATATGCCAACATGGCCGGCGCGGATGCCGCCAAACTGGCGACCCTCCGCGAGACGATGACCAAGATCGAGCAGCAGGACCAGGCGAACCGCGCCGTGCGGGCCGAGCGGACGTACATGGAGCCCGACCAATACGAAGGCGACGACGCCGACGACCTCCGCCGCAAAGCGGGCCAAATCGTGAAAGACAAGGTCGCCCAGGCCCAGGTCCTCCGCACGACGCTGCCCGCTGAGGACTGGAAGCAGGAGAGCGTGGTCGAGTGGACGGACACCACGCACACGGCGTTGCGATACCGCAACACGCGGTTCATGACCGCCCACGTGGCCGCCAAAGGCGCGGACGGCAAGGTCTACCTGCACGCAGTACACCTGGCTGCAGACCGCCAGACCGACGGCAGTTGGGGCTCGCTCTACGGGCACATCATGTGGTCCGACTGGATGGCCGAGAAGAACGTCAACGAAGACCCGCCCAGCCCGTGATGCGGGCGGGATCACCGAATAGTCTCGGCGTCAGAGCGCCCCGCGCAGCGGAGTTGGCGCGTGATACGCACCCTACACGGCACGTCGTCCGCGGTTTGCAGTGCCTCGTCCACTCTTGAATAGTGGGCGAAGGCCATGGACATCGTTCGGAGTTCCGCCTTTAGGCGGCTCAGGACCGCGTAAACTCGGAACTCCGAACAGGCCATTCGCCGGAACGCCACCCACCAGAACAAGATGGACGGCGTAGTAGGGTGCATATCACGCACCGCTTCCACTTGCCTTCCCGCACGCCCGGCGGACCCAGAGAAAGCCCAGAACGCCGGCCAGCAGGTCGGTGAGCAGACGACAGGCAAAGACGCCGGGCACGGCCCAGAAATGGGCGCCCAGCAGGGACAACGGGATCAGCAGGACCAGGACGCGCGTACCGTTGATCAGGGCCGACGACATGGGTTTGTGCAACCCCGTGAGGATGATGCCAGAGTACCGATGCACTTCCATCATGCCGTAGCCGAACGACACGACACGGATGTACAGGACGAGGGTCTCGACCACCTCGGGGTCCTTGCTGAAGATCGAGGCCAGCAGCGGCGCGCTGAAGAAGAACGTCAGGGCGATGCCCCCGCCGTAGAGCATGGCAAACCGGGCCGACAATCTGCGGCACTCGCGGATGCGATCGAGTCGGCCGGCCCCGAGATTCTGGCTGACAAACGGGGCCAGCGAAATGCCCAGAGCCATGGGGATGATGAACGCGAACATCTCGATCCGCTGGGCGGCGCCGATAGCCGCAACCGCGGCGTTCCCGAAGCCGCTGAGGATCTTCGTCACCACCGTCGCGGAGATCGGCATGAGAATCATGCTCAGGATGCTCGGAACTCCCAGACGCAGGATGCTCTGGAAGGAAAGGCAGTAGACGTCGGGACGCCAGCGATGGACGACCAGGAGCCGGTGCTTGCGGAACAGCAGATGGAACAGCCACGCGGTGGAGACGCCTTGTCCGATCACGGTCGCCCAGGCGGCGCCTCGCATTCCCATCGCGGGACATCCGAGGTATCCGAACATCATGATCGGGTCGAGGACGACGTTCACGACCGGTCCGACCATCATGAACCGCCCGGCTGCTCTGGAGTCGCCTGCGGAGATCAGCAGTCCGTTGCCCAGCATGGGCATCGCCATGAAGGGAGCCCCGAGGTACCAGATCTCCATATACTGTCGCACCACCGCCAGCGCCGTCGCGTCCGCGCCGAGTGCCGCGAATACAGGGTCTATGCTTAGATAGCCCGCGATCGCGATGACGACGGCGACCGCGAGCGTCAGCAGCAGGCCGTGGGTGGTGATCCTCGCGGCGTCGGCCGAATCCCGCCGCCCGACGGCATGCGACATCAAGGTCGTGACGCCCACGCCCAGGCCGCCGGCCACGCAGGTCAGGAGCATGACAACCGGGAACGTGAACCCCATGGCCGCCAGCGGCAATGTCCCCATCCACGAGACGAACCACGTATCCGTCAGGTTATAGGCGTTCATCGCGAACGTGCCCGCCAACATGGGGAAGGCCATGTCGAACAGGGTGCGCTTCACGCTTTTCTGGACGAGGACGCTCATTCCGCCAACTTACCGTCGTGGGGCACTGCGGACGCAGCGGAAGCCGTAGATGTCATAGCCGAAGCAGACGTCGACGTAACCGGGGTTTTCGTTGTAGCGGTATCCGCAGCGGCAGTTGTCGCCGCTGAATTTCCACGCGCCGCCGCGAACGACCCGCGTATCGCCTTCCGTCGGGCCTCGCGGGTCCTGCTGAGGGGATTGCCCGTAGTAATCCACGCCGTAGAAATCATTGCACCATTGCCAGAGGTTGCCGCAGATGTCGTACAGGCCCCATGCGTTGGCCTTCTTCTGGCCTACCGGCTGCGGATGCCCGCCGGAGTTCTTGTCGAACCAGGCGTAATCCGCCAACTGCGCCGCACTGTCGCCGAAGAAGAACGCGGTCTTGGCCCCTGCCCGGCAGGCACATTCCCACTCCGCTTCCGTCGGCAGGCGATAGCCACTGGCGTCGAAATTGCACTCCCAGGTTTCCAGGTTGTAGCAGGGTTCGAGACCCTCCAGTTTGGAGCGGGCGTTGCAGAACTTGACCGCGTCGGACCATCGCACCGACTCGACGGGGTTCTTCGGCTGCTTCCACCGCGAGGGATTGTCCCCCATCACCTTCTGGTACAGTTCCTGTGTGACCAGGTGCTTGTCCATGTAGAATGGGCTCACGACCACTTCATGCGGCATTGCGTCCGGCTCATCCTTGTCGCCCATGGTGAACCGGCCGCTGGGAATCTCAACCAACTCGCCCGAGGCACCGACTCCGCCCACGGAACTCTTTGCGGAGGCGTTTGGGTCTTTCACGGGGGCCTTCTTGCAGCCGGAAAGCAGGGCCAAAACCCCGCACAGGGTCAATATGGTCGTGGTGATGTTCTTCATCGTTGCGAGTTTCCTCCACATTTTAATAGTCGGGCCAGATTTCATAACCGTCCGGGTTCCGGAGGCACTGCCGGCAGAAGGCGCGAAAATTCCTCGTGTCTTTGGTCTGCCCAGGCTGGGTCAGGCAGCCGTAGCCTGCCTCCTGAGACAGCCTGCGAACGATCATGTGGTACTCGGCGAGAAGCCCATCCTGGGCGCCGCCCATTCCTCGCCATTCCTTGCCCAGTTCCAAACAAGTTTGCAGGTTCTTCGGATCCTTCTTCCGAGTCAAGGCAATCGTCCTGGCGGCCAGCTCGTCGGCATAGGCTTTGGACTTGATGTTCTCCTTCTGCACCTCGTACTGCGCGGGGATCTGAGCCGCGATCTGCTCCAAATTGTCAAAATAAGGCTTCAACTCCGGCGAATACTTCTTGCTCATCTGAAGGCACTTCAGCATGGTATCGGCAAATGTTCGATACTCGTCGATCCTGTCCATGTGCCGCGTGACAAAGTAGACCATGTCGCCGACGGCCCCTTCGATGTACTGCCTCTTCTCGACCTCCTGGCCTTCCTTGAAGACAGCCTCAATGGCCTCGGTGCAGCCGCATGTGCAGGCGCGACGGATGCCCTCGGCGCCCCTGCGGTGGTGGGTTCGCAGCCTCCGGCCGGGCAGATCGAGGATCGCGTCGCACGTCGGCCGACCCAGGGTCGATTGCATGATGTCCACAGGGGACCGGGTCGGCGCAGATGCCTCTTGCCCTTCGAGGAAGTAGATCAGCGAATCGCCCTTGGGCGCGACCTTCTTGCTCAGTCGATAGCAGGTCTTGTCCCCGTCGAACCACACGGGGTACGTATACATGCCGGGCACCCCGCGCCAGATCTGACCCTTCGTGTCGCGGAACGGAAACCGGGTCTTGAGGCCCGACTCGTCCAACTGCGTAACCCACCGAGCGGCGAAGGGCCGTTTCCAGCCGATGGTCACGTCCTTCTCCAGGAAGGACGCGGTCAGCGGCTCCCTATGCCAGATGCCGGGTGTCTCCAGGACGGCCAGGTAGACGCTCGCCCCATCGGCCTCGAATTCGATGGACTGAATGCATCGCGCCCCCTGCTGGGGACCGCCCAATCCAAGCCGCATTTGCTCCTCTTCGTGCTCGCCCTTCGGCCAGGTCATGACCAGCACGCGGTTCTCGCCCGTGAGCAATCCAAGAAAGAGACTCTCCGCCGGGACATGCAACGTGCTCGCCGAAGGGTATTGGGCCGGAGCGATGATGAGGTCGTCGGCGATGAAGTCCGGCGCCACCCCGTAGTCAATCGAACTCTGTACGCGGATTCCCTTCGCCTTCGCACCAGGCGTGATCGCGATGGTCTCTGTCCTGTCGAACGCCACGACCGCAGACACGTCCTTGCCGGACAGAATCTCCAGAGCGACTTCCCCGTCGGTATTGCGCAGAACTGCACAACGATCGCCGTCGGCCTGGAGCAGAGAGATTCCCATGACTTCCTGGCTTGGGTCGGTTCTCGAATAGACTGCTATCCGTCCCTTGGCCGACTGGAAGACCGCGGTCAGAAGGCCGTTCTCGACGACCGCGTCTCCCCCGAAGGCATACTCGCGACCGTAGTAGCCTGGATCGGAGAAGGCCTTGGCGGGATCGGCCTCGAGTGTGAACGGATCGGTGGGCACCGCCTTCCACCTGGTCCTGTTGCCGATATCGATGGTGTCCCCGAAACGCGACGATGTGTCCCAGACAACGACATTCGTCGGCGTCACACCGGCGCAGACCGCGGACGCTTCAATGACAACAACCAACAGAACAGTCCACAAGGTCCCGTACGGCGGGAGCACACGCGACAGAACGCACCGACTCGACTTCATACTCAATGTCCCTTCATTGGGCTATGGATAGCACTGCATCGTAGCCCAAATCCGGGAAGAATCAAGAGCAAGGTGCATTATGCGGCGTCTCGCGTCCGGCGCCGCAGGTGCAATCCGGCGTACCCCAGGCCGATGCAGCCGAGGAGCACCGCGCCGGGGACAGGGACAACGGAGCAGACACCTGCATTGTCAAGAATCACCGTAGACCACGACAGATCATCACGGCCCATGAGACGGAACTCGAGTCCATACGAGCCTGTAGCATCCACCGGATCGGTCTGGGCCCACGTGAACTCGTCCAAGGGTCCGTATCGTGATGAGTACTCGAAGACCTTCTCTGCGTCCAACCAGACCTGAAACAGGTCACACTCCACCGATTCCCCTATGAAGACGAACTCGAAACATATCGCCTCCCCTTCGCTCAGAGTGACCGCAGTCTCATGGGTGAAGCGGACCGTGCTCCAAGCGTCATCGTAGTCGATGTGATTCTCCTCAAGTCTGACAACATGATTGCCTTCGTCACCCAACTCAAAGAAGACATGCTCGGAACTATCCGCGGGAACAGTCCAGCCAGTACCCCCGTTCTCGAAGTTCCCATTCTCTATCAGGTCCGCCTGAACCAACGTTGTGCAGACGAGAAGAATTGCCAGTGCGGAGGCGAGTACCCAGTTCGTCATCCTTGACCGTTTCATCTTGTCTCCTTCCGTTTGCGGCAACCACCGTTGTCCGAGTCTCCGGCCGCAAGAACCGGCATTCACACAGCGCCCCGCTCGACGCCGCGGGACGGTATGCGACAAATGACATTCCGAACACATGTTCCGCCGTATTATCGGGCATGTCAAGGAGCATTTCACAGAAAATGTGAACAAATCCTGTGTGCCGCGAGGGTCGCGCCCTATTCGTACCGCGCGGCGATTTCCTGCGGGCCTCGGAGCGTACCCGGAAGAATGATCCACTCCTTCTCGCGGTCGATCCGGTCATAGGGCTTGCCGTTGAGCAGGACACTCAGCAGCGGCTTGTCCTGGGGATGGCGGATGCGGAGGTAAATCATCCTGGGCTCGTTTCGAGCGGGCGGGTCGAGCGTGACCTTGACGACCCCCTCGGCCGTCCGCGACTCCCACTGGGCCGAGAGCGGGCCAAAGTGCGAGGCTGCCCGCTCGATGCCGATCCTGTTTCCATTCGCCAGCCAGTAGCGAGGGATCGCCTGGCCGAGGTAGAGGTCGTTTCCCCGCTCGTTCACGAACATCAATCGCAGCCAGTAGGTGGACTGGGCCTCGTCGGAGGTCTTGAAATGGTCGCCTCGCGGGTAGCCCAGTTCGGGCAGCGAGTGCTCGTTGCACATGCGGATCTCGGGGTAGAACGCGGAGGCAAAGCCGTTGAAGTAGGCGCGGAGGTAGTGCTTGACGTCGTCGCGCCACAGGTAGGGCAACGGGCCGTCGAGCAGATTCGCCTGCATGGAGAAGCCGCCGCGGGAGAACCAGAAGGCATCGTAGGCGGGGATCGCGTAGCCGTAGCGATCCGAGATATAGAGATTGTCCTCGTAGTCCTTGAGCACCCAACGGGTCTCCGGGGCGTCGGGGGCCAGCAGGCCGTAGGCAGGCAGAAAGAGCGGTCCTTCGAGCGTCTCACGGAGCCAGCCGTGCGCCCGTCCTCGCTCGTAGAGCCGCGAGGGGATCTTCGGGACATAGGTCCCGTCCCGCAGCCGGACCACCGGGCAGAGAACCCGCGATTCCGTGATGCCCCGCATGAAGTCTTCATAGTAGGCTCGCGCCTCGGTCTGCAATCGCCTGCCCTCAGGATGGCCGAAATCCGCCAGGGCGTCGGCGAGGGCGCGGAATCCCCAGACCGTCGCGCTGTTCGTCGCCAGCCAGTTCCAGTAGTCGGTGACGTCTTCCAGCGAGCCGGCGGGCAGCCACCCGTATTCAAGCGGCCGACTCCCGTCCGGCCTCGCGGTCATGGAGGCTCGTCGTTCGCGAATGACCCATTCGCACGACTTGACCAGGCCCGGCGCAGCCCTGTCCATCCACTCCCGGTCGCGGGTGAACTGCCAGTGCTGGGCCATACCCCACATGACGTAGCCGTGGCTCTTGTTGTAGCCGCCGGTCTCGTGGCCGCCGGCCCCGTAGAACTGGCCCTCGGCGCTCTGGAAATTGCCGGGCATGGCGACTGTGCCCTGGTAGTGCAGAAAGGCATCGTAGTTGCGCCGTGCCTGATCGTGGTAACCCCGCCGATCGAGGTCGCTGACCATCATGATCGACTCGTTCGGGTAGACGCCATAGTGGAACGTGCCCACGTGCGCGTGGAGGTAGTCGGTGTCCAGCTCCTTGAAGCAGTTGACGAGCAGGTGCCGCAGATGGGACTTGTAGAAGTCGTTCAGCCAGGGTTCGGGCGTCGTGATCTGCGTCCCCTCGGCGGTTAGATCCCGCCAGAATGCACACACCCGCTTCGTTTCGGCCGCGAAATCGAGGCCGCGGACGGCCTGGATCTCCTCGTCTCCGGCTAATGTGATGGAGGGAATTGCCACATGGAGTGTCCTGCTCTGACCGGGCTTGAGGTCCGCGGTCCATTTCACCGCCCGCCCCTCCTGCACGAGGCTCCCCTGCCCGCCGATCAGGAAACGAAGCCGCTCGCCCGCCCCGGAGACAGCAAGGACACGATCCTCCTTGAGAATCAGCTTCTCGCTGCCGCCGGCATCGGTGTCAAATCGCAAGGCAGCCACGGCCTCCTGCGATTCGGACGTATTGACCGCTCGCACCTGCACGAGAAGGACCGTGGGCGTATCCAGGGCAATGTCCCCCAGTTTGGGGGCGGTCAGGACCGTCTTCTGCTCGTAGTAGAGGGGCCCCTCCTGCCACCAGGTCCGCAGTACGGGCAGGAAACCTTCCGCCAGTTCGCGCCCGCCGCGAAGCTCCTCGCGGGGAAAGCCGAACGAGACCCGCAACCAGTCGCCCTTCCAGAGTTTGCGATCGCTGTCGCGAGGGCTCCGCTGCACATCGAACCACCGGCGGACCGAGGTGAGTTCGATCTCGCCATTGGGACTCTGACGCACCGTGTTGCGGTTGCCAGGCAGGCCGTGTACGAAGTACAGTGGACGCTTGAGCGGCATGTCGTCCCAGGCCTGCGAGAGCGTCTGCTCCTCTTCGGCGGCTACCCGGTCGTAGACAGTCTGGCCACCAAATTCACGTTTGACGGCATCTCGATAGCCTTCAAGAGAGATGGAATCGTCGGCGATCGTCACGAGCATCCCAAGGTCGTCCACGAGAATACGATCTCCTCTGGCGATCTCGTCGGCCGCGAAGGAGAAGGGTCTCGTGCTCGAACGGATCGTGACGACCGTCCGGTCATAGCGGCCGTCGATGGGATCGGCGGCCATGACGAGATCGGCTTCGATCCCCACCGCCTCCGATTGCTTCAACGTCCATCCGAAATCGGCACCAACTTCGGCGGTCCCATCGATGGCCCGGGTGCCAAGAACCCGCCCGTTGAACACCTCGATACGCCCCGATTCGATGCCGCTTGTCCGGAAGGTCGGTTCCTGCGGCCGACCGAACTGGATTCGCACCCGCAGCGGCCTGCACACGGCGTCCGTGTACACGCGGAACCGCGAGGGAGCGGATGTCCCCATGTTGCACACGCGAATCGCGAGGGTCTTGCGGTAAGAGACACCCTGGTCACCGACTTGCTCGATCTCGTCCGAGGAAACTGGTGCAAAGGTGAACTCGCGCCCACCCGGCGTCTTCTTGACCTCGCCCTTGGCTGTGATCCACCGTCCGTTGGTCCAGTCGTCCATGGCGTCCCAGCCGACGCCGCCGGCACCGCGTTCGACAATCAGCGGATCGGCCGTGCCGTCCCAGACCCGATGCCAGTACTGAAGGCGAAGACTCACGGCATCCGCAGGCGCCTGCCCCGCATCGAACTCGACGACCACCCGACGGATCTTGCGAGGCTCGGCCCAGCGTATGCCGTACGCAGAGTCCTTCGCGTCAGCCGTGCGGAAACCGAACGGCGCGATGTCGAAAGGAGCGACGGGCGAGTAGTCACTGGCCAACAACCCTGCGGGAGCGAAAAGCAACATCGACGTGTACACCAGAGCGGTTCTCATCTTTTTTGCGTCCTTTCGACGAATAGTCACTGGTCCCAGGCTCGTGTGATGCCGAGCACCATACTACCGGTTTGTCAACGCGGATCAAGATCGCACATCCAGGGGCTTGCGGACACCGACGCCGGCGGCTACTCTTTGGAGATTCAAAGGAGGTCGTGATTATGAATATCAGACTCATCGGTCTGTCGATGTCGGTGGTTATCGGCTGGTCCTGCGCAGCGATGGCCGCGGGTCCGTCCGACGCTGTCGCTGCCAGGAAGAAGGTCGTGTTCCTGCCGGGCCGCCAGAGTCACGGCTGGAGCGGCCACGCCTACACCGCTGATTGCAGGCTGCTGGCCGGAATCCTCAACGAGAATGTGCCGCAGATCACGGCACGAGTAATCGAAGGCGGCTGGCCGAAAGACGTTAAGGTCATCGAGGACGCCGCCGCGATTGTGGTCGCCTGCGACGGCAACGGCCTGCTCGGTCCCGAATCGAACTGGAAGACTCTCGACGATCTGGCCCGAAAAGGCGTGGGCATCGCCTTCCTGCACTATGCCCTCGACCCCGGCGACGAATATGGCAAGTACCTCCTGGACTGGATCGGCGGGTACTACAGGCAGCACTGGTCGATCAACCCGTCCTGGCGTGCCGAGTTCAAGGCATTACCCGAGCACCCGATCACGCGAGGCGTCAAGGCGTTCCGCATCCATGACGAATGGTACTATCACATGCGGTTCCGCGACGAGATGACAGGCGTTACCCCCATCCTGACCGCCGTGCCGCCCGACAGCACCCGCAAGGGCGAGGATGGTCCCCACAGCGGCAACCCGACGGTTCGCGCTCGTATGGGCATGGCCGAGCACGTCGCGTGGGCGTATGAACGCCCGGAGGGCGGCCGGGGCTTCGGCTGCACCGGCGGCCACACCCACTGGGTCTACGCACAGAACGACTTCCGCAAGCTGATGCTCAATGCGGTGTGCTGGATCGCACGTGTCGACGTCCCGCTGGAAGGGATTCCTACGAGAACACCGACCGTGGAAGAAATGGAGTCCGGCCTGGAGGGCGACCGCCCACAAGACTGGACGCGTGAAAGGACCCGCGAGGTCATCGAGCAGATGAATCGGCCATGACAGGGGAATTCGCCTCGCAGCCCTGCGCGATTAGCCCTCAGAACTCGTTGTCGGCCGGCCCTTGGATCCCCGCCGGGTTCCCGTAGGCCACGACGCGGTCCGGCAAATCCCGCACGACCACGGATCCCGCGCCGACCAGAGTGGCGTCCCCAATAGTCAGCTTGTCTCGCAGCGTGGAGCCAATGCCGATCCAGCTTCTCGCTCCAATGCGGGTCCGTCCTCCGATGGAAACGCCTGGACAGATGTGCGTGCCGTCGCCCACCGTACACTCATGACACACGATCGCGCCGCTGTTCACAATACAGGCGCTGCCAATACGGCAAGCCGCGGAGATAATCGCGCCGGGCATGACAACCGTTCCCTCTCCGACCACGGCCGTCGACACAACAACGGCCGACGCGTGGACGAGCGTGGGCAGTGCGAAGCCCATGGCCCGAACGCGCGTCGCCACCGCCAGTCGCCCCGAGCAATGCCCGAATCCCAAGGCAATATGGAGAATCCCTTGGGACTTCATCCAGTCCAAGGCTTCCTCTCCACCGAGAATCGTGCTGTCGCAGAACGCCTCGCCCTTGCGCGATGGGTTCACATTGTCGATGAACCCTGCGATCTCGTACGGGCTGTGCTGTCGCACGATCTCGGCCACAACGAGTGCGTGCCCTGATGCGCCCCAAATGACCAAGGGTACTGTGGTCGTACTACGAATCGTCATAGCTCACTGTCCCTGTATCTGCATCAGCTCCTCGCTCGGGATCATCCCAAGGGCCCGATCCGACTCCGTGGAGAGGATCGGTGGGATTCTACAGGTCCCGGATTGTCGTGTCCAGTTCCTGCACAGGTTAATCTGTGACGGCAAATGGTCGATAACCAACTGGACGAATTCGGCCATACTGTACTGAATCGAAGGAACAAGTCGTGGAGACAATGCTGCTGGAACCGAGGAGTTGTGCCTCGCAAAGCAAGAAGTGCCCCTTCTGTGCGGAGGACATCCAGTCGGAGGCGATCAAATGCCGTTTTTGTGGCGAATTCCTGGATCACCCGCACCCATCGCGGCGGGGGTCGAAATGGTACTTTTCCACCTCGGCGGTGGTCATGGCGGTCCTCTGTCTTGGGCCGTTCGCCCTGCCGCTGGTCTGGCTCAATCCACGCTATCGAATGGTGTCCAAACTGCTTGCGACAGTATGCATCCTCGGCCTGACCGTCGGTCTGTGCTACCTCACGATGAACACGTATGCGAGACTCACCGAGCAGATCCGGGCCCTGGGTACAGGCGGATGATCGCCCGAGTGGCTGTGTCCGGCGTGTGTGCACTCCGGGAGCAGTAGAGGTCCTTCTCGTTCGTAACTGCTTACCCTCCAAATGTTTGCGACCATTCTGGGTCGTCCCCCGTTATCGGCATATCCCCGTTCGCCAGCGGACGATGGACTTGCAGAAACTCCGCTGGTGGTGTAGAGTAGCAGCAGGCTCGCCGGGGGCGGGGCCTCCAGTGCGTCGCCGGCATCCCCGGTAGTCCAGAATGGAGCAGTGGCCGAGTGGCTTAAGGCGACGGTCTTGAAAACCGTTGTGTCGAAAGGCACCGGGGGTTCGAATCCCTCCTGCTCCGATCGCGGGACAGCACAAGTGCAGGCAGCCGCAAAATGTGCGATTGAATCTGCAAAAAAGACTTGACATCGGATCGCACCACTCGCTATACTAGGGGCGCTTCAGGGAGGAGGTCCAAGTAACCTGGGGCTGGCACAAGGGATTGCGCGTGTAGGTGGGTTCACGGTCTGCACTCGGATTCTTCGTGTCGAGCCGCTGCTAAGGCGGGCAGCGTTCATCGAGAAAACGTAAGAGCCAGTTGCTGAGCCCAGAGCAAGAAGGAGATTGCTGCGAGGCCCAGACGCTGGGGCGGGAGAAATTGTCGAAGTGGCCAGGCTTCGAACGTAGAAAATCGTGTTTTGTGGAATCGAAGGTGAGGTGAAGAAATGAAGAAGACAAGTGTGTGTGTTCTATTGGCCTGTCTCTTGATGGCCAGTTCCGCGGCGGCGACCCCGGCGGTCTCCGTGAAACGGAACGTTGGGTACTTTGCCGGGGATGGCGGGGAGTTCACTCTCACGCCCAATTCAGAGCTCGCGGCATTGCTGGGGAGTGCCGCGAAGTTCGGGAGCTTCTGCCTGGAGATAGAGGAGCCCGTCGGCTCCAAAGGCCAGAAGTACAACGTCGAGATCAACGACGAGGCGCTGGGCGGTGGCACCATCACGGACGAGCCGCTGGGCGATGAGGGCGGCGATACACTGAACGATCTGACTGCCTACCTGTACTCCGAGTTCCGTGCCGGCACATTGGCAGGCTACAACTACGTGGCTGGCGATGATCGGGCGGCCTCAGCAGGAGCCCTGCAGAACGTGGTCTGGTATCTCGAAGACGAGGCCGGAATGACCTGGACCCCCGACGATGGGTCGCTCGAGGATCAGTTCTACAAGAACGCCTCGGATGCCGTCGCAGCAGGCTGGACCAATGACGGCAGCGTTGTTGTCCTGAACCTGTACACGGTGAATGTGGATGGCTCGATCACTCCGAATCAGAGCATGATCGGACTCATCCCGACGATTCCGGCTCCGGGCGCCATTGTCCTCTGTGCTCTGGGCAGTTGCGTCGTAGGTTTCCTCCGACGGCGCCACATGATGTAAAACCCGCTTCACAGGGATGATTGCCACAGGGCTGCGAGAACTCTTGCAGCCCTTTCCTTTTGTACGTGCTGGGCAGTTGCCCGTCGGTACCCAACCCCACCACGCGGATCGCATGCGGCACGAACCGGCGCGGGACATCCGAAGGCAGACGGCCGACCGTCCCTCGGAGCGGCATCTGTGTCCCTCATCTGCTGCAGAGTTGCTCCCATATCACCTTTACGGTTCAAGCACATACCCCGTATTGCCGATTCATTTTGACCGGGTGCGTCTGGTCGAAGAAAGGTCTTGCGAAGGGCCGCCCGGTTGCTAAACTCGTGGCATCCGTCCGGTCAGGGCCGACGTCGCCGGCCTGTCCAGGGCGGAGGGGCCCGACAATCAACGCGATCTGTGAGGAAAAGAGAATGAACGAGCATTCTGTCAGTCCGTCCGGGGAGAGATTTCCGCTGCCGCAGCCACAGGAGTACGCGGCCGAACTCCAACGTTTGGAATCGCTGACCCAGGCGGCCAGGCACGAAGGCAAGGAGATCGTCGTCGTCATGGGCGTCGGGTTCGTCGGCGCGGTCATGGCCGCGATTGTCGCCGACACCCTGGACAAGAAGACAGGCAAGCCCGGCAAGTTCGTCATTGGCTGCCAGAGGCCCAGCCCCCGCAGCTTCTGGAAGATCCCGATGCTCAATCGCGGCGAGTCACCCGTCAAGGCGGAGGACCCCCACGTCGATCCCATGATCGCCCGCTGCGTCAAGGACAAGAAGACGCTGGTGGCCACGTACAACAGCGACTGCCTGAGGCTGGCCGACTGCGTGGTCGTGGACGTCCAGTGCGACTACAGCAAACAGGAACTGGGCAACATGCGAACCGGCGAGGCCGAGATGGCCGCACTGGAGGCCACGATGCGGACGATCGGCGAGAAGATCGATCCGAGGTGCCTCGTGCTCATCGAGACGACGGTCGCCCCCGGTACGACGGAATTCGTCGCCTGGCCGATCATGAAGAAGGCTTTCGCGGCGCGCGGTCTCAAGTCGGTGCCGCTGCTGAGCCACAGCTTCGAGCGGGTCATGCCCGGGCGGGAATACGTATCGAGCATCCGTGACTTCTGGCGGGTCTGCTCCGGCTGCACCCCGGAGGCCCGCGACCGCGTCGTCAAGTTCCTCACCGAGGTGCTCAACACCGAGAAGTTCCCCCTGACGGTCATGGACCGTCCCATCGAGTCGGAGACGACCAAGATCGTCGAGAACTCGTACCGCGCGACGATCCTGGCGTTCCTGAATGAGTGGAGCATCTTCGCGGAGCGCAACGGCGTCGACCTGACCAAGGTGATCAAGGCCATCAAGGTCCGACCCACGCACAGCAACATGATCTTCCCCGGCCCCGGCGTCGGCGGCTACTGCCTGCCCAAGGACGGCGGCCTGGGCTACTGGGCCTACAAGCATATCCTCGGCTTCGAGGACGGCGACGACGTGTTCAAAATCACGCCGACCGCCATCGACATCAACGACACGCGAGGACTTCACGTCGCGGAACTGACCCGTGACGCCCTTCGCAACATGGGCCGCTACATCGCGGGCGCCGAGGTCCTCATCTGCGGCGCCAGCTATCGCCAGGATGTCGGCGACACCCGCTACAGCGGCAGCGAGATGGTCGTTCGCAAGCTCACCGAGATGGGTGCCGAGATGCGGGTCCACGACCCCTATGTGGACCACTGGTACGAACTGGAACAGCAGGACGTCTATCCCTCGCCCGGCAGTTCCTGGTCGCGGTTCTTCCGCAATCAAGGCCACCTGACGAACCTGACCGTTCAGAAGGACCTCGCCAAAGCGATCTACGGCGCCGAGGCCGTCATCCTGGCGGTTCCACACGAGCCCTACCTGGCGCTCCAGCCCGACCAGGTCGTCCAGTGGGCCGGCGCGCCGCTGGCGGTGATCGACTGCTTCGGCATTCTGTCGGATGATAAGATCCGGCGCTACTTCGAGCTGGGCTGCGAGGTCAAAGCCCTCGGGCGAGGCCACATCCAGAGAATCAAGAAGGAAGTGAAAGGCGCCTGTGCAGGCTGACCTGCCCGCCAAACGAAAGACGCCACACCCGGCATCCGCCTGCCGGGAACGATACGTCATTGACAGGCCCGGACGGCAATTTATCGATTGCCGTCCGGGCCTGCCGTATTCTATACTTTGCCTGGAGGTGCTCATGAAGACCTTCTGGCAGCACGCAAATGGCAAGGTATACGCAGTCGAAAGCGACACTTTCGGACGGATCATTGGAGCCGCCGGTCCCTTCGAGATCGACGAACTCCGCGATCCGGACGAATACACGTACCGGTGTGGCCTGGTTGGCTGGCTCAATCGGGCCATGATGCAGCACACACTCCACCGAATCAACCCCCTCCCACACCGGTGACGGCGCCCCTCCACAATAAAAGTGCATGATCTCGCACTTTTTTCTGGACAAACCACACCGGACACGTATACTGGACTCTGTTGGCTGGCGGGATAGTCAGCATTGAGTTGGCGACGTGACATAACAGCGAGAAGAACGCCACGAACAGGCTCGTGCGATGAAGCCGTTCTGTGGATGCGTGACCGTGTCGGCAGATGATTGATCTGGTGGACGCCTGCTGGACGAACAGGCCAGGCAGGTTGGGCGATGGGTGTGTGCCCACCGCTCGCTGGCAGCCACGCGACCCTGTGAAGGGACAGAAAGAAGGAGGGACACCCCATGTCCAGATTGCATCTTGCACCTGCAATCCTCGTCGTTATCCTGTCGTCGTCGGCGACGGCCGAAGTGCAGGTCAATGTCCGAACCAGCGACGCCCAGGCCAATTGCGCGATCGCCCTGGATCCAAACGGAGGCGCCCTGGTCGTCTGGAGCAGCTACTATTCCACACCCGGGCGGTCTCATGACATCCTCGCCCGCAGGCTCGACGCGACCGGCGTCCCTGTAGGCGACGAGTCTATCGTGAACACCATCGACGAGGGGAGCCAAACGGAACCCGCCGTGGCCACGGATCCCCAGGGTCGTCTTGCCGTGGTCTGGCAAGGCGCCGGGACCCAGGAGGATGTCTTCTCAAGGCTGTACGACTCCCAAGGGATTCCCCTTACAGACGATCTGCTCGTCAATCTGGCGACTGCGGGCCGACAGCTCTATCCGTGCATCACAACGGGCGACGCCGGCATCTTCCTGGTCGCCTGGGAGAGTCGAGAAACCGTCGCAGACCAAGACCATGCCTTTGTATACGCCCATCGCTTCGACCTGAACGGCGCCGGCCTTGGCGGCGACATTCTCGTCGATCCCAACAAGTACGATTGCCGCTATCCGGATGTCGCCATGGATGCTCGCGGCAACTTCGCTGTGGTGTGGATGCGCGACAGGTCGATCCACCCGATCATGGCCAGACTGTTCGATCCAAACGGCGCCCCACGCACCGATGTCTTCACAGTCAATGCGACGAGCGTCGCCTCCGTCACGCGTCCATCCGTTGCGATGAACGCGCGTGGATACTTCGTCATTGCCTGGGACGGCGATCCAAACGCAGCGGCCCAGGACGATATTCACGCGAGGTTCTACGATCCGAGCGGGATCCCCAGGGGCGAGCCATTCGTCGTCAATACGACCCGCGCCGGCGCCCAGCAGTGGCCACAGGCGGCAATCAACGATGCCAACGAATTCGTCATCGTCTGGGAGCACGACAGCGATGATCCGAATACAGCCACCAATGTCTTCGCTCGTCGCTTTGACGCGGATGGCCAGCCCATGGGCGAAGAGACCCGGCTCAATGCCCATACGCTAGACAAACAGCGGTATGCGGATGTCGCGATGACTGCCGATGGCTCCTTCTTCGCTGTCTGGGAAAGCAACAACCAGGATGGCTCCGGCTACGGCGTCTTCGCCCACTTCGAGCCGCCGGCGGACCCCAACGAATCCATGATGGATGCGGACGCCTTCCAGGCCGTCCCGGACGAGTCTCTGGAATCCCCAGGTAACTGTCGGCCCTGACGACGCAGTTCCTTCAGACCTCGCTTGGCGGCGACAGCATCTGTTGTTCCTCTGAGAACTCACACCTCCAAGTCGTCGTCCCGTGCCGGGCACACCAAAAGAAAAGGACATCGTGAGCCCGGCCCGCTCGTGCAGAGTCCTGAAACGACTCCTCACAGCGGCGTGCTCACGATGTCCTGTACTATTCGCGCTGCTTTCGACTGACGCGGGGCAATCACGCGGATACGTCACAAGGGCCGAGAGTGACGATCCTGCGACGACCGGCGCGTCGTGTCATCCCAGGCGAGGTTCGCACCAAGCCTGACTCATCGGCTTACTCCTCGACGGGAACCAGGGTGCCGAACAGTTGGATTTCGGCAATCTGCATCGAGTTGTCCGTGGCGTCCTTCACGGTCTCAAAGATGACCTTGTAGGAGGCGAAGGGCTCCGCCTGGTTGGCGACGACGTACACCAGACCCGCCGTGAAGCGTTCAGCGGGCAGTGCCAGCGTGCCGCCGCAAATCAGCGTCCAGTTCTCGCTGAGGCCGTCGCCATTGTCCGGGGTGACGATCACATCGTTGGTGCCGTAGATCATCCAGACGACCGGGTCGCGCTGCGGATGATCGTTGGCGGTCGTGATCTGGAAGCTGTCGAGCATGGAGGGACCGACCAGCGGGGTGACGATGAAGCCCGAGTCATCCTCGCCGAAGTTGAGGTACTTGGTGTTCACGTCGCCATCGATGCACTTGGCCGGGGCTTCATTCGCCGGATACCGGCTCTGCCAACCCTGCTCGACCGCGAGGATGGCGTTGCCGACCGCCAGGACGTTGCCGCCCACGGCATCGGGCAGCGGGTAGAATGCCACGTCGGCGATCTGCATTGAGCTGGCGCCCTTCGTCGTCGGGAAGAGCATCTTGAAGGACGTGTAGACCTCGAAGCTCTCGAACGAGACCACCGGGCCGACCGTCAGCCGCTCTGCAGGCAGCGCGATGGTGCCCGAGGCGATGAGCGTCCAGTTCTCGGCCGTCCCTGTGCTGTTGTCGGCGCTGGTGATCGCATCGTTGGTCCCGTAGAGCTCCCACGTGGCGGGGTCACGAGTCTCTGAATCGTTGGCGGTAGTGATGACGAAGCTCTGCACCATGATGCCTTGCGCGGGCGTGACGATGAAGCCGCTGCCGGGTCCGCCGCCGTTGAAGTACTTGGTGGCCGAACTGCCATCCAGGATGTTGGCGGGCGACTCGGCCGCCGGGTAGCTGCTGCTCGAAACCAGCCCGTCGGAATCGACCGCGATCAGGAGATCATTGGGACCCAGGATAGCCTCTCCGAACACCGGACTGGCCATCACCGACGCCGCCAGAAGAACAAGAATCATTCCGCGTCTCATTGTGGTACACCTCCATCTTTCCAATTTTCTCTTCTTCAGGACCAGCACACCTCATCCATGACATGCACTGTCCCCACACTGCCACACCTCGGAGCCTACGATCCATAGCTTCTGGCTTTAGTATAGGGTCCGCCATATACGGCGTCAAGCCAAATCCCCGAATAGCCCAGTTCCTCCATTTTTTCATTGACAATGGCCGCCGGGCGTCCTACAATCCACGGTGCAATATGGGTGGAACGACGGGGGAACGCGTCGCCAAGCCGTTGGCTGCCCCCGGTCTCAAGGGCAAGGTCGTTCGGAACGCCGCACGGACCTCCCCACGCACTGACCGCCTGCCCCTGAGAGAATCGCCGATACGCAGGAAGGATGGGTGGTGCAGCAATCACGCAGGGATCGGGCCTCCGAAGAGACAACACGCACTGGGTAATAATCGCATTCATAGCCATAATCTATGTGTTCGAGTCCGGGTGAATCGTTGAAGGAGGAGAAGACATGTCCGCCGGTCATGAAGCATCAATCTGTTCCCTTGTATCGCTCCTTCTGGCAGCCGCAATAGGCGGCACGGGTCTGGGCGCCGGCGCTGGCCAGATGGCCGGCGGCGATTTCAGCATCGTCGTCAAGCCGGACGGAACCGCCTGGGCCTGGGGGTACAACGCCGATGGAGAATTGGGCAACGGCGCCACGGTCAGCAGTCCCGTACCTGTTCAGGTCGGAAAGACAGTCTGGGCGGGCAGGAAGGTCGTGGCCGTAGCGTCAGGGCTGTGCCACACCCTGGCGATTGTGGACAACGGCGACGGAACCTCCTCCATCTACGGCTGGGGAGATGACTCCCACTCGCAAATCGCCCATGGAGGCATCGATTCCAGCACCCCTGTTCTGATTTCGGATTCGACCTGGAGCGGCAAAGAGGTCCTCGCCGTCGCGTGCGGAGACTACCACAGTCTCGTTCTTCTCACAGACAACGGTGCAACGGAGGTGTGGGCCTGGGGTCGGAATGTCAGCGGACAACTCGGTCTGGGCGTGTTCAGCCTCGCCGTCTCCACACCCACGCGGATCACAGGCCTGGACGCTCGAACGATCACGAGCATCGCCGCTGGAGCGGACTACAGTCTCGCCCTGGACGACGGCGGCCTGGTCTACACATGGGGGAACAACTCGCATGGCCAGCTTGGAGACGGCTCGCATACGGATCGGAGCGTCCCGCAGAGCATGGCGGGCCTGTCCGGTATCGACGGCGTGGGCGCGGGGGGAGATTTCTGCGTCGCCTGGTCCCTCCGAACGAATACGGCGTGGGCCTGGGGACGCAACGACCGCGGTCAGCTCTGTCTGGGCAATGATACCACCGACAAGCTGACTCCGGTCTACGTGGCGGACCTTGACGTCATCGGCACCATCACGGACATTCGGGCGGGCCAGTCTCACGCCATCGCCTTGATCGCAGGCGGCGTCTACGCCTGGGGGGACAATACCGCCGGCAAGCTGGCCTTGCCGTCGGATTCGACTCCCTACAGATCAACGCCCGTTGAGGTCATGGGCGGCTGGTCGGAGGTCGCCGCCATCGGGGTCGGAAAAGACCACAGCTTCGTCAGGGATGCCAACGGCCTGGTCTGGACGTGGGGAAGCAACACGTATGGGCAGTTGGGCACTGGGAACGCGGGGACCCTCGTGACGGCGGAGTCTCTCGGACTCTCCGATATCAAGGATGTCCCCGCAGCCGGAGGCAAGCACAACCTCGTGCTGGTCACGGACGCGACGGACGGGAAGAAGAAGGTCCAGTCCTGGGGAGACAACGCCTGCGGACAGCTTGGCATCGGTCCGGCGCCGAGCGTCGTGTCGGCGCCTGTCTTGACGGCGCCTGAACAAGAGGCGGATTCCGTGGCGGCGGGAGACAACCACAGTCTCGCCCTGTTCAAGTCCCGAGTGTGGGCCTGGGGCGACAACACCTATGGGCAACTGGGTCTGGGCACACACGTCGGCGTTGACACCCCCACAGCGATCGCAGGGTTGAGCGCGCAGACCATTGTGAGTATCGCCGCGGGAGCCGACTACAGTGTCGCTGTGGACGACAGCGGCCTCGTCTACACCTGGGGCGACAACTCGCACGGTCAGTTGGGAGATCCCTCCCGGGCGGATGGGAGCATTCCGCAGAGCATCGCGAGCCTGTTCGGCGTCGAGGGCGTGGCCGCAGGGGCCGATTTCTGCTTTGTCTGGTCCACCGCGACGAATGCCGTGTGGGCCTGGGGCAACAACGACCATGGCCAGCTTTGCCTTGGCAATACGACGAATGAGCCGGCTTGCGTGTCCGTGACGGAACTGCCCGCTCTCGGGACCATCACGGACATTCACGCGGGCCAGTCCCACGCACTGGCCCTGGTCGAAGGCGTCGTCTATGCCTGGGGGAACAACGCCGCCGGCCAGTTGGGCCTGCCGAACTCGACCGCGCACCGCACGACGCCGATCCCGGTCAGCAACCTGCCGAGCGACATCGTCAAGATCGCGGCGGGCTCCAATCACAGTCTTGCCATCGATTCGACGGGACGACTCTACGGCTGGGGCGACAACAGCTCGGGACAGCTCGGCGCAGGCGTCCTCGTCGTGGAAACGCCCAGAGAGATCGCGCTTCCCTCGGGAACGATTGCCGCGGACGTCGCCGCCGGAAGTGAGTTGACTCTCGTCCTGGCCGACACCGGGGAAGTGTTCGTCTTCGGAAACTGGCTGGGGCATTCCGACGACACAGGCGTCGATTCCGTGCACAGCTTCCCGGCCAGCCTGGAACTGGCGGTGAACCCTGCCGAGGGGGGGACCATTGACGTGACCAGAGGGCAGATCTTCTTCGGGGAGACAATTGAAGTGGCCGTTACGCCCAGCGATCCATACCGGCTTGACAGTTGGACGGGCAGCGCGGTGACAGCCGGCCTGGTCGACGCGAACGCTCCCGAGGTCGTGTCATTCCCCATTGACCGGGACGGCTACACCCTCCAGGCGAACCTGATCAATACGTGTACGCTGACGATCCAGGTTCAGGGCCATGGTACGGTGGTTCCCGCTGCGGGCAGTCATAGCTATGTCATCGGCACCACGATTTTCTGTACGGCCAAACCTGACCCAGACTACCATGTGATGTGGCAGAGCACCTGTCCTATCGCAGGGCAGGAAACCAGCAAGACCGTGTCGTTTGAGATCACGGGCGATTGCACCTTGACCGCCGTGTTCGATGTGAACATGCCGACGTTCGTCGATCCGAATCTCAAGGACGCAGTCGCAGCAACGCTCGGCGTCGCTGAACCCAATGTGATCGACATGTCGAACCTCACGAAACTCATCGCGACCGGCAACGGGATCGTGGACTTGACGGGACTCGAGTCCGCGACGAACCTCACCTGGCTCGACCTCAAAACCAACCGCATCACAGATATCTCCCCGCTGAGCCAGCTCACGAAGCTGAAAGTCCTGAATCTGAGGGACAACCCCCTTGCGGACTCCGCCTTCCCTCAGATCAGCGGCCTGACGAGCCTGCTGGAGCTGGTGCTCAGGAATACGAACGACAGCGTACAGGACGTTCCCAACGCATGGCCGACGAGTCTCACGAGGCTGGTGAACCTGGACCTGCGAGGCAACGACGGCCTGCGCCTGAGCGATACCCATGTCGGGTTGATGAAAACGATCTGTGTGAGCAATGGCGGCACACTCGCGGTGGACTGACCGCGGAGGCAAAAGGAGAGAATTCATGAAACGATCCGTCTTTGTGTGTTTGGTGCTGGCGAGCCTGTTTTCGGGGAGCGCCTTGGCTGGGGAGTGGGAGTTCACAGGCGCGATGAACAACTTCTTTCCCAGCGACGACGTCTGGGAGGGCTATGCCATCGGGGGCGAGGTCCGCGGCGCCTACTGGCTGACGCCTCAATGGGGTGTCGGACTCGCGGGTGGACTGACGAACTGGGACGCAGACGACAATACCGAAGTGATCTCCCGAAATGAGGAGCTGGGCACACAGGTCAGTCTAACGTCAGGGGGAGATGTCACGTACCTCCCGTTTGGAATCTCCGCCATGGCGAGGTTCGGGACGACCGCCAAGAACAGACTCAACGGTTATGCCGAGGTCGGCCTGCGATACATGTTCAGTGATTCAGACATGCAGGTCAAGCGGACGGCAACCTTCGCCAGCGATGATCCCATCGTCGAATGCCACGAGATCGATTGCGACGACGGCATCGTGGCTCGCATCGGCGGAGGCGTCGAGTGGGCACTGAACGACGCGGACCACCCGGTGAAGCTGGTGCTCGTCGGCGGCTATCAGTTCGATCTGGACAAGGGCGACGCCACCGAGGACCAGTGGGACATCGACGAGGAATTGAGCCTGGAAGCCTTCTACATCGATCTTGGCCTGGTTGTCCCGATTCACTGAAGCAGGCGCGGACGTCGCGTCTTGGCACGGACGCGGACCCATCAGCGACCCGCCAGGTCGGCCAGCAGGCGTTGGAGAAGCTCCATCGGCATGCCCATCACGTTGGTGAAGCTGCCTTCGATCCGTTCGACGAAAGCGTCGCCCACCTCCTGGATGGCGTAGGCGCCGGCCTTTCCCTCCCACCCGCGGCCTGCGACATGCGTGGCGATCTGCGACTCCGTGAGTCGGCGGGGATAGACGGTGGTAACCTCGGAGCAGATGATCTCGATCCCCCTGCTGAGCCCAATGAGGGCAAGGCCCGTGATGACAAGGTGCGGCTTGCTGAAGAGCGATCTAGTGATCTGCTCGGCCGTCCGGGCATCGGCCGCCTTGCCGATCACCTGGCCGTCGAGGTCGCACAGCGTGTCGGCGCCGATGACCAAGGCGTCGCGAAAATCCGGGGCAACGCTCCGAGCCTTTGCCGCCGCCAATTCCTCGGCGTATCCCCTCACCGTCGCCGCCGTGCGAGGGATCGTGGATTCGTCGATCTTCGGCGCGACGGCCCGAAAGGCATAGCCGGCCTCCGTGAGGAGTTGCCTGCGCCGCGGGGAGGTCGAGGCCAGAATCATCTGCATGACGTCAAACCCGAATCACCAAACGTGGAAGCCCGAACGAACCCGATGACCGAAACCGAAGGCTCCAGGCGAAGTCAGCCGCCGGCCTTGGCGGTTTCTGTCACGGAGCACTCGTATATAGACGCATTTGCCCTCCGGCGTCAAGTCGGACCGCGCCGGCGCGCTCTTTCACCTGCGTCCCGATTGGGTGGCCACGTACCGGTCGTCTCCCACGACCGGCGCAAAGGACAAGTTGTCGACGAGCCGGTGGCAGAAGGCCAGATACTCGCGATCGAGCTGTTCGACGTCGCTCGCGACGTAGTGTGCGAACAGTTGCGTTCCGACCGTCCGATTCCAGGGGATTGTCCGCGGAATGTTGCGGTTCTCCGCGGTCGCCTGATTCGCACCGTCGAGGGGCCAGTTCCCCAGGAGCCCGTCGTGGAGGAGCCGGCGGTACGTCTCCAGACGCCGGCCGCAGTCCGCCTCGCGGAGAAAACGGATCAAGGCATAAGACTGGCTGTAGAACGCCATGACCACCTCGGCCTGGTCCGTCGCGAGCACCTCGCCAGGACTGGTTGAGATCAGGTCGTGCAGGGGGATCTGCTTCGAGTGCTTGAGGGTCTCCTTAAGGGCTCCGAGACGCTGGACATTCGCCCCCGGCTCGAAGCGGAACAAGCCCTGCTCGTAGACACTGGCTTCGAAGAGCATGGCGACGCCCTCATCCAGCCAGCTTGGCAGGCGGTATTTGAAATGCCGGTTGTTGAACTGGTGCCAACCCTCATGCCCGATGGCGGCCAGCGTCCGCCTGGGACCGATGTCATAGACGACGCAGGCGCCGTTGAGGTAATAGGCGCCCGTCTGGATCTTGCAGAACACGGGAGCCTGCTCGCCTGCAAAGGCGTAGGTGAAATCCTCCCATTGCTGACGGTCGGCAAACAGGTAGATGGTGAACCTGCTGGAGGTCTCGATGGGTTGGGCCAGTTGGTCGTTGTAGCCGCGGTAGGCCGACTCGACGAAGCCGGGGACCATCCGCAGGATCAACGGCTGCTGGATCGTGGTGAAGATCTCGTAGTGGTCCGTCAGGAGCTTCAGTCCTGGACCGGACTGGCCGTTCCAGGGTTCGACCGCCACGAGCGCCGGCAGATTCTCGCTGTGCAGATGGTCCAACACCGTGGGGGCGACTTGCGACGAACCAGTGCCGCGCGCAATGTCGACGCGATCAGCGCCCCTCCCGGCGCAGCCCGCCAGCGCGAACGCCGCCACGATGGCGACGGATACCCACGTCCGAGCCATGTACCCTCCTCCCTGTTTCCATGCTTCTCGATCACCCTGAGGTCCGCTAATCACGCAGACCTCGATCTATCCAAAGTATAACAAATCGGAGCGTCAGGAGCACGTCCGCGGCCGGCGTATGCGCCGACCAGTTCGCATCAGAGACTCCTCGCAGGCGCGTCGAAGACCTCGGCGGTGAAGAGGTACACTTCGGTGTCGGGGTCCTTCCAGGCGTCCGCAGGCAGTCCTGCCTTGTGGAAGCAGCAGTAGGACAGGAACTCCTCTCGGGTCCAGCCAGTCTCCGTAGCCACCTGCGGGAGGAAACAGCCGGAGGCGAAGCCCCGCTTGATATAGACCCCATGCACCCCGAGTTCAAGGCTCAGCGGGTCTTCCGTCCGCTCGAGCGGCGATAAGACGGAAATCTCGATGTGCAGATCGTCCAGTTCGCGGGCCGCAATCCGTCGCCCGGAGAAACGCGGGTCCCGGGCCACCGAGGCTTCCGCCATTTCCGACACCAATTCGATCAAGGGGCGATCCGAGGTGAACTGGCCGATACAACCCCTCAGATTGTCGTGGGTCTTCAGGGTGACGAAACACCCGCAGGGAGCGTTGAGCACAGGATCGTCAGACGACGCTTGAGGTAGCGGCGTCCCGCAGACCACCGCCCGCACGGTATCCCGCGCGATTCGCAAGAGCGTGTTCTTCTGTGCCTCATCCATGGCAGTTGTACCCCAAGCTGCACCCCTGCTGGGGTCCTGAAAAACGCAGGGTTGGGCCCTGCTCAATGGACCCATTTTATCACGAGGAACCCGCCGATCAAGAGTGCGACGAAGGCCAGCGAGAACCAGTTGAAATACTTCTCGATGACAGGACGGATCGCTTCGCCCTTCCAGCCCATCAGGCCGGCGACTATAAAGAACCGGGTGGACCGGCTCAACGCCGAAGCCACGATGAAGCCGGGGAAGCTGATGCCCGCCACACCGGCGGAAATCGTGCAGACCTTATAGGGCAGCGGCGTGAACCCGCAGGTGAAAACCACCCAGAAGTCATACTTCGCGTACCAGCCCTGGAACTTGGCGAAGTTCTCCGGCGTCAGACCGACGGATCCCAGATGGGCGAAGACCCACGGTCCGATCGCCTCCCAGAGGAAGGTGCCGATCCCGTAGCCCAGAATGCCCCCGAGAACCGAGGCAATCGAGCAGGCCAGCGCGAACCGCACCCACTTGCGAGGCGATCCCAGAGACAAGGGGGCCAGCAGGACATCCGGCGGAACGGGGAAGAAACTCGACTCCGCGAAACTCAGGACGAAAAGCGCGACCGTGCCGTAGGGCGTGTTCGCAAAATGGATCACCCAGTCGTAAAGCCGTCGGTGCCAATGCCACCACACGACCTTGTCCCCACAGATGGATTCCCTGGCAGTTTCAGTCATTCAAGCCTCATCTGCATCGATAAAGCATTGAAGATACGAGGCGATCCGTGTAATGTCAACACGCGACCACGCGGGTGGCGCAAGCCGGGTGCATAACGGTAGTTGCAGCCTCCCGCAGAGTGACGAAGTGTTGCCCCGACTCTGTCATTCCTGCGCCAAGCAGGAATCCAGGGACCGTGGGACCGGGCGCGACCTGGAGAGTGGATTCCCCGCTTCGCGGAAATGACACGACGGGAGGCGGGAATGACGTTCCAGGGTTTGCATGAACCCTTGTTGCACGCGTGCAAATGCGGTCATGCACACGTGGAAGGCGGACACCGGACGAAGTCCCCCTGCTGTTAGGATGCAATTGATTCATGAGTGACGTGCGACAATTCGAGCCTTCCGGCGACGGGCTGCTGGTCCGGGCCCCTGCCAAGATCAACCTGAGTTTGCTGATCGCCGGAAGGCGGCCGGACGGCTACCACAACATCGAGACCGTGATGGCCAAGATCGACTGGTTCGACGAAATCTCGATCCAGTCGGGAGAAGCGGGCGTCGAGTTCGCCTGCCAGGGTCCCTGCTGGGCGCCGGGGGACCAGACAAACCTCGTCTACAAGGCTGCTGATCTGATTCTGAGCGATTGCGGCAGGAAAGCCAACGTGCGTTTGACCTTGACGAAGAACATCCCTGCCGGCTCGGGGCTCGGCTCCGGCAGCAGCGATGCCGCCGCGACATTGGCGGGCCTGAACACATACCTGAACCTCGGTCTGCCGAAACCTCGGCTGATCGACCTCGCCTCCCGTCTCGGCAGCGACGTCGCATTCTTTCTCAACAGGCCGCTGGCCTACTGCACAGGGCGCGGGGAGAGGATTTCCGAACTGCCGGGCGAATTCGCTTTCGCGGTCGTGCTGATTCTGCCAAACATAAACTCTTCCACGAAAGAGGTTTACGCTCACTATACTCACGATCCAGTCCTCTATCGCAAACTGCGCGATCGGATCGCGACTCATATCGACGAAAACAGGATTGATTTATTGGCCGGGATGTGCGCAAATATGCTGGAAGGCAGTTGCTTTCGCCTGTACGAGGAACTTGGAGACGTAAAGGAAGCTGTCCAGCGACTTGGCTTGGGGCCCGTTTGCCTTAGTGGCAGCGGTTCTGCTATGTTCTGCCTGCCTGCCAGCACGGATGCGCACAGACTCGAATCGCTGCGGGACCTCATCGCCGAGAGGACAGGCTGCAAGACCATTGTTGTGAGGAACAACCCATGGTGACCTTTTCGGCGAGGCGCAGACATGAGAATAACGGAGGTTCGCGTCAGGCTCGTCACCAACGGTGAGAACCGGCTCAAGGCGTTCTGCTCCATGACGCTCGACCACGAGTTTGTGGTTCGGGACATCAAAGTCATAGAGGGAACCGGCGGGTACTTCGTCGCCATGCCGTCGCGGAAGATGTGCGATCACTGTCAGACCTGCGGCGGCAAGAACCATCTCAAGGCCAGGTACTGCAACGGTTGCGGCAAACCTCTACCGCCCAACCGCATCCAGAGGAACCCCGCCGGCGAGGCCGTGCTGCACGCGGACATCGCACATCCCATCAACGCAGAATGCCGCCGGAGGATACACGAGCAACTGGTTGCCGCCTATGAACAAGAAGTGAAGAAGTCCAAAGAGCCGGGATATAGGCCCCCAGAATTGGACGAATCCGACGACGACGCGATGGGGTCGCCTCAATGGGAAACACAGGTCTAGGTCAGGCAATCAGGTCCTCCAAGACCTTGTCAAGTGCCATATCGAGCCGATCCGCCACGTCGTATCGGCCCTCGGTGATCTGACGACGAAGACGAAGGACCTTCTGGCGACGCACTTCAGGTAAAGAGGCTATCCTCTCCAGCACTTGCCCCAGCGGTGTATGATGTATGTTCTCGAGGATCTGCTCCATGACCATATCCTTGTCCTGAGAAAGCCCCATATCGAGAGGATTCGACCATTGCCGGCCTTCTTCCGCGAAACCACCTGAACCATGCTGCCGCATGTGCGCCACCCTGCCAAAAACCTTGCTCGACCTGGGTCGCCCTATCATTCCGGGCAGAACCCTGTTTCATACTACATGTTGTGTGCTCGATCTTTCTCCATCAAGCTCATGTCGCTACTGATATCGACATAGTCATTTGGAAAACTTTAGAGAAGTTCCCTTATAGGCAAGCGACTTTGTGTGGAAAATGCAGGGCTCTGCAGGCATCCACAGGACTGGCATGACGGTTCAACGCGAGAGAAGTGATGTTTGAGTCGCCCCCGGCCCAGTCTCGCGGCCGCCCGATTGTGGAAAATGGGGGACCTACTACATATAGTGATACGCACGCACTGAAGGGTGTTAATCAAGGTCGTTTCGGCAAGAAGCGTACCCTGGGAATCGGCTGGTTGAATCCCCTCAATAGTAATAGATAAAGTTGAGATCCACGTCCCACTGGTCGGGCATGCCCTTCTTCTTGGACAACTCGATCTTGTCGCACGTCAGGTTCACCCAGGTCGATTGCATGGTTGAAAGGAACTTCGCCGCCTGCACGATGCCCACGTCCTTGAGTTTGACCATGGCGTCTTGTCGTTTCTTGCCGGCCATCACGATGATGTTCTGCACGCTCAGGCTGTGGTTGCTGGGCAAGATGCCACACAGGTTGGCCTCCCGGTCGACCGCCCTGGCGTAGGCGAATTCCCCCGCGACGTGATTGGGATCGCCCTTGTTCATTCGCTGCGGGTCGATCGTCAGGATCTCCTGGATGTTCACCGCGCCCTCAATCAGCAGGTCGCAGTCGGCATCGCAAGCCCGTTCCGCAGTCGGCAGATACACAGCCCACACCAGCAACGGCCACAGGCCGACCAATACCGGGATCAAGACGTAGTATAGAATCGGATTTCGGTGAATATCGCGCATGGTTACTTCCCTTGCACCTGCTTCTTGGGGGCCAGCGTCATGGAGAACTTGTCGTGATCGCCCTCGCGGTCAATCCGGTTCCCTCGAACCTGCAGGCCCGCCTTCTCCATCGCAGGCATCAGCACGTTGGCGGCATTGTGGTGGCCCGACGTCGTCCCCTCCACGGTGATCGTCGTCGCAGTGATCGTGATCGACTGGACGCCAAGGCCGGCTTCTTTGGCACAGGCAACCAGCGCCCGCAGGACGAGGGTCAGCTTCGCAGAAACCGAGTCCTGATCTGCGCCGATGCCGGTCTTCTCAGCCTTGAGAGTCCTCAGAGCCCTTTCGAGATCCCCGACGGCAGTTTTCATCGTATCCGGGAGTTTGGCCTTGCCCGGCATGACAGCCAGGTAGTCCGGCTCGAACTTCAGACGCAGCGCCTCGCGATTGTGATTCTCTCGAAGCAGCTTGGAGTGGAAGAAAACCCCCAGCGCCAGCAGGAGAATCGTGACAGAGACGCTCAGGAACCGAACGGCCTTCTGCTGCCGCATCCTCTTGCCCAGAAACGGCATATGGTCGTTACGGAGGTTTGCGCTGCTGGCTTTGTCCGCCAAACCCAGGGCCGCCCCATAGGCGAGGGCGAAATCCACCGCGCCGGAGCAGTCGGCAATACCGCCCTGCTCGACGCCCGCCAGAGCCGCCAGATCACACGTCTCCACGGGAAGACCGGTCTTCTCGCTAATCGATTGTCGCTGAAGGTCTCCGGCGGCATCGAACACCAGAAGCCGTCCAACGGGATGGTTGGCAACGAGCGCTGCGGTGACCAGGGCCTCTCTGGCCAGCAGCGGCGCCTTGTCTTGAGACGCGCCGACCAGAAATGTCCGATAAGTCAGTATCTCGCCCTGGGCGGACACTGCAACCAGGTAGCCACGTCCATCCGCAAGCGACGCGTATAGTGTGCCCGCCTGCCCGTCCTGCTGTGTCGGCGTGTGGTCAGCCAGGTACCGCGACAGGCAGCAGACGTCGGGGTCGATCGACACCGGGTCAATGCGATGACCCTGGAGGGACTCGATGATCTCCGTCAGGGTGGATCGAGGGGCCGTGAAGACATCGAGGTTGGCCCCTTCCTCGTTGCGTGAGGCGATCCGGAACGAGACCGCCTGGTCCGTAATGTCCGTGGCCAGTGCCTCCTCCGTGTCGAAACGCACGGTGGCTGCCACCTTCTTGGGGTCGCTGAACTCACTGTGCACCGCGTGCTGCATGACGGCGGCGCAGTCGAGGGCGACCGCCGCCTCGACGAAGCGAACCTTGCGTTCCTCACAGGCGAGAGCGACCCGATCGTATAGGACCTTCGGGTCGGATTCGTTCCCTTCTACCCGGACCGAGAAGCAATCGAGGAGCTTGCGCTCGCGGCCCTGACAGGCAAGGTATATGACCGTGGCCCGGTCTTGTCTGAGATAGATTCCCAACTGCTGTCCAGATTGCACGATTCATGCTCTCCAAAAAACGGCACGAGCGCCATTGCTCTTTCGACCAAAGCCACACGGGCATTCAGTAATTGACGGTCAGTCACAGACCACCGCAATCTGCTGGACCTTGTTGCCCTCCTTCGTCACGGCGGCGAGTGCGGTGGCCCGGGCCGCTCCGCTGACGGCTGTCACCCGGATGGTGAAGACCGTGCTGGATGTGACGAGGAAGTCCCGGCAATCCTCGATGGAATCGGAGAACGCCAGGCTCGCCTGCTTGATCTCATTGACGTCCGTCACCGGCTTGATCTTCCGCTGCTGGATAATCGCCTCCGCGATCCTGGGGGCATTGGCGATGCTGCCGAACGCCATCGCCGCCTCCAGAACGTGCCGGGGAGCCGTATTGACGTTCACGTGCCGCGTGCCCCACAGGCCGAGATACTTCATCGCGGATTCCTGGCGGCTGTCGCTCTCGATGCTCGGCCGGCTCAACAGCGCCGCGTTTAACATCGAACTGTGAAACAGACGCGAGAATTCGCTGTTCTGTGTGCGGAGCTGCTCCTGCGCGGTAATGGTCTTCTTGCCCACCGTCCGACGGGCGGCCGCGCTGCCGGCGGGGGTCGTCCGACTGGTCCGGACTCCCGGCCTAGTCACTGTGGCAGTCGGCGCCCCGGCCTTTGCCACCGTGTCCACCGTCTCTGTCTTGAATTCCATTTTGAACGGCTTCGTCTTGCCGATCGCTTTCAGATCCTCGGTCAGATCCTCGATTTCCTTGTTCGAGTACCCCATCCATTCGCAGAGGCCCGTCCAGCCGGCGCCGGCCCTGTCCTGGAGCTTCTCGTCGGTCAGCAGGGTCCATCCCAGGGGGTACTTGGCGTTCTCGTCCTCCACGGCGATCACGACCTTGGCCGACCCGATCTCCAGCTTGATCGGCTCGGTCACCAGCGGCCAGGGCGGCCCGTACGGGCCGGGGATTTCCACGTTGGCGGCGATGGAGGAATACGACGTCTTCCCCTCTTCCTCGTCGTTCACATCGTCCGACCTGGCGGCATTGGCGTCCGTCAGCCTCTGGCTCGCCAGATACTCGCTCATCTGGACAAGCAGCTTCTGGTACTCCACCTCGCTGAGAGCGAAGAGGTCGGAGAAGTCCGGCTCGTTCGGCCGACTGATCAACTCGAACTCCAGTTCGCCCACGGACACCAGGGCGTACTTCATGCCGGAGACGCAGGCATGACGGGCGATGCCGCAGTCAATGACGTACTGATCCCGATGCCGACGGGCGGCCACGCGGACACTCAGGGTGTACCCCAGCGTCGACATGATCACGAGGATCACCAGCGTGATCAGCAGAATCATGCCGGGATGGTTCCGCGGGCTATCTGCGTCTCGTCTGTGTGGATGTCCGTTCATTGGTCACCGATCTTCGGGTCGATTGGGTCTCGGTTGTTCCAGTCCTGGTCTCGTCCCTCGTTGGCGATCGCGTCTCGGCCGTCGGTTCGTTCGAATCCACCTGGTTCGAGTCCTGGGAGGAGTTCATGGCGAACTTGATCTTCCGCATCGCGTTGACGACGAAGGTCCGGCTGATCTTCTCCTCGTCCGGGACTTCCCAGGTCCCGCGGGCGGTCTGATAGGGTTCCGCGAATGAGATCGTGACTTTCACACCCGCCGGAGCAGCCGACAACGGCCACGTATCGAGCAGTTCCGCGCCTTTGCAGGCCTGTATGCTGAAGAAGGTCGCGCCGCGACAGACCGGCACGAAAGGAACACTCTTCTCCCAGTCCTCTCGCTGATCCTCCAGAAGCTTGTCTTCCTGGCCGGCCCCCTCCCGGCTGCGGTAGAGGATCAGGCCGGGGGTGATATTCTCACTATCGTACGCCGCTCGCCAGGTGATCTCTTCCAGAACCTGCTCCTTGTTGTCCTTGTCGTGGTATACGCGGCGGAGCACCAGTTCCGCCCGGGCGAAGCCGTTGTCCGGCCCGTTGCGAATCTGGACGAACACATCGTCCGCTCCGAAAGTCCGGTCCACGTCGTCGGCAATGAGCTGGAGAACTTCCGACACCAGTGCCGGGCCCTCGATCTTCGCCAGCACAGCACCGGCCGTCTGATTCGCCCGCCCATAGATGCCCAGGATCACCGCAAGGATCATCCCGCCGATGACCACAGTCACGACCATCTCGCCCAGGGAGAAGCCTCGCAGACGCATCCCCCGCCGGGCGTCGCTGCAAACTCCCAAACAGGGAGCGGTCGGCCCGTTCTGGCAAGCAAGAATCTCCGGTTTCGATTTCACGCGACGTTCTCCTGCGCCTGGCGACACCACGCCAGTCTACTGTTGCTTCTGCCTGAGCAGCTCCACAACCTCACCTATGTCCATTTTCTGCAATTCCTCGTACGACAGCCCGGTCAGCGGGTCGACGCCGGAGCCCTGCGATTCGCTGTCGGCGTCCTCCAATCCCCTCTGCATCGTTCTCATCGCCATAGCGAGTTCCTCGATGGATATCACCTGTTTCGCCTTCTCCTCATCGCTGGGATCGCCTTGGCTCTTCACGAACACGTCGAGGTTGTACTTGACGAACCGGCCGTCCCCGGTCAACACCAGTCCGTTCTCGACCCACTGATCGATCGTGTCGGCATCGACGCCGGCATAGTCCGCAGCGTCCTTGGCGGACGGAAGGACCTGCTCGACCTCCAGTCGCTCCAGTTCCTCGGTATCGATGAGCTGGCCGGCCTGCTGTTCCGTCAGTTTCGCAATCCAGTGGGTCAGCTCGACCTTCTGCGACTGGCCCTTGGAGTCCGTGTACTCGGCCGAACAGATTGCACGGATCCACATCTGCCCGCTGACAGGCTCGGGGAACGCCTCGATCACCGTCTGCCAGGAGACATCGGCGTACTTCTCGCTGGTGCCATACTCGATCGTCTCCTCGACGGAGTCCCGGACGAGGACCGCCTCCAGATTCTCGCGGGCCAGTTCGAAGGCTTCCCGGCGCAGAGCGGAATCCGCCGCCGAGCCCACGCAGCGGTCGATCACGAGCAACACGCTCGAACTGACCAGTCCCAGGATGGCCAGGGCCGTCATGACCTCCAGGAGGGTGAACCCGCCGACCCGCGCGAACGTGCGATTGCACGAGGATTGCCAGCAATTGAGCGCATCCGTGCCTTTGTCACCCTGAGCGCAGCGAAGGATCTGGGCATCGGACGAGAACAACGAACTGCACCCGCGTCGCGTCTGCGGTTCGCGAGCCGGATGCTTCACTTCGTTCAGCATGACAGACCTGGGCGCGGTCCCTGTCTCAGGCGGATGCAAATCTGTCCGCTTGACGCCCACCGTGTTGTTCTTCCCGTCGTTCATGCTCACTGCAAATCCAAGGACCCAGATTCCTTGTCAGAATGGGACTTCGTTCTTCCCTTTTGGTTTCATCAAGGCCGGGTCCCCTTCGACCAGTCGGACAATGGGGGTCAGCCGATTGACAAGCACGGCGTAGGGCTGTTCGCTCTCGTCCAGGAACACGACCTTGCCGCCGTAGGTCCAGCCCGCGCGTCCGATCCGGAATCTCGCCCGGTCGGCGTTCGTGTAGTCCCCGTCGTCGAATTCGACATACGACAGCCGGCAGTTGCTCCCGAAGAAGCCCTGGGTGATGATCTCCTCTTCCAGGACCTCGGACAGATCGGAGGTGGTGATCTCTCGCAGCAGGTAACTCTGCTCCGTCGGGTCCAGAATCACTTCATATCGGCGACCGTTTTCAGCGGCTGCGGAGGCGGCGGTCTGCATCGTGGAGACGAAGCCCTGCACCTGAGATCGGAAGCCCTGACGGCGAAGCACACCGAACAGGTTCGTCTGGGCCAGCAGGATCAGCAGGCTCAGGATCGACAAGACGACAATCAGTTCGACCAGCGTGAACGCCGCAGCGGGCAAGGCGCCGGCGCGAGGCCGCCGTGCGCCGACCCCTTGTGAGGAGGCAAGTCGATCATGAGGCATCGGTGCTGTACAGATCTGCGTCATCGCCTTCGCCGCCTTCCTGGCCGTCGGCCCCGAGGCTCTTGATCACGAACGCCTTGCCGGATTCGGGGTTCAGCTCGAAGATGAAGTCCCGCCCCCAGCCGTCCTTCGGGATGTCGGTCGTCTCCAGGTACCCACCGGTTTGCCAGACCGTAACATCCGTCGGCTGTTGGATCAGGACGGTCAGTCCCTCATCCTCGCCGGGCCAGCGCCCACTGTCCATGTGGAAACTGTTCACTGCGGTGTGCAGGAGTTTCAGATTGGCTTTCGTGGTCGTCACCTTCGCCCGGTCGACCTGGCCGACGAAGTTCTTCACCACCACCGCGGCCAGCAGGCCGAGGATAATCAGCACGGCCATCAGTTCGACCATCGTGAAACCGCGTCTGCTCCGTCTGTTCCTATTCTCCTTCATAGTCCTTCAACTCCCAAGAAAGCTTACAGTTGCACTGCCGAGATCCGTAAGATAGGCAGGATCGTTGCATAGGCGATCACTCCGATGACCGCCGCCATGACAATGATGATAAGCGGTTCGACCGCGGCGCTCAACCGCTCGAGGACGATGTCGGTCGAAGATTCGAGGTTCTCGCTGATGTTCTTGAGCATGACTTCCAACTCGCCGCTCTTTTCCCCGACCGCGACCATGTGGGCGATGGCCGGATCGATCACGCCGCTCTCGCGCAGAGGAGTCGCGATGTCCGCGCCGGCCAGGATTCGCTCCCGCGACTGCTGGATCGCACGCTTCATGAGACTGTTGCCCGTCGTTTCGGCGACCACGCGGAGCGACTCGGCCATCGCCAAGCCCGACCCGATCAGCGTCGAGAGCGTCGAGGCGAACCTCGCAACCACGCGCTGCCGGATGAGCGGCCCAAAGACGGGAAGAGAAAGCAGGAATCGATCCCGCAGGTACGCGCCCCGCTCGGTCCGGAAGAATCGCTTGGCGGCCAGCCCGACAGCGACGATAGCCCCGATCAGAATCAGCACCCGCCAGCTCGTTAGGATGTGGCTGAAGTTCATCATCTGCTGCGTGACCCAGGGCAGTTCCTGTCCCGCCTGGACAATCTGCTTGCCGATGGGCGGAATGACCTTCGTCGTGAGGATCACAATGGCCGCCAGGCAGAAGAACACGAGGACGATGGGGTAGATCATCGCGGTGAGCACTTTGGACTCCACCCGCTGGCGTTTCTCCATGAAGCCCGCGATAGTCTTGAGGCTCTCGCCCAGCGTGCCCGTGACCTCGCCGACGCGGACCATGGCCACGAAGATCACGTCGAAGTAGTCCTCGTAGTCCTTCAGGGCGTCGGTGAACGACTCGCCGGTGACGACCCGGTCGCGGATCTCCGTCAGGGCGGTCTTGAAACGCTGGTCCGGGCTCTGAAGCGTCAGGACCGACAGGGCCTCCGTCAGCTTGATCCCGGAGTTCAACAGGGTGGAGAGTTGCTTCGTGAAGTCGATGAGCAGCGACTTGCTCGGCCGACGAAGCGCCGAGAACAGGGCGCGTTGGCTCTCGACCGCGCTGGTCACCTCGTTGACGGCGGAGGGATGCACATTTCTCGCCCGCAACTGCTTGCGGGCGGCAAATGGGCTCTCGGCGTTGATCGTGCCCTTGACCTTTCGCCCATTGCCCGCAATCGCTATGTACTCATACCTCGGCATAAAGCCATCCGTAGTTCCGAGTCATCACTTGCCGGTCTCTGGAAAATGGAGAGTTGGGCCTGCTTTGGGTAGGCCCAATTCTCCATTTTCCAGAAACCCCTTCATTATACGTCCGCCTGCGTCACGCGGAGCACTTCGCCGACCGTGGTGACTCCGGCGAGCACCTTGCGGGCCCCGTCCATACGCAGCGTCTGCATCCCCGCCTCCAGAGCGACCTTCTTGATCGTGCCGGCGGTTTCCTGACGGTAGATCAACTCCTGGATCTTATCGCTGATGAGCATGACTTCATAGATGCCGGTTCGCCCGCGATAGCCGGTCTTGAAGCACCGCTCGCACCCCTCGCCGACGTAGAACTGGGCGTCGCGACACTCGCTCAAGCCCAGTTCACCGAGTTGCTGGGCGGTCGGTTGGGCCGGGCGTCGGCAATCCGGGCAGATTCTTCGGACGAGACGCTGGGCCACAATCGCGATCAGCGAGGAGCTGACCAGGTACGGCTCGACGCCGAGGTCCAGCAAGCGGCTGATGGCGCCGGCCGCATCGTTCGTGTGCAGCGTGCTGAACACCAGGTGCCCGGTCAGCGACGACTGGATCGCCATGCGGGCCGTCTCCACGTCGCGGACCTCGCCCACCATGATGACGTCGGGGTCCTGGCGAAGCACGTGACGCAGGGAGGTCGCGAAGTTCATGCCCTTCTTGCTGGCCACCTGGATCTGGCTGATCCCTTCGAGCTGGTACTCGATGGGGTCCTCGATGGTGATGACGTTCTTCTCCGCGGAGTTGATCCGGTTGAGGTACGCATAGAGGCTGGTGCTCTTGCCGCTACCGGTGGGCCCGGTGACGAAGATGACGCCGTGCGCACGGTTCAACAGGGAATCGAGCTTCGTGAGGTCGTCGGGCCACAGGCCCAGCTCGTCCAGGCCGTAGACGCCGGAACTCTTGTCGAGGATACGCAGCACGCACCGCTCGCCGAAGCTGGTCGGGACGGTGCTCACTCGCAGGTCCACCTCGCGCTGGCCCAGGCGGACAGTCGAACGCCCGTCCTGCGGCATCCTCCGCTCGGCGATGTCCATGCCCGCCATGACCTTGATACGCGAGATAATCAAGGGCAGGACGTTGCGATTGAGACTCAGCACGTCGTACAGGATGCCATCGACGCGGTAGCGAATCTGGATCTTGGCCTCGTAGGGATGGACGTGGATATCGCTGGCCCGCATCTGGAGGGCGCGGAACAGGATATCGTTCACCAGGCGGATCACGGGCGGGCGGTTCACCACGTCGAGCAGGTCGTCCGAGGCGGAGACCTCGTCGACCAACTGGTCGAGGTTCTGGGAGTCCAGCTCCTCGGCCACCTCCTCGATCACCGTGCTGCGCTGCTGATAGGCCGTATCGATGACCGCGGTGATGGTCGCCCGCGTGGACAGCGCCGGCTTGACCGGCAGACGGGTCAGCTTCGAGACGTTGTCCAGCGCGTTCGTGTCCAGCGGCCGGGAGAGCACGACCGTCAGCTCGCCGTTGTCCTGATCGGACCGGACACCGATCAGATGGTGGTGCTGTGCGTACGTCGCCGGGACCTTCTGGATGAACTCCGGCGGCACCTGCTGGTCCGATATCTCGGACAGATAATCCCACTGGAGCGCCTCGGCGAACAGCCTCAGGACCGTGTCCTCCGTGTAGTAGGGACACATGAGCAGGACCTCGTCCAGCCGGCCAGGGCCCTTGTTCTCGTCGAGGTAGCGGGTCAGTTGCTCGGCATCGAGCAGTCCTGTTCGTTTTGCCGTCTGTACGAGCAAGTCCTTCATACGTTCATCAGGTCCATCAAGAGGCGGTTTCCATTCATCACTGCACGTCGAGCACCTTCGGCGGATCGATGGGCTTGGGGTTCACGCCCGGCCAATCCTGGTACCCCTGAAACTCCATCTCCTGTTTCTCAAAGGCCATTCGGTGCTTATCGGATATTTCCGTCAAGCCCTTCATCCCCTGTCCCATCCCTGCCTCCGGACGAATGATCTCAGCCTTGACGAACACGTACAGTCTGCTCTGGCTGCCCGAGTTGTTGATGCTGCGGAACAGGCCGCCGATGAGGGGAATGTCCCCCAGGATCGGCACTTTGCCGCCGCCCTTGGTCTGGTTCAATTTAACCATGCCGCCGAGGATGATCGTGCTGCCGTCGGGCACGGTCACGTTTGTCAGGATCTCACTGGAGGTGGTGTCCGGCGGGACCTCGGAGGTTGCCATTTCGCGAAAGTCCGTGCGGTTCAACAGGATGTTCAGGCCCAGCATGTCTCCTTCGCTGATGTGCGGCGTGATGGTCAGCTCGACTCCTGCCTCATAGTCCTGGTAGTCGGTCGAAGTCTGCACCAACTGGCTCCCCTCGGAGGGCAGGGAACTCGACGTGATCTTGACGTAGGTCTTCTCCTTCGTGTTGATCGTGCCTTCCTGGTTGTCGTTGACCAGAATCTTCGGCTTGGCCAGCACGCGTCCGTAGTTCTTCGATTCCATCGCGCTCAACAGAGCGTTGATATGGTTGTCGCCGTAGAAGCCGGTGAAGGTCCCGCTGTCGGACTGCAGTTCGGTGAAATGCCCCTTCTCGGGCTGCGCCGACGTCAGGGCGTTGATGATGCCGGAGGTGCTCGTCAGACCCGTCGCGCTCTGGACCAGATTCAGATCGTAGACGAACTCATCGGTCTTGCTGACCTCCACGAGCGTCACGTCGATCAGCACCTGAGGCCGGCGCTTGTCCAACTGCTTGACCAGGGTCTGAATCCACTCCTGGTTCTTCTTGCTGGCGTACACGATCAGGGAGTACGTATTCGGATCGGGAACGATCGCGATTTCTTCCTGCCGCTTCGTGACCACCTTCTCGATCTTGCCGTCCTTGTCCTGCGTCTGCTCCGTCGATTCCTCGATCAGAGACTGGAGGATCTCCGCCAGGTGATCCGGCGAGGAGTTCTCCAGCGGGTAGATCTTGTACGGGATTTCCTCGAGATCCATTTCGCTATCGACGTAGCTGATGATGGAGGCGATCTTCGCGTGCTGCTCGGGAGTGCCGTTGACCAGGAGCGAGTTGTTCGACTCGACCACGACCACCTGCGGCTCGCTCACGAGCCCTTCTTCCGTCAATTCGGTGCCCATCGTTGCGGCCGTTTCCGCGGTCGCCGCCTGCTGCGGCGTCCGGGCCTGGGCCGGAGTCTGGCCCGTGATCCGCGAGGGACTCTGCGACGACCGCAGGGAAGCGGACGTCTCGGGCAGCTTGTGGATGATGCCCAGCTCCTGCAGCTTGTGGGCCACCTCCTCGGCGTCCACGTGCTTGATGCGATAGAGCTGGAGAGCCTGGAGATCCTGCTGCTCGATATCCAGGGCATCGACCAGCTCTTCGACCGTCGTCAACTGCTCGTCCTCACCGATCATGAGGATGCGGTTGGTCCGTTCGTCGGCGTCAAGATACACGCCGGGCTTGGGTTGTTGCTGAGTACTCTGACCCGCCCTGGCGGCTGCCGCGCGGGCGGCCGTCTGCGCCGCCCGGATCTGGGCTAGTCTCGTGCGGTAGGCAACGTCGGACTCGCCCGGCTGCTTGGTCGGCGTCGACGTATCGGCCGCATCCGACGAAGTCCCGATGGTGACCGACACGTTCTCCAGTTGCTCGGCCAACGCCTTCACCTTGTCCGCCAGCGTCTTGGCCATCGTGTAGCGGAGCTGGCGATAACGGAACCTCCTCGGCACGCCGGGCTGATCCACCAGATCCAGCAAATCCTCGATCCTCGCCATACGATGGGCGTAGGCCGTGACGATCAGTTTCTTGCTCTCCGTCACCGGCGTGATGCTGATCGCCAGGTCCATGCCCTCGATCAGATTCTTGGCGCTGTCGCTGTCGATGTGTTTGAGTTTGAAAACCTGTTGGACGACGGCGTTGCCCAGTTGGGCCGACGTCCCGGCGGTCGTCACCAGCTCGGGATCCAGCTTCTTGGCGTCCATCTTCGGCATCACCCTCACGATATTGCCCTTGTGTCGGGTCATGACGAGGTCTTTGTCCTGCAAGGCCGCTTCGAGCAACAGGTACAGGTCCTTCTTCTTCATCTGCCCTTTGAGCCCGCCGTTGAGCTTGAGGGTAACCTCGCCGCTCACCTTGGCGGGATCGTACAGGTAGCTGAGGTTCAGATGCTTGCCCGCCAGGTCCAACAGATCGATCACCGGCAGTTTCTCCGGCAACGTCAGATGGATCACCTCGTCCCCGTTCGCCGGTTCGCCCGACACATGCGCCGGCGTCTCCGACCACGTCGGAGGCTCAAGCTGGGTAGTGACTTTCGATGCACTCATCGGCTGCGACAGCGATTTCGGCTCGATCTTCGGCTCCGTAATGCGATCCGTGCTGGACGGGACCGCGTCCTCCGCCGGGAGACTGTTCCCATCAACCACAGGCTCCGCTGCCGCCGGCTCGCCTGTCAACTCATCCTCGGCAGGCTCGGGGGAATCCTCCGACAACGTGTTCGCATCCGGCGGCGCGCCGACCTGCGAAAGACCCTCGGGAATAGGCAGTTCCGTCTCGTTCGGGTCCGCAACGGGGGACGTCGCGAGCGATGTCCGACCTGCTTGTCCGTTCGCGCGGCGCAGCGCTTCGATGGCATTCGCCTGCCGACGCATTTCTTCCAGCTTCTGCTGGATCTGCTTGGTATTCATGGGTTTCCGCGGCGTGGCGGCGTTGGCTTCATCCGTCCTCACTTCCGCCAGGCCCTCAGGCTGTCCGTCCACCATCGATTCGAGCATGGCGGTGGACAGGACGGTCTCGACGCGTGGGGTAACGGCGGGGTTGGCGACGGCTTTGCGCTGCGTGAGCACCGCCGGACCCAGCTCCAGGGCGACGCGAACGTCCTGCAGTTGCATCACCGGAGCGATGATCACGACGTTTCCGTTGTGGACATCGACGATGGCCCTCATCTTGCTCTTGTCTCGCGGCGGATTGGCGAAGGTCCCAATGCAGATGCCGCCGACCGCCTGCGCGATCGCGCTGTTGGACGCCATCGCCGGCCAGGCGGGTCCGACCTCTCGCACGTCGAACTCGGTCCGCGTGTCCACCAAGTCCAGGACGGCCAGAGCCTTCTGCATTTCGCCTTCATTGCCCGTCAGGAGCAGGGTATGGGTGTCCGGAAGTCGGGAGACCGTGGTGCCGATCCGCAGCCGGGTCAGGAAGTCCCTGCCTCGTTCCGGCGTGATGTTGTTCACGGTCACCGGAACGATCTTGTGATGCGACGTGTCGGGGATGTTGCCGTCCTGCGCGAGCAGAGACCCGCCGGACAGCAGCAGAACACCCAGCACAATCGCAACACGCAAGTGACGTGGTTCCTTTGGGAGGGCATGTCTTTCCATCGTTTCATACCTCGTATCCAAGTGACCCCTGCTCCATTACTTCGACAACTGCACACGGCAATACTTCAATGGATGGGATTGCCGAAGCCTCCGTCCCGAGGGAACAGGTACTATGCCCGCGGGACAGACAAAGCGAGACTACGGCACCATCTGATTAGTCAGACAGAATTGACGGGGAAAAGTTCCCGCTATGCCCACAAAAAACGTGACCGCCAGTATTGGCGGCCCCGGCGGGCACGCTGGCCGTAGTCATTGCAGGGCTGTTGAGTTCTATGGCGCCTGTGGTCGAGAGGACAATCCCGTCTCATAATCCCGAACACAGACGGAAACTGACGCCATGCATCGGGACGCAGACGGCGGACACCTTCCGGACAGTCCATAGACAGCTTCCGCCATCCATGTGCTGTGTTCCAGGGGGCTTGGAACGAAGCGCAGCGGAGGGTCCGAGATAGTCTCTAGTCTTTCGGCGGCCGAGCAGTATTCAGCTTTCTGATGAATTCTCGCGTCGGCGGCTCGGGCCCTCGTTCACTCTCACCGGTCGTCTCGCCACTCAGGTTTTCCAGATTCCTGGCTTCCTCCGGGCTGACGCGAGAGGACTTGAATTCGGAAATCAGTCTCTCGACCGCCGCAGCCCGATTTGCATCGGCGCCGACACCCTCCCCAGGGACGCCACGCAGTTTCTTCAAGCTGCTTGCCAGGTCACCCAACGCCCCCTGCTCACTCAGAGTCAGGCGGCCAGCACCATGGGGAGCCACCCGATTGGGCATCCGCGGCCGGCTCGGCGGAGCATCGACAGCCCTCACCTCAATCGGCTCCGGTGTCGCCGCAGCATCGCTTGGGAGAACCTCCCCATCGGCTTCGAGGAGGCTGACCCGATCCGGCACGACCTCAACGAACAGCACCGTGTCGCGACGTCCATCGGAACAAACGATGGAGTCCTCGCGGATCTCCTTGATGACATCGTGCCCAACCTCGCTGCCGCACTCGACCCACTGGCAGGTGTTGTCCACAAAACGGATGTATGCGAAGGAAGAACCGGGATTCGAGGGCGAATAGGACGTTCCCAGGAGAGTGAACTTCTGCGAACCGGCTGGAGGCGACTTGGCCGTTGTCGTGCCACGGCCTGTCGGGGGCGCCTTCGGGGCCTCCGCCACGGGCGGAGCCGGCGGGTCGATAATATCCTTGAAGGATTCCGCCTGCTTCACGAGCGGCGGGGTCGTGTCTGGACCGACCTGGTCATCGCCGGTGTGCTGGCTCTGGAACCGGTCTACGGCCCCAGGCGCCGTGATGATCTTGTCCATCTTCTCGTTGCGGCTGTCATCCAGTCGAATCAAGGATACCGGCCCGAGGAGCGAAGCCAGAATCACCCCTGCGAACGCCACTGCCGCCACCCCGGTTATGCGCAATGTCTGAATCATAGAGACACTCCTTGCTCAGTCTTTGACATTGCCGGCGGCAGCAGGTTCCCTCCAATGCACAATTTTTTGCATGTACTCGTCTTCGTGTCCGGCGTAGCCGGTGCTCTTGTCCGGCGTGTGGCAGTCCAGACAGGTCCATTGCGGCGGCCTCGTGACCTTGACGCCGTTTGTCTGGGCGTGTTCGGAGCCCGGCCCGTGGCAGGCCTCACATCCAACGTCTTTCAGGTGCGGCGTCTTCTCCTCGGAGACGTAGCCGCCTTCATATTCCAGCCCGACCACATGACAGATCACGCATTCGGGATCGCGATCCGAGCCCACCTTCTTGAGCACGCTCAAAGCACCGGCGTGGGCCTTTCCACTCCATTCATCGTACTCGTACTCATGGCAGCGCCGGCAATCCTCCGACCCTGTGAATGCCAGACCGTCGGGCAGGGGTATACGGGGGTACTTCTGCAGAAGACCCGCCTCGCCAACCAACTCCTGGTATTGCCGGTAGAGCAGAGTGAGAGCGGGATCGTCCGGAAGATCTGCGGCAACGGGGATCGCGTCGAATCGCAGGGTCGGTTCCCCCCGGCCCGCGCCAACTGCGACCTGCAACCGGCAGATATGCCGCCCATACCGGCCTACCGTAACAACAAGGGGCTTCGCTCCCTTGTCGCTCAACAGGTGCGGTTCATCGGCATCCGATGGACAGACGACACAGTCGATTCCCCGGACCGAAGACAGGATTCTGTCAAGCGAATCGCTGTCGCAATTGCGGAGGATCAGAATATCAATGGTCGAGGGCGCGTCGGTGCCGTCCAGCAGCGCAGCGGCCTGTTCCGGAGGCGCCAGACGCGGGTCGAACAGGGCAACTCTGACGTCAACTCCCCGCTCCGGAAACCGCTTGAGGAACACGCCGGAGACAGCATCGCCATCCTTGAGAACATCGAAAGCCCCTGCCTGGCCGAGAGACAGTCCCAGTTGCTCCGCGAGCGCCTGGTCCTGCCCCGTCAGACAGACCAGATCGTAGTCCAGCAGATCCAGTGCTTCGAACAAGATGCGGGACTTGATGAGATCCTGCTCCCCATCGTTGGCGGCCAAGTTGCCGGTGTCGATGACCAGCCGAGCGGACGAAGGGAAGCCCTTGAAGATCGCAGGGCGCTTCTCCAGACCGCCGAGTTGGCCTCCGGAGCAGCCGCAGGGTCGCAACGAGCCCAACTCGTTTCCGGTCAGGAAGACGGCCAGATCCCAGTCCGGTTGTGCAGGCCCCCCAGGCCGGACCGGCTGGGAAGGGCACGATAGACACAGCAGAGCGCAAACAATTGCTACAAAGAGAATTGCATTCCCTCTGCGCCTGGCTGAGCGATGTCTGTCGCCGGAGATTCCACGAGCATCCGACCCCACTGTGATCTACTCCGCCGCATAGAATCCGCGGAACGGGATGGACAGCGTCTCCCCGTCCTTGATCTTCACTTCGAGCATGTCGGCGACCGGACCCTTCTTGTCGCGCCGTTTGGCGGCGGCGGTCGGATCCTGCCCGTCCCGCGAAGAGGCCGGGGCACCCTGCTCGTCGCCGAGTGCAGGCGGGGTGATCTCGATCCTCAGTTGGTAGCGGTCCCCCACTTTCTTTTTCTCCACGAGCTTCATGTACCCCTTCTGAGACGAGACCGACTCGATTTCGAACTCATCGCGATAGTTGCTCAAGATCCAGACATCTCGTTCCATGGGCTGTCCGGGACGGATATTGAAGACCATCACGTGGGCAGGATTCACCGTGAACTCGGGCAGGACGTCGTAGAGCAGGCGGACGTTGCCGCACTCCGGATGGGTCAGGTCGATGCTGACGACGCCCCGGACGTTGCGCTGGAGCTTCGTCATGTCCGCCTGGGGTTTGAGCACGAACTCCGTCGCTCGACTATTGGGATCGAATTGGGCCGAGATCGAATTGGCGGTGGACTTGAAGCTGGCAATGGAGAACGGCTTGCCGTCCAGGCTGCGAATCGTGATGGGACCGCAGCCGGCGTTCTCTTGGTTGAGGAACAACCTGAGCCTGGCGGGGTCCGTCTCGACACGCCGGACAACGGACGCCTTGATCGTCAACGACACGAGCTTGTGGTCGGGGTCATTCGTCTCCATGCGGATATCGCGTTTGAACGAAAGCGGGGTCGATCCGGTCACGTACGTGAACTCCAGGGTCCCCTTCTCGCCCGGCGCGTACTCCTGGCCGTCTTTCACACCACGAATCATGACTCCGCAACAGCCATGGACTCTCCCGATCACCAGCGTGTCCTGGCCGCTGTTGACGAAGGTGAACCCGCTGGACACCTTGCTGTCTGTCCCGATCTCCCCGAGATCGAGGACGGGCTTTTCCACGGTGATCCTCGCCGATGTGGCGCTGTCGGTCGGCCCCGTCTCACTGGCGGCGGGTACCGTCTGATCTGCCTGGACAGCGTCCGTCGCCGCCGGACTGGTGGGCGGCGCGGCCTGATCTGCCCGGACGGCGTTCGGCTCGTTCTGAATCGCCGGGCCTTCGTCCTTCGCGACCTCGGTATGGCACCCCATCAGAACGGCGGCCAAGCCGCAGGTCAACACGAGCCGCGCAGCCAATCGCATCCCGTGTCCGACGAGCCCCCCTTGAATTGCGTACTCCCTACTCATATGCACTCCCAAATCAGACCTTGACTCTGAATCGGTCTTTGGCGGTACCGGATTATTGTACCTCGGGGCATCTTCACAAGCAAGCGGCTCCCCGCCGGCCCGGATGCCCCCTGTGGGACTGTTCGGCCGCGTAGAACCCCCGGAACGGGACGGACAACGTCTCCTCGTCCTTGGTCCTCACTTCGAGGACATCCGACACCAGTGCGCTCGCGGCAGCTTGCTGGGCAGCAGCAGCGGCGTTCTCTTGTCTGAGGAACAGGCGGAGCCGCTCAGGGATCACCTCCGCCCGCTGGACGACGGAGGCCTTGATCTTCAGCCTGGCTTTCCCACTGCTGACGAAGGTGAACTTGCCGGAAAGTGTCTTGCTCGTACCAACCTCGCCCAGTTCAACGACAGGGTTCTCAAGAGTGATTTTCGCCTCCCGGCCTTGAGGAACCGGTTCCGCCTGGACGGCCTCCTGCCCTGGCTGAACCGCCGCAGGCTCTTTCTTCGAGGCCTCACCCTGGCAGCCCACCAAAGACACGGCCAGCACGCAAGGCAGCAGGAACCGCAAATACGCAATTCCCCACCGGGTAGAAGTCCCCCAAGTCGCGTATCTTCCACTCATCTGTACACTCCCAAATGCGAATTTGATTCAGAATCCGTCTTTGGCGGGCCTGGGTTCATTGTACCTTACGGTGTTTCGGCAAGCAACAAGTGCGACATCAGGACAACAAAAGGCCCGGAAGCGGAAGATTCCTGTTGAAATCCGGTCACAGGACGGTAGAATTCATGGTTTCGAGATTGTTTGGGAGTCATAGGTATGAAGGATAAGATCCACCCGAAGTACAACAAGGTCATGGTTCGCTGCGGCTGCGGCAACACGTTCGAGACGCGGAGCACCGCTGAGGAGATCCACGCGGAAATCTGCTCGATGTGCCACCCGTTCTACACGGGCAAGCAGAGGTTCATGGACACGGCCGGACGTATCGAGCGGTTCCAGAAGAAGTACGGCACCTCGTACATGAAGAAGGCCAAGGAAGAACAGCAGTAGCTGCGTCCCGTCGTCGATCAGGCTTTTGCTCCTGCGACCATGGGAACAGGGGCTTGTGTCATGCTGGAACGACTCAGGGAAAGCCGCCGGGGACCATCCGTCGCGGCTGATTGCGCCTTCGCGTGGTATTCATGGGCAACGAACACGATCACCTGTTGACTCTGCTCGACGAGATGGAGGCGAGATATGAGCAGATCGAGCAGCAGATCTCCGATCCGGCGATTGCCAAGGAGCCGGCCAGGCTCATTGCGTTCTCCAAGGAGCGAGGCAAGATCCGTCCTATCGTTCTGAAGTACCGCGAGTACAAGAAGGCCGACGAGGACGCCCAGGGCGCTCGCCAGATCGCCGAGGATGGAAACACCGATCCGGATCTTCGCACCATGGCCGAGGAGGAGATGGAGCAGCTCGCGGCCCGCAAGAACCGCCTGATCGAAGAGATCGAGAACACCCTGGTCATGGCGGACGACCAGCAGATCGGTTCGGTCATCATGGAAATCCGCGCCGGCACCGGCGGCGAGGAAGCCGCCCTGTTCGCGAGGGATCTGTACGAGATGTACTGCCGGTATGCGGCGGACCGTCGCTGGCGGGTCGAACAGCTTGACTTCAGTCCGTCGGAGAAAGGCGGCCTCCGCGAGATCATCTTCAACATCAAGGGGGAAGGCGTGTGGGCCGAGCTGGGCTATGAGGGCGGCGGGCATCGCGTCCAACGAGTGCCCGAAACGGAGGCCCAGGGGCGAATCCACACATCGGCTGCCACGGTGGCCGTGCTGCCGGAGCCGGAGGAGGTGGATATTCAGATCAATCCCGCCGACGTGATCGAGAACGTCTGTCGCGCCGGCGGTCCGGGCGGGCAGAACGTCAACAAGGTCAGCAGCGCCATCCGTCTGGAGCACGTCCCAACCGGCATCACCGTCAACATGCGAGAAGAGGCCAGCCAGCACAAGAACCGTGCCAAGGCCTGGCGAATCCTCCGAAGTCGCGTCTACGAGCTCTACGAGGGCAAACGCCGGGCCGAACGGGATTCGCAGCGCAAGACCATGATCGGCTCGGGCGACCGATCGGAGAAGATCCGAACGTACAACTTCCCCCAGAACCGGGTCACAGACCACCGGATCGGCTTGTCGCTGCACAACCTCGACAGGATCATCGGGGGAGGCATGGGCGACCTCGTTGCGGCCCTCATGGAGCATGACCGGCAGCAGCGACTGAAGAGCCTCCGCGTCTCGCCGCAAACGGGCGCCCCGGCGGCGAAATAGGCGGGCGGAGGGGGCTGGCGTATGATCATCGTCGTGACCGGAATGGTGGGCCTCAACAAGAAGAGCTACCTGGAGGCGGTCTGCCGGTTCGCAGGGCGGAACGGCCAGCAGGTCGAGCTTCGCAGCGTAGGCGACATGATGTACGCAGAGGCCCCGGACGTGCCGCCGGGCAAGATCCTCGACATCTCTCTCAAGCGGCTCGACTCCCTCCGCCGCAGCGTGTTCAAGGACATCATTGCGGCCGCGACCGAGGTCCCGAACCTGATCGTCAACACCCACGCCACCTTCCGCTGGCGGCACGGCCTGTTCCCCGCCGTGGACTTCGACCAGATGCGCCAGCTCAACGCGGACATGTACATCTGCCTGATCGACGGCGTCGTCGCCATGCACCTGCGCCTGCTCGAACAGCACGCGGTCGAGCACAGTCTCAAGGACCTCATCGTCTGGCGGGAGGAGGAGATCATCAGCACCGAGATGCTCTGCAAGGGCATCAACGACACGGTGCCCTTCTACTGCCTGTCCCTAGGCGCGACGGAGCCGACCGTCGATACCTTCTACCGACTGGCGTTCCGTCGGGACATCAAGCGGGCCTACCTCAGTTTCCCCATGACCGCGGTGGCCCGGCTCGAGAGCGTCACACAGGAGATCGTCGAATTCCGCAGACGGATGAAGGAGTCGTTCATCTGTTTCGATCCGGGCGACCTGGAGGAAGCCCACCTGCCCACAGTCGCGCGGGCCGCTCGGGAGCAAGGTCTCAAGCAGGTCGAAGTCACGGCCTCGAATTGCAGGGCCCGCTTGGATGTGGACGAAGTCCTGCAAATCGAGCACGACGTCAACAGCCAGATCTATGCCCGCGACTTCCTGCTGATCGACCAGGCGGACATGATCATCAGCTTCGTACCCGCCCTGCCCGACGGTCGGGCCGCGATCTCCAGCGGCGTGGAACGCGAACTCCAGCACGCCCACGAGGCCGCCAAGGAGGTCTACGTCATCTGGACCGCCCGCCAACAGCACCCCTCCGTCTTCGTCACCCAGACCGCCAGCAGGGTCTTCTCCAGCGTGCCCGAAGCGATGGAATTCCTCCAGAAGCGATATGCTTGTTGACCTTCACTTGAGGTCCGACTTCTTCACGTGGAGAAGTCGGTGGCCGAGCATATCGACCGCGGCCTGGGCCTGTTCCAGAACAATGTACCCGACGAGCGGTTCGCAGACCCCGTCCTCGGGCTCCATATCGAGAAAGAGAACCTCGCCGTAGATCGAGTCAAAGCCCTCCATCGCAATCTCGACCGGTCCACAGACCTCGCCCTGGACCGTCTGTTGAGTTGCCGTCTCGCAGTCAATGTGCCGGACTGTCGACAACTTCCCGAGGCGATCCTTCCAGTCTCGCGGCAGAACCATGTGTCCGGACCCGGTATCGACAAGAGCATCGCAGGTCAGAACATACCCTTCTTCGAGCAGGTTCCTGATTCTCACCTTGATGGAGATGCGTCCCACGTTGGTCCTCACCTGCTGCATCTGCATACCACACCACATCATCAGCCGAAATCGCATCTGCCATTGCCCAATACTGTTTAGTGTACCATATAGACGTGCCAACGGCAAGTGTCGAAGGATCAGAGCTTGCGAGAACACGGCGGTTGGCGTATCATTGAATGTCTGAAAGAGGCAATCACTGGACTTGTGGCGCTTTTGACGATGACTCCTGAATCACAGATGACGGCGGGCGACGCAGCGAGACGGATCGATCATACACTCCTGCGGGCGGAAGCCACGCAGGTGGAGATTCTCCGCCTGTGTGAAGAGGCCGTGACGCACGGTTTCCACGCGGTGTGCGTGAATCCGCGATGGGTTTCGGCGGCCGCCGACCGGCTTCAGGGGACCCCGGTTTCCATCGCGGCGGTCGTGAGCTTTCCGCTGGGCGCCGATACGACCAAGGTCAAGGTCGCTCAGACTCAGGACGCCATCTTCGCGGGCGCAGATGAGGTCGACATGGTCGCGGACCTGGCGGCCATCATCGAGGGCGACGCGCAGTACCTGCTGCACCAGTTGATGTCTGTGCTCAGGGCGTGTCGGACGGTGCGTCCGCACGTCCTGCTGAAGGTCATCATCGAGTCGGCTGCCCTAACGACGGATCAGAAGGTCTTTGCCTGCCGGATCGCGGAGCAGGCTGGCGTCGATTTCCTCAAGACCAGCACGGGCTTTCACCCGGCGGGCGGAGCCACCGTCGAGGATGTCGCCCTGATGAAACAGACCGCCCCCAAGTGCAAGGTCAAGGCTTCTGGTGGGATCAAGACCGCCGAACAGGCGATGGCGATGCTCAATGCCGGCGCCGACCGAATCGGGACCTCTGCGGGCGTCGCAATCATCGAGGGACTTCGGACCGATGGCGGAGCAATTTGTCAGTGAGCCCATCCAACCGGTGGCGGGCACGTTCGACACGACGGGCATGGTCCGCGGGGAGCCTGGACTGCCCCACCGATTCGTCTGGAGAGGCGCCGAGTATACCGTCACGGCAGTCCTGCAGGTCTGGAAGGAGGACGGCCCCTGCCGACACGGCAGCGGCGAGATGTACCTCCGCAAGCACTGGTTCAAGATCGCGACCGAACAAGGCCCGCAAATGACGCTCTGCTTTGAACGCCAGGCCAGATCCAAACGCCAGAACAAGCTCCGATGGTGGCTCTATACCATCGACCGAGAAGAGTCTCTTGGCTGACTACCCCATCTCATGCAAACTCCACTGCCGCAAGATCCAGGCCGTGGTTTCTTTGGACGCCGTGAGCGAGGCGTTCTCGCAGCGACTGTCGCCTTCCATTCTGGGGGCAAACGCGGCGGTTGCCGACAGCGGCGGGTTCAGCTATTGGGCGGCTGAGCCGCTGGAGATTCTCGAACTCACCGCAGAACAGACAGACCCCTTCCAGCAGCTTCAGAACGTCTTGAACCGATATAGGCTGGCGGATACAGACGCGAATCCCGCTCGAACGGGCCTTCTGCCGTCGGGCATGTTCGTTGGCGGCTGGATCGGGTACTTCAGCTATGAACTGGGGCGCTTCATCGAACGCTTGCCCAGGCGGACTTGGGACGATCTTCGGCAGCCTCTGATCCGCCTGTGCTTCTACGACCGCGTCATCGCCTACGACCATCGCGAGGACGCCTTCTGGATCGTGGCTCTCGAGTTGCCCGACGATGCGGAAGGTCCGCAGGAAAAGCTCGCCTCGTTGGAGCACGGCCTGTGGGGATGCCGACAAGCCCAGGCTGAAGAGCTGTCACCTGCCGGTCTCGGCGTCATCGACGATCTCCATCTCTCGCGGATCCGTCGGAACACTTCCCGGCAGGACTACCTCGGCGCGGTGAGTCGGATCAAAGGACACATTCGCGACGGAGACGTCTATCAGGTCAACCTGTCACATCGGTTTGAGGTCCCCTTCAACAGCCGTCCCATCGACCTCTTCGGCTGGCAGAGCCGCCACAATCCCTGTGGCTACGCCGCCTACATCGATGCGGGCGGTTTCCAGATCGTGAGCACTTCCCCCGAGATGTTCGTCACGGTGCGCGACGGCAGGATTTGGACGAAACCGATCAAGGGGACCCGTCCCCGGATCGACAGCGACGACCCGAAGGCATCGAGGCTCAACGCCCGGCGGTTCCATGACCTGCTGACCAGCGAGAAGGAACAGGCGGAGTTGAATATGATCATCGACCTCGAACGCAACGACGTCGCCAGGATCTGCAAGCCCGGCACACGCGACGTGGTTCAGCCGAGGACCATCGAGACATATCCGACCGTATACCACGCCGTCGCGACCGTCGCGGGACAGTTGCGCGACGACGTGGGCCTGAGTGAAATCCTCAGGGCCATGTTTCCCGGAGGATCGATCACCGGCGCTCCCAAGATCCGCGCCATGGAAATCATCGAATGCCTCGAGCCCACGGCCCGAGGCGTCTACACCGGCGCGATCGGGTTCGTTGGACTCGACGCCAGGGTGTGCTTGAACGTCGCCATCCGAACGATTATCATCACCCGCGGCAGTGCCTTTGTGCAGACCGGAGGCGGGATCGTCGCCGACTCCGATCCGCAGATGGAGTGGGAGGAGACACTGGTGAAGGCCAGGGCGCTGCTCGCGGGGATCCAGGCCGTGGGAACGGGACGCGTCGTGCGTCAGATGTAGTATGTCAGGCAGGTGGCAATGGCCCAGAAGGTCTTTCTGAACAATGAGTTGGTCGATGTCGAGAAGGCCGCGATTTCGGTCGCCGACAGCGGTCTGCTGTACGGCGCCGGCCTGTTCGAGACAATGCGCAGCCGTAACGGGGTCGTCTTCCGCGTGGAGGACCACCTGGACCGCCTGTTCTTCAGCGCCGCGGCCCTGTCGATCGACCACTCGTTCGACAAGCCCTGCCTTCTCAGCGCCCTGGATCGGGTTCTGGAGGCCAACGACCTGAAGGACGCGCGTCTGCGGCTGACTCTGACGAACGGTCCTCTCGCCGAGTCCGAAGACCAGCGGAGGCCGACGCTGTTGATCACGGCTACCGAGTTTCGACCGTATCCGTCTGACTACTACAACACGGGCGTATTGGTCGTGCTCTGTCCGTTCCGTCAGAATCCGACGGACCCGACGTGCGGCCACAAGACAACCAACTACTACCCTCGCTTGCTCGCTTTGAATCTGGCCCACCGCCGGCGTGCCGCGGAAGCGTTGTGGTTTGCCACCGACAACCGCCTGGCGGAGGGCTGTATCAGCAACGTCTTCCTCGTGAAGGACTCCGTTCTGTACACGCCGTCGGTACAGACGCCTGTGTTGCCGGGGATCGCCAGGAAGACCGTCCTGCAGGTGGCGAAGGAGCAGTCGATTGAAGCCGTCGAGAAGGACCTGTATATTGCCGACCTCCTCGGCGCCGATGAGGTCTTTCTGACGAACATCGTCATGGAGGTGCTGCCGGTGACCCATATCGAGCAGCACGCAGTTGGCAACGGCAACGTCGGGTCTGTCACGCAAAGGCTCCGCGAGAGCTTCGTGGTAGCCGTGGAACAGGAATGCGGGAGACAACCATGAAAGCAAAGGAAATCGGGGCTGTGGTCGAGAAGATCGCCCCGCTGGGCCTGGCCCAGTCGTGGGACAACGTCGGACTACTCATCGGCGATCCCGACCGACCGATCAAGAACATCCTGCTGACCATCGACATCACGCAGGCGGTCGTCGCGGAGGCAAAGGCTCTCAAGACGGATCTGATCCTGGCCTACCACCCGGTCATCTGGGACGGGCTCAAGCGAATCCGAACCGACGACGGGTCCAGGACGGTTCATGAACTGATCCGCGCCGGGATCGCGGTCTTCTGCATCCACACGGCCCTGGACGCCGTCGGGGGCGGCGTCAACGACGGCCTGGCCGACATCGTCGGCATCCAAGACCCCAAGCCCATCGGGGACTACGTGGAGTACTCGCCGCAGGAGGCGTACAAGCTCGTGGTCTTCGTCCCAGTCAACACGCTGGCGACGGTCTCCAACGCGGTCTTCGAAGCCGGCGCCGGCTGGATCGGCAACTACCGCGACTGCGGTTTCCACACGGACGGGACCGGGACCTTCCTGCCCCTGGAGGGTGCCAATCCCGCCATCGGCAAACAGGGCAAGCTGGAGCAGGTCCGCGAGTGTCGATTCGAGACCATCGTCCCGGCCGCCAGGCTTCAGGCGGTCGTGGCGGCGATGAAGAAGGCACATCCATACGAGATGCCGGCCTTCGACGTCATCAAGCTTTTCGATTATGCAAGCCGGTTCGGATTGGGTAGAATCGGCACGCTGGCCAGACCGATGCGACTGGATCGGATCATTGAGCAGGTAAAACGCCGGACCGGCGCCAAGGCGGTCGGACTCGTGGGCGACCAGAAGCGCCTTGTTCGCAAGGCTGCGGTCTGTGCCGGCACCTGCGGCGAGATCCTCAATCTCGTCATCGCAGGCGGCGCCGACCTGTACCTGACGGGCGAACTGAAGCACCATCAGGCCCTGGCGGCCCAGGAGGCCGGCCTGACCTGTATCTGCCTGAGCCACACGGTCTCGGAACGGTTCATCCTCAAGAAGGTGGCCGGGCAGATCAAGGAACTGGCAAAGGAGTTGAACGTCAGGGTCAGCAAGAAGGATGCCGACCCATTTACATGGAAGAACATTTGATGGACGACAGCAGGGAAATACCGAACGAGGAAATCCAAGCGACCCCTGAGCAACAGGCCGTAGTCGAGGAACAGACGGATCGTGCTGAGGAGGTCGCCGAGGAGTCGGCCCTCGACTTGACCGATACACCAGCGGAGAGTATTCCACCCGAGGGGGAGATCGCATCGTCTTGCGAGGAGATACAGACGCCGCAGGCGGAAGGTCCGGAGCCGACGGCCGAGCCGCAACCCGCTGTCCAAGCGGGCGAGGCGCTAGTCGAGATGCTCGATGCCATCGGCGGACAGGAGACTGCACCCGCCGAACCACGCGAATCCAGCGCGGAGGCTCCACTGTCTCAGCCTGCCGGTCCGGAACCGACGGAGCCGGAGGGTCCGGGGCAGGAGTCCTCCCCCACCATCGAATCGGTGATCGAGGCAATCCTCTTCGCGACGGATGAGCCGCTGCAGGAGAGCCGCCTGGCGGGGATCGTCGAGACGACGCCCAAGCAGGTCCGTGACTGCGTCGAGAGCCTCAACGCGCGGTATGAAGCCTGCCACAACGCCTTCCGCATCGAGCAGATCGCGGGCGGCTACCAGATGCTGACTCAGCCCCTCTACAATCCTTGGCTCAAGAAGATGCTCAAGGTCCGCAGCGACAACAAGCTCAGTCCTGCCGCGATGGAGACCCTGGCCATCATCGCCTACAAGCAGCCGATCATCCGCGCGGACATCGAAGCCATCCGCGGCGTCGCGGTCGGCGAGGTGATTCGCAGCCTGATGTACAAGGGCCTCGTCAAGATCGCCGGACGGGCGGAAATCCTCGGCCGCCCCATGCTCTACGGCACCACAAAGAAATTCCTCGAAGTCTTCGGCCTGAACTCCATCAAGGACCTCCCGAAGGCCGAAGACCTCAAGAACCCGGATCGGGGATAGTACGACGACAGTAAAAAGTGAAGAACGTGGGAAGGTCAAATCGCCACGTCCCATTCCTGCCTTCCTGCTCTTGCGCTCCCGAATGCCGTTCGTTGACCGACCATTGGGCACAGCGTACACCGGCATGTGGTCGAACAGGCCCAATGAGGCTTGACATGACGACTCTGGGAACAGAGCAGGCTCAAAAAGGACCTCTCGCGGTGGCGCTGGTAGGCATCGTCCATGGGTTGACTGTGCGCGGGGTTCGAGAAGAAGACGCAGTCCCAGCGAACGCAGTGAGAACTGGAGGCGTCATAGCCGTAGGCGTCTGCATGGACCAGGAACCTCGTCCATCGCCTTCGGTCTGCAGGGAGTCGTCTTCGGCCGACTCCTCCGTGGACACAAAGCCAGAGTTGCGCATAAGACTTGACACTGTCGCCGCGGCGGAACTACCGCGAATCGGCGTCGTCAACCGCCTCCGGGAAGTTCAGATAGGCGAACTCGCCGTACAGCTCTCGCGCCACGCGGTCGCGGGCCTTGGCCGCTTCGATAGGGTCCCCGAACCAGCCGATGAAGATGTCCTTCCCCTTGTGGCGGATGATGGCTTTGTATTTGCCCGTCCGCTCCTCGTATCGGACGCCCTTGAAGCCCGTGCTGACCCGATGCGGCGCGCGGTTATAGCTGTTCTGTTCCGACGTCCCGTTCCGCAGGTTGCGTTTTCGGTTGTCCAAGCCGTCCAGATTGATGTGGTCCACGACCATACCCGCCGGCGGCTTCATGATCTCGCGATGCATGAGGATCAACTTGCCGTCCGGTCCGCCGCGACAGGCATAGTACGTATGCTTGCCCCAGGTGACGCACCATTTGTGCTTGTTCAGCTCCTCGTAGTCGTCCGCGTCCACCAGCGCGAACTGACCCTGCGTCAGCGGGATCTTGCAGACCTTCTCGCCAGGTTCCATCACGGGTTGGCGAGGCCTGCACAGGACGCCGGGCTTGGGACAGAAGTTCCGGCAGACCCTCTCTGCATAGACCCCGCACGTCCGCCCGGGGCTGTCCGCGCACACCGAGCAGATCACCATGCCAGGCCTGTCAAGGATCGGGTAAAACCGGCCAGTCAGATCGGGTTCAAAACCAGCCACTTTGAGGAGCAGACGGTTTGCTGTAGAGACTTTTCGGAATCGATCTTGTCACGGTTTCGGGAGGCTCGGCATGG
>JAGOLX010000072.1:0-4526 GCA_017993835.1 Phycisphaerae bacterium
CAGAACGCATCTCGAACCCGCAGCCAGACGGAATGGCAGCAAGGCCAATCGGACTGGCAGCAGGACACCTCGCCGCCGACGCTGGGGGGCCAGCCGGATTTCGGCCAGCGAATGATGCAGCGGCACACCATGCAGATGCAGGAGATGCAGCAGGAGTTCGCGGAATGCAGCGAATGGCGGAGGAGAACCGCAACCGAGCCATTCAGCAGGCCGTCCGCGCGTCGGACGAGCAGTGGCGACGGATCAAGCCGAAGCTCGACCGCATCGAGAGGCTCAAAGCGGAGGGCGAGGTCTCTGCGGGTCCCAACTCCGACTCCGGCAGCGGCAATTTCCAGGGGCAGGGCTTCATGTTCGGAGGGATGTCCGGCGGCGGCGGCGGCGGGGGCGGGGCGGCCTTCGGTTCCGGACCGGGAGGCACAGGCTCGCCCGGCAATACCTGGAGCAAGACGTGGACCATGGGCCCGAAGGACTCGATGGAAATGACGCCGGGGGAGGCCCTCTGCCAGGAATTGAACCACATGCTGCTGGGTGAGAGCGTCCCGTCCGCGGAGATTGCAGTGAAGGTCGCGGCCCTGCGACAGCTCCGCGCCCAGGCCCGCCAGGACCTGGCGCTCGCCCGCCAGGAGCTTCGCACCATGATCCACCCCAACCAGGAGCCGGCGCTGGTCGTCATGGGCTACCTGGACTGACGGCTGCCGGCATCGCGACCGCGAAGCGAAGCTGGAGAGTGGGTGCGGGCGGACTCATGGGAGAAGAGAACACGTCTTCGGGTATTTCGCCGGGCGCCTTTTTTTCTTGGAAAAGAGCGTAACGCGTCCGGTCTGACGTGGACTAGATATAGGGCGCATTGTTCGACAGGCGCGGACTACGGGCAATGGAAGGTCAAGGGGGACTGCGCCCACAGGAGGCCAGAAGCGATAGAGACATAGAGGCGGCGAGGGAAACAGACACATTGCGGAACCGGCTCCAGGCGGTTCGGAAATTCCGACCGGCAGTCAGTCTGCTTGCTGGAAGATGGGCTTGAGGTGGTGCAGTGTCGAAATGGCGGACGTGAACCGAAGTACAGCGCGGCAAAGATAGCGGCTTTCTTTCAGGGAGGTGTCATCATGCGAAACGAAGCTTTCATCTATCTGGTTGTGGTCGCCCTCTGCACGTGCGTAGTGGCTGTGGAGCGGCCGGCACAGGTTTCTCCTGGCGACATTTTCATCCTGGCCAGCGACGATCCGAACGACGCGAATGAGGTGGAGGACCGCAACAAGATCTGGGACCCGGCCGAGCACCTCGCGGCGGACTGGATATCGATCTCGGTGAGCATGACGTCCCAGATCTACAATCCCGTCGTCCAGCCCGATGCGCAGATCGCAGGGCCCCAATGGTCGATGGTGGTGGCCAGCAGCGTCGACATCACCGACAGCAACGGGCTGATCGGCTGGGCGTTGACTCCGAAATCCGTGCAGGCCTTCGATCAGGATGGCGCCCTGGTCTGCAGCGCCGTGAGGAGCAATCTGTTCGCGCGTTGGTATCAGCAGCCGCAGTCCTGGAGTACCACCAACTCGCTGTTCAGTCCGTTGCTCCTGGACCAGGTTCGGCTGAGCCTGCCTATGGATCCCAACGCGCCCTATCCTGAGATGTTCGGCAGGGTCGAGTGGTCTATGGACGTTCTGTCGGCCGAGAAAACCAAGACGGTGGACATTCCGTTCGCGGTCGGTGACACCTGGGTGGAGTTGACGCCGGGCTTCGAGATCCTGGTCGAACTGGCGACCGTCGAGGAAGGCAAGTACCAGTACCGCATCAAGGCGAAGTACGACACGACCAGGGTCGACTATATGATGGGTGGGTCGATCCATGTCTGGAAAGACCAGATGCTCCCACCTGCGCTGATCGTGAACATGGACGTTCTCAACGCGCAGGGCAAGTCCATTCGCAGTCTGGACGGCAGCGGGGGCTTCAGCACCTCGGCCAGCTACGTCTCGTCGGACGGCCTGATGACTGGCACCGCCAGCGGCAGCGGCAGTTGCAGCGCCTGCGGCACCGCCGCGACCTTCCGCTACACACTCGCTTTCGATCTCCGCGAGCAGGAGGCGAACTTCGTTCTGGAGAACATCCCTGTGCCCGAATTCTGAGACGCATCTCAACGGGTGGCGGCGTCGAGGGGGCTGCGGAGGGTCCACGGCCTCGATGCTGCCACCCGCGCTATTGTGCCCCCCGCCTGTGCCTGGACGACTCAACGAATTCCCCTGGGTCGAAAAAAATCTTCCGATCTTTCTTTTTTTCTGTTGGCGCATTCTACAGATGTAGTAGAATGGCTTCTACGATTGTAGAAGGGTTGAAGAGAATGAAGCTGACAGAAGCAGAATGGCAGATCATGAATGCTCTGTGGGACAAGCATCCGGCCACGGCGCGGGACATCATGGACCGGCTTGGCGACCGGGTCAACTGGGCCTACACCACCATCAAGACCATGTTGACCCGACTGGCGGAGAAGAAGGCGGTCGGCGAGGTCAAGCAGGGCAACACGAGCGTGTATGAGCCGCTCGTCTCGCAGCAGAAGGCCCGTCTCAGCGCGTTTCGCTCGCTTCTGGACCAGGCCTTCGACGGGGCGGTCGGCCCGCTGGTGCACTTTCTCGCCGAGGAGAAGCAGCTCACAGCCAGGGAAAAGGCCGAACTCAAGAAGATCCTGGAACGCGAGGCGCAAGACAAGGGGGAATAGCCATGGTCGAACAACTGAACGCAATCGCCCGCCTGTGGTGGAATTGGTCGGTCGGCATGTTCTGGCAGGTCGGCCTGTTGATCCTCCTGATCGCGACCATCGACCGGCTGATTCGCCGACGGGCCTGGCCGCAGTTGCGGTACGCGCTGTGGTCGCTCATCCTGATCAAGCTGCTTTTGCCGCCTTCGCTGTCGCTGCCGAGCGGGATCGTTCCGGGATTGCAGCCTGTCGTTCACCGGGCCTTTGCCCGTCTCGAATCCGAGACGCCGGACTCTGCCCAGAGCAGTACGCTGTTTTGGCTCGATGAGGATCTGTCCGCTGTTCGTCGTGTGCCCGTGAGGGTTCATGAAGGAATGCTCTCCGACCTCGCATCGAGTCCCGAGCGGACTTCTTCTGCGCAAGCAGAGGCGGCTGCGGACGCCGGTGTGCTTGTGCAGACGTCCGAAGAAACGCCTCACGGCGTCACTACGAGCGGGTCCCCGCTCTTCGCATGGCAGGTTTACGCAATGGTCGCGTCCCTCGCAGGAACGCTGATTCTGGGAATATGGCTCGTCCTCAGGTTGCGCTCGCTGGTTGGCCGGCAGGCACAGGAGACGGCAGCCGCTTCACTGCCGCAATCCTTCTACAATCAACTGGCCGACTGTGCGAGGCGCCTGGAGCTGCGCTATATTCCTCAGGTCGTCGTGACCAAGAGGCTCGCCACCCCTGCGGTGTTCGGCGTGTTTCGTCCGGTCCTGCTGATGCCCGGGGGCTACCTGGGCAAGCTCTCCCGCCGGGACACCGAGCACATGCTCCTGCACGAGCTCGCCCACATCAAGCGGGGCGATCTGATCGCGCATGGTCTGTACATGCTGCTCCAGATCGTCTACTGGTACAACCCGCTGCTGTGGCTCGTGCGCCGGCAGGTGCACCATCTCCGCGAGCTGTCGTGTGACGCGACGGTGGCCGAGCTGCTCCGCGAGCAGACGAAGGCCTATCGCCAGACGCTTCTGGAGACCGCCCGGCGGCTGTTGACCTCGTCGGTCGAGCCGGGCCTGGGCCTCTTGGGCCTGTTCGAAGACTCGAATCGTCTACTTGTCCGTTTGGATTGGCTGACCAAGCCAACCTGGAGGTATAGAACTATGAAACGTATCACGGTGTTGATCACCGCCGCCCTGATGTTGGCCTGCGTGCTGCCCATGGCCCGGGCCCAGCAGGCGGCTCCAAAGGAAGACAAACCGGTCGTCATTCAGGAAGACGCACAACTGTCGCTGCAGATGGCCGAGCTGCGGGCCCGCCTCGCAGAACTGATGGCCCAGCAGGAGCAGTTGCAGGACCAACTGCGTGCACTGACGGAAAAGCGGACCTTGGCTGGCGTCAAGGAGGCGCCCCAACCGGTAGACCCGCCTACCGTGGTCCCCTGGCAGGACGAGGCGCCTGCCGGCGCCGAACTGCGAGAAGCGTATGAGGCACAGAAGGAGGTCGCGCAGGCCCGCGCGGGAGGACAGGCGCGAGCCATGGTCGAGATGAAGAAGGCCCAACTGGAGGCCCAGAAGGCGCAACAGGAAGCCATGAAGGCGCAGATCAAGGCCAAGGCGAAACAGCAGAAGGAATGGACCGAACAGCAGAAGGAATGGACCGAGCAGATAGACAAGCGGAGCCAGAGCGAGCAGATGCAGCAGTGGCGTGCCGACGTGGAGCAGTGGCGCGACAGCGACGAGATGAAGCTGTGGCAGCAGGAAGTCGAGAAGTGGGCCCAGGAGGTGGCGCAGCGATATGCGCCCGATGGCAACGATGCGAGCGGACCTCGCCCGATGCCGCCCATGCCTGCGATGCC
>JAGOLX010000072.1:4626-25031 GCA_017993835.1 Phycisphaerae bacterium
ACAGCGACGAGATGAAGCTGTGGCAGCAGGAAGTCGAGAAGTGGGCCCAGGAGGTGGCGCAGCGATATGCGCCCGATGGCAACGATGCGAGCGGACCTCGCCCGATGCCGCCCATGCCTGCGATGCCTGCCGTGCCTGCGATGCCCGTCCCGGCTCTACCTGCTGTGCCGGAGGTGCCAGATGTCATGGCACACCACGAGACGCCGGCTCTGCCCGGCGGCGATCGCACGATCGAGCTGAAGTTGCCTGAACGCGTGCAGCTTGTGGACCTGGTGGACCTGGTCGGCAAACACACGAATCTGGGCTTCCTCTACGATCCGAGCCAGGTCACCGGAGAGGTCGCGCTGAAGCTCTGCGGCGAGCTTGCCGGTTCCGTGAAGGTCAAAGAGCTGTACCAACTCCTGCAGTCCGTACTGCAGGAACGAGATTTGACCATGGCGCCGCAGGACGGCAACATTCTGGTCATCAGACCCAAGGCCCGCCAGCCTATCCATCCGCCGGTGGTCGTCGTGCCCACGGCCGAATCCGTGGCACAGCCTCGTGTAAAGGTGACTGTCCCGCATGTCGAGCCGGCCATGCCGGTGGCTCCTACAGCGTCGGACCAGCCAAAGCACGTCATCTCTTGCGGCGATTTCGTCGTCAAGTCGTTCCCCGAGGGCGCCGTGCTCGATGTGCAGAACGGTGTGGGGTCTGTCGAAATCGAGGGGAGGGAGGGCCGCGATTGCTCCGTCAAGGCGACGGCCGAGATCAAAGGAGTAGATCGCGAACAGGCCGAGCAGATCGCCAAGGAGATCCTGGTGGAAGTGACGCCCGCCGACGGTCGCGTCCGGGTACGTGTCCGACTGCCCGAGGGCGCGAATGAAGGCCAAGCCACGCAAATCAGTGTCGCGCTCCGCATCACCGTGCCCATCGACGCAAAGGTACACGTGGCTCAGAAGGTGGGCAACGCCTGCTTGGGCAACCTCCTGGGCGAGGTCAGGGCGACCGTCGATGTCGGATCCATCGAGGCCTGGAACCTACAGGGCAACGCGGTTCTCCAGACCAACGTGGGGAACATCCGGTTCGCCGCGTCCAAGGACCTCTCCGCCCAGGTGCGGGCGCAGGCTCACGTGGGTTCGGTCTCGAGCAACCTGCCTCTGGAGATCACCAGCGCGTCGGTGCTGCAGGCGGGCGGCGCTGGGAATGCCCTGGGCAGCCATGCTTCGGGCACTCTCGGCGAGGGAAAGAGTCAGATCGATCTGGCCACCAATGTGGGTTCGATCCAGATTCTGCGGAAACCTGTCCCCACGCCAGACAACTTGTAGTACGCAACCCGTGCAGTCGGCGCCATACGATTCAGCAAATACAGGCCGGGATACGTCCCGGCCTTTTTCCTGTCTGCTGTGCGGCGACGATCCTGGCGAAGACGCTGGCGGATTCGATTCTCGCGGGTATAATCCCTCTGCCATGATGGAACTGAATCAGCAGCAGATCGACGAACGCTACATGCGCCAGGCCATCGACGCTGCCTGCGTGGCCGAGGAGAACGGGGACGTGCCCATCGGGGCCGTCGTCGTCCACCAGGGCAGGGTGATCGCCCGCGCGTATAACGAACGCGAGCAGCTCAAGGACCCGACTGCCCACGCGGAGATCGTCGCGCTGACGCAGGCCGCGGCGGCGCTGGGTCTCTGGCGGCTCCACGGCTGCACGATCTACGTGACCCTGGAGCCGTGCCCGATGTGCGCCGGGGCGCTGGTCATGGCTCGCCTGGACCGGCTCGTTTACGGCTGCGCCGACCCGAAAGCCGGCGCCTGCGGCACGCTGTACGACATCTGCCGGGATGGGCGGCTCAACCACCGCCTGGAAGTCACCGCGGGCGTCCTGGCCGACGACTGTGCGAGTCTGCTCCAGAAATTCTTCAAATCTCGCCGACGAGCTAACGGAGAGCCCGCGGACGGCCAGTAGACGAAGAAGTCACGTCACGCAGTGCGAATGACCCAAAACAGAACAGCTACCGATTGCGGGTTTCCACAATCGGTAGCTGTGTTGGTCCTCTGGGTCACAGAGCCGTCTGGGCAGGTCAATATCCGTCCTGTGTCATCCGGCCCATACATCGCGTCATGGGACTCCGTGCGACGAACGATCAGCCGGATGTCCCGAGCAGGGAGGCCTCCCGTTGGGCCAGCTCATCTTTCAACTGCTGGTTCTTCGCGATCAGTTGTTCGGTCGTCATGCCCTCGACGGTCACATCGCTGCGGACCTCGCCGGTCTTGAAGTTGACCAGGTTGATTCGCTCGATGGGATCGGTGGTCAGACAGTAGAGTTCCCATTCATCGGCCTCGACGCCGTTGAGGTCCACGTAACGAACGATCTTCCAGTCTCCGGTGCAGAAGGCCCGCACGCAGTTCGGCTGCGTGACTGACCCGGATGTCAGATCGTGTCCCTCCGCTCTCAAGGTCTCGATGTTCGCCACGAACTCGTCGTACTGGCCTTGGATCGTGTTGCTGGGGTTGGCGCCAAGATCGGTGATCGTATCGTTGGTCATGAAGAAGACGCCGGTGCGTGGATTTCCGTCGGGCCCGAGGATGCTGCCGTCGGTCTGGCCTCGGAGATGGGACGACAGATCGGCACCCACGAAGGACCTTACCACCGACTCGCCGCAGGCGGCTTCCATCGCGGCCCGCAAATCCGCCTCCGTGTACCCCGCGAGGCCCAGGAGCGTCGGCGCCAGGTCGATCGAGCTGGTGGGCTGGAGGATTTCCCTCATCTCCTGACCGCTGTTGACAAGCGGGGAAGAAACCACCATGGGCACTCGGATCGCCTCTTCATAGGCGTTGTGCCACTTCTGAGTCATGCCGCCGTGGGCCGCCGTCATCTCGCCGTGATCGGACAGAAAGACGACGATCGTGTTCTCGGCCAAGTTGTTGCGGTCGAGAGCCTCCAGGATCTTGCGGAGTTGGAGGTCCATGAGGTAGTGACAGTACACATAGAACTGGTTGGAGGCCAGGAACCATTCCTTGGCGTTCTCCTGAAGTTGATAGGGTTGGGGCAGCGTGACGGACATGTTCTGCAAGCCGAAATTGTACTCCTGCATCGAGTTGAAGGCCAAACCCATCTTGAGGGCGTAATCCTTCTGGCATCGCGGCTTGTCGGCCAGAGACTCGTCATAGGTCGGCGGCAGGGCACAATTGTCCTGGGGGAAGCCATCCGGGTTCAGGTCCACGATCTCGCCGTCGCCGCCCGGCAGGCTCTGATCGCCCTGGGCCGGAATCGGCATCGGGGACAGACTCGTCGCGTTCGCCGGCCACGGCACAACGCCCTTGTCCCCCGGGAGCTGCCAACCTACGGGCATCAGCCCGAAGTCGTGAGGATTCGTCAGCGAACCCACCGCCAACCACGGATCGCTGCTGTCGTCCGTTCCCTTCTGATCGAGGAACTCCATGACGTTTTTGGCGAATCCGATGTCGCGGTACACGCCGCCGTTGTCGGGATTCGAACCATGAGGCTCGGGGTACGACTTGTCCCAATCCGCGAAACCCCACGGCTCGAGATAATCCGGTTCCTCGGCATGCGAAACATGCCACTTGCCGAAGTAATGGGTAGAGTAGCCTGCGACGTGGAACCAGTCGCCTATAGTCGGCGTCCCCTGGGCGTCAAGCCACGGCACATTCTCATGGGACTTGAACGTGCCGTCCGTCTGATCGACGCCGGTCACGCCGGCGTATTGCCCCGTCATGATGGCAGTCCTGCTGGGCACGCACGCAGCCGACGCGGTGTAATGCTTGCGACAGACGACCGCGTTCTGCCGCAGACGCAGCAGACCCTGGAAGAACCGGCTGTAGGCGTTGTCTTCGGACAGCGGCCGGAACCCCAGGACCTCCTTGAGCCCCTGAGCCATGCCTTCGTCGGCGCTGTACCCTTCCGGTGGCGTCTGCATCTGGTCTACCATGATTAGCAGGACATTCGGGTGAGATTGCGCGGCTCTCTCTCCGGCCGGCTTCGGGGTCCGGCCCACAACCGTGCTCATTCCGACCAGTCCAGCGACCGAAGCAGCAGCGGACACCCTGCCGCAATGTCGCATGAATTCCCTGCGTGATATCTTCATCAGAACTACTCCTTAGACTCTTTTGCTGTAGAAGCACATGCCCAAAAAGCAGTCGCCGAGCAGGGAGCGCCCCCACTCGGCAACAGCTTTCACCTTGTCTGAGCGATATCAATATCCGTCTTTGCGATAGGTGTCCTCGCCGCCTTCTTCGGTGGAGAGGATCTCCGTGGTCCTGTCGAGCTGAGCGTACGGATCCGAGGCTCCCTCTGCCGTGCAGTATTTCGGCGTGTTGATATCGGTATGCGTTGACGCTGGAGCCGGGCAATACGTGAAGTCGGAGACGTTGGCCCGCAGTTGCTTGATCTCGGACGCGGTCACGCGGATCACCATGCGATCGAAGGACCACGTGATGTCCTTGCCCTGCTGGACGTCGGAGCAGTGCGCCTGGACGCTCGTGAGAGCGGAAGCAACCGTATCGTCGGCCACTGGGAAGTGTGTCGCAACCGCCAGGCGCGGACGCGGCGAGATCTTGCTCAGGAGATAGCCGAAAGCGCCCTGGGGCGTGTGGGAGCTGTTCTGGACCGACGTTGCCGTTCTTAGAGCGGCTTCCCACACCGGACCGCTGCCGCGCTCGCTGAGGCCCAGGGTCTTCATCGCCCACACTTCCGCCGGCACAATCATCTCGTGAATGGCCACGTCGACGCCGTTGCCGCCGTTGATGGCCTGGTTCATGAAGTTCGTCTCGGGCTTCGTGTCGCCCGTGTAGATCATCGACAGGCCGTTCCACTCGAGTTTGAAGCCGATGCTGCCCTTCCTGCAGTGGATCACCGGGAAATGGGTGATCTTCACCCCGGTTTCCGGGTTGTTATAGGCGACGTTGTCCCCCTCCACGTCACCACGTTTGGTCCAGTCCAGCTCGATGGGGATCAGGGCATAGCCGTCGGAGGCGTCGTCATCGCCGACGGGGACGGGGTCCACCGGCAGGCCCCAGCTCTCCTTCGTCGGACGCGTGTAGCTCTGGTAGCCCGTCGACAGGAAGCTGAAGCTCTCGGTGTGCCACCGCATGGCTTTGCGGAGATTCTCGCAGTACGCGACCACGCCGTCGTCGTACGTCTCGGGAGAACCCGTCGGATTGGCTACGGTCGAATTGCTGTGACTGAAGACGTACAGGGGAGACTTCCGGTCCGTCGAAGGTCCGAAACAGTAGATGTGGGTCAGGTCGCTCATGTGATCGCCGTGCAGGTGGGTGATGAAGATCTTGTCCATCTTGCTGAACGGGATGCCCATGGCGCCGTAGTTGGCGACGACGCCGGCGCCGCAGTCGAAGACGAAGGAGTCCGATTTGCCTTTCGCGTTGCCCACTTCCACGAAGATGCTCATCATCTGCTGCACCCGGCGTGCGGTCGGCGGGATGGTCGATCCCAGGAACGTGATCCGCATCTCATCGGGCTCCAGCGGCGTGCCCGGCGCGAATTCCTCCAACTGATTGAAGTAGGTGTAGCACTGCGTCGGATCGTAGGTTTCGTCCGCGCGGGCCTTGCCGCTCGTCGTGTGTCCCGCCGCCAGTCCGCCCAGGGTCAACCCGGAGAGCTTCAACATGTCTCGTCGTGCCAGATTCGCGGACACTTCCTTCTTGGGGTCTTTCATGGTCGCTTGTCCTTTCACTATTCGTTTCGTTTCCGGTAACTCGTTCACTTCACTTCCGCTCTTGCCTGTCCCATGACGTGCATCAGATCGTCTATCGTCAACAGGCGAGACTGCTCGCCTGACAGCACCAGCATTTTGTGGCTCAACAGGTCCACCCCGATCAGCAGAGTCGTCGGGCTCCTCCGCAGCAGGCGAATGGCAAAATCGGGCTGACCTGCAGCCAGATCGAACAGGATCACATCGGGGAGGGTCGCGTCCGGCTCGTCGAGATCGGCGTCAGACAAGCCATTGAAGCCTCGCACTTCGAATCCGGGTCTGTTCTGGAGAGACGCGCACAAGGACGACATCACCAGGTTGCTGCCGCAGACCGCCACGGTCGTCATCTTTCTCATCCACCCTCGGAAATACCCTCGGCACCAGACAGAAGAACTCTTGGCAGTATAATGGTGCGCTGTCCCTGGAACAAGGCACATTAGGTATAGTTCTGGCTCGGTCGAGGGGCAAAAAAGTATAGTCGCCGACTATCGGACCGTCATCCTGCATTCAGTCTCGTTCGCTTGGCGTACTCGATCACCTGCCGGCGGTTTTCCAGGTGCAGTCGTTCGATGATCTCGCCCATGTGGTACTTGATGGTCGGCTCGGTCAGGAATAGTCTCGCCGCGACTTCCTTATACGTCAGGCCCTGAGCCACCAGCGTGAGGACCTCGATTTGGCGCGGAGTGAGGGATGTCGCCTTCTTCTCCGCCTGCTCGATGGATTCCTGGTCTGCCTGAAGCCGGACCAGTTCGTCCAGGACCCGCCCGGCAAAGGCGCCGGACAGAGGCACCTCGCCCCGCATCAATCCGCAGAGCAGTTCGAAGAACCTGTCGGTATCGTCGGCCTTGAGGAGGTAGCCGGAGGCGCCGCTCTTGATTGCCTCGAACAGGTCGTCATGGCTGGCCGACATGGTCAGCATCACGATCTTCATGTCGGGTTGTTCCGCCTTGATCAGGCGGGTGGCCCCCAGGCCGTCGAGACGCGGCATCTCGATGTCCATGAGGATGACCTCCGGCCTCAAGCTCCTCGCCAGTTCCGTCGCTTCCACCCCGTCGCGCGCCACCCCGACCACGTCGAGCCCGCGGACGGTCAGCAGGGTCTTGAGCCCGTCCAGAAACAGAGGGTGGTCATCCACTAAGAGGATCTTCATGCCGGCTCCCTCCGCCAGGGCACTCGAACGCTCACGCGCGTCCCCTCGCCGGGCTTCGACTCGATCTCGAACGAGCCCCCGACCGCTTCCGCCCGACCTCGCATCGACCGCAGTCCGAAGCTGCGCGAGGAGACTTCGTCCGGATTGAATCCGCAGCCGTCGTCCTCGATCGTGACTTGAAGCTGGCCGTCGCGGGGGGCGAAGACCACCCGCACCGAGCGGGCCCCTCCGCGTCTCCTGGCGTTCAGGAGCGCTTCCTGGATGATGGGCTGGAGCTGGGTCTCGACGACGGAGTCGATTCGTCGCCCCTCCAGCTCGTCCGGAGCAATCAGCTCTGCACGGATTCCGTAATTGCGGCTGTAGTCCTCGACGTATCGACGGAGCACTGCCAGAAGGCCCTGTTCCGGGCAAGAGCGGGCCTTGACCCCGAGGAGATACTCTCGAATGGACTCCTTGGCCTTCTGAGTCGCTTCGCTCAGGCGGCTCAGGCACGACTCGACGGATCCAGTGTCCCCTCGCGCGAGCAGTTCGCGGGCCGACTCAGCTTGCAGGTGTGCCGCCGCCAGCACCTGACCGATCCCATCGTGCAGCTCTCGCGCCAGCAGTTCTCGCTCGTTCAGCATGGTCACCGTCCGCTGGTGATCCAGAAGCTGCGCCTGGGCGCGCTTGATCTCCGTGATTTCGTGCAGTGAGACGAGACGCCCGAGCCGGAAGCCTCGCTCATCGACCAGCGGCGAAATCGAAACCTGGTAGCAGCGGGCATTCCCCAAGCAGACTTCTCGACGCGTTTCCTCCGAGACCTGGGTCTGGGCCAGCCAGTCGGGACAGGAGGGCACCGCGTCGGCCGCCCGACGGCCGATGACCTTGGAGCGGACGACATCGAGGATCGTCTCCGCAGCCCCGTTGAGGTCGACGATGCGACTCTGTACGTCCAGCACGATCATGGCGTCCGCCATCCGTTCGATGATGGTATTGCGTGCGACACAGACCACGTCGAACATGCGGAAGCAGAAGACCGCGAAGGCATACGGCAGCAGCGCGAACGTGACGACCACGACCAACGGGTCGAACCTCGCGGCCGGGTTCCAGTCCATGATTCTGAGGAAGGAGCCGCAGCGCATGCTCAGTGTCGTGATGATGAGAGCCACGGCGATCCCACGATGACGCGGCGACCGCACGAAGAGCCAGAGCAGCACGAGCAGATGCAGCAGGCTCAAGAAGTAGGCGTAAGCCATTGCCCCCCAGCCGGCCACTGCCGCGCGGGCGCGAACATAACCATCGAACCAAATTCGCGCCCACATGAGGTGATTGCTGTGGTCCGTCAGGATGAACGCCGCGCAGACAAGGGGTCCGATGGCCAGCGAAGCGAGCATCCGGCGGGTCAGGAACCTCCCCAGACCGGCATATTCGACGGCGAAGCACAGGCCGACGGTCACCAGCGGGAGCATGAGGGCCGCCTGGAGCTTGAACCAGAAAAGCCTCGTCGCGTCGTCCGTGCTCATCATGGTCATGCCGTTGGCCGAGACCCACGCAATGATCCCCGCGACCAGAATGACAAAAGGCACGGCCCCCGGCGCAGAACGGCATCGGATTCCCTGAATCAGCAATACCGTGGACAATGCCACGGATGCCAAGACAGGCCAAAGGTATGGTGTGTATTCGTACGACCCAGGCATCGAGTTGCAGACCGTGCTCATCAGCCTTTCCGAGATAATGTGTCACCCTGCCGAAACACCTATTATACCATTTCCTGGCGAACGAAAGAAACGAAACTGCCCGGGCGGGTGCGGCCCGTAGTTCGAGATTGCCGCGCCGGCCTTGGCCCGCGTACCATGCCATGCGGGACATCTGCCACAATCCTGTCGTACACCCCGCTTCACCAAGCCTGGAAGCGGGCTTGGCTTCGAGCCGCCGACCCGCTGGTATTGCCTGCAATCGCCTGCCCTGTTTGTGCCCCACGAGAAGCGAGCGGCGATGGGTGAGACACGCCAAGAGCAGGGATGGCGAGAGAATGGCCTCCAGAGGATGTGATTCTGCTGGACTGCCGCAGGCGAGGATCGACTCTGGAGCAACCCCGAAAACTGGGAGGGCAAGAAGGTCCCGACCGCCACGGACGTGCCTGTCAGAGGGCTATCATCTCGCCCAAACACGGTCGTTGTCCCCATTCCAGAAGGCACAACTGAGTCCATGTGCAGATTCCGCCGATTTTCGCAGATTCCAGGACGGCAATGAGCGTGTGTCGCCGTTCCTCGGTGCGTGATGGTTCGTCGTTTGTGAAGTGTCGTACGCCGGGAGGATGGATTCCCGCCTCCTCTGAAGAATACCCCGTCACGCGGCCTCGTCGGCTTGCGGTGGGATCACTTTGTATCCCAGAGATTCCAGCACCTTGGGATGATATCGCGCGACGCGAGCCGTCTCGCAGTCGCCCTTATCCCCCTCCTTGACACTGTCCAGCACGACAATTTGGGACGTTTCTTCCAAGATTCATTCATACTCCTTTGCGTTCACGATTATCCTTGACATTCAGGCGTCACAATGGCATAATACAAAGTCTATATAGCTCATAGCGAATGGGGCAGGATTGGATATCCCGTGGGGTGGCGTCTCCAGTGAGGGTCTTGGAGTGCGGCGTTGGTGCATCCGCAAGTGACGCCGATTCGGTCTTCGTGTCCCATCCCTGGCGGATTGTGTGCGATACGTCCCGCAGGCTATGTGTGCCTGACGGGCTGACACAGAATTGTCAAGTGTGAGGAGGTTTGTGATGAGGAATTCGTTGACAGCGTTGTTCTTGTTGGCGGCCGTCGCGGCTACTCCCGCGATGACCGACGCGAGCATCACTCTGACTACCACGATCCGGGATTTCAATGCGTCCCACCCGGATTTCGAGGGCCTGATTCAGGAGGACCTGGGCATCGTCCAGTCGACGCTCGGGGGGGACGGCAAGCCGGTGTACGCCGGCCTGGCCGGGAATCCGACGACTAGCGGCGAGGACAACTTCAACCAGTGGTACAACGACGTCGCCGGCGTCAACCTGAGCGCATCGTATGATCTGGTCTTGAATGACATCGGCGGGGGAGTCTATCAGTTCAGCGATTCGACCTTCTTCCCGATCGACAACCAGCTCTTCGGCAACGAGGGGAGGAGCCACAACTATCATTTCACGCTGGAGCTCCATTCCGAGTTCACGTACCAGGCTGGCCAGGCGTTCACCTTCAAGGGCGACGATGACGTGTTCGTCTTCATCAACGACCAATTGGTCATCGACCTCGGCGGCGTCCATTCCGCGAAGACGGCTTCGATCGATCTGGACACGCTCGGCCTGACCATCGGGGAGGACTACTCGTTCGACCTGTTCTTCGCGGAGCGCCACACGACCGAGTCGAACTTCCTGATGCAAACGTCCATCCTTCTTGAGCAGCCCAGCGTCCCGGCGCCCGGCGCCATCCTGCTGGGCACCCTCGGGACCGGACTGGTCGGCTGGATGCGGAGGCGTAGAGCCCTCTAATTCCCCGCGTCAACCATCGTTCCACCAGGGCTGCACGGCTATCGTGTAGCCCTTTTCTTTTGAATCGACCTGAATCGGTGGAATCTCCCGATACCCGAGGATTGGGTGGACAAGGGGCCCATGAAGGAGTATCATAGAGCCGAATCCTCAGGGGTGATCCTCGACGTTCACTCGAAGTCCATGACCCTCGAAGTCTGCGACCCTGGAGGTGACTTGTCATAAGATGAAGAACGGACACTATTTACAGCGTGGAGGTACATCGCGATGATCGATCCGGTACCGATCTCCCAGACCGGCTACAATAAACTGAAGGAGGAATTGGATCGCCTCCAGAACGAGGAGTTGCCGCAAGTCATGCAGCGGGTCGCGGAGGCGCGGGAGATGGGCGACTTGAAGGAGAACGGCGAGTACATCGCCGGACGCGAGCAGCAGGGCTTCCTGGTCGGACGGATTCGGGAGTTGAAGGGGATGCTCAGCCGGTCGGACATCGTCGATTGCACGAAGGCGGACACCGACCAGGCCGACTTCGGCACGGTCGTGACTCTGCTGGACCTGGATACCCAGGAGAAGGTGACCTACCAGTTGCTCGGTCCGGACGAAGCGGATTCCGAGAACGGGAGCATCTCCGTTCACTCGCCCATCGGGCGGGCGATCCTGGGGTACTCGGTGGGCGAGCGGGTCTCGGTGACCATCCCTCGCGGCGACCGGCACTTCGAAGTGGTGGACATCACGAAGTCGGATATCGCGTAGAGCGCGTGTCCGGCCGGGCAGCCGGGATAGGCGGGACACAGAGAATGTCGCCATCGGCATGTCGCTCCGCATCACTACCGGATGTCGGAACTGGGATTCCATCGGAGGAGGGCCGTTATGCGCTCGCCTTCTTGGCCTCCTCGTACCTGGCGATCATCTCGCGGACAGTCGGGACCAGTTCCTTGGGGATCTCCATGATGGCGAGGTCTCTGTTCTCATAGGCGGCCTCATCCTCGGCCACAGCCTCCTCTTCATTCTGTTGGTCGTAATGGTCGATCACGTGTCGCACGCGCTCTTCGTTCCAACCCGCCGGATACCTGTCTGGTCTCATTCTTGCCTGCCTTACCTGCGTCGTCGACGCCTTCGATACGCAATCAGTGGTCTTCCTGTCAACTCATAAGCTGTAATGACAAAGGGCCCGCGAGAATCAGGCACATAGACCACCCGTAGATAACGTCCCTCATGGGTCTGACCGATGGCTACTCGCGAACCTTCGCGTCCGGGCCGATCCTCACCGGGGTCTGCCAGAACGTTCTCTACCTCCGCCTCATTGACACCATGCCGGTGGATGTGCGGAATACCATCCTCTGGATCCAGGTAGAAACGGACGTTCATGGCGCTCCGATTTCACCTACTTCGACCGATACTCCTTTATTATACCACTTGGCGGGGCGAAACAACAGATTAGCGCCTGGATTAACGCACCCATCCTGTGCGATGACAGCAGGTCCGGCCACCGGGCGGCAACGCGCAATCGCAAATCGTCAATCACAAATCGCCAATGGCCGGGCCTCCCGGTCTGTCAGTCGCTATTGTCCAGGACGCTCATGAAGGCCTCCTGCGGGATCTGGACGGAGCCGACGCTCTTCATCCGTTTCTTGCCCTCTTTCTGCTTCTTGAGGACCTTCATCTTCCGCGTGACGTCGCCGCCGTAGAGCTTGGCGGTCACGTCCTTGCGGTAGGCCTTGATCGTCTCGCGGGCGATGATCTTGCCGCCGATGGCGACCTGGAGCGGGATCTCGAACTGGTGTCGCGGGATCGACTTGCGAAGCTTGGTGATGAGCTTGCGTCCTCGCGGCTCCGCGTTGCTGCGGTGCACGATCACCGAGAGCGCCTCGACGGGCGTCCCATTGACGAGGATGTCGATCTTGACGAGGTCGCCGGCCTCGAAGCCGGTGAATTCGTAGTCCATCGTCGCGTAGCCGTGACTGATGCCCTTGATGAGGTCGTAGAAGTCGTAGACGATCTCCGCCAGCGGGGCCTTGTACTCCATCATAACGCGGGTCGGACTGAGGTAGTCGGTCTTGATGAGCTTGCAGCGTCGGGCCTCCGCGAGCTTCATGATGCCGCCGATCGTGTCGTTCATCGTGATGATCTCGAGCTTGACGAAGGGCTCGCGGATCTCCTCGATATTGCTGCGGTCGGGCAGCTCGCTGGGCGCGTCGATCCGCTTGACCATGCCGTCGCGAAGGAGGATCTCGTAACTGACGGTCGGCGCAGTCTGGACGACGTCGATGTCGTTCTCGCGTTCGAGTCGCTCCTGGATGATCTCCATGTGCAAGAGGCCCAGGAATCCGCAGCGGAAGCCGAAGCCGAGGGCCTGCGAGTTCTGCGGGATGAACGTGAAGCTGGCGTCGTTGAGGGCGAGCTTGTCGAAAGCGGCGCGGAGACGCGGATACTCGGTGTTGTTGCCCGGATAGAAGTCGGAAAAGACCATTTGCATGGGCGGCTTGTAGCCCTTCAGCGCGTCCGGGGCCGGACGGAGGTCGTCGGTGATCGTGTCGCCGATGCGGACGTTGGCGAGGTCGCGAATGTTGGCGATGACGTAGCCGACCTCGCCGCAGCCGAGCTGATCGACCGGGCGCATGTCGGGCTTGAACTTGCCGAGCTCGGTGACCTGGTAGGCGAAGCCGGTGCCCATGAGCCGGATTCGCTGGCGGGTCTTGAGGGTGCCGGAGAAGACGCGGACGTAGCAGATGACGCCGCGATAGTCGTCGTACTGGCTGTCGAAGATCAACGCTCGTGGCGGCTCATCCCTCCGGTCGGTGGGCGGTGGCAGGAGCATGCACACCGCGTCGAGGAGTTCCTGGACGCCGAGGCCGGACTTGGCGCTGATATGAAAGCATTCGTTGCGCCGGATGCCCAGGACGTGCTCGATTTCTTCAGCAACCAGTTCCGGCTGTGCCGCCGCCAAGTCCACCTTGTTGATGACGCTCAGAATCTCCGCTCCAGCTTCCGTCGCCAGATATGCATTCGCCAGCGTCTGGGCTTGAATTCCCTGCGTCGCGTCCACGACCAGCAGCGCCCCTTCGCACGCCGTCAAAGCTCGGGATACTTCGTACCCAAAATCGACGTGCCCCGGCGTGTCGATGAGGTTGAGCATGTAGGTCTGCCCTTCGTGGGTGTACTCCATGGTGACCGCGGAGGCCTTGATCGTGATGCCCCGCTCTCGCTCGATGTCCATGTTGTCGAGGATCTGGTCCTTGGCCTGACGCTCGGTGATGGTGCCGGTCAGCTCCAGCATGCGGTCGGCGAGCGTGCTCTTGCCGTGGTCGATGTGCGCGACGATTGAGAAATTCCGAATGTTCCGAATATCCATAGGTCCCGTTATTCCAGAGCCGCAAAATCACAAAGAATCGTATCGGCAATCGGCAAGGCCCGGCATGTGAGCCGGACCGCCCGATCCGTCACTTCGATCAGGTCCAGCCCTTCATATCGTCCAATCGGCCCGTCGAAGGTCCGCATCGCGTCGTGCCCGGTCCGCCGGCGGAACTCCGCCAGGTCGATCCCCGCCCGCCGACGCAGATTCAGCACCGCGGTCTCGCAGACCGCGTCCGCCGCGTTCACTGTGTGTACCTGGCTCGGTGCGGCCAGCCCGCGTTCCACCGCGTCCAGGTATCGCTCGACGTTCGCATCGTTCTCGATCCGCCGACCGCCGGCGGCTGTGCCTTCCGTTCGGTACGAAGCCGCCGCAGGCCCGACGCCCACGTACGGGCGATTCGCCCAATACCCCAGGTTGTGCCGGCACTCGAATCCCGGCTTGGCGAAGTTCGAGACCTCATATTGTTCGAGTCCCGCGCGTTCCAGTCGGTCGATAGTCCACTCGTACATCGCTCGGTCGAGTTCTTCGTCCACCGGCGCGAGCCTTCCGGCCTGTCGCTCGGCCTCGAACGGCGTGCCCGCCTCGAAGCTCAGGCCGTACGCGGACACGTGCTCGACGCCCAGCTCGATTGCCGCCTCCAGGCTCGCCTGCCAGTCCGCGAGCGTCGAGCCGGGGATCGCGAAGATCAGGTCCAGCCCGACGTTCTCGAAACCCGCCCGCCTGGCCATCGCCACGGCCGCCGCGATCTGCTCGGCCGAGTGCCTCCGCCCGAGCAATTCCAGCTCCTTCGCCCGAAACGACTGGGCCCCGAAGGAGAGCCGATTCACCCCGACCGCCCGCAGGGCTGCCAGCAGTCCCGCGTCCACCTGGCCCGGATTGCACTCGACGGTGAACTCCGCCGCCCGCAGGGCTCGCCTGGAAACGGCGCCCGCCAGGCGAACCAGTTCGCCCGCCGGCAGGGCGGTCGGACTGCCCCCACCGATATAAGCGGTGCAGAACTCGACGCCGTCATGCCGATCCAGTTCCCGCAGCAGCCCATCCACCAGCCGGGCGGCGTTGACCCCACCCGCCGGCACGGAATAGAACCCACAATACCGGCACTTGCTCCGGCACACCGGCACGTGGACGTAGAGCCCTGCAGGTTCGCCCAAGCGGCGGCACCTGGGATTGGTTATCGATGATTGACGATGGATGATCGCGATCGAATCCGCCTGCTTCCGGCACGGCAGCCCTTGGTCCGCGCACGGCGTGAGCGTCTCACGCACGACGCGTGACGCACGACGGGACCCGCGTCTTGTCGGTCCGGTAGCCAGTTCTGCCATTGACATCTTTCCAAGGGATCGAGAGGACTTCCGATGGCACCCAAACGGACCACTATAGCGAACGCGAGCGGTTCTGGCAAGGTCATCTGGCCGCTGCCAGACGGGGGTGGCTGTGGAGGAAAGCTGCAAGGTCTTGTCGGGCATAGAGTTATGCCGGTGGCAGGTAGCGCCTTGACGACTTCGGGGTTGGTCTTGCTTGGCTCTTGTTGTGTAATCGCGCGTGCCACATGTAGGGGTGCCTTCGAGCCTGCGGGGACATATGCCGCTTCCGCGTCTTTTTCTTGTTGCCTATTCCCAACTCGACGCGATAATACCCGATGAAGCCGTGACACAGGAATTGGAGCCCGGCGCGGGCGGGATGCATGCGGACAATCCAAAATGAGCGAAGCGGCAGCAGGAATGGGAAAGCCAGAACGAGACTGGGATCGGAGGCAATTATGGCGATCAGGTACGGTGGCAAGGACTTCCGGCATGAGGTCAACGCGGATGGATTCACTCTTCGCTGTCGTGACAAAGCGGTTGACTACGCGGAATTCGTACACTTCGACTTTCGCGTGGCGAAGTGACAATGATGCCATCAGTCTCGTCGGCGCGGGGTTTGATCTACTTCTGTTCTGACTTCAGCGGCGGCGTGTTCTTGTCGATGAGAATGGGGTTGGCCCGCCAGTCGTGGTCTTTGAGATAGCCGATGCGCTCGACGCGGGGACGTCGCTCGCGGAGGCGGACCGAGTTGATTCGGATCTGGTCGCCATCGGACAGATGGTTCCGGCCGACACATTCCAGCCTCAGGACGTACTTGCCCGGCTCGGGCCAGAAGTCCATGAGTTGATAATCGTCGCCATCGTCCGTGTCGCTGTACAGGTCCATGGGCGTGCTGATCTTGACGCCGTCGAGGGATGCCTGATAGATGCCGCAGTGTGGTGAACGCCCCAGCACGACGATCAATCGGAACGGCTGCTTGCGCTGGACCTCGAAAGCCAGTTCGATCCACGCGTCGTCTCTCGATTCGGGCGTGAATTCGAGCACAGGATCGGTGTCGAAGTAGGTGTCGGTGTTGCGCATTCGCGTGCGGCCCTTGCCGTGATGTTGGCCGGCCTGATGGTCTTTGCCCCACGCGATAATTGGATCAATCGAGGGCAGCTTGCGCTGCTCCGCTGTGGTGGTTTCGGCGAACCTCTTTACAGCGCCAAGCTGATACCAGTAGGCGATGCTGCTGACGTCATCTTGTCGCTGGCAGTACATGCGTGACTGGCCTTCGGGATTCTCGTCCCGATTGGCCCAGCCCATCGTCTCGATGGCGACGCGAAGACTCTTGTTGAAGACAATCGGGTCGGGGATGTGCCAGCGATAGCAGGACGACATTTGCCCGACGTCACGATTCTTGTGGCTCAGGTAGGCGGTGCCGAAATAGGGCGTCAGGCAGGGTTTCTGACCCCAGGCGGAGAGGAAGTAGTCCTCGGTTCCGGTCCCCCAAACGGAAGGCGTCGCTTTGCCATCGATTGTCATGCGGATATCGCCTTCGCCAAACCAATCGGGACTCCGGGTACGGACCGACAGCAGCGTTCCCACATAATAGCCCTTCCCTTCGGCATCGAGGATCAGATACTCATTGTCCACTCGATCCGGATTCCCCTGGACCGGATACTCCTGTCGATATTGGGCACAGAAGTACATCGTGTTCGCGGGCAGCGATTCCTTCTGGATCCAATCAACCGAATAGAACAGCGCCCTGAGGTTCTTGGTGCTTTGGTTGATCACTTCGATTCGCGCGGACTCGCGGAAGGGCATGCGCCACCAGCAGTTATAGGAATCGCCGTCTTCGGTTACGACGGGAAGACTCAGCACCGTGGTTCGCCTCCCGAACCCGGCGGCGAAGAAGTCGCTCATCGGCGCCTCGACGTCAGGCTTTTCCCGGCCGTCCCAGTACATGCGGATGAGGACTTCCTGCGGATTGGCCCGGCCGCCCGGCTCGGCCCCGAACTGGAGCGACTGGAAGTGGTAGACGGTCATCCAGACATGGGTAATCACGCCGGGCCCTTTCAGGTCGGCGATGACTACGGTCTGGCCCGGCTCGACGATTCGATCGCAGTCGCCGTTGGCCGTCGGGTTGGGCAGGCCGTCCGCGCCGAGTCTGGCCGAGCTGGAGGACATGCTGCGCCCTTGTTCCCAGCGCGTGATGTCGTCCAGGATCCCCTGAGACCGGCCAGTCGATGTCAAGAGGCCTCCAATCAACACAACCACACCAATCGCCATGCCTGCCAGCCAGCACAACGACGGCCGTCTCGTGTCCCTCCACTCACAGGAATCCACGCTATTGACCATGATTGCCTCATCTCCTGTTCTTGTGCATCTCTCATTGGGACATACGGCTGTGACCGGATGGCATCGTCTCATTGGATGTGCCGATGTCCACGGATGTGCGCCCATGGTACTCGATGTGGGACAGGAGCGTCAACGAACCGCGAAGAAGCGACGTCTGTGATGGTCTCGCGCATCGTTGCCGAATAGGTAGCCGTTCACGGCTTTCGGTCAGGACAACAGTGACGGGGCGGGTTCTTTTCGGAGGTGCGCATGGAGGGCATTGCAGAAGAACTCGAAGACACTGCGACCTTGCTGACGGCAGGTGGCGATCATCGACCAGACGCGTTCACACCAACGCTGTCCCCGTGGGCCGCGAGTTCCCTGCGTGATGCGACGGTCGATCACGATGTGCCGAATCGCCTGTTCCGTCTGGTTGTTCGTCGGCTCAATGCCCGGCGTCGTCAGAAAGAGAAAGTAGTTGTATCGCCTGTTCCCCGCGAAACCGATCTGCCAAGGTCTGGGCCTCCGCACGCCAGGGTGGACGCCGAACCGCTTGGAGAAACCCACGCCGGATCCGATCCATCGACCGGGCAAAGCCCCTCCTGGTCTTCTGCTCGGCACGATGCCAGGTGTCAAACAGCTTGCGGATCCACAGCAGGAGCTTCTCGCCCCAGCGGGCCAGGGACCGGTCGGTCTGTTCGGCCAGAAAGCGGATGTCCCGGATCAGATGGGCCCAGCAGAACTGCACCAGCACTCCGCAAACCGTCAGGTACTTGTGATACGCCGAAAAATAGTCCGATCCAATGATGCCCCCGAAGCTCGCAAATCCCTCGGGGGCCGGGCCATTCAGACCCGGCCCTGTCTATTTGTGCAGATTTTCTTGCTTGGCCTATACGCAGAGGCCCCCTTTGGGAGTGTAATAAGGCAAAGAATCGCGATTCACGGGCAGGTTGGGCGCCATGCTTCAAGACAAGCGACTGATCTGGAGACTTCAACGGGGCAACGTCGATGCCCTGCGCCTGATCTATGACAAGTACAAGATCGACCTCCTCAAGCTGGCAATGCTTCTGACGGGCGACGTTCATCGTTCGGAGGATGCCGTGCAGGACGTATTCCTCAGGCTCGCCGAGTCCTTCGATAGGGTCGGCGACCACGGGAATGTGAGGAATTTCCTGATCACGTGTCTGATGAACCGGATTCGCACCCTCCGACGCGATGGCCAGCGTCACCAGATGGCCCCGCTTGACGACGCGGCGATGCAGACGGCCCCGGGCAGTCCTCCCGACCAATGGGCCGTAGCGAACGAGCAGATGCAGCGGATCAGTCGGATGATGGCAGAACTGCCCGTGGAGCAGCGGGAGGTGGTGACGCTGCGATTCAAGGCGGGCCTGGGATTTCCAGAGATTGCGAGAATTCAGAATGCTCCGGTCAACACGGTGCAGGGCCGATACCGGTACGGCCTGGAGAAGCTGCGGGCACTACTCGACAGCGAGGTGCAGACATGAGTTCCGCAGACAAGATGAGGCGGTTGTTCGATGAAGCGGCGGTGCAGACCAACGCCGCGCCCGACAACGCCGTCTTCGAGGAGATCAAGACGACGTACACGAGAGCAGTCCAGCACAAATCGGCTCAACAGAAGCCGAATATGTGGAGGTCCATCATGAAGAGTCCATCAGCCAAACTGGCCGTTGCGGCGGCCGTCGTTATTGCATGCGTGATCGGCCTGTCTCTCTGGAGGACTACCGGCTCAGGCGTAGCGCTGGCCGACGTCCTGGCCCGCATCGAACAGGTCAAAGCCTTCCAGTGCAAAGCGACGCAGAGACTCATTCATGAAGTACCTGGAGGCAAACCTCGCACTAGGGAAATGCATCAAGACTATCTGGTCTCGAAGGAATATGGTGGGATAATCCGATTTGAGCAACTGGATCCAAATGGTGAAAGGGTGGCTTTAACAGATCTCTACTTCAGTCCGGCTACGAATGTCATGGTGATGCTGGCGCACACGCAGAAGCGGTACATTCGCGCGGAACTGGACAGTTTCCTAGGCCAACAGATACGGAAGGACCTTGATCGGCATCGTGACCCGGTGGCACTTCTCAAAGAAATCACGGCCTGCAAACACGAGAGTATAGGCCGATCCACTGTCGATGGCATTGAGGCCGAGGGGTTCCACACCAGCGATCCCAATTGCGGGCCTACCCTGCAAAACGGGCTCAACGATCCACAGACCGACGTGAAGGTGTGGATCGATGTCAAGACACGCTTGCCCGTGCGGTACGAGAGCGTGACGAGGGGACTTGACGAGAAGGGGGATAGAGCGAGGTGCGAACACATCACATACAACTTCCAGTGGGATGTCCAGGTCGACGCCTCCGAATTGGAGCCGCCAACCGTACCTGATGGCTATACCGTGCCGACGGAGAGGCCTTGGCAATCCATCAATGAGCAGGCTGCGACGGGGGGGTTGAGGCAGTGTGCAGAATTATTCGGCAAATATCCGGAGAGTCTCCTTATTGGCTCTTCGTCAGACCCTACCTCAGACCTGGAGGGCAAGTTGAACAAGAGCGACACCCGCGGCGCCATACGGTTGAAAGAGGAACTGCAAGGGCTCGCAGAACAGGAGAAGGCGAAGCGACTTGCGGATGCCCGACTGGTCATGGTGCGCTTATTCCTGTTCTACATGAACCTCACCAACGAAAAAAAGGACCCAGCCTACTACGGAAGCACCGTAGCGCCGAAAGACGCGGACAAGGTTCTGCTGCGGTGGAAGCTCTCCGATACGGAATACCGCGTGATTTTCGGCGACCTACACGGCGAGACGGTCTCCCCTGAGAAACTAGCAGAGCTCGAAAGGGCCCTGCCCAAGTAGGCAGGCTATTGGGCATTCGTGACGCAGGCCGGGCTTCCTTCGCCCGGCCTTTCTTGTGCCCTCGCACGGCAGCTCACGCCTCCTGGTCCCCAGGAGGATCGCAGCGGGAGCAGGGATCGCGCCGCTGATTGTAACCTCCAATTGGCCGACGTTGTTGGCTCTGTGGCGTTCGGCGGGCCTATCGGCCGAAGTGGCGGCG
>JAGOLX010000001.1 GCA_017993835.1 Phycisphaerae bacterium
AAGCATCAATGCGGACCGACCTGCATCCACCGCCGCCCAAAACCCCCTCCAGTATACCCCGACGCAAGCCCCTTTTCATCCCCTTCGGGTGGGCCAAAGGCCCATGAACGGCTTCGCGGGAATGACAACCCGGGGTCTTCGTGAACCCCTGTTGCATGCGTGCAAGTATGGTCGTGCACCCCAGATACGCGGTCTTGCGAGATGCGTGAGAAGAGAAAGGGGCCGCGTCCCTGGACGCAGCCCCGGAGAGATTCTGCAGTACACCACCGACGTGATGGGCCGGCGTGCGGATTACGCTGCCGATGTGTAGAGACAGCCCCCATCCCTTTTCTGGAGCCGGTCGCATTGGCCGTTGCCGCCGCGAGTGCGGCCGCCGTTGCCTCTGCCGCCGCGGCCGCGGCATGCCACGGATGTCGCCTGTCCTGCTGTCTGGCCCGTGTTGTCCCCTTGAAGTGAACTGGAGGTTCCGGCGAGGATTTTACGCGTGAAGGCCGTCCAATGATTGTTGGAGGCATTCAACAGGTTCTCGAACACCCATTGAATATCAGTCTTATCGGTTTGAAGAAGGGCGGCCTCCAGGTCCGCGATGTCGAGTTCCTCGATCTGCACGCCGACTTCGAGGGCATCGAGCAGCGAGGCAGTGCCGGCCTCCACGAACGTGTTATATGTGGTCTCGAAATCCAGCGTGCTGAAGGCGCCGATGGTGTCGTCAGTGACCGGGTCGGTCAATCCGTATTTGATGACGAGCAAACCCACGGCGTCCATGTGTCGCTGTTCCGCCGCGGCGATCCTCGTGAAGATCGCGCAGTCATACATTTCCGCGAACTTCAGGTAGACGTCCCTCGCCATCTTCTCTTCCTCGCGCATGTGCAGGATGTTCGCTGTCTCCTCTGCGGTGAGCTCCGCTGTGGGTGGGGGGACGGCAGGACCTTTGCCGCCTTTGCCTCTCTGTGCCGCGCCGGCGCAGATGGTCAATGTCCCAACGAGGGCGAGGGTCAGAATCAGTACTCTAGTTCTCATGATCGTTCTCCTTGATTGCAGTGTTTCTTTCTGTTACCGGTCACAATCGTTGAACGACACGAGCGGGGAAGACCTGCGGCCGAATTCTGGGAATTCCTGTCGTTCTGAACAGTTTCTCTCGCAGACTCGTATGGGCGTTGAGCTTTCAAGTGTTTGCCTGGGTGATCAGGTTTCATGGAAAACGAGTCTTCCAGTGATGCAGAACTGATGGCCCGTGTCGGTCGGAACGACATGGCTGCGCTCGGTCTGCTGGCTCACCGGCACCAGGCCCGCGTCCTTTCCCTTGCGTATCGCCTGCTCGGCGACTGGCATCGGGCCGAGGACGTAGCGCAGGACACCTTCCTGAGAGTGCGTCGAGCCGCAGGGGCATACGAGCCCCAGGCGAAGTTCACCACTTGGCTATATCGCATCGTCCACAACCTGAGCATGGACCAGCACAGGAAGGTCGGCGCGTCTCTGCTGCCGCTGGAGGCGGTGGAGGAGCCGCGGACGGAGGATCCTTCGCGAGACGATCCGGTGGAGAAGGCGGAATTGGCCGAGCGGGTGCGGAAGGCCATCGCTCAATTGCCCGACCGCCAACGCCAGGTCGTGGTCCTGCATCGATACGAGGGCCTCAGTCATGTCGAAATCGGCGAGGTCACGGGCTGGAGCAAATCGGCGGTGGAATCCCTCCTGGTCAGGGCGTATGAGAACCTGCGAAAGAATCTGGCCCAATTTGAGGATTTTTCGCGATAAGGCCGCAGTGCACGGGCTGCGGCGGACGTTCAATATGTGAGGCAGTACGCATGGAGCATGCAAGAGAGATCGAACTGGTTGAGCTGGCCGCTGGACGGCTGGATGCCCAGCGGGAACAGACCATTCTCGCCCATGTCCGCCAGTGTTCTCAATGCCGGGAGAAGCTGGACGGCTTGCGGCGGACGTGGGAAGTTCTTGGCGCGTGGGAAGTCTGGCCCCCGGAGCATCTTGCTCCGCCCGAGGCCCTCTTGACGGCCGGGCATGGGAAGAGAGACTTGAGTCGGCCTGTCGTCCATCTTTTCGGCGTGCGAATGGCCCTGCGTTTCGCCGCAGCCATTCTCATCGCCACGGCGGCGGGCTACGCTGGCGGTCGCTGGACCGGCCGTCGGGCATCGCCCGTCGGAGGCATCGAGCCGCCGCGATACGTCTCCGCCCTCGGGCTCGACATCGGAGAAAGCCTTTCGTCGTTGGTGCTCCGGGACGAATCACTGTCAGTGGAGGACCGGTGATTATGACGCGGCAGTGTGCTCTCGTCGTTGTGGTTTCAGCCGTTGCGGCGGGGGGGATAGCTTTCTACCTGGGTCGAGCCGAGATCCGGCAATCATCCTGGCGAAAGAACGCGCCACATGACGCGATCGAGAGGGACCGACAGTTCGAGGAGCAAGCCCGGCGTCTGGCGGATTCGGTCCGCGCGGAACAGGTCACACTCTCCACGATGCTGGCAGACGTAGATTCCACAGGACCACAGATACTGGCCCAGGTGGGCCGCACGACCGAGTCCTATGGTACGCTGATCCGTACGGTCGGGTGGCATCTGGTCGGGTTGCGGGATGGACTGCCGCGATCGCAGGCAAAGGCCCTCATGCAGTCCTGTGCGAGTTCCGTGCGGGGCCAGGTGCAAAAGCGGTATCGCTGGCGAGGCGGCGCTCAGGGCGAAATGGGCGGCCATGGCTATATGGGCGGCCGTGGGACCACCGGCCGGCGGGGCAGAGGTGGCCCAGGGTATCGCGGCGGGCAGAACGAAGACCATGCACAGGCTCAGGAGGGGGTGGTTTGCAGACTCCTGCTCACAGCCGAACAAGCGGCCTGGATTCAGCAACAGGACCCCAATTTCGAGCTGGATTGCACCCTCCTCGCAGACCGACTCAACCAGGTCCACACCGAGGTTGCGGCAAGTCTGGAGGACGCGGCGATTGACGGCCAAACGCTGCTCAATCGGCTCGACGAGCTTGTCGAGGCACACCGCGAGTTAGAGGAACGGATCGCGCGATATCTCGTCCTGCTGCGTCCGCACCTGTCTACAGAGCAGCGGGAGCATCTGTCCGAACTCTGTGGCGGCTCAGGTGCGATCCGACGGGGCACTCCGGCTCAGCATCGTCCCGCCGATTCAGGGAGCCTCGCGGCCGGTCTGCTGCCCCGGCTGGCCGCTCGAGACTCCCTGTAGCGGCGCCCAGCGAATTCCGTCACGGGTATTCACTTCACACGACTCCTGCAATAGAATGTCAGGTCCGCGTGCCACATACCCACAGGGGCCGTGTTTGCGCGGGGCAAGGGCCGGGACTCTTTTGAGAGGACTACACTATGGCAACGCGAGCGTTCTTTGTCTGTGCTGTTGTGGTGTCGATCGGACTGGCTTCGTTTCTGGGGGCGGCCGAACCTCTGCGCGAGCCCGACGTGATCTTCCTGCCCACGCCGCACAACGTCGTGGAGAAGATGCTGGAACTGGCCAAGGTGACCAAGGACGATGTGGTTTATGACCTCGGCTGCGGCGACGGCCGCATTCCGGTGACTGCGGCGAAGAAGTACGGCTGCAAGGCCGTCGGGTACGATATCGATCCCCAGCGAGTCGAGGAGTCACGCCGGAATGTCGACGCCAACGGAGTCGGCAACCTCGTGACCATCGAGCAGAAGGACATCTTCACCCTGGACCTCAGCGGCGCCAATGTGGTGACGCTGTATCTGCTGCCCAGCCTGAACGTCAAGCTGATCCCGCAGTTGGAGAAGCTCAAGCCGGGCTCGCGGATCGTCTCGCACGACTTCGACATGAAAGGCGTCACGCCGGACCGCGTCATCACGGTGGCGGACGCCAAGGATGCGAACCGCCAGCACAAGGTCTACCTGTGGACCACTCCTCTGAAGAAGGCGCCCGTTGTGGGCTCGCGCGTGCCGGACGTCGTCTACATCCCCACGCCTCCCAAGGTGGTGGAGAAGATGCTGGAACTGGCCAAAGTGGAGAAGAAGGACGTGGTGTACGACCTCGGTTGCGGCGACGCTCGCATCCCCATCAGGGCCGCGCAGAAGTACGGCTGCAAGGCCGTCGGATACGATATCGATCCGCGGCGCATCAAGGAATCGCAGGAGAACGTCGAGAAGAGCGGCGTCGGCAAGCTCGTCACCATCGAGCAGAAGGACGTTTTCACACTGGATCTGAGCCGGGCCAGCGTGGTGACGCTGTACCTGCTGCCGAGCCTGAACGTCAAGCTGATCCCGCAGTTGGAGAAGCTCAAGCCGGGGTCGCGGATCGTCTCGCACGATTTCGACATGCAGGGCGTCATCCCGGATCGGGTCGTCGAGGTCGAGGACGACGAGGATTCCGGCGTGCGCCACCGGATCTATCTGTGGACGACACCGCTGAAGAGGGAGCCTCCCGTGGAGCTCCGCCGGCCGGACGTCGTCTACGTGCCCACGCCGCCGCATGTGGTCGACAAGATGCTGGAACTGGCGAAAGTGACCAGGGCGGACGTGGTGTACGATCTGGGCTGTGGCGATGGTCGCATCCCCATCAGGGCCGCCAGGAAGTACGGCTGCCGGGCCTTCGGCTTCGACATCGATCCCAGACGCATCGAGGAATCGAAGAGGAACGTCGATGCCAACGGGGTCGGCGACTTGGTGACCATCGAGCAGAAGGACATCTTCACGCTCGACCTGAGCCAGGCCAGCGTGGTCACCCTGTACCTGTTGCCGAGCCTGAACGTCAAGCTGATTCCGCAATTGGAGAAGCTCAAGCCGGGCTCGCGGATCGTCTCGCACGAGTTCGACATGCAGGGGGTCACGCCGGACGAGGTGGTCGAAGTGCCCGGCGGGGAGACCTCGATACTCAGCCGCAGGGTGTATCTGTGGACGACCCCCCTGAAGAAGGACTCGGGCACGACGCCGTAGGGGGGGGTGTGTTGGGGTGTGACCGACCCTTCCGGCAGACGGCGACGCGCGTATACGCCAAGACGTGGTGCCGACCTTGTCATTCCCGCGCAAAGCCTGCCCCCGACCGGATCGGGGGCGGGAATCCAGACGTCATGGAGTGGCGGATATCCCGCGCTATGGACTCCCGCGTTCGCGGGAATGAGAATCCGAGGGACGCGGTCTGTAGATGCTGTTCGACCAACGCCCGGCAACCCCGCCGGAGAACGCAGGCATACCCGCCGCCGCAATGGGCCGGGATTTTGATTTGACGCTCCAGCCGGGATGTAGTATGGTTGCTGCCCAGTCAGGGCGTCCGTAGCTCAATTGGATAGAGCATCGGTCTTCGGAACCGATGGTTGGGGGTTCGAGTCCCTCCGGACGCAGTTTCATTCTCGCGATGACTACGGCTCTACCGCCCGGTCGTAGATTCGGACGTCGTCGATCAGGCCGGACCAGAAGCTGCCCGCGTCGAGCTTGTATCCGGAGCCGATGTACAGGCCGTCGCTCGAGCTCGGTAGATTGTCCTGCGTGTCCCTGGCCACCTCGATGTCGTCCACGTACAGGATTCGGTTCGTGCCGTCCCACGTCAATCCCACGCGGTGCCAGTCCCCGCCCGTGATCGGCACGGGCGAGCACAACGGACAGCCGGACCGACGAGGGCTCTGCAACTCGGTCAACAGAAATCCCTCGGATGTATCCGCCATCAGCCAGGCAGAGTCTTTCTGGCGAGAGAGAATCGCCTGCCCGGGCGCACCGCCCTGAACCCAGGCAAAGACGCTGAATGCCTGGTCCAGTGGGTCCCGGATGGCGGGGATGCGGACGTAATCGTCCACGCCATCGAACGCCAGGGCGCCGTCTGTCCGACCGCCTTGCGGCTGCCAGGCAGGTCCGCCCGACAGCGAGCCGTTCTTGCCTCCGACACGATCGACGGCGGTCGTTCCGTTCGCCTCATCCAGTCTCCAGTGGCAGATCAGACCCGGTTCGACGATTTCCTGATCCCAGAAGTGCAGGAGGCCGGCCACATCCTGGTCATCGACCATGCCGTCGCCCGACGGCGGCGGCGCGATGTCGAAGGCGGGATCGTCCTCGTTCCAATGCTCCATCAGAAGAGCCAGATCCTCGATATCGACCTTCCAGTCTCCATTGAAATCCGGCAGCGTCCGAACGGGCTCCAGCCCGGCGCAGGTTGCCAGGTAGCCGACGATGCCCTGGGCGGTCTGCGTCGCGTATGCGTAGTCGACGTAGCCGGGGTTGTCCAGGGAGTCCAGGGACGTGTGAATCAGGTAGTTGATCGCTCCGGCGCGGGAGGTGAGCACCGCCGCGGGCAAGCCTACCGAGTCGAACGGGATATAGTCGCTTTGCAGGGGGCCGGGGTTCCTTGCGATCGTGCAGGCCAGGCCGCCATAGAGTTCCATCCCCTCCGCCAGGCCATCGATGAATGTCGGGCGTCCGCTCTGGTAATAGAGACTCGCCTGATTGTACTCCGGCTGCTCCGGCCCATAGGGGCGATACCCGGTGACATCCATGGCGATCATGGCGCGGACGTCCTCGTGCGCGTGCTCGTTGGCATAGGCCTTGCTGCCGACGAGTCCCTGTTCCTCGCGGTCGAACGCGATGAAGACGAGGGTCGCTTCGAAGAGGTATTGCGACAAGACGCGAGCGGCCTCCATCACGATGGCGGCGCTCGTGGCGTTGTCGCACGCCCCCGGGCATCCGGCGACGCTGTCGAAGTGAGCTCCGACGATGTAGATCTCCCGGGGCCGCGTCAGGCCTGGGAGAACGCCCACCACGTTGTAGTACTCGACCTGGTCATACAGAAACGGGTCGAGCCGGGTGGCCAGGCCGAAGCTCTCGAATCGATCCTGGATGCTCTGTCGGGCCCAATCGTGCTCGGGCCCGAAGCAACGGGCTTCGCCGTCGTGGGCGTAGAGGTCGTTCTGAAGGAAGTCCGTGTAGCGGTCCACGCTCACCTGCTCGACGACGTCCACGATCCCGCCCGCTCTCGCCAGACTCGCGCCCCAGACGCCTGCAAGGATCAGCCCAACCGTCAGCAATCGATGGATCGGGCACTTCTGTGCCGCTGGATGAGGATTCGCTATCATATTCCACTCCGTCCTTTCGTCCGAGGGGGGCAAGACGGCCCCTCAATAGACACCCGCAAATCGACCGCACATTATACCACCAAGACGCAGGAAAGTGGGCCATGATTCAGGAACTACAGAGGACCCCGCACGGTGTGCGACGATCTGCAACCGCTGATGAACGCGGATGAACGCTGATCCTCGCGCGAAGGCACAGAGGCACGAAGAAGACTCTTCCGCAGACAGACTTGCCCCCGCGCAGGCGGGGATCATCGCTGATCCTGTCGTTGCGAGCGCAGCGCGGCAATCCCCTCTTGTCATTCCCGCGGAAGCGGGAATCCAGGCACCCCCACCACGAAGGACACGAACCCGCATATTTCACGGGGGCTGTAGACTCTGAGAGGCGACCGACATCTGGATAGTGTTTGTCTTTATATGGTCGGTCTGGCGTAGTCGGCGCATACTACCCCCTTTTTCCCCCACTCGGCGGACCGGGATGTCACTTTCGTTAGCCCGAGTCGGGAGATCTCGTCGGCACAGCGAGCAGGCGACCCAGAATTCTGACGAACAGGTCTTTCAGCGGATAGCCCCCGGCCAGGTTGGTCACCAGGAATCGCGTGTTAGGTCCCGGCTCCACATGCTCGGCCTTGACGATCCCCCGACGCTTGCGGTCCCACGTCTGGGCGCCGTAGCGGAATTCGCCGAAGAGCCGCTGCTCCTGGTTGCCGTGGACCGGATCGTTGGTGGGGTCGAAGTCCAGGATCAGTTCCTTCGGGGCGGACGTCTGAGAGCGAATGAACACCTCGACAAAGACCTCGGCCATGCGGGCCAACGCCTTGCGATCCACGCGGTTCTCCAGCCGGCACAAGGTCGGCGGCGACGCCAGCGGCAGATCCTCCTGAATGCCCCGTTCGCACAGGACCTGAAACCAGGGGTCTTCCCGCAGACCCTGGTGGTCGTTGAGGTCTTCATAGCCCTGGGCGATGCCGAAGACTCGTTGGGCCAGCAGGGTCCGTTGCGAATGGACGACGAAGAATGGATGACGCGGGTCGGGGATACATGCGTTGAGGGCGTCGGTGGGTTCGATCCCGGAGTCGGTTCGCAAGCAGCCGTACACGGACTTCTATCGCGAGCTTCGCGAGATCAAGGCCCTGGCGGATCTGCGTCGCCGGGCCAGGGGTCTGCCGCCAATCAAGAACGGCGGCCTTCACGTGTTTCGCAAGACCGCCATCACGAACTGGGTCCGGCACGGGGTGACCCTGGCGGACGCCCAGCACACGGCCCGGCACCAGAGCGACCAAAGCGACCAGACGACGAATGAGTTCTACGTCGCCGTTCTGCGCAGCCACGCGGTCGGGAGTGTCCCAGCCGCAATCAGTTGATGGGCCAGCCTGGGTTCGAACCAGGAACCAACAGATTATGAGTCTGCTGCTCTACCGTTGAGCTACTGGCCCTGCGTTCTGGTGTACTGTACTCTTCCCGAGCCGGACCTGCAAGGGAATTGGGATCAGACCCGTGCTCCTTTGGAGCCGCGTCGTGGAGGGAAAAGGCAGGAATCCCAGCCGTAGGTGTACTGCCTCTCTAGGCGGCCTTCACGGTCGTGGACTGCGAGCAGGCTGTACTCATGGCTCTGGGCCAGCTCCCGACCGCGAAGAATCGCATCGATCTTCGACCGGTGGTTGCTGACCACCTGGCCGGTGTTCAACAATCGAACGCTCCAGCCGCCATCTTCCCCCCGGATCACGTGATACGTCGCACGCTCCGCCATGTCTGAGCCTCCCTTGATATCGTCATCAGCGACTGAAGTCGCTGGGGTCAGCATTCCATCCTGGGACAGGGCCGGGCATGTGTCGTCATCGCCCGGACCGGTCCATCACAGTCATCTTATTGTGCCGACGCACTCGCAGACGTCAATAGGGTCGTCGGACGTCCGACGAGAATCCTGAAGGACGGGTCGGCGCCATGCCGATATCCAACGTGTGATGACGGCGAAACGGCTGACAATCCTGGCGGGGGTGGCATGGTGCTGTGGCGTACTTCCCGCGGCGGCCTCGGTCCACCGCAGTGGGGCTACGGCTCGCGTGCAGGCGCGTGTGGAACCGCAGATCGTCGTGGGCGATCCGCACGCTGTTGCCATCGGCCTGCACGATTATCGGACAGGTTCACCCATTCCCGGCTGGGTCCGTTTCCATGTCCGGGCGAACACGCAACAGGTGGAGTTGCAGGTCGCCTGTACCGACTTGTGCCAGGGAGGCGATCCCGCGTCCATCCACAAGATCCGCGTGGGCGGAAGCGGCGTCCAGATCATGGGCGAAGACGGCAGTCGCCTGCTCGCGTGGCAGCGCGATCCGCGAACCGGACTCCTGCCAGCCGGCTGGACCGGCGCGGTGAGCGAGGTCGGTGTCTTCAACACTTCGGCCGGGAGCGTCTTCCGCCAGGATGTGACCGTAGACCTCTGCTGGCAGCCGGCGGGTTCGGATCTGCCCACGGGCGAATACTGCGGCATCGTGAAACTGATCGGCATGGTCAGGCCGTAGAGGGTCTTCTGCGACCACCTTGTTCCTCCCCGGCGGAGCCTGGGTTCGCCCGCACGCGAGCTGCTGCAACCGACGGGTCCTACGGCTCCGTCGTGGTTGTCACTTCCGGCCCGTCGAGGATGGCGCCGTAGATGTCCCAGTTGCCGTCGCGGTCGTCCTGCCAGACCACGGTATTGCCCGACACCGAGGGATATGCCTCGTGATCTTCGGTGGCCGCCACTTTGAAGATCGTGATCGCACGGGCCGTCGGACAGACGGCCAGCAGCAGAAACAGACTCGCACCGAATGGCAGCTTTTTCCGCAATTCGCTTCGCATGGCGCTCTCCTCGAATCATCTGGGATCCGAATGATCCCGCAACCTTTTCCCAGCCTCCGCCATCGGTTCGCACCGCGGAGATCCGCTCCAATCCTTGTCCATTGTAGGCAATGGCCACGGCCGGAGCAAGAACCGTCTTGCGGCGGTCGCCCACGACCGCAGACCAGTCAGAAGATAAAGGCAGCGAAGGCTTGGCCGGTCACGATCCCCGGCGCAGACAGCGGGCGTCGTTTCTTCGCGCACGTCCGTCCCAGTGAGTTTCGACAGACAAGCTCGGTAGCGTGTACCACCTCTTTGGCGGACTTCGTTCGCTTGGCTCGGAGTTCCTTCAGGCGACAGTACAGTAATGTAGCCCAGCCGCCCCCGGCTGGGATCACCCCCCGGCTGGGATCACCCCCGGGCTGGGATCACCCCCCGGCTGGGATCACCCCCGGGCTGGGATCACCCCCGGGCTGGGATCACCCCCCGGCTGGGATCACCCCCGAGGGCGGGGGTGCCACACGGTTCGATTGCCGATCTTGCTCGTCAAAACTCATCAGGAGGTCCAGGCGCATAATGAGCCGGTCTCTGGCCCGTTCCGGAGGGACTCCGAGCGATCTGGCCTGTTCCTCGAGCTGGCTGACGAAGTCGCTCTGTGCCTGAAGTTCAGGATGCGGACGCCGGTCAGCCAGACGGAACCCGAGTTTCTCCCAGAACGTGTGCCCGGCGCTGCCGGTGACTTCGTAGATGATGGGGAGGTCCTCGAACGACTCGGCCTCGATATGGCGCCATCCGTTTGTATGGGCCCACTCGATCAGGGCCTTGACCATCCGCGTGCCAAGGCCCTTGCGCTGGTACGAGCCGGTGTTCTGTTGGGGGCGCGCCGTCATCAGGCAGTGAACGACGAGCGTCTTGTCCTCAATCTGCGAGAGAGGGGGAAACCGCGTTTCTGCGAAGTCGTCTCTGGGACCGGCGGGAAAGTCCTGCTGAAGGCAAAGGCAACCGGCGCCCGCCATGCCGCAGACGGCCTTGGGGTAGAATCGCAGATGCCCGACGATTCGCTGGCCGTCGCGGGCGACGATCGCGCAGACGCCGTAGGTCTGTGTCAGCTTCGCCAGCAGCGGGAGATTCCGCGTCCGGCACCTCTCCCACGGGACCTCGTCGCTGGGTGGCAGGTGATCAATCGTATCGCGCGAGAGCGGCCCGTGATGCAGGCACCGCCACAGCAACAGCGATTCCGTCATCGGTTCGATCACGATGTCTTCTATCACGATCCGCCTCCCCGTCCGCTACTTGCGGAGGAACAGCCAAACCCAGCCGTGAGTCTCGTATTCGCGAGGAAGTTGCGAGTACAGGGAACGTATCCGCTCGCTCACTTCGCCCAGCTCTTTCTGGAGCTTGTCGCGTTCGTCCTTGTCCTGCACACGCGAGGATCCCTGCGCCTTCTCGTAAAGCTCGCTGGAGCACGATCGCAGCGACTCCAATTCCGTCCGTATTCGCTCGTGTTCGGCCTTCTCTTCGGCGGTCGGCTCGGGACGATCTGGCTTCTGGTAAAAGACGTCCCCGACGAGCAGGTCCGGGCGGCCGTCGCCGTTCCAGTCGGCGACGCAGATCTTCGAGCGACCGCCGCGACGGACCTCTTTGGGGGCCTGTGCTCCCGCTTGCATCTCGCCAGGCCCGACGAGCTGCACCGCCGCAGCCAGTTCGGGAACTCTGGACGTGCCAGTGTTGCGGAAGAACGAGACGCTGCCGTCCTCGGCGCCGACGAGCAGGTCGAGGTCGCCGTCGCCGTCCCAATCCGCAGCATACGGTCCGGCCCGGCCCTGGACCCGGAGTGCCTGACCGGCCGCCTGGAGCTGCTCTTCTTTGGCGAAGGCGTAGGACGCTGCGGTCCCCTCGTTGGCGATCAGGAAGACGCCTCCTCGCCCGTCGCCGACGATCAGGTCGTAGTCTCCATCGCTGTCCCAGTCGGCCGGATCGACGGTGGAAGCACTCCCAGTGGTCGCCAGGGGTTTCTCGGGCGTGCTCTTGATCCGCTGTCCGCGGTAGGTGACGAACGTCCCCTCGTCCGTGGTCTCCCACTCGGCGGTGCCTGTGATCAGAATCATGGTTCCGGTCTCCCCCGGGCCTCGGAACATGTTCTGCTCCTCTCGAATGCCGCCGCCGATGTTGATGATCTGGCCGTCCTTGTCCTTGAGCATCTCGGGAGCCGCGAAGGAGCGATCCGCCAAACCCTTGAATAGGAACAACTCGCCCGGCCAGGAGCCCGAGAGGATGTCCATGTGTCCGTCACCGTTGAGGTCCACGACACGTGGACCGAATCCGATGCATCAGCCATGGGGGACGGTGCCGTCTTTCGCCCCGTCCTTGAACTTCACCCCGGCCGCGAGCTTCGGCTCGGCATTCGTGCCCTCATTACGGTAGATCCAGAGCAGCCCGTCGCCGAACTGGCCGACCAGGAGGTCCTGGACCCCGTCGCCGTCGAAGTCGCAGACGCAGGGGGCCGCATGGCCGACATCTGTGTCGATCGCCTTGCCGGCGGCCTCCAGCCGGACCGGCGGCATCAATTCGTCGCTCGCTGCACTCGCCGAGGCGACGAGCCCGAATACGATGAGAACAAGCATACGCCACATGACTGTACCTCCATACGGGATCTCACTGTCGTCATTGTATCACAACCTGCGGGCAAGGCAATCCTCGCCAGTGCAAATGGATTGGATTCTGGCGGCAGAGAGGCCGTCCGGAGGTAGACAAGGGTTGCCATGGCACGGTATAGTTCCGATAGAATTGAACCGGCTGAGAGACAAGGAACCATCAAACACGGTGATAGGAGTAGCACCATGGGACATTCGATTGTGAGACGCGTCGGGCCGGCGGCCCTGCTCGTGATGCTGTTCATTGCTGCGGCGGTGAGGGGCCAGGACCTCGCGGGATTCGAGAAGCGTCTGACCGAGTTCACACTGGACAACGGCCTGAAGTTTCTGATCCTGGAACGCCACGAGGTGCCGATCATCTCGTTCCACACCTACGCCGATGTCGGTGGTGTCGACTCGGTCGCCGGGATCACCGGAATGGCGCACCTGTTCGAGCACATGGCGTTCAAGGGGACGAGGACCATCGGGACGAAGGACTATCAGGCGGAAGCCGCCGCCATGGCGAAGATGGACGAGTTGTTCGACGCCATCAAGAGGGAGAAACGCAAGATCGGCGGCCCGGACCCCCAGAAGCTGAAGGAACTCCAGGGCCAGTTCGACCAGGCAGGGCAGAAGGCCCAGGAGTGCATCGTTCACGACGAGTACGAGGAGATCCTCACCCAGCAGGGCGCCGAGGGGTTCAACGCCTACACGAGCGAGGACGCGACCCAGTACATCGTGAGCCTGCCCTCGAACAAGCTGGAGTTGTGGATGATGCTGGAGGCGGATCGATTCGCCTACCCGGTGCTTCGCGAGTTCTACAAGGAACGGGACGTTGTGATGGAGGAGCGGCGGATGATGGAAAACTCCCCCATGGGACGACTCTACGAGGAGTTCCAGGCCATCGCGTTCCTGGCGCATCCGTACGGCGAAGGCGTGATCGGGCACATGAGCGACCTGCAAACCCTCACGCGATGGGAAGCGCAGGCCTTCTTCCGCACATACTACTGCCCGAGCAATCTGACGATCTCCATCGTTGGAGACGTCGATCCGGCCCAGGTTCGGAAACTGGCGGACAAGTATTTCGCGGGCCTGCCCAGCGGGCCCAAGCCCGAGCCGGTCGAGACGGAGGAGCCGCCGCAACGAGGGGAACGCCGCGTGACGGTGGAAGATGTCGCCCAGCCTGTGGTCTTGATCGGCTACCATCAGCCCAACGTCAACCACCCCGACAGCACGGTGTTCCAGGTGATCTCGGAGATCGTCGGCGTCGGGCGGACCGCGAGGCTGTACAAGAGCCTGGTGAGGGACAAGCAGATCGCGGTCTCCGCCGACTCGGGACCGATGCTGAACAAATACCCGGCCCTGTTCATGTTCATGGCGGTGCCCGCGACGGGCCACACGACCCGTGAGTGCGAAGACGCGATCTACGCGGAAATCGAGAAGCTCAAGAGCGAGCCGGTATCGCCCGCGGAGTTGGCCAAGGCGAAGACCCGCAGCCGGGCCGACCTGATCCGACAGCTCGATTCCAACTCGGGTCTGGCCGCCCAACTGACCTTCTATGAAGTGGTCACCGGCGACTGGCACAACCTCTTCAAGCAGTTGGACAAGATCGAGCAGGTGACTGCGGCGGACGTCCAGCGGGTTGCCGCGGCGTATTTCACGACGAAGAACCGCACCGTCGGCGTCATTGAAACCACCTCCGGCGGGAAGCCGACGACAGGAGCAGGAATATGAGAACCGCGTTGATGATGCGAATGACTTCAGTGCTGATGTGCGTCGCCTTCCTCGTCGGCTGTGGGGTAGCGATGGAACGCGTGCCCGACTGCAAGGAGCTGAAGTACCCCAAGCTGCGCGATATCCAGGTGCCCGAGGTGGAGCGCGTGACGCTGGCCAACGGGATGCAGTTGCTTGTGCTGGAGGACCACGAGTTGCCGCTGATCCACGTGTCGGCGATGGTTCGGACGGGCTCGATCTACGAGCCCGCGGACAAGGTCGGCCTGGCCTCCCTCACGGGCACCGTCCTGCGTATGGGCGGCACGACGACTCGGACGGGGGACGAGATCGACGAGCAACTGGAGCAGATCGCTGCGTCCGTGGAGACCGGCATCGGCCGCAGTTCCGGCAGCGCCTACATGTCCGTGCTCAAAGAGGACATCGACACGGGCCTTGCCATCCTGGCCGACGTGCTGATGAATCCCGCCTTCCGCCAGGACAAGATCGATCTGGCCAAGGTCGCCGCCCGCACGTCCATCGCTCGTCGCAACGACAATCCCAACGCCATCGCCTCGCGGGAGTACGCCAAGCTGATCTACGGCGCCGGCAGCGTCTACGCCCGGCACACGGAATATGCGACCCTCGACAACATTACCCGGGACGACCTCGTGGCATTCCATCGCAGGTTCTATCATCCCAACAACGTCATGCTCGCGGTGTGGGGCGACTTCGAGACGAAGAAGATGGTCGCGCGGATCGAAGACGCCTTCAAGAGCTGGCCGAAGGCCCAGGTGGACGCGCCGCCGGTGCCGGAAGTGAAGTACGAATTCCGCTCGACCGTGAACGTCGTCGTCAAGGAGGACATGAGCCAGAGCTGCATTCGTCTGGGCCACCTCGGGGGGATGATGAACGACCCGGACTATTTCGGTCTGATGGTGATGAACGAGATCCTGGGCGGGTCGTTCACCAGTCGGCTGTTCAAGAACGTTCGCTCCCGGCAGGGCCTGGCCTACTCGGTCTCCGGCGTCTACGGAGCGGATTTCGACCATCCGGGCGTGTTCTACGCGAGTTGTCAGACGAAATCGCAGAGCACCGTTCACGCGACCGAAGCGATCATCGAGGAGATCCGCAGGATGACGCAGGAGCCGGTGACGGACGAGGAGCTGGCCCTCGCCAAGGACGGCTTCCTGAACTCGTTCGTGTTCAACTTCGAGAGCCGGGGCGAAATCGTCACGCGTCTGATGACTTACGCCTACTACGGCTACCCGGCGGACTTCCTCCAGAAGACGAAGGAGAACGTCGAGAAGGTGACGAAGGCCGACGTCCTCCGCGTGGCGAAGGCCCACCTGCGTCCCGATACGGTGCAGGTCCTCGTGGTCGGCAATCCGGAGGGCTTCGACAAGCCGCTGTCCACGTTCGGCGACGTGAAGACCATCGATGTAACGATTCCGCAGCCGGCGCAGGGACAATGACGGACACGATCGCTGTGCAGAGCAAGGATCGAGACTGTTGCCGAGGGACATCCTGATGGGACTGGTGCGGACCCTTCGACCCGTTCACTGGATCAAGAACCTGTTCGTTTTCGCGGCCCTGGTTTTCAGCCAGCAGCTTGCAGGCCCGGCGGATGCCGTCCTGGCAGCGGTTGCCCGGTCGGTCGGGGCGTTTCTGTGCTTCTGCCTGGCCTCGTCGGCGATCTACGTCGTCAACGACATCCTGGACCGCAAGACCGACAGCATTCATCCGGAGCACCGCAGCAGGCCGATCGCGTCGGGCCTTGTGACCGTGCAGGCGGCAGGGATCGTCGCGGTCGTGTGTGCCGTCCTCGCGTTGGTCGGGAGCCTGCTGCTCTCGACAGGATTGGGCGGGGTCATCCTGGTCTACGGCGCGTTGATGGTCCTGTACTCGGCGGCTCTCAAGCGGGTGATGATCCTCGACTGCGTCGTCATCGCGGTGGGCTTCTGCCTGCGGGCGGTGGCGGGGGCGGTGGTGATCGACGTGTTCATCTCGCCCTGGCTGGTCGTGTGTACGTTTGCGCTGACGCTGTTCCTGGCGTTCAGCAAGCGCCGGGGAGAGATCGCCCAGCTCCAGTCCAACAGCGAGGCCTTTCGCAAGACGCTGGGCGAATATACGCCGGAACTGCTCGCCCACATGCTCGACGTCAGTAGCGTCCTGGCGGTCGTCTGTTTTCTCATGTACGCGATGGATTCCGCGACCATCGAGCGATTCGGCACGAACAGGCTTGTGTACACGTCGCCCGTCGTGCTGTATTGTATATTCCGATTCAGTGCCTTGACCCAGAAAGGGCTGTACTGCGACCCGGTGAAGCTGATCCTGCGGGATCGCCCCTTTCAGGTCGGGTTGCTGGTCTGGGTCCTGTTGTGCATCGGGATCATCTACTATGTGCATTGATTAAGGATTATTGATGATGGATGATTGATGGGATCGCGGCGCCTGTCCGCCAAATCATCAATTATCCATCATCCATCATCGATGAGAGAGCGTCTGCAAAAAGTGATGGCTTCGGCCGGTGTGGCCTCCCGAAGGCAGTGCGAGGAACTGATCCTCCAGGGCGTCGTGTCCGTCAATGGCAAGGTCGTGGACCAGTTGCCGGCGTTTGCCGACCCGGCGGTGGACACGATCACCGTCAGCGGAAGGCGTTTGAAGCAGCCCGAGCGGGTCTATTTCCTGTTGAACAAGCCCAAGGGCGTCATCTGCACGAGCCGCGACCCCCAGGGCCGGCCCAGCGCCGTGGACTTGGTCGGCGCCTCCGACCGGGTGTTCTGCGTCGGTCGTCTCGATGCCGACACCACCGGACTTCTGATCCTGACCAACGATGCGGAACTGACCAATCTCCTGACCCATCCGCGGTACAAGGTCGCCAAGACGTATGTGGCCAAGGTGGCCGGGCGCCTGGACGACCGGGCCGTCGAGCGGCTCAGGAAAGGGATCTGGCTGGCCGAGGGCAGGACGGGCACGGCTGCCGTCAAAGTGCTCAAGCGCGGTCGCGACGAGTCCCTCCTCGAGATCACCATTCGCCAGGGGCTCAACCGCCAGATCCGTCGAATGCTGGCCAAGGTCGGCCTCGATGTGACCTCGCTGAAGCGGACGCGGATCGGCAACCTGAAGATCGAAGGACTGGGCCTGGGCGAGTTCCGACCGCTGGCTGACAGCGAGGTGGATGTCCTGAGACGCGCGATCGAAAAGCCTTCGAGCGGACAACCGCCGAAACGAACGAGACCCGTCCGATAAAGCGGGTTCTCGTCGTGCGGATGGGCCTTGGGTTCCGGGGTTGGCGAAGGCGGAGAAATGCCTTGAGTCAATAGGGCATTTCTGGTATAAGGAAAGTTTGTGTCTTTCGCCCGTATGGTAGTTGCAGGCAGGAGCTTCGGCATTGACGAGTTTTCAGAAACGAGTGGCGGCGGGTTTGAGCGTTACGACGGTGAGCCGGGATCCGGTTCAAGAGCACTTCATCACGGTGACTCCCCAGAAGGGAGAGACTCCTCAGTCTGTCTTCCAGCGGACGGTGGATGCCGTTCGGCAGGTAGGGGGGCGAATCGTCTCCGTGGAGGCGCTGGGCCTGTCCGCCGCGGATAGAAGTGCCGTGGGTGTTCTGACGAAGGTTGCCGAGGATGCCCACGCGCCTCTGGCCTGGATCGAGAACTCGCGGGCCGACAACCTCTTTGGCGTGCACGTCTGGGCCGTCTCCGGGACGTCGATCAAGGCGCTGTCCTTCAACGGGCGTCCCGCGGGCACGGTGTTCGACGATGGGCATGTGCAGTACTGTCGGCTGGCGGGTCTTCTGCCGCCGGATGTCAAGGCCAGCCGGCCCGAGCAGGCCGCCGCGGTCTTCCACCAGATGGATGTCCTGCTCGAGGACGCCGACATGACGTTCGGCGATGTCCTCCGCACCTGGTTCTACAACGACAACATCCTCGGCTGGTATCGCGATTTCAACGGCGTCCGCAACAAGTTCTTCCAGGAGAAGAAGGTCTACGAGGGTCTGCTGCCGGCCAGCACCGGGATTGGCGGCCGCAATCTGCTGGGTGCGGCCCTGCTCTCCGGATTGATCGCGATCAAGACGGACAACCAGGACGTGACGGCGTTCGAGGTCCCGTCGCCGATGCAGTCGCCGGCGCCGCAGTATGGCAGCTCCTTCAGTCGGGCCGTGGAGCTGGAGCAGCCCGACCTCCGACGGCTCTACGTCTCCGGGACCGCCAGTATCGACGAGCACGGAAAGAGCGTCTTTCTCGACGATGCGCCCGCCCAGGTCCGCCAGACGATGGAGGTGGTCCAGGCTATCCTTCGTTCTCGCGAGATGGACTGGGGCGACGTGACTCGCTCCCTGGCGTACTTCAAGCGGGCGAAGGACGCGCCGCTGTTCAACAGATACTGTGACGAGAACGGCGTTCCCTCCTTCCCGGCGATCATCGTCGAGAACGACGTCTGCCGGGATGAGCTGCTGTTCGAGATCGAGGTGGACGCGGTCGTGGCGAAGTAGTCGGGCCGGAACCTCGGGCAGCGAGCACGCATCGTTACTGGATGTAGTTCATGCCGCACAAACCTCGCAAGCAGCCAGGAGAGAACCAGACGGCAAACGCAGGCCGCCGATTCTCTCGCCGGCGAGTCTGGCTCTTCCGTGTAATTGCGATTCTGGGCGGGCCCGTTCTGTTCCTGGGCCTGCTGGAGCTTGGACTTCGGGCCGTCGGATACGGCTACAATCCCCGCGTCGCAGTGCCTTGCGAGATCGAAGGCAAGCCATGCCTGGGCGAGAACGCGAAATTCGGATGGCGGTTCTTCCCCCCGACCCTGGCTCGCGAGTTCGAGCCGTTCATCTTCCCCGCCCGCAAAGGGGCCGATACATGCCGCATCTTTGTGCTCGGTGCCTCCGCTGCCCAAGGGGCGCCGAACAACGCCTTCCGCTTCGGACGCCTTCTCGAAGTGATGCTGTGCGACCGTTTCCCCGGCCTGCGATTCGAGGTCGTCACCGCGGCTATGGCAGCGATCAATTCGCATGTCGTCCTCGAGATCGCGAAGGACTGCGCCCGGTATGAGCCGGACCTGTTCGTCGTGTATCTGGGCAACAACGAGGTAGTTGGTCCCTACGGGCCGGGCACGGTCCTCACGCCCGCCTTGTCCAATCTGCATCTGATACGTCTCGGGATCGCCGTGCGGGCCACGAAGCTGGGCCAACTGGTATCGAACATTGGAGGCATCCGCGGTTTGGGGAAGGACAAGCTCCTTTCCTGGCGGGGCATGCAGATGTTCCTTGGTGAGCAGGTCCGCGCGGACGATCCGCGATTGAAGACCACGTACAGTCACTTCCAGCAGAACCTGGAGGATATCTGCCAGGCGGCCGCGAGCGGGGGGGCGCAGACTGTCCTGTGCACGGTTGCCACAAATCTGCGGGATTGCCCGCCTTTTGCGTCACTGCACCGTCCGGGCCTGCCGGCCCAACAGTTGACGGCCTGGGACACGGCCTACAAGGAGGGGACCATTGCCGAGATGCAGGGCAGGCACGCAGAGGCAATCGCATCATACCGGAAGGCTGCAGAGATCGATGGCTCCTACGCGGAACTGCAATTCCGCCTCGGCGGCTGCTACGAGGTCTCAGGCGATGATCTGAAGGCGAGAGACAGCTTCGTCCAGGCCCGCGATCTCGATACCCTTCGTTTTCGTGCGGACACTCGAATCGACGAGGTCATTCGGACGGTCGCCGACCACAGACGGTCGCAAGGGGTCTGGCTGGCCGACGTCGCTCGGGCCGCGGACGCCAACAGCCCTCACGCCCTGGCCGGCGAAGAGCTGTTCTACGAGCACGTGCACCTGACTTTCCGCGGCGCGTATGTCGTCGCCCGCACCGTGCTGGAACAAATCGAGCCGAGAGTGGTCGAGCGGTTCCGCGAGAAGGCCCAGCTTCGCGGTGAGGCGCCGACTTGCGACCAGTGCGCCGAGCGGCTGGGATACAACGAGTGGAGCCGTGCCGAGACACTCGACATGGTGCTGCGAGGGTTCCTGGCCAAGCCGCCCTTTACGAACCAGCTCGGTCACAAGGAGCAGATGGAGCAGTTGAATGCACGGCTCCAGGAGTGGCAAACGGCTCTTACGCCCGAGACGCTGGAGAAGATCGGTGAGCGGTACCGCGCCGAGATCGCGAAGGCTCCCACCGACTGGCGGCTCCGCTGGGACTACGGCCAGATGCTGGCGGAAGATCTCAAGCAGTACGACGCTGCACTGGAGCAGTACCGGATCGTGCAGGGGCTGTTGCCGCACTGCTACCTGCCGCACGACTCGCTCGCTTCGGTGCTCCGAGCCAGGGGCGACTTGGCGGGCGCCATCGCCGAGTACGAGAAGCTCCTGGCGATCAAGCCGACCTCGGGCAGTTCCTACTACCACCTGGGCTGGTGCCACAACAAGCAAGGCCGGGCGGACTTGGCCGAAGGATTCTTCCGCAAGGCGATCCGTTGCGAGCCGGACTATGTCCTCGCCTACCTTGACTTGGCGGAACTGCTCTTCAAGAGCAACCGGCTCCTGGAGGCCGAGCAGGTCTGCCGCGACGGCCTGACCTTCGCGCCGAATCACGCCATGCTGCACGGCAACCTGGGCATCCTGCTGGTCAAGACGGGCCGGCGGGAGGAAGGGACTGCGGAGATTCGCAGAGCCCTGGAGCTCGACCCGACCTCACCGAAAATCCGCCGCCTGGCCGAAACCCTCCTGGGGCCCGCCGCGATCCGGTAGGGTGTGTACCACGCACCGCCGCACCGTTAGAACAGCGGGTAGATGAACACGGCTGCACCCGAGCCGCCCAGTAGGACCAACAGGCACAACAGCAGAAGTACAACGAGGATGGGCAGGAGCCACCACTTCTTGTTGTGCTTGAGGAAGTACCAGAACTCCGCGGCCAGCGAAGGGCGTTTCTGTTGGGCCAGGTCGCTGAGCTTCGACGTCTTGTCGTTTCGGGCTGCCATAGTCCTCGCTCGATCTTGCCTTCAGAATGGGTGCAGATAGCGTTCCATGTTCTCGCTGGGCTTGTGCTCCACCCAGTAACTCTCGATGTCCGGCTCGTACTTGCGGCACAGTGAATCCCGGCCGATGAGCCGGAAGATCATCGCCAGCGGAGTCAGGAGCAGGAAGTAGAATGCCGCCAGCAGAATGAAGCTGACCACGAGGCCGATGGGCATCGCGACGAGGGTCAGGCCGACGTAGAGAACTCGTGTCGCGGCGGGCGAAAGCAGGCTGCACGCGAAGATCGCCGCACCGGCTGCTACGACCGCCAGCATCCAAATGGCTGCCAGACCCCAGGCGAAGTGCAGGATAAGGGCCGCCAGGATCGACGCCGCCAAACCGCTGACGCCGAACACGCGCAACTGCCTGCCGCTCGGATGCCATTCGATTTCCATCAAGGGCATGGATCACCATCCTGAAACGAAATTCGAAATCCGAAATTCGAAACAAATTCCAATCGCGGAAGCTCAAATGACCGAAACGCTGTCGCCCTCCAGGTGTTCCGTTTTGGATTTCGGGGTTCTGTCATCTGCATTTGTTTCGGATTTCGTGCTTCGGACTTCGGGTTTTGCCTTTAGTCCAATGCGAACTTCGCCTTGTACTCATCGACCTCGTGCTGCTTCGCTTGCGGCTGCTCGTGTTTATACAGGATCTGGTTCTCCAGCACCAGCACGTCCATATTGGTTGCCAGGAAGCACCGATAGGCGTCCTCGGGCGAACAGACGATGGGCTCGCCGCGGATGTTGAAGCTGGTGTTGATGATGACGGGACAGCCGGTCTTGTGCTTGAAGGCGGTCATCAACCTGTGCAGCCTCGGGTGGCGCTCAGGATCGACCGTCTGGACCCGGGCGGAGTAGTCCACATGGGTGATTGCGGGCACGACGCTCCGTTTGGCCTTGAGCTTGTCGATACCCTGGAGCGATGCCCCGACGGAATCCAGTCGTTTGTCCTCCTGCACCGCCGCGACCAGCAGCATGTAGGGGCTGTCCTGGTTCGCCTTCATCTGGAAGTAGTCTGCTACGTCCTCGCGGAGCACACACGGCGCGAAGGGCCGGAAGGATTCGCGGAACTTGATCTTGAGGTTCATGATCGACTGCATTTCCTGGCTACGGGCATCGCCGATAATGCTCCGGCTGCCCAAGGCCCGCGGCCCGAACTCCATCCGTCCCTGGAACCAGCCGATGACCTTGCCCTGGTCGATCAGGTCGGCCACCTGTGCGATCAACGCCTGCTCGTCGTCGAACGTGCGATACGCGGCCCCTCGCTCCGTGAGGAATCGTCGGATCTGCTCGTCCCCATACGCCGGTCCGAGCAGGGACGCCCGCTGCGTATCCCGGCCTTTCGCAGATCGCGGGTTGTCCAGGAGCTGGTGCCAAACGAACAGGGCAGCACCGAGCGCACCGCCGGCGTCGCCCGCCGCGGGCTGGATCCAGATATTCTCGAAGGGGGTCTCCCGCAGGATTCGGCCGTTGGCGACGCAGTTGAGCGCGACGCCGCCCGCGAGGGTGAGATTCTTCATCCCGGTCACGTCGTGGATGTGCCGAGTCGCTCGGAGCATGGCCTCCTCGGTGACGGCCTGGATCGACGCGGCCATGTCCATCTCCCTTTGCGTCAGGGGACTCTCCGGCTTGCGGGCCGGGCCACCAAAGAGGGTCTCGAACCGCCGGTTCGTCATGTACATCGTATGGCAGTACCCGAAGTAGTCCATGTTCAGGCGGAACGAGCCATCCGGCTTGAGATCGATCAGCTTCTCCAGGATCAGGTCGCGGTACTTGGGCTCGCCGTAGGGGGCCAGACCCATCAGCTTGTACTCGCCGGAGTTGACCTTGAAACCGGTGAAGTAGGTGAAAGCCGAGTACAGCAGGCCCAGCGAGTGCGGGAAGTGCAGCTCGTGGCTCAATCGAACCCGATTGCCCTGTCCGACGCCGAAGCTGGCGGTCGCCCACTCGCCGACGCCGTCCATGGTGAGGATGGCCGCTTCGTCGAATGGGGACGGGAAAAAGGCGCTGGCCGCGTGGGACTCGTGGTGCTCGGTGAACAGATAGCGACCCTTGTAGGCGTCGCCCAGGGCCTTGTCCATCTCGCGAGGCAGGTGCAGCTTCTGCTTGAGCCAGACAGGCAGACCTGCGAGGAACTGGCGGAATCCCCGGGGTGCGTAGGCTACGTACGTCTCCAGGAGCCGCTCGAATTTCAGCAGCGGTTTCTCATAAAACACGACGTAGTCAAGCTTTGCGGCGGTCAGGCCGGCCTCCTGGAGGCAGTACTCGACCGCGTGAACGGGGAACCGGCTGTCGTGTTTGATCCTGGTGAATCGCTCCTCCTGGGCGGCTGCGACGATCTCGCCATCGGCGACGAGGGCCGCCGCGCTGTCGTGATAGAAAGCCGAAATCCCGAGGATGTTCATAGCACGCTCACCTGAAGACCGATGATCCCAACGACCCGTCCGATACCCACCAACCATTTCGGCACAATCGGGCCCCCGGCTGAAACACGAACCGCCCCGGGCGACCCAACTCCATTCTACCGGCCGGGCCGAATTCGCGGAAGGTCCCCCCGCAAACCGCACCGCGGCGAACGCAAAGCCGTTTCCCAGAGCTGGCGGGAATGTCATTGTGAGCGAAACGAAGCCATTTCCCATGCCGGGAATTGAGATTGCTTCGTCGCGACGCTCCTCGCAATGACATCCGCGAGACTCGTCCGCCAACTCTGCGTCTGCCTTGCAAGGTGCACGGTCCGGCGGGAATTGGCTTCGTTTCGCACGACGGGTTTCCCGAGAATCGGCTTCGTTTTCCAGCCGGCCCCGATCGCCACATTCCATCATAACCCAGGATACTCAAGCGACTTAGGGTCGTTTGGCCTCGCCGCAAATTGGCTTCGTTTCGCGTACAAGCCCCGTAGCCGGCGGCACGCGATGCCCGATAAGGCCACGAGCGGGCTCGGGGAGCCGACAATGGCCCGGCTGGGGGCTTCGACTGGCTCAAAGGCGATTGGGCATCTGTCATGACTGCTTCCTGTTGTCGCACATTCATTTTGTTCTGTCAATATCGTACAAGATCGCTATTTCTGCGTCAAGTGAAAACTGCTGGAATGCTAGGCCAAGGCAATCGCGTGCAGGTGTAATTGAGCGGTTTGTAGTGTGCCCGTGAGGGCATATGTTCGAGGGTACGGAAGATAACGCCTTACGGCCCCGGATCATGTCCGGGGCAGGCTCCCCCTGCAAAGGCAGGGGTCACTATGAACCATCGTACGCCTATTTCAGTTTCGCAAGCATCTGTTCGGCCTGGTCGAGGGCCTTCTTGTAGCACCAGGGAGGCCCATCGCACCATGCCCGCTCCTTCGCGATCCCGGCGTGCTTGCGAGCGGTCGTCTTGTCCCCCTCGGCCAGCGCCATCTCGGCCAGGAAGTTGTGGCTATCCGCTTGCTTGAGTCGATACTCGCACCGGTCGGCAATCTCCAACGCCTCGCGGGTCAGGCCCTTGGCCTGCTCGATCAGTTCCCTGCTCTTGCCCTCGGCCTTCTCCCACTGGACCTTGGCCATCTCCAGGAGGATATCGGCCTCGAACTCAACGAGCCGAATCCGCCGGCAGCGGGACAGGGCCTCGCTGAGGTCTGCCTCGGCACCGGGCAGGTCTCCGCCGAGTCTCTTGGCTGGGCCGAAGAGCGAGAGGATTTGGACGAGATCTCGCTCATATGGATGCTGATGCTCAGCGGCCAAGTTCCAGAAGTTCTTCGCCTCCTGAAGGGCTTCGACTGCCGACTTCGGCTGGTCTATCAAGATCGCCCGTTGGGCGCGGTAGGACCAGGCGACACACTGGCTCTGCTCCTTATTCTGTTCTGCGAAGATGCCGCGTGCCGTTTCCAACTCCTTGTTTGCCTCGTCGTAACGACCCATGTACGCAAGCAACCGGCCAAGGTCCCGGTGGCCGATGGCTTCATACCATGCCTCGCCGATTTCCCTGGCGATCTCGATCCACCGTCGCAAATTCGACTCGGCCTCTTTCAGCTCGCCCAGCAGAACGTGGTTTCCGCCCAGGTTGACAAGGCCGATGGCGAGATTCCTTTTGCTCTCGTGCTTTTCTCGTATGGCGTTGTGTCTCTTGACCAACCCGACCGCCTTACGGCTCTGGCCGGTCGCGCTGTAGGAGAGTGACAGATCGTTCAAGATCCAGGCTTGATCCGATTCGTCCTCCAGGCGGGGCGGCTGGTCTTCGCCATCCGGGAAGAAAGCCTGTTTGAGGGAAATGTCCATGTCATAGGCCCCCAGTTGGTAGTACAGGGCACGATTGAGGCGATCCTTGTAGATCCTGTAGGCCTCTTCGTATCCACCAGCGCGGATGGTGTGATGGAACAGCTCGATTGCGGGCATCAGGTCGTCGAGGCACTTGATCTTCTCGGGTTTCGGGACAGTGTCGAAGTAGTCTTTCAGGGTTTTGTGCGTAGCTGCCTTGTCACCGAGGCGGTCGTAGGTGTACTGCCTGATGATGGGGTGCAGGTCGTACTGGGCTTGGCCCTCCCGGCGAAACAGCAGTCCTCGGGCGACCAACTCGCGAAGGGCCTCCTTCAACTGGTCCTCATTCTCATAGGTCGAGAGGACCTTGGCGGTGGCGTAGTCCACCGGTCCGCGCATCGCCGCGATCCGACTGAGCAGGTCTTGGCGGTCCTTGGCCAGCGTGTCATATGCGAATTGGAGGATGTGGTGCTTGTGCTCGGTGAGATTGGCAGGCGGGTGCCAATCGTCCGCCACCTCGATGCTGCCCGGCCTCTCAGGGTCACCGCAGATCGCCCCGGCGAGCAGCCTGATGCACAGGGGCAGGAAGTCGTACGGTTCGCAGGCGTGGACGATTGCGCCACGCGGCCCCTTGACACCCTGGCGACGCATGAACTCGACCGCGTCATCCGGTTCGAGGTGTTCCAGGTCCATCTTTCGACAGCCCGCCAGACACTGCAGCTCCTTCGGGTGCAGGCGCGTCGTCAAGAGCGTTCGCGTATTCACCCACGGGTCGGCCAGGGCCTTTAGGAAAGCACCCGCTCGCGGATCGGCGCACAGGAGGTGATTGTCTCCGTTCTCTTTGCTGAAGTCATCGCCCTTGTAGGCGGCATCGAGTGCGTGGTAGGCCCGCAACAGACGTTCGGCGCCATCGAAGACGATCACGAAGGGACTGTCCCGCAGGAGGCACCACAGCGACTGCATCCGGTCGTAGTCCGAGGGGACTTGTGCAGGGTCAATGACGCCACCGCTGGCGTAGAAGAGGGCATGGGCGAGGAAACTCTCGAAGCTCGCCTGGCGTTCGTAGAAACTCCACCAGATGATCCCGCAGAGCGGGATTTTCTCCTGGGGCAGGTCCTCGTGCAGCCAGTACCAGGTCAGGGCGCTCTTGCCCAGGCCACCCATGCCGACCAGGCTCAGCATGGGCCTGGAACCCGGAGCACGGACCCACTCCGTGAGCATGGCACGCTCCTTGCGTCGGCCAGTGAAGTTCTCCTGGATCGGGTAGGGGTGAGCCAAGTACGGCTGCGGCAGCTTGGGCACGACAATCCGCCCGGCCTGTTCCGTAGGCCTGGGAACAGCGGTCGCAACCTCCGCACAGAGGTTGTCTTCATTGTCGAAATAGCGTGGTGTGTGGTCTCGTCCGAGACGCTCGCGGAACGCATCGAGTTTGGCATGGGTCGCATCATCTTCGCGCAGGCTCGCCACGGGAGGAAACTTCTCTGAGGCCAGGAACGGATAGACGGGCTTGTCCGCAGCTAATGCCGCCTCGTACTCCAACTCCGTGAAGGACTTTTCTTTACCTGGCGGGCAGGAGCCGTAGTAGTAGGCGACAATAACTACAAAGGTGTCGCATTCTCTGACCTTGCTGTCGTCGAATTCTGCAGGAGGGCGACCGCTAGCGGTGTAGCAGTCCATGCAGACATACTGGCTGTCAAGAGCCGCGATTTGCTTGCAGACCTTCTCACGGGCGTTGCCCAGGTCTTTTGTTGTCGAACTCACGAAGATCTTCACGGAGTGGCTCTCCCTTCCGAGTGTTTCGCCTGACTCACGACGCCAAGGTAAAAACCAGTACAGTGGCGGCGACGACCACGCCGAGGACCATGCCGTGGAAGATCAGCAGCGTCTTCGACAGACACACGGTCGCCCAGGAATCGACCTTCTTCCCGTACTCGCTGGCGTCCAGTGAGAAATCGGGGTCGCCCTTTGCCTGGCGAACCTCGTCGTAGAGCCTGCGGTACATTTTCTCCTGCTGGAGGAAGTAGCCGTCCAGGACCCAGAAGGCGACCGCCGGGAAATAGGCGACGAATACGAAGTGCACCCGCATGTCCTTCGCGGCCAGGGCGAACAGGGCCGAGACGAGCACCACCGACCAGCCCTTGAGCTGGAACGAATTGCCCGCCATGCGATTGATGACGCCTTGGATCAGTTCGAGATGCTTCTCCCTGGTCATTTGCAGCTTCCTTTGCATAGCCAAGCGATCGACGGCCCCTGCGGAGCCCCAGGAAGGCATACGCCGGACGGGGAGGTCCCGCGGAAGGCCGTCTCTGGGACCATCATAAGCCATCCGGCCCGCCCCAGTCAAGGAAAGACCCGCCTGGCATGGGGGAATCAGAGGTGCATGACCGTTGTTGCAAGGTTCGGAGTTCCGCCTTCAGGCGGCTCAAGACCGCGTAAACGCGGAACTCCGAACAGGCGAGACGAGCCGCTGCTCGCGGAGGATGCCCCGGCGTCAGAGCGACATAGGAACGGACATGCACCCGGGAATCAGATTTTTCCACGTTCTCTGTTGCAAAATCCATGTGGTGGGGTACAATATTCCTTCCGCGTCCCTCTGGGGGCCTGGAATTCTACTGTAGCAGGGTATTGGCAGCGGTTCGTTGCAGCGACGGTGCAGGAGTTGTCTTATGTCGAGAGAGTGTCCTTATACGGGCAAGAAGGTGGTCTTCGGGAACAGCATCACCCGACGCGGCAAGGCCAAGCGTCTGGGCGGCGTCGGTAAGAAGGTCACCGGCGTGACCCGAAGGAAGTTCAAGCCGAACATTCAGAAGGTGCGAGCCGTGATCGACGGCAAGGTCGGCCGGATCCGGGTTTCGGCCAAGGCCATTCGCATGGGCCTGATTCAGAAGCCCCTGAAGCGCAACTACAAGCCCGCCGAGCAGACCGGCTGATCGGCATAGGTGGTTGAACAACAGTCGTTCTTTCCCAGCGGGGCGCTGTATGCCTCGCTTTTTCTTTAGGAGTCCTGCAAAATGGAAGATTAGGCATATACTCTCCCATTTTGCAGAACTCAGGTCCAGGTATATGGGGCACAAGATCGATGCAGAGCAGGTTCGCAAGGTCGCCAAGCTGGCGAGATTGGCGCTGACCGACGCGGAGATCGAGGAGTTCACCGGCCAGCTCGGCGCCATCCTCGGCTACGTCGAGAAGATGAACGAGCTGGACACCACCGGGGTCGAGCCGCTGGCGCACTGCCTGCCGATCAGCAATGCTTTTCGCGCCGATGAGGTGCGAGAGTCCCTGGGGACCGAGACGACCCTCGCCAATGCCCCGGACCGCGACGGGTCGTTCTTCCGGGTGCCCAAGATCCTGGAAGACAGTTCTGCGTGAAGGGGACCTCAGTTCAGCGACGCCGCGGCGTGGCAGAAGGAGATGAGACAATGCGGATTTCCAAGCTGGCGTGTGTGGTATTGATTTCTTCTGTGGGGACCTACTGTATGGCAGGGCAGAGCGAGCAGCAGTTGCGCAAGGAGATCACCAAGACGGTGGAAATCCGCTACCTGCTGCACCTGCCCAAAGGCTACGGCGAGAACAAGGACCAGAAATGGCCCATGATCCTGTTCCTGCACGGGGCCGGCGAGCGGGGCAATGACCTCAACAAGGTCAAAGTACACGGCCCGCCCAAGCTGATCGAGCAGGGCAAAGAGATGCCTTTCATCGTGGTCTCGCCGCAGTGCCCGTCGGAAAGCTGGTGGACGGAGCAGCTCGACACGCTGACGGCGCTGCTGGATGAGATCCAGGCGAAGTACGCAGTGGACTCCCGCCGGATCTATCTGACGGGCCTGAGCATGGGCGGGTTCGGGTCCTGGGCTCTGGGTTGCCGTCATCCCGAGCGGTTCGCGGCTGTTGTCCCGATCTGCGGCGGGGGCGATTGGTTCCGCGCGGAAAGGCTCAAGAACGTCCCGGTCTGGGCGTTCCACGGTGCCAAGGACAACGTGGTCCCGCTGCGAGAGTCTGAGGAGATGGTCAACTCGCTCAAGCGGGCCGGCGGCAACGTCCAACTGACGGTCTATCCCGACGCCCAGCACGATTCCTGGACTGCGACATATGACAATCCCAAGCTCTATGAGTGGCTCCTGAGCCATCGCAAGACCGAGGGGGGCAAGTAGTCGCGACTATGTCGGTGCACGATCTGACAGCGATGGAACTGCGGGACCGGATCGCCGCCGGACAGATCGGCAGCGTCGAGGCGACCCGCGCGGTCCTGGAACGGATCGAACGAGTCGATCCGACGGTTGGCGCGTACCTTTCGATATTCCGCGACAGGGCGATGGAGGCGGCGGAAGCTGTGGACAGGCGAATCGCTGCGGGCGAACAGGTGGGACCGCTGGCGGGTGTGCCGGTCGCGGTCAAAGATGTGATGTGCACGAGCTTCGGCGCGACGACGTGCGGGTCGCGGATCCTTGAGAACTTCCACTCGCCCTACGACGCGACGGCGGTTCGCAGGCTGCTCGCGGCCGACGCCGTCATCGTCGGCAAGACCAACATGGACGAGTTCGCCATGGGCTCCAGCACGGAGAACTCGGGTCTCAAGAAGACGGTCAATCCCTGGGATACGTCACGCGTGCCGGGCGGCAGCAGCGGCGGCTCGGCGGCCGCGGTCGCGGCCCGAATGTGTTTTGCGGCGTTGGGCTCCGACACCGGTGGTTCCGTCCGCCAGCCGGCCAGCTTCTGCGGCGTGGTGGGTCTCAAGCCCACCTATGGGCGGGTCTCCCGCTATGGCTTGGTCGCCTACGGCTCCAGTCTCGACCAGATCGGCCCCCTCGGGCGAACGGTCGCGGATGCGGCGCTGATGCTCAGGGTGATCGCGGGACACGACCCCGCCGACAGCACTAGCGTTAGTGAGGACGTCGCTCCGGTCGAGGACTATCTGGCGGATTTGAACAAGCCCGTCGAGGGGCTGCGGATCGGTGTGGCATCGAACTTCAACGCGGGCGCGGACCCGGCGGTTCGACAGGCCATCGATGCGGCTGTGAAGGGCTACCGGGACGCAGGGGCGCAGGTCGTCGAAGTGGCCATGCCGCACCTGGACTATGCCATCGCGGCGTACTATGTCATCGCGACCGCGGAGGCGTCGAGCAATCTGGCCCGTTACGACGGCGTGCACTACGGCTACCGCACGCCAAACCCCGCGGACTACGTCGAGGTCTACTCGAAGTCCCGCGAGGAGGCTTTCGGCAAGGAGGTGAAACGCCGGATCATGCTCGGGACCTACGCGCTTTCGAGCGGTTACTACGATGCGTACTACCTCAAGGCGTTGAAGGTCCGCAACCTCATTCGCGGCGATTTCGTCCGGGCGTTCGAGCAATGCGACGCCATCTGTATGCCGGTGGCGCCGACGACCGCATTCCGCGTCGGCGAGAAGGTGGACGACCCGCTGAAGATGTACCTGTCGGATATCTACACGATTGCGGTCAACCTGGCGGGCGTGCCGGGGATCAGCGTCCCGTGCGGCTTCGACGAATCGGGCCTGCCCATCGGTCTACAGATCATCGGGCCGGCCTTCAGCGAGGCCAAGCTGCTGCGAATTGCGAGGATGCACGAGTCGCGGACGGATTGGCACACGAAGAAACCAAATGTGAAAGTGTGATTGTTGATTCTTGAGTGCGGATTTGGAGTCTCCGATCAACCATCAACCATCACAAATCAACAATCTACCTATGAGCGACCTGACGTACAAGATCATTGTCGGCCTGGAGATCCACGTTCAGCTCAACACGCGGACGAAGATGTTCTGCGGCTGCGCCCTGCGCTTCGGGGAGGAGGCCAACAGTCGGGTGTGCCCGGTCTGCCTGGGGTTGCCTGGGGCGCTGCCTGTGATGAACGGTCAAGCGGTCGAGTACGCGATCCTGACCGCGATGGCGTTGAACTGTGAGATCGCGGCCTTCACGAAGTGGGACCGCAAGAGCTACTACTATCCCGACCTGCCGAAGAACTACCAGATCAGCCAGTACGATCTGCCTCTGGGCAGCAACGGCTACATCGAGATCCCGCTCGACGACGGCCAGACCAGGCGAATCCGCATCCGACGGGCGCACCTGGAGGAGGATGCCGGCAAGAACCTCCACACCGCGGGATATCACTCGCAGGTGGACCTCAACCGCGCGGGCACGCCGCTATTGGAGATTGTCACCGAACCCGATATGAACAGCGCCGACCAAGTCCGGGCGCTGGCGGTCGAACTGCAGCGGATCGTGCGATACCTCGGCGTCTCCGAAGCGGACATGCAGAAGGGCCACATGCGGTTCGAGCCCAATGTGAATCTGGTCATCGAGCGGGCCGGACAGCAGTTCAAGACGCCCATTGCCGAGGTCAAGAACCTCAACAGCTTCCGCGCGCTGGAGCGCAGCGTCGCCTACGAGGCCCAGCGGCAGCTTGATGCGTTCATCGAGACCGGCGTGACCATGCAGATGGGCAACAAGTCCACGCGAGGCTGGGACGATGTGAACCAGGTTACGGTCCTCCAGCGGGAAAAGGAAGAGGCGCACGACTACCGCTATTTTCCCGATCCCGATCTGGTCCCGGTGACGCCTTCGGCCGAGTGGTTGGCCCAGATCCGCTCGCGGCTGTGCGAGCTTCCCACGCAGCGACAGGTCCGCTACGTCCAGGAGCACGGCCTGAGCGACTACGACGCGGGCGTCCTGACCGCAGACCGCGCGACGGCTGATTTCTTCGAGCAGGCGGTTCAGGCGGGCGCCGCCGCGAAGCGCGTGTGCAACCTGCTGACCCAGGTGGGCCTCAAGCTCGCCAACGAGCGGGGTCGGGATCTGCCGGGCCTGGGCCTGGAGCCGGCGGGCGTAGCCGATCTGGCCAAGATGATCGACGCGGACGCCGTCAGCGCATCAGCAGGCAATACGATCCTGGCGGCCATGGTCCAGACCGCCAAGAAGCCCGAGGTCCTGGCGCAGGAGTTGAACCTGATTCAAAAGAGCGACGCGGGCGAGCTGGAACGCATCCTGGACCAGGTGCTTGCGGAAAACGCGGCGACTGTGGCGGAGATCACCAGTGGGGGCAAGAAGAGCCAGAAGGCTCGGGGTTTTCTCATGGGCCAGGTGATGCAGAAGACCAAGGGGCAGGCCAATCCGAAGATCGTCTCGGAGCTGATGAGCAAGAAGCTCGGCCTCTGAGACACAGGATGGGAAGGGGACGCCATGAAAGTCGCCAAGAGCGCAAGCGTTGCGAAGAAGCCGGTGAACGTGGAAGGGGCCAAGGGGGTCGGCATCCGCGTGCTGATCTCCATGGATGACGGCGCCCCGACGTTCGCCATGCGGATGTTCGAGATCGAGCCCGGCGGCAACACTCCCCTGCACCGCCACCCGCACGAGCACGAGGTCTTCATCGTCGAGGGCTCGGGCACATTCGTTCACGAGGGCAAGAGCCACCCGATCTCGCGTGAAGACGTGGTCTTCGTCCCCGGTAACAGCGAGCACTGCTTCACGAACACCGGCAACTCCGTTCTGCGATTCCTCTGCCTGGTTCCCCTGTCCGGCGCATGAGCCGGAATCTCGCCCCGGTTTTTTCGGAATTCTGTTGACAACAGCTCGCGAACGCGCTACCCTCTCGCTTGCAGGTAACGAGATTGAGACGCTGCCGGTACGTGGAGCGAGGAAACTACCACAGGTATTGTGAAGCGTACAAGCAGGCGACGGGGTGCCGCAGCGCCCTTCACAGCCCTGCGCATGCTTGGGGTAATCGATGGGACATGAGCGGAGAGGATGAAAGGTGGGACCCATGCGCATCGATCTACTGGATATGGGAGAGACGGATTACGGTGATTGTGTGCTCGTTCGCCACGATGGCCGGTCGATCCTGGTTGATGGTGCTCATCCGGGGGATGTCGCTCACATCCGGTCGCAGCTTGGCAACCTGCTCGGCCATGCGCCGCCCTTCGAAGTGGACCTCCTGGTCGTCACCCATTGCCACAACGACCACATCGGCTGTCTGCCGGCGCTCGTCACGGCAGGCAAACTGAAGGCAAAGGCCGCGCTGGTGGCGGATGAGCGGCTCGGCTGGGGACGCGACGTGGAGGGAAGAGGCCCCATTGACTCCCCCGATCTGTTCCCTGCCCAGCGGGCGCTGATTGCCGCCCTGCAGGAAGAGGATTTCTCCGACCTGCCTGACGACAGACTGGAGGAGTTCCTTGCGGAGGACGTTACCCTGGAGGAGAAGTACGTCGACATGCTTGATCGGCTTGCCGACCAGGGGACCGAGGTGGTCCGGCTTGGCAGGTCGGCCGACTCGGATGTGCGCCGAATCGAGACGTCGTTCGACGAGTTTGGATTGGAAGTGCTGGGCCCGACGACCGAACAACTGCTGCTGTGTGCCCGTGCGATTGCGAACGGCACGGATGCCATCGTCGCGGCGATCAGGCGGCAGGATATGGCGGCGGATGCCGATGTCGCCGGGATGGCCGAGATCTACCGTTCGTTGAGGCGCCGGGCGGCAGATGCCCCCGAGATCGCTGCCGATCGGTGGGGGGTGGGCGCCGCGAAGAATGGCCAGAGCATCGTCTTGAAGCTTGCAGCCGACGGGTGGTCCGCGCTTCTCGGCGGCGATATACAACTCGCCAAGGCGGAAGTGCCGGACCTGGACCCTTTGATCGATGCCTTGCGACAGACCATCGTGGGCGCGGGCCCGTATGACTTCATCAAGCTGAATCACCATAGCAGCTACAATGCCCTCGACGAGTCCGTGCTCGATGACTGGTCCGCAACGAAGCTGTTCGCTCACAGCGGGGGCTCCAACGATCAGAACCATCCGGAAGAAGGCGTGCTTCAGTTATTGAAGGACCGCCAGGACCGTTTGACCTTCGCGCGGACCGACCGGAACGGCATTGTCACCGTCTGGAAACGGAACGGAGTGGTCGAGATCAAGAGGCCGAGCAAGGGGCGGCTGAACGATTTCAGCGTCAACCCACCGCGCGATGAGCGCAAGTTGCCGGCTGTGGTTCCCGAAACGCACAAACCGGCGGTCGTCCCCGGCGAGGCTGCCGCCCAGCGGGCCGGCGACAGCGGGGCCATTGAGATCATCGCTCGGATTCCGCCGAGTACCCGCGGACTGACGCTGACGATCAAGGTGGAGTCCGCGGAACAGGGATCCCCATCGTCCAAGCCTGTCGTTTCACCGGATGTTTCGCCGTTGCAGGTGGCTGGCAGCCGTCCTCTGCCGAGGCTGTTGTTCGTTACATCGCGGCCGGGCCTGGAAGCCAACCTGGGGAAACTGGAAGCCGGCCGAGTGTTTGACGCGTTGGCAGAGATCCCGTCGGTCCGCGTGGTCGATCTTCCCCCATCTGTCAAGACCGCGGAGCAGGCGGCGGATGTCGTCCGGCCGACGTTGCGGGAGGACCACTACGCCGGCGTCGTGTTGCTCGGAGGGTATGACGTGGTCCCTTCCCATCGCCTGGACGTGCTCGACGCTGCGATGCGAAAGGCTGTGGAAGACGCCGGTCAGGACGGCCAGGACGCGGACGATTTCATCGTCTGGAGTGATGAACTCTACGGAGACCTGGATGGGGATTATATCCCCGAACTGCCGGTCAGTCGGATACCCGACGGGCGCCGGGCGGATGTCGTCTTTGGGGCCCTCCAGGCTCCGCGATTCAAACTCGGTGCCAGATTCGGGGTGCGCAACGTGAATCGGCCTTTTGCCGAGAAGGTCTTCCCGGGCCTTCCTGGGAACGACGGTCGGCTGAATGTGTCCGAGTGGTTCGCGCCGAAGGACGTGTCGACCGAGGCGGCTGCCGGCTCGGTCTACTTCATGCTGCACGGCTCATCTCGCGACGGGGCGCGTTTCTGGGGGGAGACCCGCCAGGGATCGCCCTATGAGGCGTTTGCCGTCGAGAACATCCCCCGCACGGCCTCCGGCGTAGTAGTGTTCACGGGTTGCTGCTGGGGCGCCTTGATGATGACGCCGCCCGCGGCAAAGGTCCGTCCGGAGACGCCTTTGCGCCCTCGGGGCCCTGAAGCGTCGATGGCGGTTGCCTATCTTCAGGCGGGCGCCTTGGCGTTCGTCGGCTGCACAGGATCCCATTATTCGCCCATGCAGGAGCCGTACGACTACTTCGGCAAACCGATGCACGATGCCTTCTGGACTGCCCTTGCCAACGGCAAACCTCCGGCCGAGGCGCTGTTCGTGGCCAAGAGCGAGTTCGCCCGGCTCATGCCGCACGGGTGTACCGACCCATTCAGTTGTGCGGTTGAGGTGAAGATCCTGCGGCAGTACACCTGCCTTGGATTGGGCTGGTGATCCGCGGATCAACCCATCTGGGTAGTAGGAACCGACCGCCCAGTATGGTAGAATGGCGACAGATGGAGAACAGGTGAGTTATGGCAAAGAAGACACCGAAGGATAATGCAGGCAGGACCGCGGAAGACATCGTGAAAGAGAGTCTGCCGGACATGGAGATCGTCGATTCGTCGTCGAGGGCAAAGCGGGACGCAGCGCGATCGCCGGTGAAACCCGGCGCGTCCATGGACAAGCTGCGAGAGAAGTACCTCGGCTCGGCCGCCCCGCAAAAGGGCGTATTCGGCGCCGACAGCGGCGCGCCCGACGAGCAGGATGTGGAGGTCCGACAGGTGCGCCCGAAGAAGACTCCCGCTGATCCCGTAGACGATCCCGGCCCGCGCGCGGTGATCATCTCCAAGAAGAAAGGCATCATCGGTTCGCAGGGCTAATGCCCAGAGAACGGTCCGCGACGTGTGTTTGCCACCATACGCCACCCGGCCTCATCCGGACGAGGCCGGGCGATCCATACGATGCCGGCTTTGCTACAAGGATAGGGTGACCGCGCTCGCGGCGATCACCGGACTCTCTTGCCCACAGCTTCTCGCGTGCCCCTGGGGTTTGTCATTTCCCCTTTGAGGGTATCTGCCTCCAGCTTGCCCTTGAACTCCGTCGTGAACTGCTGATCGTTGAACGTCATGGTCACCTTGAAGCTCACCTGATCGCCGTCCACCTTCAGATCCGTGACGGGCACTTCGTCGTCTCGCATCGAGTACGTGGCGGTCATATCCGGTTTCACGGTCAGCGTGTTCGTTCGCGTGCCCCGCTGGGTCTCCCGCGTGAATTCCCACTTGCCGATGAGCGGGGAAGCGACGGGAGCCTGCAATTTCTTTCCTGTGATCTCGAACGAGCCTCGCTCGGAGCTGCTCTGCCCGGCGAACGTGTTCCCCTGTAGCTTGAGCTTGTAGTCGATCTTGAACGTCTGATCGCCGAAGCTCAACTCGAGGGCGTACGTGACCTGATCGCCGTCGAGCTTGAGATCCTTGATGGGCATCTCGCCGCCGAAGAACTCCTGACGCCCGGTCAGATCCGGGTACACCGTCAGCGCAGAGGGCATCGGACCCTGGTCCGTGTTGGTGGTCATCTCCCATTTGCCGATGAGGGCAGCGCCAAAGCGGGTCCCGGCGATCTCGGTCTCGCCCATGTCGCTCTTCGACACGCCGGTCAACTTGTCGCCTTGGGCGGTCCCCTCGAAAGTCATCTTGAACTCGCGGTCGTTGAACTTGACCGCGCGGTCGAACGTGAGCTTGCCGTCCTGGAGTTTCACGTTGGAAATCATGCTCTCGCCGATTACGCCGGCCCACTTGGCATCGAGCGATCCGTCCGCCTTTTCCGATACGGTCAGCTTGGCGGTGACATCGCGATCTCCCAGCTTGTAGGCCAGGTCCCACACGCCGACGGCCGGCGGCTTCGGTTTCAGTCGGACGCCGTTGGCGCCGAACTCGCCCTGATCGCTGGACAGGGCGCCTGTGAGCTTTCCATCCTTCAAGGTCCCGGCGTAATCCAGTGTGAACTCGTTGTCTCCCCAGCGGACCGTTCGCTCGAACGTGAGTTTCTGGCCGTCAAACTTAACGTTGGCCAGTGCGTCACGACCCCATTTGCCGGCGAGTGTTCCATCTGCCTGCCGGGTGATGGACAAGGTGGCGAAGCTGGACCGGCCCCCGAAGTCCATCGTCATATCCCAGTCGCCTGCGATGTCCTCGGCCGCGAGCGCCTGGCATGTCCCGAGGACCAGAACGAGACCGAGGATCGAGAACAAACGCGAGGGTACCCTGGTGTGCTGTGTCGCATGACTCATGACATTTCCTCCCAAAACGCTGTGCGCGAACCGCCGGCGGCACCTACGTTGGCCTGTGACACAGTCGGTCGTGCCCGCAGGCAGCTTGTCAACACTCTTTTCTCCCGGTGCCGTCCAGAGGGATTCTATCACAGTCCCCGGCCTGTGGAAACAAGAATCTTGAACTCCCCGGCGCGGTTCGTGCGGATCGACACGCCGTTCCAGACGGCAGAGTCCGCCAGAGATGATTGGCGATCTCATCCTTGCCGCTTGTCGCGGATCTTGTTCTCCGTTCCTGCCAGGAGCCTGTGGATGTTGGCGCGGTGGCGGAAGATGACGAACGCGGGGATGACAACCGCCGCGATTACCAGTGGCCACAGGTGGGACAGGTCCCAGTCCGGACGAAACAGGATGCCTGCGAGCAGCGCGATGGGAAAGGCCGCCGACGCGCAGATCGAAGCCAGGGAGACGTATCGCCAGACCAGCACGGCGCCCACCCAGACGGCCAGAGCGATCAGCCCGCAGATCGTGAAGTACGGCCACAATCCGAGGGTGACGCCGAAGCTGGTGGCGACCCCTTTGCCGCCCTTGAATCGCAGAAAGATGGGAAAGACATGTCCCAGAATGGCGGCGACGCCCACGACCAACCAGAGGGCCAGCAAAGCGGGCCTGTCCGGCGGGCCCGCGATGGCCCGGACCGCGACCACCGGGATGGCGCCCTTCAGAACGTCCAGGGCGAAACAGACGTAACCCCAGGTGCGTCCGACTGCTCGGGCCAGATTCGTGGCGCCGATGTTTCCGGAGCCGATGGTCCGAAGGTCCTTGCCGTGCAGCTTGGCGATGATCTGGGCGAATGGGATCGAGCCCAAGACGTATGCGACGACGATGGCGGAGACGAATATGCTGAGCATCATAGTTCAGGTCCGGAATGGGTGTGGCTGCGCATTACCCTGCTCGGGGACTCGGGCGGGGTCTCCTGGATGTCCCTCTGGTCCGGCTTTGTCGACAGGGTGCCGCTGGCGTTCAATGGCAGCATCATGATCTTCTGCCAGATCTTGCGAGAAAGGCCGTTGGCCAGATCCTCCAGATCGTTGACGGCCTCGGTGGCTACGGGGTCGTGGTAGTCCTGCACGTACAGAAAGCCCGTCTTGCTCACGAGGGCCAGCATCTCCGTACAGTAGTCGAGATAGCGGGCCATCTCGTATGGAGTGAGCACCCGCTGCGGCGAGTGCGGCGTAGAGACCGCGTGTTCCGCGATGCTGTCCGGGTCTTTCGTGAGCTGGTGCATGTCGACGATGTGGGCGATGCATCGCAGGCGATTGACGGAGCGGATTACCCGATTCCGCTTCCTTCGGTTCTCCAGTGTGACGAGAAACAGGATGCCCGCGCCGATCAACACAAGACTGTTGAGCCCGGAGTCGATCATCTGCACGAGGTCCGCCAGGTTGAGGCCGTCGGCGCTGACGTCCAGTTGCACGAGAGACTCGACGAACGCCAGAACCGCGATCAAGATGAGGACATAAATGCCGAGACGCAGGAGGTAGTTCGGCTTAGCGATCCATTGAACCGTGCGATCCGTTTCCTTCGAGATCTCATACAGTTCCCAGCAGATATTGGCCAGGTTGGACTCGGGGAACCGGTCCTTCATCCGCAGGTGCAGCCTCTCGATGGTCCTGCGAATCTCCTCGGCAATGAGAGTACACTTCGATCTCTCCATGGCGTCCTTGCAGAACATCCGCTTTGTGCGGGCCAACGATGCGATGTCCGCTGTTCTCCAGTCTGCGTTTCGCCCGCCTGCCGTCGGCAACGTGCCGGCGAGCGGGAGCGAGACGACGGGATGTCGCCGAAACGACTGCCTCGTCGTAACGATCCAGGATTTGTGCTTCCTTACTCGGGATGCACCGTCCTGACCTGCCGACCTTGTTCCGTGTCGGCGGTATAGGATACCCACAGGCCGCCCTTCGTGTCAAACGCGGCCGAGCAGTATCTCGGATTGCCCTCGCCTTCGTCAATCTAGTTCTTTGAAGTCCGTGGAACGACAGGGATTCTCACGGTAAACGTGCTGCCTTGGCCGGGTTTGCTTTCGACGGTGATCTTGCCCTGATGGGCATCGACGATGAACTTGGCGATGCTCAGGCCCAGGCCGCAGCCCTCCGCTTTGCGGGACAGGCTGCGATCCACCTGGTAGAACCGCCGGAAGATCTTCTTGAGGGCCCGGCGGGGAATGCCCACGCCGTTGTCGGACACGACGAATCGCACCATGCGGTCTTCGCTCGTCACATTCAGTGTGATCTGCTTCTCGTCGCCGGAATACTTGTAGGCGTTGTCGAGCAGGTTGACCAGGACTGTGACCATCGCGTCGTGGTCGGCCCGGATCATGGGCAACTCATCGGGGATCTGGGTCTCGAACCGGCAGTTGCCCCGGCTCAGCTTGGTCCGAGCGGCCTCGGCCGCTGTGCGAGCGATGCTTGTCGCGCTCACGTTTCGCATCTGGAACGCCTGCTTGTTCCGCTCCATCCGCGAGAAGGTCAGAAAGTTGTCAATCAGCCGGCTGAGACGCTCGTTCTCCTTCGAGACCAGTTGCAGGTACTCCGTGACTTGCTGCGGACTGCGGTAATTGCCTTCGAGCAGGGTATCGACCAGGATGCGCATGGACGCCAGGGGGGTCTTGAGTTCGTGCGTGACCGTGGCGATGAAGTCATTCTTGAGCTTGTTGAGACGGACCTGTTTGCCCACGCTCCCTGCGGCCACGACGCCGATGGCGGCGATCAGGCAGATGACGAACAGGCCGGTCCAGGTGTACAGGGCGATCCGCTCTCGCGCCGCCCGTTCGAAGACTTCATTGCCCTTGAAGAACAGGCGGACTTCCCAATCGGGGAATGCCGGACCGACCGAGCCGGCGGCGAAGGGCTCGCGGCTCGTCTCCTCGATCCCGGCGATCCTCCGACTTGAAGCGTCCATAATACAGTAGTCCACGTTGTCGTCTTCGAAGCCCGCGAAATCCGCGAACGCTCGTGCGATCTCCCGCGCGGAGAGCAGCGCCACGCACATCCCCCCTCGCGAAGGCTGGATCATGCCGTAGAAGTCGTTGCCGTCGATCTGGAGCGGGCGGAGCCTGCCCACCTCCCAGTTTGCGAACAGATCGAGCGTCGGGAACCGCTGGGCGAGACCGAGGGAACGTTCCTCTGCGTCCACAAGCCGTTGCAGGTCGGTCCCGCGAAAGAGGTCCCCTTGCTCGGGCGTCAGGCCGGTTTCGCGACCGATTTCTATCGCCTTGCGAGCGAGGAACAGGTTCTCGTCGGTGTGCAGCGAGAGTCCTGCGTCGTTGTCGCGGTAGAGAATCGCGAGCATGTCGTGGTAGGTCTGTTCGCGGAGCTGGGCGTAGGCGGGCTCGTCCTTCATCCAACCCAGCAGGAGCAGTCTTGCGTTGGCGATCAGAGCCAGGCAGCGGGAGTCGCCCGTCTGGGCCAGCGGACTGGACGCGGTCCGGCGGCCTTCGACGATGGCTTCATCGAGCCGGTCGAGCTTTGCCAGCGAGCGGGCTTTGCCGATCCATGCGGCCAGCCGGTCCTCGTTGTCGCTGATCCAGGCATACTGCTCATACCGCTCGATGGCCCGCTCGTACTCCTGCCTGATCTCCATCTCGACCGCGTCGGCGAAGTTCTCGAAGGGCCGTGCTGAGGTCCCGGCGTCTGCAGTGAGCGTCGGGTAGAGACGACGGCCGGCGCCGTCGAAGACGAGCAGCCCGGCGCAGCCGAATTGCCCGACCGCGGAGACGAACCGCCGATAGGGATGGGCCGTGGATTGCTCCTCCAGAGTCTGTCGTCGCTCGTTCCATTTCCGTTCGACCTGGCTCGTCACGTCCGCGAGCCGGCTCTTGTAGTCCGTCGTCAGACGCTGGCGCACGGCCAGACGCTCGCTTTGGGCCGCCTGGCCCATGAACCATAGCAGGCACAGGGCCGGCAGGATCACCGCCGCCGCCAGCAGCAGGACAACCCGCCGATACTGGCTGTAACCCGGATTGATGCCGCGTATTGCCTTCGTCAGTGACCGCATGGTGGAGATTATACCACAGGGCCTCATCGACCGCCGCCGTTTTGCATCACAGCGACTTTGGTTCGAGATCCAAACGCAGGAGGCCGGAGCGAACTCCGGCCTCCGCGCGTCCACCTCATACAGAGGGCATCACTCCGCTTATCGTCCCTGGGACAGCTCCGTCACCTCCGCTTCGGACAGGCTGTAGTTGTAGAGACGCACGTCGTCGATGGTGCCGGCGAAGAAGGCATCATACGCTGCGTGCCTGCCGAGCTTGAGCGTCTCGGTTTCCGAACTCGGCACGCCGGACGCGCCTCCGTTGGCCATGACCAGCCCGCCGTTCTTGTAGGCCCGGAGGGTCCTGCCGTCGAACGTCGCGGTCAGGTGGTACCACGTGTCGCCCTGAAGATCTCCAAAGCTTGCGCCGTACCACGTCCCGCCGATGCAAACCCCGGCGGCGCCACGGAACTCATCGTCCACATGGTTCCAGTTGATCTGGAGGTTCTTCTCACGGTGCACCGGCCCGGACTGGTTATCCCCCGTCGGCGCAGCAGGGCTCTTGACCCAGACCGCCGCGGTCCATGTGGCCAGGTCGGTGTCGTAGCCGGTGTCCACGTAGTCGCCATCGCCGTCCAGTTGCAGCGCGCCGCCGATCTTGCCGCCGGTGGGCAGCCACGCCGGATCGCCGTGGACTTGGGCGTCGCGCCCGTTGCTGGAACTGTCTGCGGCCTCGGAACCTTCCTTCTCGTCGAGCTTCCACCAAGCGACCAGGCAGGCCAGATTGCCTGTTCCCAGGGCGCTGGGATTCTGCCAAGCGTTGTCGTCCGTCGTGCACCACATGAGCTTCGTATCGCGGTCGCCGCCATCGTCATCGTCGTTGACGTGTACGTCGAGCCCGATCTGTCCGCCGGCTCCCGGGGTGGTCCCCAAGGTGGACCAGGGCAGCTTGATCTCGACACGATAGCCGCCATCGGTCTTGGCGAAGGCGTACTTGACACCTTCGGTCCGGTCGTGCTTCGTCTCGCCCAGGATCGGCGTGGAGGCATCCCAAGAGAAGTAGAACACGTAATCGCCATCTTCATATCCGTTGGACTTGCTGTTGTCGGCGTCGAGGAAGACCTCTACGGTGTCGTCCAACCAGAAATCGTCCGAGTCGTTGACGAGCTTGTCGTCGGCGACATCGACCAGCACATAGAGAGCCTGGTGGTCATACAGGGTCTTGAAGCCGGCCGAGAAGTCCTTGTCGTCGGAGGCAGGGGAATACGCCACGTTGGCGATCGGATTCGACTCCACGTTGGACCAGGCATCGTCTGCCTTGCCGTCGATCTCGGGCGGCCGACTTGCCTGGAAGATGCAGACGGCTTTCGTCGGCCGGTCCCACTCCGCCTGGCTGGGCGACTGGGCCCCTTCCATGATCTTCGCCAGAGTCGCAATCGGCCCGATGATCTGCTGAATCGGCGGCAAGTCGTTGATGCTCAGTCGGATGCTGAGACTGTTGTCCTGCTCGCTCGTGTGCAGACGCACGGTCGTCTTCTCGGTGGCCTTGGCCAGCTCATCCAGCGATTGACGAACCTGGGCGGCCACTTCTTCCGACGGGAACTTCGCGGTCTGCGACGCGAGCTGGATCGCGCCGGCGACGTTGATCAGGGCCAGCTTGCTCGTCGCAGGCGGCAGGGTCGCCAGTCCATCCTGGAGCACGCCGGCGCTGACGACAGAGGCGTTCTGGCCCCCGGCCGTCGCGGCGGCGTCGATGACCTGGGAGTTGATTGCCAGGACCGTCGTCCTGTTCGCCTGAGCCGTGTTGCCGAAGAGCTTCATGCCGTTGCCCAGCGTGAGGTCGAATCGTCCGCTTGCCGGGATGGCGGGTGCGTCCTGAGACAGCAGGTTGGCTGTCTGGAGCAGGGTGGTCAAGAGCTGATGCACTTGCGAGGGATTCCTGCTCGTGATGGCCAGGCCGAGTGCCTGCACCGCGGCGGGGATCGGAGAATCCTTGGCTGCCACGACGTTCTTCGACGGGGCCGCGAACAGGGTGATCTGCTCGACGTTCCCGAAGATCTGCGGGCCGAGGTCCATGCCGGTCTTTTCCTTGATCTTCGCACTGAGGGCCTGGGCCTGTGCCGAATCGGCGCCGCCCAGCGTCAGGCTGACCAGGGCCACCGCCTGGGCCGGGACCACCTTGAGTGCGTCTCGGCTGAGGTTGGGGGTGCGAATCAGATTGTAGAACATGGACTTGGCGCCGTCTTTGAAATTGACGTTCGCGTCGAGGGCCGCGCCGGTCTCCCGCAGCGAGAAAGAGGCGATCAGGTCGTCCACGTTCTGGAAATCGACGAAGCCGTTGGCGATCTGGATATGCTCGGGGATTTGATCCGGGGGGACCATCTTCATGAATTGCCCGTAGGTCTCATCGACGTTCAGCCACAGCGTGACCGCGTTCTGCTGGCGGGCCTGCTTGCTGATGCTGGTGAAGGACCGGTTCGCGGAGGCCAGCGAGGACTGGCGGGCTTTGCCTTTGTACCGCACGATGGCCTGTTTGAGCATCTCCGGGCGAGTGGACGCAATCACGACCGTGTCGTCGTAGGCTACGCTGCCGTCGTTCTCGTCTCCGAAGGTCACGACCTTCATGCCCTCGACAGGGTCGCCCGCCCGGCCGAGTCCGGTCAGGGCCATCTGGAGCAGGCCTTTCAATGCGTCGCTCTTGCCGGGGAACAGGACAATCAAGGCGGGCGGGTTGTCCTCACTCAACTCTGTGATGCCGAGGCCGATGCCGCGGATCTTCTTCAATTCCGCCATCATGGAGGGATTCAACAGGCCGCGGATCATGGCGGCCGGCCCGCCGCCTTCCCAGCCGGACTCTTGCTTCAGGCTCGCCAGGGCCTCCTCCACCGGCGTCCCCTTGAGCATGTTCAGGATGGTCTCGACCTGCCGGCCGGGACTGCCGATCTCAATGTACGCGATAGTCTCGGGCGGCATCAGCATGGCTGGGTCCGAGTTGCCCAGTTCCTCCAGGATGGGTCTGACCTTCTCGACGATCTCCGTCTGGTCGCTGTAGCCGTCCACGAGTTTTGTGAAGACTGCCTTGGCGTCCTGTTCCCGCTTCTGTTTGAGGTAGATGGAGCCCTGGCGGTACAGCGCCTGGGCGACGAGGTTCTTCGGCGCCGATGCGTCGGCGACGACCTGCTGGTAGATCCCAACCGCCTTGTCGAGATCGCCTTCGACCTCTTCGACGTAGAGCCCCTCGCGGAGCAGTTCCGCTGCGGTTCTGGCCTGCGCCGCCGGGGCGACCACCGCCGCCAGCAGCGCCGACACGATCAGTAGCTTCGTGGATGTCTTCATCGCTACACTCCTTTCAGGAAAACGGGTTCACCGGATTCTCGATCTCATACAGGAGTAGTGTCGTCCCGGCGTGTTACCGTTGTGTTACCGCTTCATCCTTTTTTGATGATTTCAGCGGAAGACTCGAATCATGGAGACGCAAGGAATATACTGGCAACCGCGGCGCGGGAAACGACTCGAGGGCACGGTTTTCGCGGCTGCCTTGAGAAATGGAGCGAAGGACTCCCGCTCGCCCGCCTGTATAGGGAGTGAAAGCCGTACCGTTGTTTTGAGCGCGTTCATGGACCAAGCAGAAGAGAAGGCTCTTGTCCGCCGGCTGGTCGGGATGGATGACCGGGCGTGGGAGGCGTTCTGCCGGGAGTGTTCCCTGCCCTTGTTGGCCTACGTCCAGGCGCACTTTCTGTGCAGTCGCGAGCTGGCGGAAGAAGTGGTGCAGAGGTCGTTTGTCCGATGCGTGAAATCGATCGGGAGCTTCGATCCGTCCCGGGGACGCTTGTTCGCCTGGCTCAAGGTGGTTGCCAGGAACGAGGCATATACGACGCTGTCCGGTTATCCCGTGCGGCCGGCGGGCGAATCGGAGGTCGCGTCGGAGGCCATTGGGAGGCTGGACGATGCCGTGCTGCCCGATGAGGTCCTCGCCCAGAAGGAGACGCAACGGATGGTGCATGAGGCCCTGATGGGATTGCCCAGTCGGCACAGGAAGGTGCTGATCCTAAAGTACATGGACGACTGCCGGGTTGCCGAGATCGCCAGGCTGCTCGGGCAATCGGAGAAGGCGGTCGAGTCGCTGTTGACCCGGTCCCGAAACGCCTTCAGGACGGCGTTTCTCCAAGAGGCCAAGCACAGTCGGGCGCATGAGAGCGGGTGTATCGATGGAATCTGATCGCGACATCTTCGACGAGAACCTCAGGCGGTTGCTGGCGACTGCCCGACCGGAGGATTCGAGCTTCCAGACGCGGCTTCTGGCCGCTGTGCGAGGAGAAGTCCGCAGGGAGCGTGCGATCCTCCGCATAAGATGGGTCCTGCGAATCGCCAGTGCGGCGGCGGGTGTCGCGGCGGTCCTGGCGGTCGCATGGTGCCTCATGGGACTTCGGGCGCACCACGTCGGTCAGTTCCAGCTCCTCTATGGAGCGGCCGAGCTGATGGACGCCGACGGATCGAGGGTTGCCACGAGCGGCGAGCCGATTCTTGCAGGCTGCTCGGTCAGGACCTTGTCGGGCAGCAAGGCCGCGATCGATCTCAGGGACGGCAGTAGGCTCACCCTGGCCCCGCGCACGGTCCTGGAGGTTGCCGACGGAAGGCGGGGACCGGCTATGGTGTTGAAGGCGGGAGCCGTCGATATCGAGGCGGCCAAACAACGCGCCGGCCGGAGACTGGTTATCGAAACCCCCGGCTCGCGCGTCACCACCGTGGGAACCGAGTTCACCGTGCAACTGAGCACGCGGCCCGATGGGACCCGCAGGACCAGGGTCGGCGTCACGTCCGGCCTGGTCGAGCTCGAATCGGGCGGCCAGAAGGTCCGATTGCCTGCCCGCACGGAAGGGATCGCGGAAGAAGGGCAGTCTCCGGAGAAGCACCTGGCGAATTTCGAGCTGAACGAGGTGCTCCATCTCATCCACAGGAACGCCGAACTGGCCGGCCGGCTGAACAAGAAGGACGGACTGCCTGCCCTCATCCAATGCAAGGACGGCAGCACCGCCGCGATCTGGACGGTTGTCCGCGTGGGGGACCTTCATGACGCAGGCAACGGACGACGCTCGCTGAGCCTGAAGTCGCCTGCGTCCAGCGCGAAGCTGTTCACATTGGAGGGGCGAGAGATCCCCGCCGACGCCCAGGGACTTGACCTGCGGGTCGATGCGTCCTCGTTGGGCCCTGACGCATCGCAAGGTGCGAAGCTGATTCTGGAGTTGCAGGACGTGAAGGGGGTCTTCCAGACCGATCCCGAGGGCGCCACGCGGCTCCTGATCCCCGCGGACGAATCCGGCGCCGTGGCGCTGCTGGAGCTTCATCTTCCCGCGGAGGCGAAGATCGAGCGAATCCAGCCGGAGCCGGTGGAAAGTACGACGACGTTGAATCGCCTGGTGCTGACGGTCGCCGGCGAGATCGAGGGGCTTGGGGTTTTCGACTAGAACTCTTTTTCCGAAAGGCGAGGTGCGATCATGATGTGGCGCAGAGAGTCTGTCAACATGTTGGCGTGCATCCTGGTGTCCTTTCCGGCGGTTCTCTATGGTGCGAAGGCCGGCGGGGAGAATGCAGTGGACCTGCGGTTCTCGACGAAGGCCGATCCCGTCACCGTCTCTGTCTCGGGCAAGGTGAGCGACAAGAGCACGGGCCTGCCCATCGCCAATGCCTTGGTGCGGGGGCACATCGTCGTCTGGAAGCACCAGGGGCCGGAGTTGTTCGAGAAGGCGCCCTATGCACAGACGAAGACGGACGAGCGAGGGTCGTACTCGCTGCAGTTCGTCACTTCTTTGACTACGTCCGGCCCGCGCAAGGGACAGGACGGCTTGTGCGCCTACGTCGGGGCACCCGGGTATGAGACCCTGCCGCAATACGCACGACAATGCGTGACCCCTGAGAACACCAAATACGAGAACTTCGATCTTGCCCTCGACAACGGCCAGCGGATCGCCGGCGTCGTCGTGGATCAGGACGGACGTCCGGTGCAGGACGCTGTGGTCCGCCTCCAGGGCGGCGAGAATGGAGACTGGGACTTCTTCGGTTCGACGGGCCAGACCAAGACGGATGCCAAGGGCAAATTCGAGCTGTGGATCAGCAAGGGCCAGGGACGCTGGTTGAATGTTACGAAGCAGGGCTACGGGACTTCCCTGTTCTGGGATTACCTGGACAAGAGCGACATGGGGACGCTGACCCTCGCTCGCGGCGGCAGCATCCAGGGCAGGATTCTCGGTCCGGACGGCAAGGGACTGGCCAATTGCGAGGTGTCCGTCCGGGAGTATCCGTGTCGGCTGGCGATTGACAAGGTCCTCACCGATAGCGAAGGCAACTACGTCCTCCACGGCGTGCCGGGCGAGCCGAGCATCATCGAGTTCTACAAGAAGAAGAACGGCAGGTACATAGACCAGTGGGGCCAGTGCAATGTTCACGCTCGTCTTGACCCGCAGATACCCCTGCAGAATGCGCCGACGTACAAGACCCGGGCCAAGGATGGACAGACCGTGACGGGTCCCGACCTGACTGTCGGCGCCAATACGACGGTTTCGGGCCGTCTGGTGGCTGAGCATCATACCTATGCTCTGGGCGGGCTGCTGGTCCGGCTGGACAGCAGTTGGGGCAACATGGTCGAAGCCGACGCCGACGGCAAGTTCCACTTCCCGTTCGTCTCGCCGGGCAAGCACAGCCTCACAGCCTATCTTCCCCACAATCTCAGAGGTGATCGTGGCATCGGCCAGACCCAGGTCGAAGTCGAGCCGGGCAAATCGCTGGGCGATGTGCAGATCGATCTGGCCGATCTCGCCGAGCTGCGGGTGCAATACCTGGATGCCAATGGCAATCCGCTGGCGGGTGTCACCGCGGGCGCCACGTGGTCGCCCAGCGGCGACGGCGGCTGGACCGAGGGAACCAAGTCCGACACAGAGGGTTGGGCGGTCCTTTACCTGTATCCCGAGGGGGTGCAGTATGTCCGCGGGTTTGACCATTCCGGCACGCTCGTCGCCGAGGCTGCGAAGCAGGTCCACCCGAAGGCTGGAGAGGTTCTTGACAACCTGCGGATCACGATGCTTCCCTGTGCCCAACTCCGCGGGCGGATCGTGGACGACAAGGGGAACCCTCTGGCCGGACGGACCGCTCTGTGTACTCTGGCTTTCGCCGACGGCGTCCAGACTCAGCGCGGCGTCCGCACTGACTCGGGGGGCCGCTTTGTCCTGGAAAGGCTCACGCCGGGTTTCCTGTCGCTCTCCATGGAGATGGACTCCATCCTCTTCAAGAACGTGATGAAAGAGTCGTTCGAACTCAAGCCGGGCCAGGATCGTGATGCTGGCACCATCACCCTCAAGGCCGGCCTGAACAAAAAGCAGATCGTCCAGGACCACAACTCGCACGGGATGGAGTATGCCCAGGAGGTCCGCGCGGCGGCACAGAGCCTCTTCGAGAAGATCAAGACCGCCGACTACGAGCACTACCTCAAGCCGGGGGTGCACTGGAGCGAGTTCCCCATCGTCGGATACTACCAGACCGACCACTGGTTCGATGTCCTCGTCCGGTGGATGTGCGCCACGTTCAAGGACAACCCGATTGTCGACGTGCGGTTGGGCCAGACGTTCCTGAATCCGGCGGAGATCAACGGCAAGAAGGATCTTCCCACCGTCCCCTATGAACTCACGTTGAAGAACGGCCGGAAGTTGAAAGGCAATCTGCCCTTCGAGTATACCTTCGACGGCGGCGAACCCCACTGGCACGGCCTCCATGGTATCGACTGGCACCTCAACGAGGCCAACGGGAAGTAGGCAACCCAGTGCGTCGCACACCGTAGTACGCCGTCCATCTGAAAATGGTGGGCAAACGTCGCGGACACCGTTTGGAGATTCGCCATGACCTTTCTGCACGGCGGATAGGAAGACGATTCCTTCACCTGCTGGTACTCGTCCTCGCTCTTGAACTTGGAGCAGGGGAAGTCCGGGCACTCGCCGCAAACCTCAAGGCCCTTCTTCTTGACGCAGCAGGTGATGAAGGAGCACGAAGGGTGCCTGTTCGGGAAGTCAGGACCCGCGCAGCCAAGGCACCTGGACGGACCCGCCGTGTAGTATCGCGGGCACAAGCCGCAATCGAGGCCACATACGCCAATCGTCGGGTACTTCTTCGTGGTCACCATACTCCCGGCAGCAGACGGTAACGGACTCGTTTCGCGTACTCATTATAGCCTGGCAGTTCTCTCTGTAGAACCCTGTCTTCCAACGCGCTACGGATGACCAGAGCCACTGTCAGAAATGCCACAGGGAGAAATGCCCATCGGGAGTCGAGAAAGACGGGTGTCGCCACAGATGAGAGCAGGCCCCCTGCGTAGCCTGGGTGGCGCATCCAGCGGTAGGGACCCGTCGACACTACCTGGTGGCCTCGCTCGGTCTGGATGTGGACCACGCCGGAAAAGAAGCGATTCTCGAGCAGGGCGTATGTCCCCCAAATGTATCCGGCCAGGATCACAACCAGCGACAGGAGCTTCGCGAGCAAGTTGAAGGGGGACGACCAGCCGAACCTTGCATCCAGTCCGGCCACCAGGGGGATCAAGGCGATGCCCAGTACGGTCAGAGGAGCCAGGAGCCTGTCCCATGGTTTGACATTCTCATGGTGCGTGAAGCGGAGGCGTTCCGCCAGCAGGTCGGGGTGCCGTCGAGCCGCCAGTCCCCGGCTGACGGCGAAGCCCACGATGAAAACGACGGCGTATGCCCAGGCTTCCCACCAATCCCATCGCCGGGAAAGCAACAGTGGCAGGAATGGCAGGAGAATGACGAGAACCACCAGCCGGACCACGACACGCGTGGAGATCGTTCTGTGTTGGTTGTCCATGGTCTGTCTCCAGGCCCGATGACCGCTGCAACATCTTGACCCAGACTGATTGTGGCACGTTTGGGCGCGGTGTGTCAAGGCTCGCGTCGTGAACCCGACCGGCGGGCGCGGAGCATCTCGATGATCTTCTTGTTGGCGGCGGGGAAGGCGTAGCGGCCGAGGTCGGACGGACGGACCCACTTGAAGTCGGCGCAGGCGATGCAGCGGGGTTCGCCCGAGACGTGTCGGCACTCGAAGGCGTGGATGCGGACGCGGAAGTGCGTGTAGACATGATCGACGACCGCGATCTCGGCGCCGACCTCGATTGCGATGTCAAGTTCCTCGCGGACCTCGCGCAGCAGGGCGGCTTCGAGCGACTCGCCCGGCCGGACCTTGCCGCCGGGGAACTCCCAGAGGCCGCCCAGCAGGCCCTCGGGCTTTCGCTTGTCGATGAGGATGCGGTCACTGCGATAGATCACGCCCACCGCGACAATGTGGAGAGGCACGGACTTCTTGCGTGCTCGCGTGGGCAGCGAATCCTGGTCGTCGTGGCGTTTGGCTTCGCAGAGTCGCTCCAGGGGGCAGTCGGCGCACCGAGGGCTCCGCGGCGTGCAGACCTCGGACCCCAGTTCCATGAGGGCCTGATTGAACTGGCCGACCTGCTCGTCGGGCAACAGTTCCTCGGCAAGCGACCAGATCGCCTTGCCGATGGCGGCGTCCTTGGGATTGCCGCGAATGCTGAAGACCCGGCACAGGACCCGCTCGATATTCCCGTCCACGAGCGGTTCCCGCTCTCCGAAGGCGATGCTGGCAATCGCGCCGGCGGTGTAGCGGCCGATCCCCGGCAGGGTGAGCAGTTCGTCCCTGCTCCGCGGGATCTGTCCGTCGAATCGCGAGACGACCTCTCGTGCGGCCTGGTGCATGTTCCTCGCGCGCCCATAGTAGCCGAGCCCTTCCCAGAGCTTGAGCAGCGTGTCGAGATGGGCCCTCGCAAGCTGGCGGATCGTGGGGAATCGCCTGAGGAGCCGCTCGTAATAGGGGATGACCGTGGGGACCCGCGTCTGCTGGAGCATGATTTCCGAGACCCAGATGGCGTAGGGGTCCCGTGTCCTGCGCCAGGGGAGATCCCTCGCGGTGGCACCGTACCAGTCCAGCAAGGCCCGTTGCATTCGCAGGTGTCGGTCACGTTTCATCATGGGAGCCACCCGCCGGGCGACAGCGTCTTCCGTCATTTAGATTTGGGACTTCTGGGTTTGTTTCGAGTTTCGTATTTCGGGCTTCGAGTTTCTACGCCTGCGGGGCGATCGGGTCTTTCTTCCTATACACCATGCCCTCGAACTTGGCGACCAATTCACCTGCGTCGTCTGTGACCTCGATGGAGTAGACCGCCAGCTTCGGGTTCCGCGAGACTTCCTTCGCTTCGGCGTACAGTGTTCCCTCCTTGGCGGCCTTGACGAACCAGATGCTGGCGTTGATCGCGACGGCCACCGTCCCATGGGAGTTCGAGGCCACCGCGAAGACCAGGTCCGCCAGGGTGAAAATGGCGCCGCCATGGACAAGATTTACGCCGTTACGGTGGTAGTCCCGGATGGGCATCCTGGCCTTGGCGTGGCCCTCCTCAATCAGAAGCAATTCGATTCCGCTATGCTCTGCAAACCTGTCACGCTTGAAGAACTCCCGAATCGCCTGCATGGCAGACCTCCAAATTAGATCGTTTCTGCGATGTGCCCTTGGTGCCGCGGGTTCACACCGGCGCACATGTGAGAACAGACGCGCCAGGCGGCGATGCTACCCTAAGTCGCCGGCCCGATCAACTCCCCATGAGTCCAGGCTATTGCCGAGGGGGCACGTCGCGGGTAGAATCACAGGCTGACCGAGGACGATCTTGTGCCGTACAGGACTCTGACCATTCTGGAGGTGGCCCGGATGTTGGGGGCCGACATGCGTCGCGTGGAGCGAATGGCCCAGCGAGGGGAGATTCCCTGCCAGAAGGTGGGCGGCCAGTTCCGCTTCAATCGGGCGCAGATCACCGAGTGGCTTCAGCAGAAGATGGGGGGTATGAGCCACGATCACCTGGCCGGGGTGGATGCAGGCATGACCGAGCAGCGTCAGACCCAGCAGGACGAGGCGATCATCACGCCGCTCCTGAAACTCGATGCGGTCACGACGCACCTCGGCTCTCGCACGAAGGACAGCACGTTGCGGGAATTGGTGTCGCTGGCCGCGAAGACGGGCCTGGTCGTGGACGAGCGAGCCCTGTTGGAGGCCGTCCTGCATCGCGAGGAGTTGTGCAGCACGGCCATGGAGAGGGGCATTGCGATCCCGCACCCTCGCCGGCCGCTTCCGGAAGCGATTTCCGGGCCGATTCTCGTCGTAGCCAAGACGCCCCAGGGAATCGCCTTCGGCGCTCCCGACGGTCGGATGACCACACTGCTCTTCCTGACGGCCTCGCAGGACGACCGCCACCATCTGCACGTCCTGGCACGTCTGTGCCGGATGCTGCACGATGACCGCTTTCCCGACCGGCTCGAAGAGGCCGAGACTCCCGCGGAAATCGTCGAATTGCTGACGGACCGCGAGAGCGAGGTCCTCTCCCTGTGACAAAGACCGATTTCGATATCGTTGTGGTCGGTGGTGGGATTGTCGGGCTGGCGTGCGCATACAAGATCGTGCAGGCGCATCCGCGTGTTCGGATCGCGGTGCTGGAGAAGGAGGGCAGGCTGGCCGCCCATCAGACGGGCCGTAATTCCGGCGTGATCCATTCCGGGCTCTACTACAAGCCCGGCTCCGCGAAGGCCGCGACGTGTACCGCCGGACGTAAGGAACTCATCGAATTCGCCGGATCGCACGGTGTCCGTCACGATCTCTGTGGGAAGATCATCATCGCCACGGACCCGGCCGAACTGCCCGCCCTCGAACGGATCGAGCAGAACGGCGAGCAGAACGGAGTCGAAGGACTCCAACGAATCGGGCCCGACCGGATCAAGGAGATCGAGCCGTTCGCGGCCGGGGTCGCTGCCCTCCACGTGCCGTCGGCCGGCATTATCGACTTCGTCGCAGTGGCTCACAGGCTGGCGGATCTGGTCCAGGACGCGGGCGGACGCAACAAGGTGCTCCTCTACCACCGGGTCCTGGGCTTCGACAAGCACGACTTCTACACGAACGTCCTGACGACCAAGGGCAGGCTCAGCACGCGATACCTCATCAACTGCGCCGGCTTGCACTCCGACCGGGTGGCGCGGATGGACGGCGTCGATCCATCGGTCCGGATCATCCCGTTCCGCGGGGATTACTCCATCCTGAGCCCTACCGCGGCGGGCAAAGTGCGAAACCTCATCTACCCGGTTCCCGATCCCCAGTTTCCTTTCCTCGGCGTGCACTTCACGAGGATGGTCAACGGGACCGTGGAGTGCGGGCCCAATGCAGTCTTTGCTTTCAAGCGGGAAGGGTATTGCAGAACCGACGTGAGCCTGCGTGACACGTGGGAGTCCCTTTCCTATCCCGGCACCTGGCTGCTTTTCGCCCGACACTGGCGATACGGCCTCGGCGAGTACGCCAGGGCCCTGCGAAAGAAACTCCTGGTCGAGCAGCTCCAGCGATTGGTTCCCTCGCTGACGGCCGAGGATATCCAGCCGGGCAACGCCGGGGTCCGAGCCCAGGCCCTCGGGCCGCAGGGGGATCTGGTGGACGACTTCAAGATCGAGGTTCGAGGCAACGCGATCCATGTGCTGAACGCGCCGTCGCCCGCAGCCACGGCATCCCTCGCGATCGGCAGTCACATCAATCAGATGGCTACGGAGCGGTTTGACTTGTAAAAGGAGTGGCAAATGGAGAATCTTGCCTATGTTGTCCGCAAGTGCCCATCCACGAAAGGCAGACAATGACTGATCCTGCCGGCAAAGACTACGTCGTCATCCTGCAGTGCCAGATCGTCAAAGAGCGATGCCCCGGCTACTTGTGTGAGAAGGCCTTTTTCGAGCGGACCGGGGGCTTCTCGGTGTACCCGAAGGACCGTCCCATCCGGTATCTGAGCATCACCTGCGGCGGCTGCTGCGGCCGGGCCAGTCATCGCAAGCTCACACGTCTGCTCAGGACCATCGCCAAGAAGGAGGGGATCGCGAAGGACCGGATCGTGGTTCAATTGTCCTCCTGCATGGTCAAAGACAACTACCATGCGCCGCCCTGTCCCCACCTGGATTACATCCGAACCCTGGTCGAGCGGATCGGGCTGGAGGTTCGGGGGGGGACTGTCATCAGCGAGAAATCCGAACATCGCCGCGAGGGGGGGACGTACCATCGGTAGGGCAAGATGTCGCTGCCGCTTGTGAGAATTACGTTCCTCTTGTTAAGAAAAGTGGATATAATTCTTGCAGTGTGTCGGCGCTCTTGATAGTCTGATACCGATGTCGTGTGGAATGAAGTCGGATGGTGTGTCTGGATTGTGGAGTTTGCACTGACTGATGGCTTGATTTCCTGCCCCTGATCCCCTCTTCTCTGTGGATTCCGGATGGTGTAGAGTGAACGGTCGCTCGGGACATACGTGCTGTCGAGTTACCTTGTGGTGGCTGGCGCCGGAGAAGTGCGGGCGGCGTACGATGACGTGTAAAAGGAGAGAAAGACAATGAACATCTATGTGGGAAACCTCGCATTCGCGGTTAGCGATGACGACCTGCTGCAGCTCTTTCGAGCGCACGGCGACGTGACGTCCGCCAGCGTCATCAAGGACCGGTTCAGCGGCGAGTCCCGTGGGTTCGGCTTCGTCGAGATGCCTTCGCGGGAAGACGCGATGGCCGCGATCGAGTCGCTCAATGGCACCGACTTCAAAGGTCGGTCGATCACGGTCAACGAGGCCAAGCCGAAAGCCCCGAGAGAGGGTGGCCGGCAGGGTGGCGGTCGCGGCGACCGTCGATACTGATCGCGAGAGAGGATACGCTGTAGGCGGCGGGTCCACAGCGGCTGGGATGCCGGAGCCGGGGCCCGGCCAGTCGTTCGAGTACAGATTTCCGTTGGGGGCGCAAGGGCTCTACATCCGACGTGGATCGAGCGAAGAGCAGAGAGTAGCGGTCTGCTCACCGAGCAGGACTCGGATTTGCGCGCAGTCTCATTGGCCAATTGGCCTGACGTCCCGAAACCCCGTCCATCCGTTTGCGGCGGAGATCGACCCGCAGTTCCGCCCGTTCGCCTTGGGAAGACCGCTAAATCCCCGCGACTACAGGACTTGCCTGCCTTCCCCCTTTTGAATGAGGGGAACATACACTTGCAGTTCGGCAAGGGTGGCCGGGTCGGTCAGGTCGATGACCTTCCTTCGCTCGTGCGACATATAGGCGGCCATGATGAGCAGGGTGATCAATCGGCCGTATTCCAGGTTGAGCAGGGCATCGCGGCCTTGCTCGAACGCCGTCAGGGCGTCGATCCACTCGGCGACATAACCGTACAGACTTGCCTCGTCCGGCTGGAGAATCAGCGAACCGCGGCTTGCCTGCGATTTCTCCAGGGCCAGTTCACCGTCCATGACGGCCGTCGCCGCGGCATCGCTGATGAACAAGCCGGTGGGCGACTGGAGCGAGTTGACCGTGTAGGAGTAGCCGGGACCGAAGGTCTCCATGAGCAGTCGCAGCCCGGGGGCGTCGTACATCCAGGAGTTGGTGGCCTGGACGATGCTGCCCTGTCGGGTCTGCGGGTCCTCGAATTCGACGGTGACACTGGAGTAGTCCTCGGCCGGGATCTTGGAGTAGTCGACGCCTCGCTTCTTGAGCTGCCCCAGCCAAGGCTCTTTGCCCCATTTGAGCAAGGCCATCGTGGCGTTGACGCGAAGAGGTTTGAGATAGTTCACCGGCTTGCCCTGGGGGGTCACCATGTACATGCCGCAGGCGATGCTGTGGCAGCCCATGTCGCAGCAGACGCCGCCGCCCTGGGTCGTGGGGTCCCAGAACCAGGGTTCGTGCGGGCCCCCGTGCTCCTCGGCACTGCGGGCCAGATGGGCGGCGCCCATGGCCTTCTCCACCTGGGCGAGTTGGGCGCGGGCCTGGACGATCGCAGGCATGTGGATCTGGTTCTCGAAGTACGCCGTGGGCACACCCATGGCCTTGGCGATCCTCGCGAGGGTGTCGGCCTCGCCGAAACTGCGGGCGAGCGGCTTCTCCACGATGATGCCTTTGATTCTCGCCCCGCCCTCGACAGCCGCCGCGATCTGCCGCATCATCTCCACGCGGGCGAAATTCGGGGCGAACACGCAGACCACATCGACCGCGCGGGTCAGTTCCTCGATGGAACCGTACACCTTGGTGTCCCCCAGGCCGTCCTGACGGGCGGTCTGAGCCAGGGCCTCAGCCCCTTTGAGGGCACAGACGCCGGCCAACTCCGCGTTGCGAACCGAGCGCAGAGCCCGCTCGTGAAATTTCGCCACAAATCCCGCACCGATCATCCCGATTTTCAGCATGGGTCGATCCTCACACATGTCTTGAAGTTGTCGTTTCGAGCCAAGGGACGTGCGCGCCTCGAAGCTCCATCGCTTGCCGTATCTACCGGAACACTGAGCGGAATGCAAGAACAAACAATGGCACAGGCGAGGCGGCAGATGATAAAATCACCCCCGCTCAGGCCCGTCGCCCACAGGCGTCGCGACGGACCGGGCCGGATGATTCTATTGGGAAAGGAATGGGGATGCCGCACGGAATGACTCGGCGGGAGGTGATGCAAGCCGGCGTGTTGTTGGCTGGGGGGATCTGCGGGTGCCGGACGGCGGGGCATTCGGATGCGCTTCTCTGCTCCTGTTGCGACACGCCGGAACTGGAGTCCGAGAGTTTGACATTCGGACCGGGCGGTTTGACGATCGACCTGTTGAAGGCTCCTTCGCTGCGCGCGGTCGGCAGCGCCGCCTATCTCATGCACAGGGACAAGCCTCTCCAACTCATCGTCGTCCACGCGGACAAGCTGCTGTACTGTGTCCTTTCCCGCTTGTGCACCCACGGCGGACAGGTGGTCAGCTACAATCGCCGGCGGGGCGTGCTCCAGTGCAATGGCTTCAATCACTCCATTTTCGACCTGAACGGCTCGGTGCTGAAAGGGCCGGCCGAGAAGCCGCTGAGAACCTATCCCGTTGTGTTCGTCGAGAACGCCCTGGTGGTTTCCATCTGACAGGAGGCCGGATGCTCCACAAACTGCTTGTTCTGACCTGTCTGGCCGGCCTGAGCCTGTTCTCTTCATGTGCGTCCCGCAGGACTCTGTTGCGCAACCCGAAGGACGACATGACCTTCGTTTGGGTGCCGCCAGGCAGCTTCACGGCACAGGTCGCCGCGGAGCCGAGGACGGTTGACGATTCTGCGAGGACCGCCCCGCAGGAGGTGGCGTTTGCGCAAGGCTTCTGGCTGGGGCGCACGGAAGTGACTGTCGGGCAATTCCGCCGGTTCGTGCGGCAGACCGGCTATCTCACCGACGCCGAAAGGGCGGGGAGTCGGTTCACATGGAAGAATCCTGGGTTTCCGCAGGGGAGGGCACACCCCGTGGTGTACCTCAGCTACCACGATGCCGTGAGCTATGCCCAGTGGGCGGGGGTGGACCTGCCGACCGAGGCCGAGTGGCTCTACGCCTGTCGCGCCGGCTCGACCACGAAGTTCTACTGGGGCGATGTCCTGGATGACCGCTGCTGCTGGAATCGGGTCAACACGCAGGGCACGGGCTCGCGTCCGGTGGCCCGCAAGCGGCCGAACGCTTGGGGGCTCTATGACATGGTCGGCAACGCGTGGGAGTATTGCAGAGTGGGTGACGCGGATTTCGCCCTGCGCGGCGGGTCCTGGACCCGTTGTCCCCAGTACCGGACCCGCCAGGGGACCATGGCGACCGGCCTTCTGGAGCAGGCGGTCTCGCCGCGCCTGGATCACGGACAGGCCGATTCCGAATTTCCCGCGTACCCCTGGGACGACGACCGGGGCTTTCGGTGCATTTGCCGCGTCGTGGAGGCGTCACGAAGTCCGGCCCAGCCGAACAGTCGGGCGACGCTCTCATCTTATCAGGGAGATTGAGGACCTATTACGCAGCAGTTGTACGCGACGGCGCCTGGCGGTCGCGGCAGATCGAGGATGCACGACATGGATTTCGGCGTGACGGACAAGAAGCAGGCGGAACTGGAGACGAGGATGGCGTCACTGGGCTTGCGCGAGCAGGACCTCCTGGAGAAGTTCATTCACTCTTCCGGCCCGGGTGGTCAACGGGTCAACAAGGCGGCTAGCTGCGTCTACTTGAAACACCTGCCCACGGGTCTGGAGGTGAAGATGCAGCGGGAGCGGCAGCAGCGTCTGAATCGCTACTATGCCCGCAAGCGTCTGTGCGAGTTGGTGGAGGAGCAGGCGCTCGGCGAGAAGAGCCCCGCCGCGGTGAAGGCCGAGAAGATCCGAAAACAGAAGCAGCGGCGCCGGCGGCGGAGCAGCAGTAGGTAAAGTCAAGTGTGTGCGATGGCACGGTCGACAAGGGGAACCGGAGGGGGCCGCCACGACGGATACCCTCATCGTGGAACGTCCGCGAAACACCTTCAATCCCGGCGAGGAAGGCCGTTTCCGTGGGGGGTGTGGCGCGAATTGGCGAGACACGTGAGCGTATTTTCCCCCGATTTTGCTTGACGAGCGGCGACCGGGTCTGTAAAATAATTTTGATTTTGGCGGGGAGCGTACTTTCTTCCCTCAAAAGGTGTGCTCCTCAGCAAAACCACTGTGCAGTTTCTATGTAGTAGCGAGGGGTCAAAAAGGAGCAGTACTGTGAGTAGAGGCAAGGTCAAGTGGTTTGATGCGAAGAAGGGGTTCGGTTTCATCACGCCGGACGACGGAGGCGAGGACCTGTTCGTGCACTTCTCGAACATCCAGGCCGACGGGTTCAAATCTCTGATGGAAGGGCAACCGGTGGAGTATGCCGTCGGCGAGGGTCGCAAAGGCCCCCAGGCGACGCAGGTCCACTTGTGCTAGCGCGGTTGCCCTGAGACTGGGAGGTCGTAAAGGTCCGGTCGCCAAGACTGGACCTTTTTTTATTGGTGTGCCGGCAATCACCTCGCCCGGCCGTGGAGTGCGATTCTCGTTATCGGCCCTCAGCCGTACGAATCATGACGGCGCCCGCATTCCGCAACCGCCCTTTGGGGACAAAAGCGATAGCCTCACACCAATAATGGATTGACATTCGTCCGTCCAACGAGTATACTATAGCGCATAGACGGATCGATGTGCGCCTGCAACGGCATATAATCTCGTTCGATCCCAGAGGGGGGTGCGTTCCGTGAAAACCATCGCGATGGTCAATCAGAAGGGCGGATGTGGCAAGACGACCACGGCGGTCAATACCGCGGCTGCCCTGGCCGAAATGGGCAAACGGGTCCTTCTGATCGATCTCGATCCTCAGGCCCACGCCACGATCGGGCTCGGCCTGGATCCGAATTCCTTCCCCCGGACGATCTACGACGTCTTGACGAAGCCCCGCACGGGTATTGCGGATGTGGCAGTCTGCACGCGGGTCAACCGACTGCACCTGGCGCCCTGCAACGTCCTGCTGGCCAGCGCCGAAATGGAACTGGCAGGCACGCCGGGAAAGGAACTGCTCCTGGCCCGCGGGCTTCGCGATGTGCGAGATAGCTACGACATCTGCGTGATTGACTGCCCGCCTGCGCTGGGTGTCCTGACGCTCAACGCCCTGGTCTGCAGCACGGACATCATCGTGCCTGTCCAGGTGCATTACTATGCCCTCGAAGGACTTCGCCGCCTGCTGGAGACCGTCTCCATCATTCGTCAGCGGTTCCATCCCTTCTCCATGGAGAGCATCGGCCTGCTCCTGACGTTCGTCGAGGAGCGGACCACGTTCAGCCGGCAGGTGCAACAGCAGTTGCGAGAGATTTTCGGCGATCTGGTCTTCAGCACGGTGATCCACCGGAACGTTCGTCTGGCGGAGGCCCCGAGCGCGGGCGAGCCGGTCCTGACGTACGCCGCACAAAGCAAAGGCGCAGCCGATTATCGGGCACTGGCTGCCGAGATTCTCCAGACCGTTCCCACGATGGCCGAACCCGTCGAGGAACGGATGCGACGCGGCCTCCAGAAGCAGCTCAGCACGATCTTCGCAGGGGTCTGGATTCCCCAGCGACAGGCGCCGGCGCAGCCGGCCGTGCCCATTCGGCCACAGTCGATCGAATCGACGTGAGCCGCCGGGGGTGGTTGCACGATTCCGCGTCGGACGGTCAATCCTCCTGAGCCATCTTCCTCAGATGCTCCTCAATCTGGGCCAGGCTCGTCTGGATCTGACGCATGGTCAATGCCCTCGATCTGACGTGCAACCAGATCGTGAGGAGCGTTGCGACCACAAACAGACCTTCGAGAACCCGGGTGAGCACCCACACCGCTTGGGGATCGAGCCCGCCGATGTCGGTCAGGGAGCGACGAGCGATGATCGCTGCGAGCATGCCTCCGGCGAGGAGCGCCCAGGCAATGAGCACCAGCCATCTCAACGAGGCGATTCTTGCCTGGTCTGCCTTCAGAATCCTATTGCGGAAATCGTCTGCCATCTGTTGACTCGCTTCGTCCTGGCGGAGTAGTTTGTCTCTAAGATCTTTATCGGTTGTCATAGGATTTCTCCAGTTCTTTCTTGAGAGCGAGCTTCGCGTGAAATATACGGGAGCGGACGGTTCCCAGGTTGCACTCCAGCGCGTCCGCGATCTGCTCGTAGGACATGTCTTCGAGAAACCTGAGCAATAGCACCTCGCTGTGCAGGGGCTTGAGTCGTTCCAGGCAGCGGTGCAACTCGGCTGCGTCCTCGACGGTTTTGATCTCTTCCTCCACAGCGTCAGGAATCTCCAAGCCATCATCCAGATCGAAGACCTGTCTTCTCCGCCGGAACTCCAGGTACACCCGGTTGCGAGCGATCCGATAGAGCCAAGTGGTGAAGGTGCCGACCTCCCGGAGTGTGTGGATCTTGCTCAGGACCGTCAGCCACGTCTCCTGACATAGCTCGTCGGCCAGATCGTCGTCTCGGACCATGCGTGCGATGAAGTACCGCAGCGGTCCCTGATAACGGTCGATCAGTTCTGCGAGCGCCTGCGGGTCGCGCGTCTGACACCGCAGGACGAGGACCTGATCTATGAGATCCCGTATCGGCTTCATGAAAAACCTTTCACGCAAGATAGATGCGCCAGATCCTGGGAAGTTCAAGCCCACTTGCAGAATTCCCGTGAGCCGGGAGACCCGCAATTGTCCGGCTAACCCAGCGGCCTGCTTGACAATTGCCTCGGCATGAGGTACACGAGACTATAGACTCTGTTTGGGAGGTCACTTGGTCATGATGGATATGTCACAAGTGGACGAATGCGGATTGGAGGACCTGCTCAGCGAGCCTGTGTCGGGGACACGAGAGGCACTGGCGCAGATGGCGGGGGATGTGGCGGTCCTCGGGGCTGGCGGCAAGATGGGTCCCACGTTGGCCATGATGGCCAAGAAGGCGGCCCCCGAGAAGGTCGTCTATGCGGTCTCTCGCTTTACCGACAGGAAGGTGGCAGACCGCCTCGCGGACCATGGCATCGAGATCGTCGAAGCCGATCTGCTGGATGAATCAGCCTATGCCCGTCTGCCCGACGTGCCCAATGTTCTCTATTTGGCGGGGCGGAAGTTCGGCGCCACGGGGAATCAGCCCTTGACCTGGGCGATGAACGCCTATGTGCCTGCGCTTGTCGCCCGACAGTATAATCGGTCGCGGATCGCCGCTCTCTCGACCGGCAACGTCTATCCCTTCGTCGATCCTCGCACGGGCGGTGCAAAGGAAGATGATGATCCGCAGCCGGTTGGCGAGTACGGCCAGTCCTGTCTCGCTCGCGAGCGAATCTTCCAGTACTTCTCAGGCTGTTTCGACACCCCGGTGACTCTCATCCGGCTCAACTACGCCAATGAGCCGCGGTATGGCATTCTCGTCGATTTGACTTTCAAGATCCTTCACGATGAGCCGATCGATCTGACGATGGGAGCGGTCAACTTGATCTGGCAGGGCGATGCGAACAACTGCATCCTCCGTGCCTTGAGTCTGGCTGCCAGTCCGCCCGCCATCCTGAATGTCACCGGCGTCGAAACACTCAAGGTTCGCGACATTGCCCAGCGGATCGGCGGCGTGCTGGGCAAGACGCCTCAGTTCACGTCCCGCGAGGCGCCCACCTCGTTGTTGTCGAACGCATCGAAGTGCGCCGAGCGGTTCGGCAAGCCCGTGGTGAGTCTGGACGAGATGATCGTTGCCATCGCAACGTGGGTGACCGCGGGCAAGCCCGTTCTGAACAAGCCCACGAAGTACAACGTCCGCGACGGGCGGTTCTAGTCCGTTGCGACCCGCAGAATTGTAAGGGAACTCCCCGGGAACTTGTGGACGAACTCGCCCTTCGCCGTCTGAATCCAACTTTCGGATGGCGCCACGCGCGTCGGTTCGTCGAGACTGTTGTTGTCGGAGAGACTTGCCGACGTCAGGACAGTGACCGACGCATCCGGCTTGATGCCGTTCACGTTGCGCAGGACCAGTGTGGTGGTGACCGGATCGGATGCAGTGTTGATGGCCTTGACGATCAGATCGCCACTGGCTTCGTCCCGGCCGGCGGCAGCGTAGAAGTGCTCTGTTGCGGGAGCGATCTCATCGTGGATCAACTGGCCGTCGAGGGAGCAGCGGATTCGATTGCCCGCCAACTCGATCTTCACGTCGTACCAGCGTCCCGTCTCGATCCGGCCCTGCACGTGCCGGCCGACGGGACTCTGGTTCAGCTCGATGGCGTGCTCGCGATTGCCCCAGCCGCCGACGTTCCACCAGTACTTGCTCTGGCCCTTGCGGCCGAAGACGACGAGGAACCCTTCGTCGCCGCGGAGCTTCCGGGCCTTGAGCGTCAGCGTGTAGCCGAACCACGTCTCGTCGCCGAAATAGCTCAGACCCACCGCCTGGCGACCCTGGCGATAGGCTCCCTCCACGAGCGACCATTCTCCGCCGTCCGGCCTCCAGTCAGCGGAACCATTTGAAGAGTCCGATGCGTAGAGGACTTGGCCGTCCTTCTGGACGCGGATATCCTTGAACTCCGCGGAGGTGTTCCACGTGCCGACGCCGATGGCCCCCGCAACCGCCGGAGGCTCGGTTTGTTCGAGTTTCACCTCGGTGCGGACGGTGTAGCTCGGCCGGTTCAGGCTGAGGAGCTTCCAGAGATAGTATGACGCGGTGCCGAAGACTCGCGTGCCGTCGTGGTAGATCATGCCATGCCAGTCCCAGGTCCGACCGTCCACGTGGGCCAGCAGAGGCGCATAGGAGACCATTTGCACCGCGTCCGCGTTTCGCTCACAGCCCATCAGGAACACGCCTTCGGCCAGTGCCGCCAGGAGGTTGCCGCGATAGGGGCCGCCGTCCTGGCTGGTTACGGCCACCTCGCCGAGATAGAGCGGCGCGAGACTGCGATCTCGGGTGTCGTACTCGTTGAAGCGGTTCATGAACCACGTCGGGTTGTTGTAGTAGTGCCGATCCGCGATCTGGTAGAGCCCGGCGGGCATGCGATAATACGAGAGGTCCGCCAGGTAGATCAGGTCAGGGTACTTCGCCTTCATCGCGTCGTAGATGAACCGGTATCGCTCCTCGTAGGCCCGCTCGGCGTTCTCGTTGCCGATCTCGACGTACTTGAGACCGAACGATGCGGGATGGCCCGCGTCGGCGCGGAGCTTGCCCCACTTGGAGTCGGTTGGTCCGTTGGCGTACTCGACGACGTCGAGGAAGTTGTCCCGGACCCAGTCCATCTGGTCCATGGGCACGTTCTCCAGTTGCCGGAAGATGCAGGTCTGGCCGCAGAAGCCCACCCACAAGGGCTCGGCGCCCAGGTCCTCGCAGAACTGGAGGTATTCGTAGAGCCCCATGCCATGCGTGAAGCGGTAGTTCCACGGGCCCCAGCGTTCTTCGCGATTCTCGACGGGCCCGACGGTCCGCTTCCAGTTGTACGCAGTCTCGACGGTGCCGCCTTCGACGACGCAACCGCCGGGGAAGCGGATGAACCCTGGCTTGAGGTCTGCGATCATCTGGGCGATGTCGGGACGCAAGCTGTTGCGCCGGCCCTTCCAGGTCTGGGCGGGAAACAGCGACACAAAGTCCAGCCACAGGGTGCCCTGGCTCCCTGCGAGGATGATCAGGCGGGCCTTGGACTCGGTCGCTGATGCGGTCAGTGTGGCCTTAAATTGTCTCCAGCCTTCGCCGATGCCCTCGATGTGGATGGCATCGGAGACCGCCTTGCCCGACGCGTCTGCCAGGATCGCCGACACCGCTGCAATGGAACCTTTGGCGTAGAGTGACAATTCGTACTTCTGGCCCTGTTTGACGCCAATGCCGAAGAAGCCTCCGTTGGCCACTCCGAAGCGTCCGTCCGCGGTGGTCTCGACGTCGAGACGCAGACAATGGCAGGACTGCTCGGTGATGCCGCCGGTGGTTTGGAGGGACATGGTCCCACGGGCGCCGCCCTCCTGGACGAGCGACCAGAAGGGGACTCCGTCGGTTGTGTAGCCGAACTGGTCGAATCCGGCGTCGTAGCCCTTGGCGTCGAGCCAACGGCCGTCTCGCAGCGTGAAGCCTTCCGGCGGGCGCGAGTCCTCGAAACCGCGGTTGCGGATCAGCTCCGCGTACAGGCCGCCGTCCACGCCGTGATTGATTTCCTCCAGGAAGATCCCGTACATGCGAGGATTGATCGCCGGCCCCTTGTCCGCGGCGTCGATGGTGATCGTCGCGGTGCTCGCCTGGAGCGAGCCGGCCAGTAACAGAAGCGTCAGTGTCGTGAAGATGCCAGGTCGCATTGTCGTCGTCTCACTCTTGCGGTTCAGTTAGCGTTTCGGTCAGGCGGCTCGATGCCGAGCAGGTGACGGACGAAGAAATCCTCCATCCGTCGCTGGCCGTAGGCGCCGCCCAGGCCATGGCCCATGCCAGGGACGACGACCAGGTCGAAGTCCTTGTTTGCCTTGATGAGGGCGTCCACAAACCGCATCGTCGATTCCACCGGGACGTTGTCGTCCAGTTCGCCGACGATCAGAAGCAGTTTGCCTCGCAGGCGGGCGGCGTTCTCGATGTTGGAGTTCTCCGCGTACCATTGCCCGACGGGATAGCCCATCCACTGCTCGTTCCAGGAGGCCTTGTCCATGCGGTTGTCGTGGCACCCGCAGCCGGCTGCGGCGACCTTGTAGAATTCGGGATGGAACAGCAGCGCCCCCGCGGCGTTTTGTCCGCCGGCGGAACCGCCGTAGACGCCCACGCGAGTGGTGTCGTACCAGGGGTACTTGGCCGCCACCGCCTGATGCCACAGGATGCGGTCGGGCAGACCCGCGTCCTTGAGATTGTGCCAGCAGACGTCGTGGAAGGCCTTCGAGCGGAAGGCGGTGCCCATGCCGTCGATCTGGACGACGACGAAGCCCAGGTCCGTGAGAGAGGTGAATCGAGAGAAGGGACTGAAGCTCTTGGGCACGTACGCGCTCTGCGGTCCGGCGTAGATCTGCTCGATCACCGGGTACTTCTTGGCCGGGTCGAAGTCTTTGGGCCGGCAGATGGTGCCCCAGATGTCGGTCTTGCCGTCGCGTCCCTTGGCGACGAAGACCTCCGGGCCGGTCCAACCTTTAGCGACCAGCTCGCTGATCTCCGCCTTCTCCAGCGGACAGACCAGCGAACCATCCGAGGCCCGGCGCAGCTCGTGTACCGGCGGCGTGTCCACCCGGCTGTAGGTGTCGATCAGGTACTTGCGATCCGGCGAGTACTGGATCGAGTGACTGCCGTTCCCCTCGGTCAACGCCACGAGCCCCGTGCCGTCGAAATTGACGCGGTAGTAGTGGACAAAGTACGGGTCCTGATCGGCGTTTTGGCCGCCGGCCTGGAACCAGATCTGCTTGGCATCTTCATCGATGCGGTCGATGCCGCGAACGACCCACTCACCCTGGGTGATCTGATCGCGGATCTCGCCCCTGGCGGCGTCGATGTAGTAGAGGTGCCGCCAGCCATCCCGCTCGGAAGCGTAGATCAGATCGTCGCTCTTGTCCAACCATGTCACAATCGAGAGGCCCAGGTTCTCCGTGTGGGCGGTCCAGATGAAGGTCTCCGTCCGCTCGTCGATGAGGTTGCGGGCCTGGCCGGTGTGGGAATCGACCTCGATGACGCGGAACCGTTGGTGGCCGCGATCGATCTTCTCGTATGCGAAATGCCGCTGGTCCTTGCGCCAATGAAGACGCGGCCTCTCCCAGTCCAGTTCGAGCTTGTCCACCTCGGGCTTGATCTGCTTGCAGCTGGCGATGTTGAACAGGTTCAGTTCGTACGTCGCGAACTTGTCCCCCGGCAGGGCGTAGGGCCGGCTGGAGAACTTCGCCCGACCGCCGCCGGCGGGGGAGGACTCGACCAGATACACCTCCTTGTTGTCGCCCGGCTCGACGCGGAAGGCCACCAGCGTCTGCGAATCGGGCGCCCACGCCAGCAGGTCATAGGCGCCGTTCTCGGCGCCGTCGGTGCTGAGCTGGACCTCCTCGCCGCCTTCGCGGGCTCTGAGGAACACGTTGTGATCCTTGACGAGGGCGCTCCACTTGCCGTCGGGCGAATCGGGAGACGGGCCTCGGTCCTCGCCCTCCGGTCTCCGCGGGCGTCGTCCGAACGGCGGGCCCTCCCGGTCCGGACCCGAGGAGTCCGACATCGTGGCACTCGACTTGACACACGCGTAGGAGGCCAGATGGCATTCCCAGGTCGTCTGTTCCACTAAGAACCGGACCGTCTTGCCGTCGTCCGGGAACTCGATGGCGTCGAAGGGCAGTTGGCCGGCCTCGTATTCGGCGCCAACGGCCTGCGACAAGGCGGCGGCCAGCTTGGCATGGTCAAAGGCACGTTGTCGTGTCCCTTGTTCCGCGTCCACCAGGATGAACTCCTTGGCGTTGCCGGTCAGATCATTGCGGTACCAGAAGCACTTGTTCTCGTTGAACCACCTCGGGGAGATCCGACCCTTGTAGTACCCCTCGACCCGGCGGGGCGGCCCGAATCGGCCTTGTGGCGATGCCTGCGGCGCGCCGGCGGCACCCGACGCAGCGAAGAGTGCCATGGTCAAGGTCATTCCAATCGATCTGATGCGTGGGGTGACAGTCATCGTCTTCCTCGAAACAAAGGTTTATAGTCCCTCTTCGGGTCCTGCCCGCTCGATCCGTCCGAGTGCGTCGCGGTCGCGGGCCAGCCAGACGGCCATCTCCCCCGGCCCGCGATGGGCCCAGGCATAGTAGGGGATCGCCGTGAATTCCTGCTCCTGCAGCGTGCCGTCGTCCTGGAGTGCTTCGGCGCGGCCCGTGAGCATCACGACGCCGCCCAAGAGATCCGCCCGCCACCGCGGCTCCAGATGGCAGTCGTCGGCCAGCAGCAGGTTGAGGGCTCGCCCGCCGGGCTGGTCGGGCCATTCTGCACAGTAGACCAGCGGACCTCGCTGAAGCGCCACGCGTCCGAGATCGGCTTGGACCCTCTCATCGGCGATGATGCGCCGAACGGGCATGGGCAAGTCCAATTCGACGACGTCCCCCTTGGACCATTTCCGGCGAATATGCGCAAAGCCGTCTGTGACATGGATGGGCGTCTCCCGGCCGGCGACCTTGAGCGTCGGGCGAGTGTCGCTGCGGTCAAGGAATCGGTACAGGCTGTTCGGGATCGCCTCGCCTCTTGCCCAGCCGGGGATGCGGACGGCGACAGTGAACTCACTCTCCGTTTGCGGCTCGACGACGATTCGAACAGAACCTTCCCACGGATATCGCGTCTGCTGAGTCACAACGACCCTGTGTCCATCCAGGTCCATCTCGGCATGACCGGCCACGAATAGATTCACGTACAACGTGTCGCCGCGATGGGCGTAGATGTAGCCGGGGAATGAGGGCAGGAACCTCGCGACGTTGCCGGGACAGCACGCGACTTCGAACCAGGGCGCCCGCTCCGTCGAACCCTGGTTAAAGCGGAACTTGCCGTCGGAGGAGAGCGGATTCGGATAGAAGAACCGGTCGCCGGTGAGGGAGACGCCGGAGATTAGCCCGTTGCAGGCGGTGCGTTCGAGCACATCGATGTACTTGGCGTCGCCGTGCAGGAGGAAGAGCCGGTGATTCCAGAGGACGTTGCCGATGGCGGCGCAGGTCTCGTTGTACGCGGTCAGATTGGGCAGCTCGAAGGCATCGCCGAACGACTCGTGCGAGGGGCGGGCGCCGATGCCGCCTGTGATGTGGATCTTGCGGCCGACCACATCGTCCCACAGGCGGTCAATCGCTCGGACGTAGTCCCGGTTGCCGGTGAGGGCCGCGACGTCCGCGATTCCCGAGAACATGTAGGCGGCGCGGACCGCATGACCGACCGCTTCGTCCTGCTCCAGGATCGGCTTGTGGGCCTGGACCTGCACCGCGTCGTTGTAGACCGACCAGGGGGAGTCCACCGGATACTGAGGCATGTAGTTCTCGATCCGGCCCCGCACGTCCAGGAAGTACTGGGCAAGCTTGAGGTACCTTTCGTCGCCCGTGACGCGGTAGAGCTTGACCAGGCCGATTTCGATCTCCTGATGGCCCGGCGTGCCGGCACGCTTCCCTGGGCCAGTGCCGAAAGTTCGGTCCAGCAGATCGGCATTCTTGATCGCCACGTCGAGCAGCGAGCGTTTGCCGGTGGCCTGGAAGTAGGCGACCGCGGCCTCGTACATGTGCCCGGCGTTGTACAATTCATGGCTGACCGCCAGCAGCGACCATCGCTCGGGACCCGCGCCCGGCGCGGGGTTGTTCGGGTCGCACGTGCGGGCGGTGAAGAGATACCCATCAGACTCCTGCACCTGGGCGATGATCTCGATGAGACCGTCGACGTACCTCTCCAGATTCGGGTCCGGATGCTGGCGAAGGGAGTAGGCGGCGCCCTCGATCACCTTGTAGACGTCGGTGTCGTTGTACCGCTTGCCCTGGTAGGTTCCTCGCTTCAGGCGGGCGGCGACGCGGAAGTTGTCCATCCGCCCGGTTTCCTCGTTCTTGCGGAAGGCGAACGGGATGGTCACCGTGCGGTTGGTCTCGATGCGCGGGGCCCAGAACTCGTCCTCGACCTGCACCTGGGAGAACGGCACGGGGACGTAGGGGTAATCGACGACGTGTGCCTGAGCTGCGATGAAGAGAACACTCACGAGGATCATGCCAGTGTCCCTCACTTCTCGTATGGCCGGTACCGCCAGTCGATCTGGTTCTCATAGGCCGTTGTCTCGTTGACAAGGGCGAACAGGTCGGGATCGTATTCCTTGAGCTTCTCCCTCGTGTCGATGGGGTGTGAGGCATCGGTGGGCGCGTCGTCGTGGCCCAGGGCGTCGAAGTAGGCCAGCACGCCTTCGACCCAGTAGGCGGTGCGATCCACCGCGGCGGCGCTGCCTTGCCACTTGCCTGACGCCGTTGTTCTCTCGAACAGTTCCTTGAGCCTGGCGTCGAATCGCTCGTCGAGACGCTGCACCCGCAACTCGTACTGCTGCCAGATCCAGCGCGGACGGCTCTCGAAACCCGGATCGGGCGGACGTGTGCCCGTTACCCGCCAGATTGCATCGGCGAAGACTCGAATCACCTGGTTGTCGCCGACATACATGTCCTGCGGGTCGGCCAGGACGTTTTCCTCGCCCACCACGAGCAGTCTCATCTCGGGCGTATACGTCTGATAGCGAGATAGGGCATCGACGGCGTTCGGATCGCCGAGTGCCTTGTACTCGGGCAGGTCGCTGATGTGCTCGTTCGGTCCCAGGACGACCAGCTTCATGCCGTCGGCAATGAATGCCTTGAGGATGTCGTGACGATAGGCGAACATCCGGCGGATCGTCTCGTTGGCGTGGAGCAGGGCCTCATTGCTCGCCTGCCGACCGAGTACCGGGAACTCGCGGGCCCAGGTGAACTTCGTGTAGTAGGGATCGATCTTGAACCTGGCGGGCGGGGAGATCACGCAGGGCAGCGTCTGGAGCCACTGGTACCGCCAGTCCTGCTCGGGGCGCAGGTTGAATGCTGTCCGGCACAGCTCGTAGCCCATCGGGTCGTAGGCTTTGAGCTGCTCGCGATGACCGATCGGTCCGTGATTCCAGTTGTTCACGCGATTGCAGTCGAAATACGCCTGGGCGATTTCCGCCCAGTACTCGGCGGGATTTGAGCCCGCGTAGGTATTGTGGTAGAGCTTCTTGGTCATCGCATTCCGGTACGCGGCCATCACGCGACCTCGCCAGGTCGGGTCGATCTCGCTGAGCGTGCCGTCGATGGTGTGGCAGAACTCGTGGACCCCGATGCTCTCATCGTCGTAGCGGTCGATGGGCAGGCTCAGGAGGTTCTCCTCTCCGAAGCTGGTGGGCAGGCCGCCAGTGCCGCGGACCCGCTCGTTTTGGTAGTCCGGGTTGCGGCTGTTGCGGTACTCCGGCATGTCGGTATAGACCTGGTCCTTGCCGATGATAATCAGGTACATGCCCTGTTTGGCCATGGCCTCCAACACGTCCGGTCTTCCGGCGAGCATGTGCGTGACGATCTCATGGGTCCGTTGGAGCGCCAGGTCCGCGACCTCCCCGGCGGCTGCGACAGGCAGACCCTTGATGTCGATGTACTTTTTGTAGAACCCGCGGGCGGCCTCCCGGTCGTTCTCTCGGACCAGGCTGAAGAACGATTCCGGCGGGGCAGTCACCGTCGGGGCCTGGGCCCACGTTTGTGCCTGGGTGAGACTCCACCACGCTGAAAGCAGGGAGACTGAAGCGGTCATCACCAGTTGTTTCATCGATTGTGCCTCCAGAACCTTCTCGGGAACTTACTTGGCAGAGTGTAGGACGATGCTCCTGTCGCTGTTATTTCATTTCTCGGCAGGCCAGGTATCCAGAATGTACTGGCAATTGACGACCTTCTCCACCAGGTCGAGCGGCATGTAGTAGTAATGGTTCGAAGCCTCGAAGCCGATTCGCGAGTCATCGAGCGTGAGAGCGAAGAGCCGTCTGGCGGTCTCCATCTCGTCGCGGACGGCCTTCCTGGCGATTTCGACTTGGGTGTCCCGTTCCTCGTTTCTCTGGGAGCCCGAGACCAGGGCGTCTCTGGCCATCACGAAGCGGATCTGGTTGGCGACGCTGCGGAAATGCAGTCCCGCGGCTTCCGCGATGCCAAGATCAGCGTGCAGATTCGCCTGCTGCGAGGGCGCCGCGGTCTTGCTCTGCGCCTGGCGGAGGCTCGACAGCCCCTCTTCCCAGCCCGCGGAGATCTTCTCGAACTGGGAGGCCAGCACCTCGGCTGGGTAGACGGCGCGCCATCCGTTCAGGTCGTCGTAGGGGAACCCGACCATGGTCGCGCGGTAGCCGGTGGGCTTGGCATACAGCAGATTCGCTGGGCCGCACTGCACGGGACCGTTATAGAGGAGACCGCCGTGAAAGGGGTACTCCGAGAACGCGTCGCTGAATCTGGACCACGCGGCCAGGACATTCGGGACCGCGTCGCGACCATAGCGAGACTCGCCAATTCGCGTCAACGCCTGCTCGACCGAGGGCGCTGGCCTGGAATCGAAGTAACTCGCGAGTTCCAGATTGGGCGACGGGTATCCGCCGACGCTCCAGCTCATCATCAGCCCGTCGATGTCGGTTTGGGCCAGGTTGCTGTAGTGCTGGGCGACCAGGTTCATCACGGGCAGGCTGGGCACCGCCGACAGTTCCCAGGAGCAGTTGGCCTGGATCTTCGCGACAGTCTTCAGGCCTCGCTTCTTGGCCAAGGCCCAGTGTTTGGAGGCTCGTGGGCCGGGACCGACCGCTGAGAGGGAGTACTCTCCGACGCCGCTGCTGATGCCGCCGCGGGTGATGGGCTTGCCCCATTCGCTCACGCACATCACGTAGATGTTGTCTGGCAAGGCGTCGATGATCTCCGACGCCCAGTCGGGACCGCCCCATCCGGCGGGGGTGCCGTCCGGCCAACCCCAGTCGTAGGCGATCACTTTGGCGCGAGGGTTCCCGGCCCACACCCCTTGGGCGATGGTCCGGTTGACCTCCGCGATCACCTCGGGTCCCGATCTCTTCGAGCAACGTGGACAACCCGCCGCAGTCCGGCCGTGACAGTAGCAATTGGTCAAATTCTCCGACGCGGTGATGGTGAAGACGCCGCCAAGACCCGGCACCTGCTTGAAGACATAGGTCAGCGAATCCGCGAGCCACTGGCGAACCTCGGGCGCCGACGTGCATAGAGCGAAGTAGTCGCCCTCCTGAACACCTCTGAGGTGCTCTCGATCCTTGAAGAACGAGGCCTCCATCGCGCGAGGCTCGTTCATGTAGAGGTAGATGTCGATCCCGTGTTCTCTGGCGCGGTCCACGAGTCGTCGCAAATTGGCGATTCGCCTCTGTGAATCCGTACCCGGCTCGGGGAAGAGCGAGCCCGGCGCGAGCTGGCGGAGCACGACGTGCAGCCAGACGCCGTTGACGCCGAGATCGGACAACTGTTGGAGCAGGCCGTCCGGATACGGATCGAGTTCCGGATTGAGCAGCGGATCGCCGAAGACGCCGCAGTAGGAGTAGAGGAATCGGATCTTCTGTTCGCCTGTGTGGGGAGCGGTGGGTGTGGGCCGAGGCTCCGCGGCGGACAGGTTCTTCAGGAAGTCGAATCGCGGCTTCCAGGGCCTGGCGAATTCCTCTGCGAACTGCGAACGGACCGCCGTCCGGATCTGCTCGCACCGCCGGATGGCGGCCTCATTCGGTTCTGCATATTGCAGGGGCGGACAGGACGGTTTGAGCGAACCGAGCTTGATCCACAGGAAATCGTCCTCGCGCAGCGCGAAGGCGAGCTTCTCGGCGTCCCAGTCGAGCAATTCGAGCAGTTGTTCGTAGGGCAGCAGGTGCCAGTTTCGCCGGATGATGGAGATGTACCCTCGTTGCTGATAGAACTCGGGCGGCGTCACGTGCGGCGGCAGGCCCATGGACAAGCCAACGGTCCGGACCCTGTCGGGGGTCGTATCGAGGACCCTGGCCATCCGCTCCAGGGAGACCATCTCCCAGTTGCGCCAGACGAATGCGTGAAGGCGGTCGGGGAAATGCCCGACCTCGATGGCCGGCGGCCCATCGCCCGACGGCAGCACGTCCGCTGCGGCATTGTGGCTGGAGGGCATCGCACAAGCGACCGCCCAGACGACGGCGAGCAACCTTGCGTTCATCATACGTTCTTCCTTCCGATGGGCGCGGGCCTGATTCGTTTGGAACTCCGGCCTGAACAGGCGCACAGACCGAGGGCTGTTGTATGCGTTTTCACGCGGGGATGCAAGGACATACAGCCCCACGAGGGGGCCGTGACATGGTATCACGGTCCCCTCGAAGGAACGAACGTATCTGACGACCGGCAGACGACGATGAGTCGCCTTACAGGCGGTCAGCGTTTCATCGCGAAGATGTCGTCGACGTAGATCTGGCCGCGGCCGCCCGACTTGGGCTCGACCGTGTCGCCCAGGCCGATGACCAGCTTCTTGACGCGGGCCATGTTGACGTTGGCTGCGGTGAGTTCATCGAATGGGATCTGCCACTCGACCCACCTGTTGGTCACCGAGATCTTGGGATCGGGATGGACTACGCGACAGGTATGGCCCGAGGAATCCTCGACCACAACGTACAGAGGCGCCTTGACATTATTGCCTTTGCCGCGGACGAAGAGAACGAGCGTGTTGACGTCGCCCTCGGTCCAGTCTTGCGCGGAATCGAACTCACGCTCGGCCTCACTGTAGAAGGGGACATCCACGTTGTTGTATTCGACGGGCATGGACTGCGCGCCGCTGTGGACGATGGACGTCTCCCCGAACGTGCCATTGGCGGCGTTCTCATAGCCCACGTACGACCCGGTGTTGTTCGTAAGGCCGTCGATCCAGGTCAGGAAGATGGCCTCTCCGGCGTCCTGGTTGTCCGTGTAGCTCTCGAAATCGTCGATGGGCAGATGGGTCGTGAACGACCAGACCGGACCGGCCATAACTCCGCCGCCCGCAAGGACCTCATCCACGCGCCAGTAGTAGGTGGTCACGTTCTCCAGATCGCCGGGTGCGAAGGAGGTCTCCTCCGTCTCGCCTTTGTCTGCATCCGCGGCGCCCTGGCTGACCGCGTCGGAGCTCTCGCTGAAGTACACATGGTGTTTCGTTGCGGACTGGCCCGCTGCCCACGTCAGAGTCGGCGTCGGGGAGACATCCGCAGCCCCGTCGGCCGGATGGGGGGCGTAGGTGGTCAACGCCTGTGCCGTGAAACTCCAGACTTCGCCTTGGTTCACGGTGACGCCGTCGGCCTCGATCTCATCGACCCGCCAGTAGTAGACGACTCCGGGCTCGATTCCGGGGATGTGCCAGTACACCAGCGCCGAGGTGCCGGGCGCGACTAGGTCATTTGCATCCAACTCTGGACTCGTGCCGAGGTAGACATTGTGCAGGACGCCCGCATATCCCGCCTTCCATTGGAGCATAGGGACCTCGATCCCGATCGCCCCGTCGGCAGGGGAGGGGTCTTTCGCGATCCGCGAAGGGGGGCAGATCGTCGCGATGTCCGCCCCCGTCAGGGCATGGTTGTAGATCCGGACATCGTCGATCGCGCCCTGCCAGTCGCATCCCCACCCGTCCGAGCCGATCAGGACCGGGGTGTTGCTGCTGGTGATCGGGCCCATGGCGGTCGAATCGGTCTGCTCTCCATTGAGATAGCATTTCAGGGTCGCGCCGTCAAACGAGCAGGCGATGTGGCACCATTCATATTGCTCCAGGTTCCTGTTGACATAGGCCCAGGCCCTCGGCGACGTATTGAAGGTGAAGGACATATAGGGCTTCGAGCTCCCCCAGCCGTAGCGGATCTGCCAGCTCCAGCCCGTTGCGGAGTCCGCCTTGGCCATCGGCGCGGTCTCGCCGCCGGATGTGCCTTTGCTCTCCGGGTCGTTCGCGTCGGGGCGGATCCAGAGGGTGATCGAGGTCGGGCCCGTGATGTCCAGGCTGGCGCCCTTGCCGCAGTCGATGTAATCCTTGAATCCGCCGACGACGCCGGTACCGTGAAATTCCAGAGCCGATCCCTGGATGCCCTCGATCCAGGCCGTACTGCCCATAATGGTGCCGTTGTTGCCTTTGCCGGACGAATCGGCGGCCGCTGTGCCGCTGCCCTCGTCGAGCGTCCAGTGCCCGACCAACTCGCCCAGCGTCGCGCCGGCCATGGCCAGTACGAGCGCGCACGATACCGCAAAGATGGTTCTGTTGTGCATGGTGTTCCTCCTTCTTGTGAGTCTCTCAACCCTTCACCCGACATGGGCCACACACCGCGTGTCGGTGTTCTCACCAAAACCCGACGTCCCTATGGAAGACGCCAACCATACATGAATCGCTGCCATCCTGTTTCTACTACATCGGTGCCGGAATTTCAACAGGAATCCTGGGAGGAATGGGTCAATGTTGGGAAAAGCGGATCTCCCTCTTGATCTGCCCCAGGGATTCACGGTACAATAGAGATGGTTGGTTCGATTGTAGTGCAGGAGGACGGCCCGTGCGTATCCACCGGTTCATAGTCTGCGTAGGGGGCAGCAGGCGAAGTCCGCGCAGTTTGTTTCACCCCATGATTTTTTGAGAGGAGATCCCATGAGCACATCGATCAGGGCAATGTCAGTGTTGGCGGTTGTCGGGCTGCTGGCTTCGGTTTGTGCCGCCAACTGGTCGGAGTCGTTCGACAACGGTCAGTTCGGCCTGACATGGACATTCCTGTCCTTCCCCCAGGTGACGGGCACCTTCAAGCAGACCCTCGCGTCCGACGAGGCGGGCAACGGCTACCTCACATTCACAGAAACCACTGCGGTGGCCGCAGGTGGGTCGGCCTTCGCGGCTGGTTTCGGCAGCAATGAGAAGTTCAAAGATGTCCGAGTGGGCGCCACGGTGAACGTGACCGGCAATGACTGCCGCTACTTCTGCTATGGCCTGATGGCCCGCGCCAGCTACTTCATCGACCCGGACGGCAAGCTGACGGGCGTGGCCCCCGGCTTCGTTGCGGACGGCTACATTATGCACGTCGACTACAGCAACGGCCCCGCGAATCTGGCGATCGACATCGAGAAGGTGAAGATGAACCAGCATGTGATGGACAAGACCGTCGCAGCCGTGGTCCCCGGCGTGCTGAACGCTCGCAGCTTCTATGCGGAGCTGGAGGTCGTCGGAGCGGGTCCGGTGACCGTGACGGGACGCCTGTATGAGTCCAAAGGCGGGGCGCTGGTGGCCCAATGCTCCTTCGTCGACACCAATGCCAAAGATCCCTGGGAAGATGCGGCCAAGCAGGAGAAGGTCTTCACTGAGGGCCTCTGTGGCATCTTCGCGCAGAATGAACAACGTGACGGGGAGCCGATTGGCTTCACCGCCTCCTATGACGATGTGTCCGCTGTTTCCGACTTCACCGCGAGGCTGGCCATCGACGATTTCGAGGGCTATGCCGACGACGCCGAGATCGTAGCCGCCTGGGTCGACAACATCGAAGGCTTCGATTACGCCTTCGTCGACGGCAGCACCACGTCGCAGGGCTACAAGTCCATGCGTCTGGGGGTCCAGAACCAGTTCGAGCCGTACACGACGGACGCGACCCGCACGTTCGCCACAGTGCAGGACTGGACCGCCGGGGAAACCAATCTACTCTGCATTATGTTCCGCGGGTACTACGTCGATCCCGTAGAGGAAGAAAACGACACATACGGCTGCAACAAGGAACAGCCCCTGTATGTGAAGGTGGTGGATGATGCCGGCAACGAGGCGACCTTCACCCTCCCGGGGTACGTCGTCCAATCGGCATCCTGGCGTTCCTGGAGCATTCCGCTGGCGGACATCACCGCGGCCGGCGCGGATGTCACGAAAGTCAAATCGCTGACGATCGGCGTCGGCAACGGAACGAAGTCGAGCCAGGAAGGCGACGATGTCGACGTGATCTACATCGACAACATCAGTCTTGGCTTCCTCGCGAACTAGCGCCACAGAGAAGCCCACCTGCGACCGCAGGCAGGTCTGAAACAGAGCCGGCTGGCAGGACGCGACTGACGTGTCCTGCCAGCCATTGTTATATGCCGCGGCCGAGCGGCCGTGACGCTGTGGGCATTCCACAGGCTGATCTCGACCACTGACGCTACTTCAGGGGACTTGGCTGTCTTGCGGGGTGACGACGAAGTCGTAGGGGCCTCGCCCGACGTCTGAGGGGGAGAGATTGACGGGCCAGTCGTGGGAAGGCGTTGTCGCGAAGGTCCTGCGGATCGCCTCCAGCATCTCGAAGCCGAACTCCGTACACGGCTCGATGTAGCTGCCCTCTCCCCATTCGTTGACCGGGCCCAGGATGACGATGCCTTTGCCGTCGTTCTTGCAGAAGGTTCTGGCCCGCTGCAGAAGATCCTCGAACAAAGCGGGCGTGCGACCCTCGATGACCATCGCCTTACCGCCATGCCAGGGCCGACTGTCCCAGCCGGTGTCCACGAGCGGATAGTATGTTAGACCGTCCGCCAACTCGTTTCTGCGCTGCCATGCGGCGGGGCTTCGTGTCACGACCTCGTCATACTGAAAGAGCTTCGCGGTCACGTGGCCGTCGATTCCCGAGCCCCACTCGTGGTAGGTGGTCACGCCGAAGTAGCCCTCGTCCTTCAGAGCCTGGATATGACTGCTGGAGAAGTCGTAGCCCATGGCGATCAGTGTGATCCCGCCGAAACCTGCGTCCCGGGCCCTCTCTTTTGACTTGGCGAAGGCCTCTCGCACCGCCTGCGAGCCACCCAGGTCCTCGCGAATGCCCTGTGGATTCCAAATGAAGACGGCGGGCTTGCCATCGATGCGGTAATAGCCGTCGAGGGGGAAGTATCGCTCGATCCAATACCTCGCGACTTTGAGCCAGTCCTCAGCGGAGTGCGTCCCCGGCGGGTTGTGGTTCGCCCACATGATCGCGACCTTGAGCGAGTCCCGATACCTTGCCTGTCGATAGGCGTCGAACCAGTGCGTCAGGTGCTGGTGGCCCTGGACCCAGTACCAATCGACCAGGAAGCACGAGATGCCGTTCTCGACCGCCCACTTGATTTGCCAGTCCACGCACTCGGGATTGGACTCGTCGTAATAGCCCAGCAGGGGCTTTCGGATCGGGGCGACCTTCCGGATGCAGTCCCATTTGCCATCGGATTCCCACCCGGGGAAGTAGAACGCACACACGTCGATCTCCGTCCGCACGGGCTTTGGCGCCGGGACGTACCGTTCCGGGGCGACAGAAGGGGCCTCCGTGAATTCGAGGATTGCTGTTTGATCGGATGGGAGCAGGCCCCTGCCGCTGAAACCCAGGTGAACTGCATAGCGGCCGGGCCTGTCGGCCATGACCTCCCAGGCGAAGCGGGCGAGGTCCCCGTGCTGGATACCGGGATGGCTCAGCTTCTCTGGCTCCGATAGGATGCGCACCCCGTCGGGGGCATTCAGATGCGCCTGGCGAATCCCCTGTAGGGAGCCGCCGACATTGACCACCCGCGCCAGCAGCCTGCAGGGTCGGCCGGCCCGATTGACGCCGTTCTCGAAACCGAAGTAGCTGACGGCGATCTCGCCGGGGCCTGACGGTTCCGCGCCGATCTCAATGCGATTGAGGCGGGTGTTCGCCTCCCGAGGAAGTCGGATGCCGAAGGCAGTAATCCGTCCTCGCCAGGCGGAGTTCTCCGCCATGTGGATGTTGTAGAAGTGTGGCTTGCCGTCGCCGCGAAGCGGAAATTCCTCGCTCTGCAGGCCGGCAACATCCTCGCGGGCCCAGAGGACGGCGGCTACGGTCTCCTTGTCCGAGGTGACCTCCAGTGTGACCCATGGCTTGTCGCCCACGTCGATGTTCGCGCCCGGTGCGAAGAGTTCCGGCGCACTTGGGCTGACTTGCCAGGTGCTCACATCCCCGCCGAGACCCCAGACACACACGCCGCTCGGGGGCACGCTCGGGCGATCCAGGATGCGAATCCAGTCGATCTCGAACCGGGCGCCGTCGTACAGGTCCAGGCGAAGCTGGCGAATCGTCTTCTCCGTGTGCCAGAAGGGAAACAGCACGATCTCCTGCCAGCGGTTGTCGCCCCCGATGGAGAACCGCAGCTTCTTGGCCTCCGTCAAGCCGCCATATCTGCCTTCGAGAAGCCCGGACCAGAACAACTCCGCGATCCCTGCTTCTGTCGCGCGCATTCGGATGACCACGTACTGGGTGGCCGTCGCTGGGACCGTCATGTCCCGGCAAAGGAAGAACGGGTCCGAGCCCGCCGCATGTGCAGACACGATGCCTTTTCCGACTGCGACATCGCTCAAGTGAGCGTTCGGCTGCCACACCGTCAGAATCTGCTCGGTGTCGAAACCCCATTCCTGGACTGTGGCAGCCTGAGGGGCGCCGCAAGCGATGCGCGTCAGAAAGGCAAGAACGAGCGACGAACACAACCTGCGACTCATGAGCCAGTCTCCACTGTCTGACCTGCAACCATCGAGCCAGAGAAATCCGGCAGACGCTCCAGCATTGTGGGCAGATACTGATCGAACGGCGCGGCGCTCTGCTCGAATTCATCCAACAGATCGTAGAAGGGTTGAGTAAGGTTGAGGCCGTTCTTCGTATCGCTGGCGACCTGGCTCTTCGTCAGATTCGCCCATCGGGCCGTGTTCTCGAATTGTCCCCGGATTCGCCGGTCCAGGGCACGGACCATGCATTCCGAGACGAATATCACCGGCTCGCGATAGCTCGCCACGCCCGGCGCGTTCTTGCCCGCCCTGTAGTACTCCAGGAGCTTGGACTTGTGCCCGGCGTAGTTCTTGCCCACCAGGTCATTCACGATGGAATGCAGATACTCGTGGATATTGAGACTGTGCGCTATGGCGCCGGGACTCTCCACCGCATAGTAACAGTCGTCATATCCCGCTCCGATCGCGCTGAAGTGACGATCCAGAGGATTTGGCACATGCACGAGCGTGAAAGTATCTTGCCGCTCCATGTGCAGGTACTTCCAGAGGAAGGTCATTTCCCGCTGCATTTTCTCGAAGTCATACCGTTTGATCTCGGCGATGTAGTCCGCCTTGACCGCGTCCCAGACTTCGTCGAGCTTTGCGGTCTTCCAGAAGTCATTCAGAATCTTCGGCAGGTCCGCAAGAAGCCAGGCCGTGTACCAGTAGCCCAACTCATCATTTCTGCAAATCCGCCTGAAGGGATAATCCGTACTGAGGCTGAGCACGTAATCTTGGTAGCCGTATGTCCCCAGATGCTCTCGCACGAGCCCATTGCGGTACCTTCGCCAGGCTCTGACCTTCTTCGGATGCTCCGCCAGATTGGCCGCGACCATCTGACGCACCTTCACGCGGACCGGGTGCATCTGCTGGCCGGGAGCTTCTTCGTCGAAGCCCGTCGCATTGAGGAACGCCATGACGGCGAATTCCCGCCGATCCGCCAGGGCCATGAAGCCTTTGCCGCGAACGACTTCATCGGGATGGTCGAAGTTCACCGGCTCCGGCCGTACTTTCGGGCCGCAGCATGAAAAACCGAAGCACCCGACCAGAATCAGGATAGACGCCGTCGCTGCGGACGAAAGGTATCTCCCCATACCGCCATGCCTCCTATTTTCGAGCGTCGCTGCTGACTGTCTCACGCCGGTGGCATACTACGGAGCCGCTGGCTCGCAGTCAAGTGCTCGTGCAGTGCACGGAAATCGCATACTGCCTTTTGCTGCACCGATACGATGCGATGCGGTGGTTTGTAGTGACGCCGTAAGGCGTTACCTTCCCGACGTATGAAGGATATGCCCTTACGGGCACACTGCGAGCGGCTCAGCCCTTGCGACACGCAATTGCCCTGCGTTACAGCGGCCGCATCCAGATGTTCCGGAAGCGGACCGGGTTGTTGTGGCCGGAGAGGGTCAAGGGACGCTTGGGCTCGATCGGTTTGTCGTACTTGGCCAGGATGCGGTGGCCGGTCGGCCCGTAGATCTCCTGGTTGTGGTGGACGAGGACGCCGTTGTGCAGCATCGTGATACGCGCGGGGCTTTCCAGCTTGCCGTCCTTGAAGACTGGAGCGAAGAAGATGATGTCGTAGGTCTGCCACTGGCCCGGCGGGCGGCACGCGTTCACCCTCGGCGGCGTCTGAGCGTAGACCGACGCCGCCTGCCCATCCGGGTAGAGCTGCGTCGTGTACGTGTCGAAGATCTGGATCTCGAACAGGCCCATGAGCAGGACGCCGTTGTTTCCGTGATCCCAGTCGTCGCCCACCGGCGGATTCGGCGCCTGCCACTCCAGGTGAAGCTGGCAGTCGCCGAACGATTCCTTGGTGGTCAGGCTCCCGGTGACCGCGACGATCTCATTGTTCTCGACCTTCCAGTCGGACGGTCGCCACTGGGAAAGGTCCTTGCCGTCGAACAGGACGACCGCATCCGAGGGTGGGCCGCCTGCGTCTCCCGGCTGCACTTTGACCGGGGCAGGGCGGTCGGGGTCGTGGACGTGATACCCACACCAGGGCAGTATGGGCGTATCTTTGTACCCAACGATCCCCGAGCCATCCTTGGCTTTGACCAGTTCCGCAGCGATGACCGTGGCGGTGCAGGCCAGAAACAGACCCAATACGAAGGCGACGCTAATCCAGAGAACGATGCGGCGTTTCACTGCAGCTCCTTTCAAAGACTCCACCTGATCGAAGCCCGGCTCGGCTCGCGAGGTGACCCACGCTTGCCGATGCGACCGGTCGGCCAACGTACTATATCCCATCCGAGGAGTGTGGACAACCATCCCAGGGAGGATTGCCTGTCGGCGGCTGCCGTGGTACAATGGAGTTGATTGTGATGCGGTTGTGCCGTTGCGGGAATTGCGCCGCGAGCAGAATGGGCTGTCTGAAGGGATTGGGATGGAGGCGACGGGGCCACAACTGGGGATGGGATGCCAGCGACTCGTGACGGGGTGGCTGCTCTGGGTCGTTGCGATCTCTTCTGCGGTCGCGTCCTCTGCCGGCGTCACAAGTCAGTCTCCGGTTGAGGATCGCCCCGTCAAGATCGATCGCGTCAGCGGGCCGGGATATGCCAGCGTCTTTGTGGAGAACCGACGGGCCTACGACGTGACGGTGCGGCTGAGGATCACAGCTCCCAACGCGACAGTCGAATGGAGGACCTCCGAGACCGCGGCCTATGCGGGCCACTCACGGACCGAGGCAGTGAGGGTCCGCTTTGACGATCCACGAGGAGCTTGGCAGTGGCGATATTCATTTCGCTGGACCAAGGGCTCGATCGATGCGAAACACGATCCCAGGACCCTCTATCGGCTCCCCTTCGAGACCGGACACACGTATCGCGTCTGTCAGGGCTACAACGGGCGGTTCTCCCACCGGGGCCTGGACCAGTATGCGGTGGATTTCGCCATGCCGGAAGGGACGACGGTCTGCGCCGCCCGCGACGGCGTTGTGGTAGACGTCAAAGAGACGTCGAACACCGGCGGACCCGAGGTGAAGTACAAGAGAGACTCCAACTACGTCTCCATCGCCCACGCGGACGGCACGATTGGCGAGTACCACCACCTCCAGTTCGAGGGTGTGCTCGTCGAGATCGGCGACCCCATCGCGGCCGGCCAGCCCATTGCCCGCTCGGGCAACACAGGGTATTCGAGCATCCCCCATCTGCACTTCGGCGTCTACTCCGCCGCGAACGCCGAACGCATGCAGTCCCACCCGATTGCACTCAGCACCGCCGAGGGGATCGTTACCGATCCACGCCCCCCAAGAGCCTATACCGCCGAATGAGACGCCATCGACCTGTTGGGAACAGTCTTCGGTCCTGTGCCGCACGGAGGCTGCTGTTCCTCAGGCCCGCCACGGTCGGGGGCGTTTGAGGTCTTTCAGGAGGGTGTTGGCGATGATCGCATCCTCACGGACTTGGAAGTCCAGTATGCCGACGCAGGCGAAGTCGGCGCCGTTTTCAAACGCGTACCTGAAGGCATTGCGCGGGTGGATTGCTCCGGCGGCCAGGACCTTGTAGGCGATCCAGGGCTTCGGGCAACTCCGCATGAACTCGATGGTCCGCTGCGGGTCCATACACCACGTGTTGTCATGCTCTGGCAGGTCGAACGGGCCGTCCTTCTCCTCGGGTGTCGCGGACCAGTAGTCGGCGCTGTGCAGCGTCTTCATGTAGAAATCCACATCAATCGCCGCCTTCTCGCAGGCGATGGGCACCTCGATCGAGTGGCAGGCAACTCCTGCCAGAAGGCCGTTCTTCTTGGCGTGCTTGACTGCCTTGGCGATCAGGTCCAGCCGGTGGTATTGTGTCAGTCGGTCGCCCATCTCGCCCTGGATGAAGGCGCCATGGGCCCCGGCGTCGATGGCCATCTGGAGCTTGGCGAGTGGATCCTCGGGCCGAACGAAGTACTGGGCGACCCACTGGAGTCATTGTAACCCCGACCCGGCTCCGACTGCGAGGGAAATTTGACGGCGGGGGGCTTGACGCCGGGGGGATTCCGTCTATGCTGATGCCTTTCACTTCTTGAATTGAAGGAGTATTGATCGTGCAGGGAAGTAAGTCTGCCGGGCAATTCGCTTTTGAAGAGAGGGCCGCTGAAGCGGTCCCAAGCGTGCTCTATGAGGAGCACCTCAAGCTCACGGGCAAGGCGCACATCGCCGCCTTCGCGGGCTATCTGATGCCCTTGTGGTACTCCTCGATTGCCGAGGAGCACCGGGCAGTCCGCGAGAAGGCCGGGCTGTTCGATTGCACGCACATGGGGGTCCTGGAGGTGGAGGGCGACGACGCGGCGACCTTCCTGGACCTCGTCAGCACGAATCGGATCACGGATCTGAAGGTCGGCCGGGCCAAGTACGGCTATGTCCTCGACGCGGCTGGGAACGTCTTGGACGACATCATCATCTACCGCCGGGGCGAAACCCGCTTCATGGTCGTCGTCAACGCGTGCAACGAGCCCAAGATCAAGTGCTATCTGAGCGAGTTGCAGGCGGGACGGGTCGTTGTTGATACGGAGAAGTCATCCTGGGGGGCGAAACTGCTCGCGCTGAAGGTGTCGATCCGCGATATGCGGGACCCGAAGCGGTCCGAGGATCGCCGGGCGGACCTGGCGTTGCAGGGGCCGGCGACGTTTGAAACGCTTGCCAAGCTGACGGATGCTCCCGCCATCCAGCGGATCTCCGAACTCAAGAGTTTCGGATTGGCCGAGGAGCGTGTGGGCGGCATCGACTGTCTGATCTGTCGGACGGGGTATACCGGATCGAACGTGGGTGTTGAACTGCTCGTCGATCCCGCGCAGGCGGCTCGCTTGTGGAATCTGGTCCTCGAAGCCGGCAGACCGTTCGGAGTTCTGCCTTGCGGCCTGGGCTCCCGCGACAGCCTGCGGATCGAAGCGGGCCTGCCGCTCTATGGACACGAGCTGGCGGGCAAGTACAATCTCTCTCCCTTCGAGGCCGGCTACGGCTGGGCGGTGAAGCTCGACAAGGAGTTCTTCATCGGCCAGGCCGCGATGAAGCGGGAGGCGGAGACCTACGACATGGAGGTTGCCCGGGTCGAGTTGCCTGGCACGCGGGGCGTCCGCCCGATCCGACAGGACGATCCGCTGCTGCGTAGCACGGGCATCTGGCCCGTGGCGCCGAATCATGGGCGGGACGCCCATGCCACTGAGCAGGGCGAGTGCGTCGGCTGGGTGCTCAGCGCCGCGAAGGTAGAAGAGAAACAGGTTGCACTGGTCTACCTCGACCGCAAGGCCGCTATAGAAGGGACGAAGTTGGGTGTCTACTACCTGGCTCGGAGTCAGAGTCAGGCGGAGCAGGGCCGAAGGCAGGCAGTGGAAAAGGGACAGAAACTCGACGCGGACCTCGCCGGGACGGTGGCGAGCCGCTTCGCGAAGTTCTAACAGGAGACAGTACGCATGGCAGTTGCACAAGGATTGTACTACACGAAAGACCACGAGTGGGCGAAGATCGATGGCGACACCGCCACCGTGGGGATTACCGACTACGCCCAGGAACAGTTGGGCGAGGTTGTGTTCGTCGAGCTGCCCAAGGTGGGCAAGGAATTCGGCGTTCACAAGGAATTGGCAGTGGTGGAGAGTTCGAAGGCCGCGAGCGACGTGTATTGCCCGGTGGCGGGCAAGGTCGTGGAGGTCAACTCGGATCTCGATACCCAGCCGGAACTGGTCAACAAGGACTGCTATGGCGACGGCTGGATCTGCAAGCTTACGCTTGCCGACAAGAAGTCGCTCGGCGGTCTGATGGACGCCCCAAAATACGAGGAATACCTTAAGACGCTCTGAGAATCGCGAACGCGACACATGCCGCGTTCTTAAATCCGAAGCACGAAACTCGAAATTCGAAACAAGCACAAATGGCCGAAATACGAAATTCAAAACGCCCCGTTCGCTACGTCGCAGCGTTTCTGTCATTTGAGTTTCTGTAATTCGGATTTGTTTCGGATTTCGATATTCGGGATTCGAGTTTTGTGAAAGCACCAACATGGAATTCATTCCCCACACGGCCGAACAGCGCAAGGAGATGCTTGCCGCGATCGGCCTGACGATGGACGACCTGTTCGGCGACATCCCGCCAGAACTGGTGGCCAAGTCCTTCCATTTGCCGCACGGGCTCAGCGAGCAGGAGGTCCGCAATCGGCTGGCCGACCTGGCGGGCAAGAACTCGATCGATCTGACGCTCTTCCTGGGCGGCGGGTTCTACGATCATTTCATCCCCTCCACGGTCTACTCGATCACCTCCCGCAGCGAGTTTTACACGGCCTATACGCCGTACCAGCCGGAGATCTCGCAGGGCACGCTCCAGGCCATCTACGAGTTCCAGTCGGCGATCTGCCGGCTCACGGAGATGGAGGTCTCGAATGCCTCGCTCTATGACGGCGGTACCGCCCTCTATGAAGCGATGATGATGGCCCTCCGCTGCACGGACCGCAACAAGGTCATCGTGGACGACAGCGTCAACCCGATCTACCGGGTCATGCTGCACTCGTACACGCGGAACTTGAAGATTGATCTGGAAGAGACGCACTGTGAGGACGGGCTGGCGAATCGCGCCGCGATTCTCGACAAGCTCGACGATGAGACCGCCGCGGTCATCGTGCAGAATCCGAACTTCTTCGGCTGCATCGACGACTTCACCGATCTGGCCGAGAAGGCCCACGAAAATGGGGCGCTGCTGATCGTGTCGTGCTATCCGATCTCGCTCGGGATCTTGAAGACGCCCGGCGCGATGGGCGCGGACATCGTCACCGGCGAAGGCCAGAGTCTCGGAATCCCGATGTCGTTTGGCGGGCCGTACTTGGGCTTCATGGCCTCGCGGAAGCATTACGTGCGCAAGATGCCCGGGCGGATCGTGGGCGAGACAACGGACCACCAGGGCCGACGGGCGTTCGTCCTGACCCTTCAGGCCCGCGAGCAGCACATCCGGCGGGAAAAGGCCACGTCCAATATCTGCTCCAACGAGGCGCTCTGTGCCCTGACGGCGCTGGTGTACCTGTCGCTCCTTGGCAAACGGGGGTTGAAAGAAACCGCCCAACGCTGTGCCGACAAGGCCAGCTACGCTTACCAGCGTCTGACGGCGATTCCAGGGGTCAAGCCGCATTTCCACGCGAAGTGGTTCTTCAACGAATTCGTCTTGGACCTGCCCTGTGAAGCGGCGGATATCGTCGCCAAGCTGATCGAGCGGGGTTTCGCTGCGGGATTCCCGTTGAGCCGGTACTACAAGGGTATGGAGAATTCGCTGCTGGTCTGCGTCACGGAGAAGCGGACGAAGCAGGAAATCGGCATGTTGGCCGAGGCGTTGGAGAGTGTGCTATGAAGCTTGTGTTTGAGAAGAGCGTTCCCGGACGGACGGGAGTCCTGCCGGGGCCGAGCGATGTCCCTGAAACGATCCACATCCGAAAGAGCCTTCTTCGCGACCGCTGTGCCGCGATGCCCGAACTGAGCGAACTGGACGTGGTTCGCCATTTCACGGAGCTATCCCGCCGGAACTTTGGCGTCGATACGAACTTCTATCCGCTGGGGTCGTGCACGATGAAGTACAACCCGAAGGTGTGCGAGCGGATCGCCGCCTACCCGGGCTTCGCGCACCTCCACCCGCTGCTGCCGCAGTTGCGAATGGGCGGCATGCTCACGCAAGGCGCCCTGGCGATTCTGTACGAAATGGATCTGCTGCTCCGCGAGGTCACCGGCATGGCGGGCTTCACGATGCAGCCTATGGCTGGCGCACACGGCGAACTGACCGGCATGATGATCATGGCCGCCTACCATCGGGACAAGGGCAACAAGAAGAGCGTCGTCCTGGCCCCCGACAGCGCCCATGGCACGAATCCCGCCAGCGCCGCGATTGCGGGCTTTCGGGTGGTGTCGATCCCGAGTAAGGAGAACGGCGACATGGACCTCGATGCCCTCAAGGCGGCAATCAACGACGAGGTCGCGGGCATCATGCTCACCTGCCCCAGCACGCTGGGCCTGTTCGATCCGCAGATCAAACAGATCTGCGACCTCGTCCACAGCGTGGATGGGCTCGCCTACTACGACGGCGCGAATCTCAACGCCATCGTGGGCAAGGCCCGGCCGGGCGATTTCGGCTTCGACATCGTCCACTTGAACCTGCACAAGACCTTTGCGACGCCTCACGGCGGTGGCGGACCGGGCGCCGGGCCCGTCGGCGTGAAGGCCAAGCTCCTGCCGTTCCTGCCGATCTCCATCGTGGTCAAACGCAACGACGGCACCTACGCCCTCGAATACGACCGACCGAGGTCCATCGGCTACATCGCGCCATTTTACGGAAACTTCGGGATCGTCCTGCGGGCCTATGTCTACACGCTCATGCTGGGCGGCGAGGGCCTCCGCAACGTCGCGGAGACTGCGGTCCTGAACGCCAACTACATCCGCGCCAGGCTCCGCAAATACTACCAGCCTGCGGTGGATCGGGTCTGCAAGCACGAGTGTGTATTCAGCACGACGGAGAAAATGGCCGCCAACGGCGTCCACGCTCTGGACATCGCCAAGACGCTGATCGACATGGGCTTCCATCCGCCGACGATCTACTTCCCGACGACGGTGAAGGAAGCCATGATGATCGAGCCGACGGAGTCCGAGAGCAAGGAGACCATCGACGCCTTCATCGAAGCCATGATCGAGATCGCAGGTCTGGCCGAGACCGATCCGGGCAAGCTCAAGACCGCCCCGGTCAAGGCCCCGATCTCCAGGCCGGACGAAGTCGCCGCTGCGAAGAATCTCAATATTGCGTGCCTGTGACGCTTGTCGACAGACGTGGCGCCGGGTCAGAGGCTGATATGTGAGAGTCTTCGACGGGCTTTCTCATGCCCTTGTTGGGCAGCTTTCGTGAGCCACTTTCGTGCCTGACGAAGGCTTCGTCGTGGGCCGCTGCCTTCGAGATAGCAGAGAGCAAGATTGTACTGGGCATGGACATCGCCGGCGCGGGCTGCTCTGCGATACCAGGAGACAGCCATGAGAGGGTCTCGCCTCACACCGATGCCCTTATGATAGTCATAGCCCACAATACGTTGAGCCTCGCGCTCGCCGCGTTCAGCCGCTTTCAGATACCAGCGGAAACTCTGGCGATCACTCTGCGGCACACCCCGGCCGATCTCATAGTAGAGCCCCAAATTGAAGCACGCATTTGCATTGCCCTGTCGAGCGGCCAGACGATATAGACGCACGGCCTCCTTCAAGTCACGATTCCGCCCTCTGCGGTTGGCATACAGAATACCCAAGTTCAACTGGGCACTGTCATAGCCCTGGGTGGCCGAGAGCCGATAGTAGTGTACCGCTTGTCGTTTGTTTCTGGGGACCCCCAGCCCTTCTTGGTACGCAAAGCCAAGCTGATACTGTGCCCAGGAATCCCCTTGACAGGCCGCTCGCCGCAGCCAGGGAATCGCAGCACGATTTCCCCTCGCGGTTTCCTGCTGGAGGTACAGGTCCGCAAGATGACACTGTGCATACAAATCGCCGTTCTCGGCCTGCGTCTGAAGTCGCTTCATCCTTTTGCGTGCCTTGATGCCCATTGACAGGACTCTCCCATAGCCGTGTCCCTTACTGCGGGTCGATCTTTCGAGCCAGGTCGTCGAGGGCGAAGCCTTCGGCCGTGACGTTGTGGTTGGTGTCGGCCAGGACCAGCCAGGGCAGCGATTTGACGGACCACGTGGAGAGGGTCTCGTCCCTGTCACCCTGAATTGTCCCGATCGGGAAGGGGATGGCGTTCTCCTTGACCCAGGTTTGCAGGGCGGTTTCGTCGCCCGGCGCGACGCTCACCGCCGCGATCGCGACGCCTTTTGCCTTGAGCGAATCGGCCTGCTTGGCCAACTGGCTCACGCAGTTCCGCGACGGCCTCTGCTCCCAGTCGAAGAAGCAGACGAGCACGCGGCGGTCCTTGAGTTGCTTGGAGTCAAGGTCGATTTTGATTCCAGCGAAATCGGGCAGGGGGCGACCTGTCAACGGCGGCGCCTTGGCTGGGTCCGGCCTGACAACCAGTTCGAAGTCGTCGATCCTCGCGCCCTTGTCGAACACGATGGTTGCAGAGACCTCGCCGTGAGAGATCTGCCACGTGCGGGGAAGGAATTCCGCCTTGTTGTGGTCTTCGCGGATCTGTGTGCACAAGTGCCCGACACGAAACCGACCTTCGGCATCCGTCACGATAGTTCGGTCGCGGTCGAAGCCCAGGTGTGAGAACGAAGCACGGCTCGTCTGCTCGACCTTCACCTCGGCATTCGGGATCGGGACCTTGCGGCCCTTGTCGATCCGCAGGAGCCGCCCGACGACGGTCCCGCCCTCCGGTAGCGTCACACTCAGGTCCCTCTTGCCGACCGGGACGTCGTACACGATGATCGCCGCGAGCCTGTCCGGCGAGAACAGCAGGTTGTACTCCCCGTCCTCTTGGGTCGGGATGGCGAACCGGCCTTGGGCGTCGGACGTGGCGCTGAGTCCTCTGTAGTCGGCGAACCGCCAGGACATTCTCCCATCCCGCATCGCCTTGTGGCAGCACACCTGGACCGGTACGCCCGCGACGGGCGAGCCTCCTTCGTCGAGAGCGACGCCGGCAATCGCCTTCTCGTTCGTCGCGAGGACCTGCTCGTAGCTCTTGCCTCCCAGGTACTGCACGGGGGCCCGTCCCTCCCGCAGGACAATCCTCAGATCGGCGGCGCCGCCGTCGGTGAGGATGTCCGCAGTCAGTTTCTTCGTACCTCGACCCGCCTGAATCAGCAGAGTGATCCGACTGTCGCAGACGCCGTCGAGCTTGAATCTGCCCTCTGCATCGGTTCTCGCTTCCAGCCGGTCGGGTTGTTCTTCGCCGTAGGTGTCGATTCTCGCATTCGCTACGGGATTGCCGTCCGGGTCCACGACTTGCCCGGTGATGGACAAGTTTGCCAGAGGCAGAGTGAAGACCCCGACATCGAGCACGCCGTCTACTGCGCCGTCAACGTCGGTGCGTGTGTCCTTCCGGCCGTAGCCGTCGGCGCCGGCATAGAGCGAGTACCTCCGGCCCGCAGGGAGAGCCGAGATCTGGAAATGTCCATCGCTGCCGGTCTTGATCTCGTTGTCGCTCAGAGACGAGCCCCAGTTGGATACGTTCAGCATGGGCCTGATCCTGGCGCCGCTGATTCCCTGGCCGTTCGGGTTCACGACCCGGCCTGTCAGAGTGATGCCGGGATCGAGCTTGGCATCGAAGGTGGCACTTCCCTCGCTGAGTTCGAAAGCCCCCGCGAGGTTCCGCTGCTCGTGACGGGCCACGAGGCAGAAGACCATGTCTTGTTCGCCCCAAGACCGAGGGTTCCAGGCAAGCTCAAACCAGCCATCCGCATTCGATGTGACCTTTTCACGCGAACTGGGCAGAATCCGGATTTGTGCGTCCGCGAGGGCCGCGCCGCTGGGATCTCGCACCACGCCGCGGACTCTAGGCATTTCCTTGAGTGATACTGCCAGACGTTTGGTCGAACCTTCTTCGATGGTGACCGGCTGCATCTCGTCGCCGGACATGTATCCCTGTCTGTAGGCGCCCTGGACTTCGTAGCTGCCGCCGGACAGGCGAGTCCTGGCCACTCCCTCGGCGTCCGTCACGCTGCTGATCCACTGGTTGTAGGTCGGGACGCGGATGCTCACGCTTGCCTTCTCTACAGGTCGGCCGTTGGCGGCATCCGAAACTGCGATCTCCAGAATACCTCCCTTGCTGACTTCGATCTGCACGCCGGTCTTGGTTTGGCCGGCATCGAGTGCAACGGCAACCGGGACCCCCACCCACTCAGCCAGCTTGTTCTGGGGCGAGGTCAGTTGCAGCCTATACTCGCCGGCGGGCAGGGCACTGACGCTGAACCTGCCGTCGGGCCCGCTCTGGACCGTCTGATCGTATCCGTCAAGCGGGCGATTGTCGGCGCCTGTCACAGTGAGCCCAACCCCGCCGACCGGCGTGTCGGCGCCTTTCTGCACGACGATTCCCTCGATTCTTGACTCGACCGGCTGGATGATGCGGACATCCGTCCGGCCAACTGCATAGCGGAACGACTGGCCGCGGTAAGTACCTGGGTCGAATGTACACACGGTGGCCCGGCCGGGCTTCTTCACCACGAGTTCCACGCTGGCCCCGGCGGGCAGACTGGGGAACGAGAATCGGCCCGCCGCGTCGGTTTGCGTCGCCAGCAGCTTGGGCGCGATCTGCATGCCCATGCCTTGGGCATGCGGTTCCTGCCCGATCAGCAACAGGTAAACCCCGACCGACGCGTCTACAATGGGCTTGTCAGCGTCATCGACAACCACACCAGCCAGTGGTGTGGGCTCGCCTAATGTCAGGTCAAACGTTCGGCTCTCGTTCGTCTCGCCGGAAGCAAAACCGATGGCCAAACCCGACTTTTCCGCGACGAGGTATCCGCTGTCATACTCGCCGTCCTGTGGCGAGAAGCTGAAAGCGTAGGTCCCCTCCGGCCCGGTCGTCATGTCTCCGGCGAGGGGGCAGGCGGATTTGCCGGGTATATCACCAGCCTGTTCTCGATAGAATCGGACTCGGGCGCCCTCAACAGGTCTGCCCGCCGTGTCGAGCACTCTGCCGCCGAATGTCAACTGCCCGACCTCGGCACACAGTCCTCGATCCGGAAGGAAGGTCGAGAGAGTCGCCGCCAGAGCTGTACACACAACCACGGTTCTGCCATCTCGCATCATGATGATTCTCCTTTCACCGATGGTGTCATGCCGTTTCCTCGCATTCGCGCATCCGATCACTTGCGGAGGTCCAGGCAGACCACGTCGCCCTTGGCATTGCGAAGGAAGAGCCGGCCGTCGGCGAGGGCAGGCGCGGACCAACACCGGCCGTCCAGAACCTTAGTTTCCGCCAGCGGCTTGAAGGCGTTACTGACCGCTTCGACGATTCGCAGCGTACCGTCTTCCTGAAGGGCCACCAGTCTGCCTTCGACCAGGATGAGCGAGCCCAATCCCTGTTTCGGACCCGTCCAGCGGACCTGGCCCGTCCGCCAGTCGAGACAACGCAACTGTTTGTCGTCGAAGCCGTACAGGGCCTCCTTCCGGAGGATGCACGTGCTGAGGTAAGTCCGCATGTTCTTGTTGCGATACAGTTCGGCGGGTGCGCCCGTCGAGAGATCGAAGAGCGCGCAGCCCACGCCGTGACCGGTGGAGATGAAGAGCTTGTCCTCTGCGATGATCACATCGGAGGCGTTCTGATCCCATTCGGTCTTCCATGGGATCTTCCAGTGAACCCGGCCGTCGTCGATGCTCGCCGCGACGATTTCGTGACCGCTTGCGAAGGCGAAACACGGCTCGCGCTCGATTTCGAAGAGGATCGGCGAAGAATAGCCCGAATAGCCCGGGCCGTTGTCCCACAGGGTCTTGCCCGTGAGTTTGTCTATGGCCAGACCTGCGGTCCCGACGGGCAGGATCAGCCGGTCCTGCAGGACGAGGATCGAGCCGGCATATCCCCACCAGACCCTGTAGTCGTCCTCAGTTCTGGGCGGCGGCTCGAACCTGGCCGACCAGAACACGTTGCCGGTCTGAGCGTCGAGACTGAAGCAGTCGCCGAACTTGCTGATCGTGTAGACGCAATTGCCCTCGACTGCGGGCGTGGCCATCGGGCCGCCCTCATAGGCCTTCGGATCGAGTTGGCAGGGATAGGAGTGCCGCCAGAGTTCGCTGCCCGTCTCGCCGTCGAAGCAGAAGACCGTATCGACGTCGTCGCGATTGCCCAGGGTGTATGCCCGCCCGCCGGCCACGGCCAGGCACGAGAAGCCCGTCCCGACCGAGCCTTTCCACAGGACCTTGGGGCCGTTCGCGGGCCACTGCCAATTCAGCCCGGTCTCGGGGGAGATCCCGTCTCTTGCGGGCCCTCGCCAGCCGGGCCAGTCGCCCGCGCCGGCCGGGACCACCATCAGAAGAACAACGACAACGCCAACTCGTCTGCAAATTCCCACATTGGTCTCCTGTGTGACTCACTTGTTCGCTCTTGATGGCGATCCTGTCCGTCGCCACACAGACCCGCAGAAACTACACGCCGACCTTGATCTTCGCCAGATAGATGCGGGTCTTGCCTTCGTGGCTGGAGTAGTAGCTCAGGTAGAGCAGGCCGTCGTGCCAGAGCAGGCCGGGATAGCTGGTGTCGCCGCCGCTGGGGAGCTTCAAGAGCTTGGTCATTTTGTGGTCGGCCATATCGACCTGGCACAGGGCGGTGTGGGCGCCGCCCTCGTGCATCCGCCCGGCGGCGAGCCACTGGCCGCTTGGCAGTTGGATCAGGCTCGGGCCGCCGAAGCCGTTGAACTCTGTGCCAAGGTCGAACCAGTCCCACTTCGTGTAGTCGCCCTTGCTGATCCCCAGGATGGCACTATGGGGGGCGTTGCCTTGAGCATCCCGCCGGACCAGGGCATAGCAGACGTCATCCGCGTCGAATCGCAGCGCGACCTCGTTCGGGAAACCCACGCCGTAGAGCTTGGGGACCAGCGATTGATAGGCGATCCCATCGGTGCTGGTGAGCAACTCGATGTCGGGCGAACGCTCCGAAGCAGGGTAGGCGACGCCATAGGCCTTGCCTTTGTGCCAGGTAACGGACCAAAGCCATCGGCCGGGCTCGACGACGATCTGTGGCTTGGTCCATTCGACGCCATCCTTCGAGAACGCGACGAACGAGCCGGTAGGGGCGCCCTGTCCATCCTTCTCTCTCGGTGCAGCTCCTCCGAGGAGCATGAGCCTGTTGTCCGGCGTGATCGACAGATGTGCATCGCGGAGGTCGTAGCCGGCCAGCTCCGCCAGATTCGACGAGGTCCATATCTCTCCATCTTGCGAACGAATCACGCGGACCTTGCCGTCCGCGGAGACGTGCCCGCGCCCCTCGCGAAAGGCGCAGTAGAACTGACCCTGCCAGAAGGTCAGGTCCGTGAAGGCATTGTGCGGCGCCTGATCCCAGATCTTCGTCGCGCCGAGCAACTCGACCTTCACGGGCGAAGCGGCGAATGTCACGGTTGCCTGCGAGATGATGATTCCAACTAGCGTCGCTCTAATCCCCATCTTCTGATCCCCTCGACTGAAACACGCGGCTATGAGTTCTCTTACTTCAGACTTCAAACATCATACTCGCAACTTCAATACGCTCCCTTCACGAGGTTCTTGACTGCGAGGCGCCGGAGCACGATCAGTATGGACGTGACCGCTCGTTTCAAGACGTGACCTCCTTCAATTCTCCAAAGCAGCCGGATGCCCGTATGGAGTTCCTGCGTCAGCTCTCCAAGTTCATCTTCCGCAACAAGGCCCGGTACCTTGGGTCTGAGCGAAGGTTCTCCAAGGGGCCGTACCTGATGAAGCAAAGCCATGGGTCATGTTCCTCAAATGCCCTGTCGGCCCACTCAAAGCCTTCGGCGTCCTGTCCTGTGAGCCAGTGCGCGCAGGCCAGGAGATATGGCGAAACATACCGTTGCTTTGCGCGTGCCAGGAGTCTGTCGCATTCTTCGCGGGCCCTTTCCGGTTGACCCGCCGAGGCATGTACATATGCCGACCACGCTTCCGGCCACGCGTAGCGCCCTTTCGCGATCTCCTTCTCTTTTTCAAGCTCGGCCAGGGCCTCCTCGTACATGGACCTGGCCGCGTAGGCCATCCCGATGAACAGATGAATGAACGGGGCGGATGCATCCAGTTCAAGGGTCCGCCTGGCGGCCTCCAGGGCACGATCATATTGGCTGGCGAAGCAATAGACGCATACAGACTGCCTGTTCGCGATAACCGATAGAGGATCCAGATGCAGCGACCTCTCGATCTCGGCCATGGCTTCGTCTGTCCGGCCTCTGTACAGCAGATGAACCGCGTACAAACGGTGAGCCATCGCATAGCCCGGGTTCAGTTCAATGGCTCGCTCAAAGCACTGTTGTGCCTTAGTCCAGTCCCACTCGAACTGCGTCTTGAAAAAGCCAAGTGCCGTGTGTGGTTCGGGAAGTCCTTCACCGATCTGCACGGCCTTCAGGGCCATCTCTTTCGCCCTGGGGATGGCCTCCGCGGGCAACATCTGGCCGAACATGGGAGCCTGGCAGTACATGACAGCCAATTCGGCACACGCAGGGGCGTACGTGGGATCTCGTTCGATTGCCTGCTGGAAATACTGAATCGCCTTTGGGACAGCTTCCGGTTTGAAATCCGCACGGAAGTGGCAGCCTCTCAGGTACAGGTCGTAGACCTCCGGTTCGACCGCCTGCCGCTCCACGACCCGCGCTTTGACGTCGCCCAGGAGCTTTGGCTTCAACTGGTCCACGATGGCCAGTGTGATCTCGTCCTGGATGGCGAAGACATCATCCAGATTCCTGTCGTATCGCTCAGACCATAGATGATGACCGCCGGTCGTATCGATGAGCTGGGCCGTGATCCGCAGCCGGTTGCCGGCCTTGCGCACGCTGCCTTCCAGAATCGTCGCCACCTCCAGCTCCCTGCCGATCTCGCGGATGGTGACGTCCTTGCCCTTGTAGAAGAAGGCGGAGGTGCGGGCGATCACACGCAGGTCGGGGATCTGGGTCAGCGCGTTGATGACCTCTTCCGCCATGCCGTCGCAGAAGTACTCCTGGTCTGGGTCGGCGCTCATATTCACGAAAGGCAGCACGGCAATGGAGGGCGGGCGGTTCGACGTGCTGGCATCGGTGATGGTATCGCGTCGCATGGCTTGCAGTTCCTCGACGACCGTCTTCATGCTCTCGGGCCGTTTCAGGTGGTCCTTCTGCATCATCCGGGTGAGCATACGCTCCAGTTCCATTGGAGCATCTCTCCGCAGATGGGTCAAGCGTTTTGGCTCTCCATGCAGGATGCTGTGCGTCAGGGCCTGCTGGGTGACGCCCTCAAAGGGAAGCGTGCCGGTCAGCATTTCATAGACGACCACGCCCAGAGACCAGATGTCGGTCCGATGATCGACGGGGTCGCCTGCTGTCTGCTCAGGGCTCATATAGGCCGGGGTGCCCATCACGCGGCCCGGCTCGGTGATCGTGCTGTGTTGCCCTTGGCTCTTGGTTTCCTGTATGGCCTTGGCCAGACCGAAGTCCAGCACTTTGACATCACCTTCCGGCGTGATTTTGATGTTGCCAGGCTTGAGGTCTCGATGGATGATCCCGTGTTCATGTGCGGCCGCCAGCGCGCCGGCCGTCTGGCAGGCGACAGATAGCGCCTCCTCCAGCCTAAGCGACCCGCCGGCGATGCGATCGGCCAGACTCGGGCCCGGCACGTATTCCAGGATGAGGTAAGTGGTACCCTCGGTTTCCTCAATTCTCTCATAGATGGCTGCGATGTTCGGGTGGCTCAGGAGCGCCAGAAGGCGTGCCTCACGCTCCAGACGCGAGCGGATCGTTCGGTCGGCCAGCAATTCCGGCGGCAGGCACTTGACCGCGACCGGCCGTCCGAGGGTGATGTCGCGGGCCAAATACACGATTCCCATGCCGCCCTGGCCGATCACCTGCTCGATTTCAAAGTGGCCGATCCGAACGCCGGGTGCCAGTCGCGGTCCAGGCATATCCCTTGTGGGACCTTGGGTATCCCCGGTGGAGTGGTGCGTGTTGTCCTTCCGGTCTCCACTCATGGCGGAACATGTCTCCTGATTAGACGGGTTAGTAGACTCCTTTGACGTGGGTCTTGACCGCGTAGAGCGAGTCCATGGCCGTGATGAAGAGCGTGTCGCGGTCCTTGCCGCCGAAGCAGACGTTGGCGGTCCAACCCTCGGGGATCGGGATCTGCTCGATCTGCTTGCCTTCAGGATTGAAGACCGTGACGCCCTTGCCGGTCAGGTAGACGTTGCCCTCGGTATCGAGGGTCATGCCGTCGGAGCCCATCGAACAGAAGAGCGTCTTCTTCGCCAGCGTCGCATCGGGATTGATCCTGTATCGGTAGGTCTTCCCGGCCCCGATGTCGGCGACGTAAAGGAGCTTGCCGTCGGGCGTGCCGATGATTCCGTTGGGCTGGACGAGGTCCGTCGCCATGGGAGTGATTGTCTTGCCATCGGGCGACAGGTAGTAGACGTACTGACCTTCCTGCTGCATCGCGGGGTCGCGGGTCCAGTAGTCGCGCTTGTAGAGCGGGTCGGTGAAGTAGATACCGCCTTTCGGATCGAGCCAGAGGTCATTGGGACCGTTGAGTTTCTTGCCCTTGTGGTCCTTCACGAGGATGGTGACGTTGCCCTTGGGGTCGATCCTCCAGAGTTCGTTGTTCGCGTCGGCGCAGGCGAAGAGATTCCCCTCCTCGTCGAAGAACAGACCGTTGGAGCGGCCGCACGGCTGGAGGAAGGTCGTGAGCTTGCCGTCTACGGACCACTTGCAGATCCTGTCGTTTGGCTGGTCTGTGAAGAACACGTTGCCCTCGCGGTCCGGCGCAGGGCCTTCCGTGAACTTGAATTCGCCGGCGAGCAGAACGGGCTTCTCGCCTGGCGCGACGACGCCTGCAGGCTCGGATTCTGCGGTCACTCTGACGAGTTCGATGCCCTCGTTCTTGCCCAGATTGCGGGAGTACTGCCTGTCGCTGGGGTTGTTCCAATGCTCGTGGACGCCCAGACTGGCCAGACGCACGACGCTGCCTTTGTGATCGGGATCATAGAATGTGCCGGAGGGCGGGTTGTCCGCCAGGGCGGCCTCGTGCAGGTAATCGTCCTCGCCGCCCATGCGGGAGTACTTGTGGATCGGTGTCTCCGCGTGGAGGATGTCCACGCCCACCGAGTCGATGGCCACCGGGTCCTGGGAGGCCAGCAGACTGGATGTCCAGTCGTTGTTGAAGGGGGCGGACTGGAACTTCCTCGGCTGGTGTTCCACGTAGTGGACGCCGCCGTAGAGCCCGTCGATGAGGTACAGGACAGTCTTGCCGCCGAGGTGGGAATGGCCCATCAGATCGACGAGAGTCCTGTACCGGCCTGTATCCTTGTAGAAGTCCTTGTGCATGTCATAGTAGCCCTTCTCGTAGGGCAGACGGATCAGCGAACCGTAGTGGTTCTTCGCGGTAAGGGTGACTCCGGCGCTCGGATGGGCCTTGAGATTGGCCAGGTTGATGAGGTACTCGGCCTCGACGTACGCCGCCGGCACATAATCCTGGGTGCAGCCCTCGGGATTGCAGCTCCAGTAGAAGGGGACCTTGGACAAGCTCACTTTCGTCCGCCCGGAACCGCCTTGGCAATCGAGGTATGCCACATCCGGGAACTGCTCGTGCAGCATGTCGTAGTAGTCCTGGGCGAAGTAAGCGAGTCCATCGCCGAGCGAGATGTCTGACTGCTTGACGCCTGCGACCTGCGTGAGCTGCTTGAGCAACGCGGCCATCATCTGGGGCGAGGTGTTCATATAATCGACCCAGTCCTGTAGCGTGTAGGTCTGGCGATTCACCGCGTCGGTGGTTCGGATGAAGCCGACGAAGTTCACCTTGATCGTGATCTTCTCGCCAGCCTTGTATCCGACGTCGCCTTTGCCACGGCCTTTGTTGTAGTAGCGGAAGAGGGCGTTCCATGCCTGGGCGTCGGTCGACTCGCCGGTCAGCGAGCGAAGAGCCTTGGACATCATCTGCTCGCAGACGACTGGATTCGTGTGCTCATTCTGCCAGAGGTGGCCGTCGCCCGGACCGTCCCAGTCCGTCGCGTCGGGATCGTGCACCCAGACGACCCGGCCGGGATGGATGCCCTTGGCCTGCCCGATGGGCGCCAACCCGGGCTGCTCGGCGGCGATCACGTTGGGTTCGGGCATGTTCATCAAGGCCATGCTTCCGAACACGGCCACCGCGATCAGGCATGCCACTGCCAGGGGGACGCGTGACTGATGCAGAAGTCCCTGAGCCTTGCGAAACGCGACCAGCGAGCCCGCCAGTCCGATCAGCCACGCGACAAACCCCGACGCCAGCGGCATGGCCATCCGCTGACACGGATACGTTGCCCGCGAGGGCTTGGGGATCACCCGGATGAGAAACCACGCCAAGGATACGAGCCCGATCAGCGGCAGCAGCCAGAACAGCCAACCGTTGCGGAGCCTCTCCCGCAGGGCAACGCCGGGATTGGGCCTGTGATGTGGGCAGTGGTGATGTGCGTGCATGTCCCTGTCTTCGTGCTCTCCATTGGATGGCGACATTCCTGATACCTCCATCAGTCAATTCTGAATCCTGAGCCAGTAGAAACGCATTGTACTGCATGGCACAAGAGAAGTCTTGTCTTTTTGAACCCTGCGTCGGCTCTCTGAGTGATCCCCTCTGTTGATTCCTCGAACGTGTCGTGCTTGATTCAAGCGATGTGCGGCGTTAAGATGCAGGGTGCGTCGACGACATTGATTGGTGAACATGACGGGCGATACCGTGGCATCCGAAGGTAGTGTGGTCATTCTCGCTGCTGGGGTGGGTCTGGCGTTTTCCGTGTCCTTCCTCTGTTCGCTCATGGAGGCCGCCCTCCTGAGCATCACGCCGGGGCAGCTTGCGAAGCTCAAAGGGGAGAAGCCCCGAGCCGGGTCCGTCATGGGGCGTCTGAAAGACGATCTGGATCGACCGATTACAGTCATTCTCGCGTTGAACACGGCGGCCCATACCATCGGCGCCACTATCGCGGGGGCTGAATTCGGCCTGCTCTTTGGCAACAAGGCGATTGCGCTGTTCTCCGGCGTGTTCACATTTCTCATGCTCCAGTACACGGAGCTTCTACCCAAATCCCTGGGGGTCCGATTCAACCGGGTCATCTGCGCGTGGATGGCCATTCCCCTGTTGACCCTGACGCGGGTGCTCGGACCCGTCATTCGCCTGCTGAGGTTCCTGAATCGGCCCTTCGAGTCCCGGTCGCGGGGGGGTGAAACGTCTCTGTCGCTGGACGAGGTCGTAGCCTTGGCCGGACACGCACGGCTCGTTCGTCTGATTACGCCGCAGCAGGAGAACATCATCACCCAGGCGGCCTACCTGTCGAAGCAGACCGCCGCGGACATCATGGTGCCCGTCGAACAGATCACCTTTCTGTCCGACGATCAGACCCTCCCGCACGCCGTGGTGACCGCCCACATGGACCCACATACCCGGTTCCCCGTCATCAAAGGCGGCGACCGCAACAACGTCCTCGGGTACATCAACTTCAAGGAGCTTGTCTACCGGGTGCGGACGAATCCGGCCGAGCCCACTCTTCACGGCGTCATCCGTCCGGTCCGCTTCGTGCGGACGGATATGCCGTGCCACCAGATCCTCCGTGCCTTCGTCGATGAGCACGAACACATGGCCATCGTCCGAGACGAGCAGGGTCGGACTGCGGGGCTCATTACGCTGGAGGACGTGGTAGAGGTTCTGCTCGGGGACCTGCAGGACGAATTCGACCGCCTCCCGAAGATGTGCCAGAGCCTGCCCAAGGGTGTCTGGATCGTCGGCGGGGGCGTCCCGATGGCGGAACTGGCAGAGCGATTGGCGATGCCCGCGATTACGAGCCAGGGCACGCTTGCGGATTGGATGATAGCGAAGCTCGGCAGCAGCCTCGCAGTCGATCAGAGACTGCGCGTAGACCACCTGGAGTTCGCGGTGCGAAGAATCCGGCGGGGCAAGCCCTTCGAGGTGCTGATCTCGCCCGTGAGCCTTCCGCGCGGGTCCTGAGACTGCCGAGGCCCGTCGCTCTGTTGGGCCTATGCTCGCATTGCCGTACGGACTTGAGTTTGTGGAGGATTTGTCTATGAGGAGTCTGCCTGTGGTTCTGATGGTGGTTTTGGCTGTGCCGGCTGTTGCACAACCGCTCGTTTCGCCCGAAGTGCATTCCAATAGCCGGGTCACGTTCCGATTGAGGGCCCCGAATGCCAGAGATGTCACGATTCGTTTAGAGACGGTTGGAACCAAGCCCATGCAGAGGGATGAGCGGGGCGTCTGGTCGTTCACGAGCGGGCCGATGCAGCCGGATATCTACTCCTATGCGTTCATCGTGGATGGCCTTCAGACCATCGACCCCGCCAATCCGCTGCTCAAGTACAACCTGTTGAACACGGAAAACCAGGTACATGTCCCTGGACCGGTGACGCTCCCTTGGGAGATCAACGACGTACCTCATGGCGTCCTCCACCGACATCTGTACCGGTCCGCCATCCTGGGCGACGACCGGCGGTTCGTGGTCTACGCGCCGCCGGGCTATGATCCTGCAGCTGCGAAGATTTATCCCGTGCTCTATCTTCTGCATGGCTTCAGCGACGCCGAAGACGCCTGGGTCTCCGTCGGCCGGGCCAATGTGATCCTCGACAACCTCATCGCCCAAGGGAAAGCCAAGCCCATGCTGATCGTCATGCCGCTGGGCTACGGAAACAAGGAGGTCATCGCTGGAGGCTGGGCGGGCCTGCGCAACGTCGGGGTCTGGCGGGACAGCATCGCCAAGTTCCGCGACATTCTGCTCACAGAGATCATGCCGCAAGTGGAGAGGCTCTATCGCGTCTCGACGGACCGCGAGTCGCGAGCCATCGCGGGCCTGTCCATGGGCGGAACGCAGTCCCTCGTCATCGGCCTGAACGCCCTGGACCGCTTTGCCTGGATCGGCGCCTTCAGCTCCGGCGGCCTCGACGAGGACTTCGACAAGGCTTACCCAAGGGTGAGCGAGAGTACCAACGCACAATTGCGTCTACTCTGGATCGCCTGCGGTCAACAGGATGGCCTGATCGGGCAGAACAAGAAGTTGGTTGAATGGCTCAAGGCCAAGGGCGTCAAGCTCACCTGGGTCGAGACCCCCGGTGGCCACAGCTTCCTGGTCTGGCGCCGCTATCTGGCGGACCTTGCGTCTCTGTTGTTTGAGGATCAACTGTAGCTGCGGTGTGACGACTGCCGCGTGGATACCTGATGTGGGAGGTCTGAATGAGTGGCCGTGAGATAGAAGTATTCCCGCCAGAGGTGGTGAACAGGCTCAAGACATACGTCTACAGGCTCATTGACCCACGAAATGGCGAGACGTTCTATGTGGGGAAGGGCAAGGGCAATCGGGTGTTCGCGCACATACGGGCGGAACAGAGTCTTGGCGGTGATGATCTTACCGACAAGCTGCAGCGCATCCGAGACATACGTCTTGCTGGTTTCGAGGTAGCTCACGTCATTCATCGCCACGGCATGGACGATGAAACGGCGTTCGAGGTCGAGGCGGCGCTCATTGACGCGTACCCGGGGCTCACGAATGGTGTTGCCGGCACGCACAACAATGACTATGGGGTAATGCACGCAAGAGAGATCGTCCAACGTTACTGTGCGGAGCCCGCAGTGTTCAAGCACAGGGTGTTGCTGATCAGCGTTAACAGGAGCGCGGCTGAAACCTCATTGTATGAGGCAACCCGTTACGCATGGAAAGTCAGCAAGTCCAAGGTCAGACAGGCAGAAGTCATCCTCGCTACCTTGCAGGGGTTGATCGTTGGTGCATTCGTCGCGAACGACTGGCTGGAGGCAACCGCAGCGAATTTCCCGGGACGCAAGGATGTCTTCGGGCGCCTCGGTTTCATTGGATGCGAAGCAAGCGACGAAATCAAGAGACTGTATGTTGGGAAACGCGTGCCGGACGAGTTCCGGAAGCCCGGCGCTGCGAATCCGATCAAGTACACTTGGAAGCGTCCAAGACCTCGGCATCAAGCGCAATGAATTAGACGGATCGCTTTGATCGGTCTCATCGCTCGATCAGACTCTCTTCGACCTTCATGCCGAAGTGACGGCCGGAGTGCTCGACGTGGGCTAAGACCTTGTCGCCGGGCTTTAGGCTTGTGATCGAGATGGCCTTGCCGTCACGAGTCAAACCGGCATTGGAGCCATACAAGTATATTGCCATCATAACCATACATATGGTACACTATCCCTATGCGCAAAATCGGCTTCGAATGGGATATGGACAAAGACAAGGAGAACCAGACCAAACACGGTGTCTCGTTCTCAACCGCTCAGCGGGTCTTTCTCGACCCCAAGCGAGTTGTCGTTGAGGACGTCAGCCACAGCAGGGACGAGTCGCGATTCTACTGCGTTGGGCGTGTGGGCGACGGAATTCTGACCGTGAGATTCACGTACCGAGAGAATGTGATCCGCATCTATGGCGCGGGGTACTGGCGAAAGGGCAAGAAGGCATATGAAGAGCAGAATCAAATACACCGATGAGCCGATGGGAGAACTGCGAGTGGTCAAGGATTTCCTTCCCACGCCGGATCAGTTGGTTGTGAGGGAAGAGAACGTCAAGGTGACCATCTCTCTGAACAAATCCAGCGTTGAGTTCTTCAAGAGAACGGCTCAAGAACACCACACTTCGTATCAGAAGATGATCCGGCGGCTAATCGACTGGTACGCCTCACAGCACCAGAAGAGCGCCTGACGACGCATTGGCGCCTACATAAGGCTATCGCTCGATCAGGCTCTCTTCGACCTTCATGCCGAAGTGGCGGCCGGAGTGCTCGACGTGGGCGAGGACCTTGTCGCCGGGCTTTAGGCTCGTGATGGAGATGGCCTTGCCCTGCGGGTCCATCAGGCGGATCGTCTCGGCGTTTTGCAGGACTAAGCTGATCGGCTGGCCCTGAGCGTCCGCTTCCACCAGCATCATGGGACGCCGCTCGATCTTGTTGCGGCCGAGGTAGGCGATCTGCGTCCGCCCCTGGAAGTCCACGAGCATGACCTCGTCGCCTGCCTTGAGGTCCGCGAGGTACTTCGTCTTGCCGCCGGGGGTAAGGATGTAGGCGTGGACCGCGCCTGCGTTGACGCGGAAGGGACGCGATGCGACGTAGGGATTGTCGATGGACTCCGAGTGGACGAGGAAGAAGCCCGACGCGGTATTGCCAACGAGCATCCCTTCGCCCACCGCCATCTGGGTGCAGGTGTCCAGGCAGGATCGGTCGCCCATGCCAAGCTGCTTGGCGGTCTTGATCGTGGCTTCGACGAGGGCGATCCGCTCGCCCACGCTGTGGATGACCTCCGCGGTCTTCTTGATCTCGTTGACGTCGGTCGTGTCGAGCACGACGCCATCGACGCCTTTTTCCAGGATTTCGACCATGAGCTTCGCCTGTTCGCTGTTGGCGACCTGGACCAAGAGGTTCCCGCCCCGGCGGGCCAGCAGGTTCTCGATCGGGATGATCGTCCAGTCGAGCATCTTGAGCACGACGAGCTTGCTGGCGGGCACGGCTGCGGCCCGATCCTCATCGCCTTTGCCCGCGACGTCGATGAACTCGACGTCCACGCCGGGCTTGAGGTCGCCCTGGGATTCGACGGTCTTGATCTTGCCGAACTGGCGGACCGTGCTGCTCTGGCCGTCGGGGAGCACGAGGGCTTCCGCTCCGCTCTCCAGTGCGGCGATGGCGATTTCCTTCCTGTACGGAACCACGTTGACCCAGAGGCGTTTCATATCGACTGCTCCCGTGTGTTCATTCTCCTGCCGACACCGGTTGCCCGGTCGTGCAACCGCCGGAAGTCTAATCGCATCCCACGAGGCTTGTCAACCTGTTGCGGCGATGAACCGGCAGCCGTTTTCTTGGGGCTCTCTCCACTGGCGAGGTGCAGTACAGTCCCGGTGGCCCGGAATGCCTGATATCTTCGGCATGGAGTTGCGACTACATCGATAGAAGGGTGGCGTGATCGATGGAATCGGTGGTGCAGGAGTTCATATATGGTCGCCTACATGGAGATTCGTGACCGGGGCAATGTTGTGGCGGGGGCCCTCTGGATGTTCGTGATCTCGCTGCTTTTGTTCTGGCTGCCGGCGATTGGGCCGCTGGTGGCCGGGATCGTCGGCGGCAAGCGAGCCGGAGGCGTCGGGCCGGGGATTCTAGCGGCGTTCCTGCCCGCCTTGGCGGTCGCGGTCTTCGTCATGGTCTTCGGGACGGCCGTCGGTCTTCCTCTCATTGGCGTGGTTTCCGGCGTGGCCGCCTTCATCACGATCGCCGGAGTTGTCATCGGTCCACTGTTGCTCGGGGCAATCGTCGGGGGCATCTTGGCCTGACAGCGCCCCGCCTCTGACTTCCCGCCAGCAACAGAATAATGCCACGTGTCAAGACGTGTAGACATATAGGGTTCCTTCCCCGGGGCCGCGTTACACTGGCGAGCCGGTTGCTTTGTCTTGACAATTCGACGGGTTTCGGGCACCATGCCCTGCGTACACCTGCGGCAAGGTGAACAACCGTGAGCACCGGTCGAAATCTTGATTGATAGTTGAGGCCATGAGTAAGATATCCGCCGACGCCATAGCATTCGAAACAACCGATGTCACTGAGATCACCAAAGAAGCGGCGACGGATCTTGCGGCCGCGGCGTTGGCGCCGATCTCCGAGTTGCCCCCGGGGGAAAGACTTCGTCGCCCGGGGGGCAGGCTTTCGCTTTATCACCGCATCTATGACTGGCTCGACGTGCACATCAGTCGTCTTTCGGTGCGCAACAACTTCTGGCACCGCGTCTGCTCGTTCTTGTTCTTGCCCCTCTCCTATTCGAGCGGCATCTACTTCAGGCGAGTCGACGACGACAACCACGTCGCCGTCTTGCCTTTTCGGCGATTCAACAGGAACTGGTACAGCGCCATGGGCGGCGCGGCGCTTCTGGCCAACTCCGAGATCGCGGGCGGTTCGTATCTGTTCCGCGTCTGCGGAGCCGGCTACACCGTGGTGTGCAAGCACCTCGACTACCGCTTCTTGCGGCCGTGCCTCGACACGGCCATCTACAGCATGAAGCCTCGCGAGGACATCAAAGAGCAACTCGCGCACGGCAAGGAATTCAATCTCACCCTCGACATGGAAGTCATGCAGCAGGGTGAGCGCAACCGGCGCGTTGGCAGGTGCGTCGCCACGTTTCATGTGACGCCCAAGAGCCACGTCAAGGCCAAAGGCCGATAAGAGAGAAATGCCGGGAGAGACCCCCAGAGAAACGCCGACGGCTGCGGTACTCGGGTGGGCCGCTTATCTCGCCTGCTCGTGGACCTGGTGCATCGGCATGTTCTTGCCCGTGTTGCTGGTGCGCGAGCTGGGTACTCTGGGCTTTGTCATCTTCGCCGTGCCCAATGTCGTCGGCGCCGCGATGATGGGAACGATTCTGCCCTCAGCGTTCGTCAGCTCGCAGGTTGTGCGGCGCCATCGCCCTGCGCTTGTCGCTTTCTCCGTCGTCACCGTGGCCTTTCACCTCTTCTTCGCCGCCTGGATGATGCCGCGTCTGATAGGCCCTCTGGGCCCATGGATCGTTCTGGCCCTCGTCGCCGTGTTCACGGGCATCGCCTCGCGCCGTCGCGACCGCAGCGATCAGATCGCCGCCGTTATCGTCCTCGCCATCACTGCCGGCATCGCCCTGTTCGCCGTGCGGAACGGGCTCGATTTCTCGTGGACGCCGTCGCCGGATCCGATCGCCGTCGCCGCGTTGGCTCCGGTCTGCGCGTTCGGGTTCTTCCTCTGCCCGTATCTCGATCTGACTCTTCATCGCGTTCGCCAGCGCACGTCGCCTGCAGCCGGTCGAGTCGCCTTCGGCGTCGGCTTTGGCGTGCTCTTCCTGGCCGTGATCCTGCTCTCGTACGGTTATGCTCGACCTTTGGCCGTCGCCGTCGACGGCGAGGCCCCCCGCGGACTGGTCACGGCTTTTGCCTTGCCGCTCGGCCTCTACATGGCGCTGCAGATTGCCTACACCGTGGCGCTCCACATCGTCGAGGTGATCCCCGAGGCCAAGGCCATCGGCGGCAGGTATTCGACGCTCATCGCCCTCGTCATCGCCGGTGGCGCTGCCGCCTTGGGATTCGTGTGCAACCGGGGATCGCTCTGGTACGGCCTTGACGTCGGTGAGGTGATCTACCGTTGTTTCATGGGGCTTTTCGGCCTGTCTTTCCCTGCCTACGTGTGGTTGTGCATGTTGCGCCGCTCACCGTCGCAGCGCACGCTGAGAATATGCGCTGTAGCCGTTGTCGCCGCGCTGCCGTTGTTCTTCGTGGGCTTCGTTGCGGGGCGGATGGTTCTGCTCGTGCCTGGCGTTGCCATCGTGCTGCTGGCCAGGCTCGCGAGGACTGGGGTCAGCCGGCAGAAAGGGTGACATCGGAGTCATCTATACAGGATTCCTGTCGGATGAACGCAGCTCGGCCTTCGGGCGAATTCAACGGCGCAACTACACAGGCGGATAGCACCATCGTACTTTTGTGACACCAAAAGGACATTGGCATCTTCCAGGCGTGCCTCCGCGATTGTCCATCCAAGCAGGGGATTGTCTTGTCATTGGTGTTCCTGATGAAGCATGTGAGTCTATTCACTGCCCTTGGGAGCCTGGGGCGGCCATTCCAACGGCGGATATTTCACCTCGTTCGCCTTCGCAATCCACGCGGAATCGCCGTAGACGCCTGCCTTCGTGTAGTCGAACGGCTCGAAGCCGATCTTCAGGGCAGGGGAGTCGGGTTTCAGACGGAAGTCGAGCTTCACTGGATCGACAAAGCCTGGGTCGGCGATGATCGAGTGCTGATCGTGGCTTTTCTGCTGTCGCCATTGATCCAGCGACAGGCCGACAAACTGGATCTCCTGGCCTGCGGCGTTCCAGTAGCAGTTGCTGTCCATGTTGACCCTGATGTTCTTCCAGGAGCCTGCGAGCAGGGGACCCGTCTGCCAGTACACGAGGTTCTTCTCGAACGTGAACGACAGGTGCTCCTCGACCCGCGTGGCCTGGACCTGGTGCAACATGCTGTTGACGAAGATGTTGTTGCGGATGACGTTTGCCTTGCCGTAGTGCTGGTGGAAGCTGCCGGTCTTGGTGTTGTAGACGAGGTTCTTCTCCATGACGATGCCGGTGCTGCCCTCGTCGGTGTAGAGGCCCCAGCCGCCGTAGGAGTAGGCATAGATGTCGTGGAAGACGTTGTTGCTCACGACCGTGCCCTCCGAGGGGCCCAGCGTGTAGACGCCGCCCATGTCGCTCAGGACCGCCCAGCCCAGGTGGTGCACGTGATTGAAGCTGAGGTTGTTGCGTTTGGCGAGGCTCTCCGCGTAGCCCCACCGCCAGCCGACGGACAGGCCAGTGTAGAGGAAGTCGGCGATCTCGTTGTGCGTGACCGCGTTGTCGGCGCTCTGGCCGATCCAGACGCCGACCGCCTCCGCCTGGATCTTGCCGCCAGTCCGGATGATGTTGTTGTCCACGGTGATATGGTGTGTGCGAGATGCCTCGTCGGGACGGATCTCGCCTTCGCCGATGCGGACGCCGCCGCCGCCGAGATCGTGCAGGTAGCTTCGCTCGATCCGGCAATTCTGACATCCCTGGCGGAACCAGATTGCATATTCCCCGACGCAGCCGATCTCACAATCCTGGATCGCGAGGTCCCGTGCGCCGTCGATCATGACGGCCGCCTCGGTGGCGTAGGCCGCCTGATAGGGTTCGTACCCGCCGGCGGGGAGGATGTAGCCTTGATCTTGGAAGGCCAAGCCCTTCAGTGTTACTCGCTCGACGAACTCGCCGGCTTGGGGCTCGCCTCTGATGAGGACCAGCTTTGTCGCCACCGGCGCGACGACCTCGATCTTGGTCATGTCCTCGCCCGGACGAGGTTTGTAGCACAGCATCCCGTCGCGGCTGAGGAACCATTCGCCCGGCTCGTCGAGTGCGGCCGGGAAGTTCTCCAGGTGGAACCGCGTGCCTGCCGGCCAGCCGGAGTAGCTCTTCAACTGGTCGCCCATGGTGACGACCTGGTTCTTCTCGAAGTCCACGCTCTGAAGGCGCCGCTGCGTGATGCACCATTTGTGATAGGCGATGAGCACCACGTCGCGAAGTTCGGTCTCGCTGAGCCCTCGCAGAGGCGCAATGGTCTCGGGCGGGACGTTCGTTGTCCGCAGGAACTGACCGGGTTTGCCCTCGATGGGCGTTTCGGTGGTCTCGCCCATGTGGACGTAGAACTTATTCGGGGTCCTGGCCCGCACGGCCCGCTGGCCATTGACGAACAACTGCTCGAATCGCCACGTGCCCTCGGCGGCGCCGGGAACGCGGGCCTGCCACAGACCGTTCTGCGTGGGCTCGAATCCGCGGATAGTCCTGCCGCCGGAGAACACCGGGTGGGCGCCGGGCGCTGCTTCATAGATGACGCCGCTGTCCTCGGGGGCGAGCACGAACGGTTCCGTCGTCAGGTAGCGACCGTCCGCGACCACCACGCGCGACGGACCCTGATCCGTCTTCTTCTGTCGGAGGATGTCTCGGGCCCGCGTGAGCGTGGCGACGGGACCGTCGGTTCTCTGGGCGTTGGGGTGTGCGATCTGTCCGGACCAGGCGTCGTTTCCATTGGGCGAAACGTAGATCGTCGCAGCGCCCTGCGAGGGCACCGCGCTCAGACACGCGAGCACCAGCACAGCGATGACCGAACGCGACTCACTCATATTCTTGCCTCCTGTGACGAAAAGGTCGGAGCCGGACACACTGCCGGTCCGGCTCCGCAATAGCTTGTGATCGTTTGACGACCCATGGGACGGATGGGGCTGCGACGCCGGAGTTACGCCGTCAGGTCTTCCCAGGCGATCCCGACCTTCTTGCAGGCGTAGCCGAGTTCCTTTCTGTAGTCGCCGTAACCGGTCATCCAGTGGAAGCCCGGCATTCGCTCGGCCAGCAGCTTGCTGTCGCAGGTGAAACGGACATCGATCTGCGAACGGCAAACGTCCATGAAGGGAGCGTCGATGATTTCGCCTCTGAACCCGACCCATCGTTTGAGTTCGAAGTCCGGCGCGATGTTCGTGACGACCTGTCCCTTCTTCATCTCGACCTTCGGCGCGGCGCCGTAGTCGGATTCGAAGTGCGTCATGATCCTCGCGGGTTCCAGATCCCGCCCGTTCATCCTGCGCGGCGCGGTGCAGTGGGCCAGCGTGATGAGGCCGTCGTGCGGATAGGTCGGGTCGTTCAGGAAGACCGGGTTGCCGGAGATGTTCGCCAGCAGGACCCCCGAGGGGATCACGACGAAGTCCGACTCGCAGAACGCGACGTACCTCGCGTCATTGAGCAGAGTCAGCGTCAGGCAGGCGGTCGTCTGCGACATGGGCATGATGGTTCCCATGCACTCGTTAATCGTGAAGGCCTGGCAATCGGCCTTCTTCAGAACGCCGCGGAAGACCTGCTCCAGCAGAAAGGCGTTGTCCACGAACTCGCGTTTGGTTTCGAGGGTCACGCCTGCGTCCTTCAGGTACGCCGCGGCTCGCTCCTTCGCCAATCTGACCGCCGCCTCGTCTGCAAAGGCCTCTTTAATGAGCTTGCTCATGTCCGGATACGAAACGGTCTGGATATCGAATTTCCATTTCTCGCGGACCTTGTTGGGCACGACGTCGCCGGGCTGGGCCCAGGCGGCCGGACCGCCCAGCGCGACGATCCGCGTGCCCAGCGTGTTCTGCAGGCCGCACAGCGCCCGCAGTCGCCAGAGGATCTCGTTCTGGTTGTCCACGACCACGTCGCCGTCGTCGAGGCCCTGGATCTTCAGGGCGTCCGTGTGCTGGCGCAGGTAGCGGGGACTGATGATCTCGTACCAGAGGTAGACCGGTCCCGACTTGTGCCGGCAGAAGAAGATCATGTTCTTGCTCTGTTTGGCGATCGCATCGAAGAGGTTCGAGCCGCCGCCCGCTGCGTAGACCATGCAGACGTCGGCCTGCTTCAGATCGGTGACCTTCGCCAACTCGTCGGCGTTGCGGACCCCGACGGGCTTGACGACCTCGATGGGGAAGTCCGCCCGGCTCTTGATGTCCTGGAGTTCCTTCTCGATGCGACCCAGCTCCTCCTGGGCCTGTTGCTGGTTCTGGATGCCTCCCCAGGAGCGCCAGCTTGTCTGTGGTCGCGGCGTCGGAGTGTCGTAGGTCAGGATCGGTCTGACCACGAGGGCCCGTCGCTGGGGGCCGGCCCGGTCGCCTGCCTCGGCCGCCGAGACGGCCGACCAGGTCAGGCCGCTCAGGGCGGTGCCGATGGCCGCGGCGCCGCTGACGCTCTGCAAAAAGCCCCGACGGCTGATCCCGGCGGGGGAGTGGTCGTGCCCGCACGGGCAGCAGGTGGTTCGGGTCGGATGTCGGTCGGTGTGCTCATTCGTCATGGGTGTGCCCCCTTCTTGAGGTTCGAGATTCCGATGACTTGTGACTTCGTGTCTATGCCGATGTCTCCCACAAGGCGAACGCCGCACGGTGCCCTGGAGGCGTCGCAAAGCTGGGGGCAGTATACCCCGGCACTCACCGAGCCACAATAGAAAAACAGGGGGCGCAATCAGGACTATGGCAGTTCCCAGTACAGCCGCGGGTAGTCCTGTCCGTCGAGAATCCACCAGACGTCCTCATCGCCATTGGCGGTTTCCCCGATGAAGTCCCACCCGGCGTCGAGGAACGTGCTCGCGGTCTTCATCGCGGCGGTTGTCAAGCCGATCCCGGCAGCACTCTCCGTCTGGCCGGTCGTCTCGATATCCCAGAACGAGCAGATGGTGTTTGCGTACGTCTGTTCCTCGCCTGTGAGCCCACCGACCTTTTGCGTTCCGACGACGACGCCAGTCGCATAGCAGTTCGCGGCGGTTCCCCTGTTGGTTCCGATCAGGCCACCGACCGAAGCCTCCCCTGTGACGACACCGATCGCATAGCAGTTCGCGGTGGTTCCCCCGTTGGACCCGATCAGACCACCGACCGAAGCCTCCCCTGTGACGACGCCTGTCGCATAGGAATCGCGGATCGCACTCGCGAGGAGGTTAGTGTGGCCGACGAGCCCTCCGACGCCGCCGCCACCCCGAACCGTGGCGCTCGCGCAGCAATGGGTGATGATGCCACGCCAATTCAAACCCGCCAGTCCGCCGACACTGCCAGTGCCCGAGACGCTACTCCCTGAGGAACACCCCATGAGGGTACCCGCCTCATGAGTTCCCACAAGACCGCCCACTCCTCCGTCCCCGGTGACTTCACTCGTGCAGCGGCAATTGCGGACCAGGGCACATGCGTCGCGAGGCGAGTCCATATTGCCATTTCGTCCGATCAAGCCTCCGACGTCGTCTCGTCCGGAGACGTGTCCCCCCCTCACGTCACAGTCCGTCACAGTGCCCTCGACCAGGTATCCAGCCAGGGAGCCCACGTGAGACGCCTGTCCTGCAGTCACATTGGGCTCGATCAGCGTGAGATTCCGGATCTCGGCGTTCGGGTCGGCGATTCGCCCGAAAAGCCCGGCGTAGTCGAGGTCCTCGGTCCTGTAGTGAAAGTGGTAGATGGTGCAGTTGTTTCCATCGAATACCCCTCGGAACGGGGTACCGCTGTTGCCGATTGTAAACAAGGTCCCTGCATATGTGTCCATGTCGATGTCTGTCGCCAGTTCGAAGAACTTGTCCCACTGGGACGGGAACCAACCGACGAGCACCAACTCCTCCGGCGTAGAGACTCGGTAGGGGATCTCTTGTGTTCCCTCGCCTGTGGCATAGGGCCAGTCGATCGGTACGCCGGCTCGGCCCTCCCAGGAGAGCCTTGGATAGTCAACGCCTTCCTCAATCGTCCACGCGCCTTCGCTGTCCAAGGCGCCCCAACCCAGGAAGGTGACGGCCGACTCCATCTGGGCCGTGGTTCTGCCGACACCGCCGGTGCTGGTGGTTTGTCCGCTGGTCTCGATGTCCCAGAACGACCCGGCGACACGTCCGGATTCGCTGTCTCCCACGAGCCCGCCGGCACCGCGCGTCCTGTGGACCGGTCCCGTGGAGTAGCAGTTCTGGATCAAGCCGCTATTCGACCCAACCAGACCGCCGGCGAAGCTATCGGGCTGCGGTGCTGGGGGGAACCTGATGCGCATCGCAGCGTCACCCCCAGCCGTTTCTCCCGGGTCGTCAACGGCAACGCGCGGACCGTGAACTGCACCGGTCGCATAGCAGTTTACGATCATACGTATACGCCCACTAGAGGAACCTGCCAGCCCTCCGACACAATTGTCGCCTGTCACGTCGCCGGTGGCAAAGCAGCCCAGGACCTTGATGCCCGCGCTTCCGAGCAGACCGCCCACCCGTTCTCTGCCTGTCACGGAACCGGTCGAATAGCTGTTCGTGGTGGTTTCGCCTTCTCCGGCTAGGCCGCCGACCGATGTATCACCGGTTACGTCACCGGTCGAGTAGCATCCGTCGATTGTGCCGGCGTCCCCTCCCACAAGTCCGCCGACGCAGAATTCGCCGACGGTATCGCCGGTTGCATAGGAGTTGCTGATCTTGGAATCACCCATCCCGGCCAAGCCGCCCACATATCTCGTGCCATTCACAGGGCCTGTTGCGTAGCAATTGTCTATTGTGCTGCCCATGCCACAGCCGATGAGACCACCGACGCCCTCTGTGCCACCGACAGCACCTGTTGCATAGCAGTCCTCTATCGTGCCGTACTCGTGGAGTCCGACCAAACCACCAACAGCGTCCACGCCATTTACGTCCGTCGTTGCGTAGCTGTCGGCAATACTCCCGTCATTCTGCCCCACAAGACCACCGATCCAGCGGTTTCCTGTCACGCTGCCGCCTGCATGACATCCGCTGATGACGCCGTTGTTGAACGCCACCAGCCCTCCTACGGGCTGATCACCCTCGACCTGGGCGGTTGCGCTGCAGTTGACGATCCTCCCTCGCGTGTTGTGTGCTACCAATCCGCCAGCCAGATACGTTCCCGATACCCGGCCACCGCGAACGTGGCAATTCGTCACAGTGCCTTCCGCGAGATACGTCACGAGCGCGGCGCCGTACGACCCTTCATCGAGCAGCACGTTTGGATCGATCAGGGTCAGGTTCTTGATCTCGCCGCCTCTGCCGACACCCCTGAAGAGCCCGACCGGGCCTTCGCCAACCGAATTGCGCGTGAAGTGGGAGATCGTGCGGTCGTTCCCGTCGAAGACGCCGGTGAACGAGGACTTGCTTGGCTCGCGTCCAGGCTGGCCGTATCCAATTGGCGTGAAGGCCATGTCTCCATAGGTCGACAGGTCGATATCCGCCATGAGCTTGAAGTGCCTGGTCCAGTTGTTGGGGTCGGCGCCGATGGCGTTCATCTGTTCCGGCGTCCAGATCTGGTAGGGATCGTTGGGCTCGCCGGTGCCGCCGCCGTATTGGGCGTTGACGCGAGCGGTGAACAGACAAGTCGCGATGAGCAGGGGGATTGCCGGACGAATGCATGTGTTCCTCGCTGCAGCCATGTTCTGCGCTCCTCTCCCGAGTCCGGGAACAGACAAGAACAATATCCGCTTCGCCTCGATGCGCGAATGCGAGCCGGGGCGACACAAGATCAACTCTCGATTTCTAAAGTGCAGTATACCGGATGGAAGCGGGTCGAGTCAATGTTGTGTTTGGGGCAACAGGGTGTGGGCCTGCTGGCATCTGCGGGCAAGTGTGCCCGACAGAAAAAACCGCTTCCCTTGTGAAGTGGTCTGGCGGTACACTGCGAGCCGCTTGACCCTTGGGCGTCCGCGACAGTTCTGCTGTCTGATGGCGTGACGGCGCTGGTGGTCAGCGGTGGTTGGAGTTGGACCTGAGACAAGGAGATGAGCAGATGGCTGAACCGTCTGTGCCCAATGAGCTCACCGTCGATATGCCCTGGTGGCGAGAACTGACTTGGTATCACTGGATGGTGGTGATCATCGCCTCTTGCGGGTGGCTGTTCGACTGCATGGACCAGCGGATCTTCACCCTCTGCCGCGAGCCCGCCCTGCGCGAGGTGCTGGGTGGCGCCACGGTCGCCGATACGGCGGTGAAGAACTGGGGCATGGGGGCCACGAGTCTGATGATGATCAGTTGGGCTACCGGCGGCATCATCTTTGGCATTATGAGCGACCGTCTGGGACGCGTGAAGACCATGGCAGTGACGCTGCTGATCTACTCTGGATTCACGGGTCTATCGGGCTTCGCCCACAGCGGCACCCAGTTCCTGATCTACCGCTTTCTCGTGGGCTTGGGCATCGGCGGCATGTTTGGGGCAGCCACCACGCTGGTGGCCGAGAGCGTCCCCGCTCGGTTCCGTGCGGTGGCTCTGGGTTCCCTCCAGACGTTCTCAGCACTGGGCAATATCATCGGCTCTTTGGTGAGCACCAGGATTCACCCGGGGGCGGCGGACGTCCTGTGCGGCATGTCCGGCTGGCGAATCATGTTCTTCATTGGGATTCTGCCCGCGCTCCTGGTGGTCCCGATCATTCTCGTTCTGCGTGAGCCGGATCGCTGGAGAGAGGCAAAACGTCAGGCAGCCCAAAGCAAAGACGCGGCCAAACGCTTCGGCTCGATTCCCGACATGGTTCGGCACCCGCGCTGGCGGCGCAATCTGCTGGTCGGAGTGTGCCTCGGCTTGGCCGGCATGGCGGGATTGTGGGGCATTGGTTTCTTCTCCCCGGAACTGATCTCTACGGCACTTCAAGGCCAACCCCAGAAGGTCATCGATGTTGTTCGCGGCTACGGTACTGCGTTGCAGGATGTGGGGTCCTTCTTTGGCATGTTGACCTTCACGATTATCGCGACGCGTTTCGGCCGGCGTCCGGCCTTTTTGGGTGCATTCGCTCTTTGCCTGATCGTGACGATCTTCGTCTTCAACAGCCTGCGGTCCGGTCGGGATGCCTACTGGATGTTACCCATGATGGGCTTCGCCCAGTTGTCGGTCTTTGGCGGGTATTCGATCTACTTCCCCGAGCTGTTCCCCACGCGGCTGCGCGGCACCGGCGTGGGCTTCTGCTACAACACGGTCCGCTATCTGGCCGCTCCTTTCCCGATGATGCTGGCATATGCAAACAGCCAACTGACGCAGGCAGGCGTGAATGAGCCGTTCCGCAAGGCGGCAACCGTACTGTCGTTCATCTTCGTGCTTGGCATAGTAGCCCTGATCTGGGCGCCGGAAACCAAGGGCAAGCCGCTGCCGGAAGATTGATCGGCACGGTCAGTTCAGGATGGCTTCGTCCTGGTAGGCGGGGACGGTGACTTCCCAGCCGGTCCTCTCATGGATGAACTGACCGAAGCTCTTGACGCTCTCGGCCTCGCCGTGCACGACGAAGAGCCGCCGCGGCGTCTTCTTGAGTGAACTGAGCCAGGCGAGCAGTTCCTCTTTGTCCGCGTGGGCAGAGAAGCCGTGGATCTGGACGACCCTGGCCTTGACGGGGTAGTTCGTCCCGAGGATTCGCACCTCCGGTTCGCCGTTGACGATCCGCCGGCCGAGCGTGCCCACCGCCTGATAACCGACGAACATGATCGTGTTCTGGGGGCGGGCGATCCCGTTGGCCAAGTGGTGCTTGATGCGTCCCGCGGTACACATGCCGGAGCCTGCGATGACGATGATCGGGCTCTTGATCGTGTTGATCGCCTTGGATTCGTTCGTCGTGTCGGTGAACGTCAGGCCGGGGAACTGGAACGGCGAATCGTGGTTCTGCATGAGCCGTCGCATCCCGCCGTCGTAGAGGTCGGGGTGATGGCGGAACACCCTCGTGATGGCGCTGGCCATGGGACTGTCGAGGAAGACTTTCAGGCGAGGGATGGCATCCTCGTGCCGGAGCTCGTGGATGTAGTAGAGCAACTCCTGGGCCCGCTCCAGAGCGAAGCTGGGGACGATGAGGTTGCCGCCGGCGGCGTGGGTCTGGCGGATGACCTCAGCGATGGCGGTCTTGATGTCCTCGGGACCGGCGTGGACTCGGTCGCCGTAGGTGGACTCGACGAGAATGTAGTCCCCGTCTCGCGCATTGTCCGGGTCGCGGATGATCGGCCGGTCCCGTCGGCCGACGTCGCCGGAGAATAGGACGTTGCGGAAGTCGCCGTTAGAGGAAATGCCGACGTTGATGAACGAGGAGCCCAGGACGTGGCCGGCCTCGGAGAACACGGCCTCGACCCCCGGTGTGATTGTCACGGTCTCGTTGTACTCGACGGGAGACAAGAGCGGAAAGCACTTCTCCGCGTCGGCGGCGGTGTAGAGCGGCTGATCGCCGTGCGGGCCGACCCGGCCTTCTTTCTTGTGGCGTTTTCGCTTGTAGGCCGCGTCTTCCTCTTGGATTTTGGCCGCGTCCAGCAGGATGATCTTCGCGATTTCCGCGGTCGCCGACGTGCAGTAGATCGGCCCCTTGAATCCGTCCCTCACGAGCTTGGGCAGAAGGCCGCAGTGGTCGAGATGTGCGTGGGTCAGCAGCACCGCCTGGAGACTGGCCGGCGGGACCGCGAACGGGTCCCAGTTCCGCGAGGCGAATTGCCGTTCCTGGTACAGTCCGCAATCGACCAGCAGCCGTGTGCCGTCGATCTCCAGCATATGCCGGGACCCAGTTACATTCTGCGCTGCCCCCAAAAACCTCAATCTCGCCTGCATGGCAACTCCTACGATATCTATTGTGCCGAAATCCTGATAATAGACTCAGAGCCTGGAACCGTCAAGAACGCCGGGCGATCTGCAGTGCGACCGCGCACGGCGACAACGGACTGTGAGGAAATGGTTCTTGTTCGTGGAAGGAATGGATTCGCTGACAGGTCCGATGGTCTGGGGAGGGTCGGATCGACTGTCCATGGACGCCGAGAGGTCAGCACAAGGCCAGATAACTGGCGATCGCCAGGACCAGGATGCGTCGCTTCGTCAATGTGAAAGGCAGCCAGACTTCCCAATAGAAACGCGCCATAACCAATTTTCTTACCCCCCAGGACCCAACTACTTCGAATCTCAATCGTGACCGTATTATAGCCGAAGACGCCCCCTCGATGCAAGAGAAATTGCTGGCATAAGACATAAGTGATTGTCCGAATTGTGCTTACAGGGCATCTGGGACGTCACGAGACCCCGCTTTGGCGAGAAGACCACCGACAATAGCCCACGCACGAGGGCTGTTGTGGTTGGAGTTATCGGTCTCAATATCGAATTGCGGCCGAGTTCCGCATGGGGTAGTATGAGGTCTCTGGCAAACAGGAGTCCCGCGTATGGATTGGCATTAGGACTGGGAACGCCCGGATGGGAGCTTGCGATGAGAGACGTAGACATGCGAGATGCAGCTTGTACCCGTCGGCAGATGCTCCATGCTGTCGGAGCGGTCGGTCTGGCGACCGCGTTTCCGGCCATCGTTCCGTCGTCCGTGTTCGGACAGGACGCTCCGTCCAATCGGATCACCGTCGCGATGATCGGGATGGGACGCCAAGCCCTCTACGCGAATCTCAAACCCTTTCTGCAGTCCGGCGATTCCCGGGTCCTGGCGGTTTGTGATGTGGATCGTTGGCGGCTGGACCAGGCCAAACAGGCGGTGGACAAGCACTATGCGAACAGCGACTGCCGTGCCTATTCGGACTGGCGCGAGGTACTGGCCCGCGACGACATCGACGCGATCATGAACTCCACGCCGGACCATTGGCATGTCCCCATCTCCCTGGCGGCGGTCCGTCAAGGCAAGCACGTCTCCTGTGAGAAACCTCTGACCCTCTCCGTTGCCGAGGGGCGCATCCTGGCCGATGCAGTCAAGAAGCACGGCGTCACCTTTCGGACCGACAGCGAGTGCCGCAGCGATGCATACATGCATAAGACAGCCGAGCTCGCCCGCAATGGCTACCTCGGGCGGGTCAAACGCATCGAGGTGGGTGTCCCCACGGGGGATGTTGCGGGAGGGTCGCCGGCTCCGATGCCTGTTCCCGAGGAGCTGGATTACGACATGTGGACGGGTCCGGCCCCGTCGAAGCCCTACACGGTGGACCGTGTTCATCCGCCACGCTCGTACGGTCGGCCCGGCTGGATGCGATGTCGAGACACGTGCGAAGGCATGGTGACGAATTGGGGCGCCCACGTCATCGACGTGGCGCAACAGGCGCACGACAGCGAGCGGACGGGCCCAGTGAGCGTGGAGGGCAAGGGCCAGTATCCCGCCCCCGGCTCGGGTCTCTGGAACGTCCTGCTGAATTTCCAGATCCAGTATCGCTACGCCGACGGCGTCGTTCTGGACTACCATACCTCGGACGGCGCCCTCCTGCGCGTCGAAGGCGAAGACGGGTGGATCCACGCGCCCTGGCTGGGAGGACAGATCGTCGCCAGCGACCCCGCGATCCTCAAGATCAAGCTCAAGGACGGCGACCTTCGCTTGCCCCAACGCCAGGACAAAGAGGATTTCCTCTACGGCATCAAGAACAATGCGACGACGATGGCGGACGCCGAAGTGGGCCATCGCACGTGCTCGATGTGTCAGCTTGGCCACATCGCGGTGCAACTGGGCCGCGAGCTGCAGTGGAATCCGCAGACCGAGCGTTTCGCGGATGAAGACGAAGCCAACCGGATGCTGAGCAAGTCCTATCGAAGCCCATGGGATCTGAATTCCGAAGAAGTTCACTCATGAACAATCCCCGTGGGGTCTATGACGAGAAGGGCGAGCTGATCGGCATCGAAATCGTCGACGTGAGCGAGTTTCTCGGCGACGGGATCGCAGAGTCCGTGCAGGCAAGGTTGCTTGGGATGCCGTGAGCCGAGTCCGCGTGATAGCATCGATCCACGATCATATGAAGTGGTCTGAGATAGGTTCGGAGTATATGCCAGTCGAACTCCGAGGAGAGAGTCATCGATGGGCAAGGGAGTATTCCGGAGTCTGAACGCTATCATACTGGGCTGGGCTGCCGTGTTCGGGGGGTATCTCCGGGCGATCACAGCTGGACACCTTGTTGCACCCCTGCTGAATCGCTATACGATCGCAGCCCAATTGCCGTTGCTTCCGTCGATTCTCATGGGCGGATGGCTGCGAGCGAGGCAGGTGGCTCATTCAGAGGCGAATCACTGAGGCCTGAGTGAGGACGGAACCACGGTGGTGTCGCCATGGCTCACGAGAAGCGCGCAACAACGATTTCCCCCTAGTCGTATGCGACGTATGAACGCGATCCGTTACGAGGGGGTCTCTGCGGCGGCCTGGTTGACTAGGAACAGGACGGCCATGCGGACGGCCAGGCCGTTGGTGACCTGCTGGAGGATGACGCTGTTCTGGCCGTCAGCGACCTCGCTTTCCATCTCCAGGCCGCGATTGATCGGGCCGGGGTGCATGACGAGGATGTCCGGCTTGGCTCGCTTGACCCGCTCGACCGTCAGGCCGAAGTAGCGGGAGTACTCGCGGATCGAGGGGAAGGGGTTGCCGCCGAGCCGCTCGAACTGGATGCGGAGCATGTTCACCACGTCCACTTCCTCGATGACCTTGTCGAGCGAGTAGCTGACCTTCACCGGCAGTTTGCCGACCTCTGCGGGCATCAGCGTGGGCGGCCCGACAAAGGTGACCTCGGCGCCGAGCTTGGTCATGGCCCACATGTCGCTGCGTGCGACGCGGGAATGGGCGATGTCGCCGACGATGGCGATCTTCAGGCCTTCGAGACTCCTCTTGGCTTGGCGGATGGTGTAGGCGTCGAGCAGGCCCTGGGTGGGGTGTTCGCAGTAGCCGTCTCCGGCGTTGACGACGCAGGCCTTGATACTGCGGCTCAGGAGCGTGGCGGCCCCGCCTGCGCTGTGTCGGATGACGACGATATCGACGCCCATCGCCTCCAGGTTCCGAGCGGTGTCGAGCAGGGTTTCCCCCTTGCTGACGGAGCTGTTCTTCTGCGTGAACTCGACGACGTCGGCGCTGAGCCGGCTGGCCGCCAGCGAGAAACTGGTGCGGGTCCGCGTGCTGTCCTCGAAGAACAGGTTCACGACGACCTTGCCTCGCAGCGGGGGGGCCTTCTTGATCGAGCGGGTGCTGATCTGCTCGAAGCCGGTGGCTGTGTCGAGGATGTGGGTGATCTCCTCGACGCTCAGGTCCCGCAGTCCCAGCAGGTGCTTTCGCTGCCACTTGAACGGTTTGCCGCCTCTGTGAATGATTGCCATAGCTGTGCCGTGCCGCCTTCCCGTCCTGCCGGACGTGTGCCTCTCCACGATGTCCAGGAAGCGATTCATGTACCCCTGCCGATCTCGTGAAGCGAACTCCTTTGCCCGTGAGACCCGTCAGTTCGCGGGGCCCCCGGCCGCTTCGCGTCTTAGACCACGATCACTTCATCCTTGCCGTCAGACTCCACGAAATTGACCTGAACCGACTGCTCGGGCCCAACCTCGGCCTCGAAGCCGGTATAGTCCGCCTGAATGGGGAACTCGCGTCCCGCCCGTTCGACCAGGACCGCAAGGCGGATGGCCTTGGGCCGACCCAGATCGATCAGGGCATCCATGGCCGCTCGTGTGGAACGGCCGGTATACAGCACGTCATCCACCAGGACGATCGTCTTGCTGTCGATGTCGAAACCGATTTCCGTCGTGCGGACGAAGGGTTGACTGCCGCTGTGGGGGGCGTTGAGGTCGTCACGGTAGAGGGTGATGTCCAGAGCGCCGCACGGGACGGTGTGTCCGACCCGTTGAGAAAGGCGGTTGGCCAGTCGCTCGGCGAGGATCTCGCCCCGACTACGTATGCCGATGATGGCCAGTTGATTATCGGGCGAGGTCCGCTCGACGATTTCGTCGGCCAGACGGTTGATGGTCCGATCGATCTGGCCGGCGTCCAGGATTACCTTCATAGAACACAATCCCATCTAGTTCCCGCAGGCAGCGGGCCGCCCCGGGGAACTCCTGCGATCCTTCCGTAAGTTCGGGGCCACTATACCACCTTTGGTCCGGCGTGGCAAGCGTCCATCTGTGGTTTGCCGCAATCCGCTTCCCCAATACTGGTAATCGTGGTAAGCTGCGATCCCAACGCGGAATTCACTTGATTGAACGGCCCGTTTCTGCTATGATAAGGCCTGTTGATCGGAGTGACGGTTCTCATCAGCCACGGAGGCTGATTCCTGGGGGATGACAGCGTGCCAGGGACGAGGCACCTGTACCGTGTCTTGCAAACGTGGTAGCGAAGCATGGGCGGAAAACGAATGAACAGGGGTCGAAGATTATGGGTCGTAGCCCTGGTTATGGGGCTTGCCGCGGCCGGTACGACCGTGGGTCAAGACCTTTCCTCGATCCAGCCGCAAGCGCTTCAGTGGGCCGGCATCGACACGCTGTTGCAGGCCGATCCGAACCTGACGGGGGCTGATGTTCGTTTTGGCGTCGTCTGCCGCAGTTTCACCTATGACGCCAACGGCGAGCCCCAGAACGATTATCTGCCCAACCTCGCCCACGCCTGCTTGCGGAACGCGTCGTTGAGCTTCCACAGCAGTCTTGCCAAGGCTGCCGGTACGTCGGATCACGCGACCGCCATCTGCTCCATCCTGTTCGGCCAGGACCCCGAGGGGACCGCCCCCTCGCTGGATCCTTTCCGATACCAGGGGGTGGTGCCCCAGTCCGAGGGCCACATCTACGAGTTCTGGCATTTCGTCAAACGGTACGTCTATGGGCAGGAAAGACCCGAGGTCGATCTCGTCTCGGCGAGTTTCGGACAGCCGCTGGAGGACGGGTGGACGCGAGGCATCGAAGCCCTGGTTGAGCACACGGGTCTCGTGTTCGTCGCCAGCATCGGCAACGGCCTGAATGCCTCCGATCCCTCGTTCTACCCCGGGGCCGGGCCCAACGTGATCGGCGTAGGGCTGGTCAGTTCGGTGAACAGCGAGGATGTCGCGACGAAGCTCTCCCGGTTCGCTCTGGCCTATCCCGAGGAATCGAGCGTCGGGCCGACCGAAGACGGGCGCTGCAAGCCGGACGTCATTGCGCCGGGCAACTGTCTCGTCGGGGACGGACTGGCCGAACATGGCTATGTGGCGGCGGGCAACTGGTCCAGTTTCTCTACCCCGGTGGCGGCTGGGATCGTCGGACTGCTGATCCAGACGGCCAAGCAGAACGACGACCTGGCTCTGGCCCTGTCGCCCGAGGGCGGCAACTGCGTCCTCAAGGCCATCCTGATGAACTCCGCGACGAAGCTGCCTTACTGGCACAAAGGCCGTCTGAGTCCCGATGACGATCACGAGATCCCGCTCGACCACGCCCAGGGGGCCGGGATGGTGAACGCCGCCGGAGCGTACGGGCTTCTGACAGCCGGACGCAGCAAGCCGGGCGAGGTCCCCCTTGCCGGCTGGGATCTGAACGAGGTCTTCCAGCAACAGGCCTTCCAGCAGGTGTACCGCACCGTGGTCGATGAGCCTGCGTCCAAGATGCTTACCGCCACGCTGGTCTGGAACCGCCACTACCGCACGGAGCGTCCCTTCAAGCACATGGTGGAAGCCGACAGCGACCTCCGCTTGGACGTGTGGGCGATCAACCCCGCGAATCCGAGCGAGCCGCTGCTGTTGGACCACTGCGACAGCAAGGTGGACAACGTCGAGCACGTCCATGTCGCCACACAGCCCGGCTACAGCGTGTACGAAATCGTCGTTTCGTACAGCAACCTCAACGCCAAGTCCGCTTCCGCGAGCAGCGAGCGGTATGCCCTGGCCTGGTCCGTGGGCGACAAGCCGGCCGATGAGAGCATCTTGTGGCACGATCTCAACGCCGATGGGATCGTCGATGAGCAGGACGAGGCGATCCTGGCGAACAACTCCATCGCAGGTCGCACGTCCTCACAAGCCTATCTCCTGGGCGACATCACGGGGGATGGCGCGATCGATGCCGCGGATGAGCAGGTGCTCCTGGCCAACCGCAACAAAAGGGCGGATTGGCGCACCGAGAGCGAGCTGAACTGAGCGGCAGGCTCGCCCCGCGAAGAAACCGCTTTTCTTCCCGCCTGAGTTCTGGTACAAGTACCGTTGTTCGTCCCGCGTTCGGTGGTGCTGCGCGTTCGGGTCGGGTGAGAGGATTGCATGGAGGTGATAAGGCAGGCTATGGCGAATCAGCTTCTAATCAAGAACGGACGGGTGATCGACCCGGCGAACCGCCTGGATAAGAAGTGCGACGTCCTGATCCTCGACGGGAAGGTGGCGGAGGTGGGCAACCTCAACGGCGCGGTGGAGAAGACGGTCTCGCGGGTCATCGACGCCACGGGCAAGCTTGTCACGCCGGGCCTGATCGATATCCACGTCCATTTCCGCGAGCCGGGTGACGAGGAGGAAGAGACCATCGCCAGCGGCTCTGCGGCGGCCGTTGCGGCGGGCTTCACCTCCGTCGTCTGCATGCCCAACACGAACCCCGCTATCGAGAGCGAAACAGACGTCGAGTACGTCCATCGCAAGGGCCGTCAGGCCCGCAAGACCCACGTCTACGTGATGGGCGCTATCACGAAGAAACGCGAGGGCGTCGAGCTGGCGGAGATGGGTCTGATGGCGGAGGCGGGCGCCAGGGGCTTCACCGACGACGGCGCCGGTGTTCAGAACGCCGCGGTCATGCTGCGGGCCTTGAAGTACGCCAAGATGTTCGATGTGGTCGTCGCACAGCATTGCCAGGACAACAGCTATGCTGGCAACGGGGTCATGAATGCCGGCTACTGCTCGACGATCCTCGGTCTGCCCGGCATGGACGCGCTGGCGGAGGAAGCGATGCTCTGGCGTGACATCCAGTTGGTCCGCAGGGCGCAGGTGCGATACCACGCCCAGCACATCTCCACCGCGGGCTCGGTCGAGCTGATCCGCCAGGCGAAGAAGGATGGGCTGCCCGTTTCGTGCGAAGTCACGCCGCACCATCTGCTCCTGACGGAGGAATCCTGCTCGACGTACGACACGAATTACAAGGTTAGTCCGCCTCTCCGCGCCCAGAAGGACACCGAGGCCCTCAAGCAGGCCATCGCCGAGGGTCTGGTCGATGCCCTGGCCAGCGACCACGCCCCGCACCTCCAGAGCGAGAAGGAACTGGAGTTTCTGGCGGCGCCGTTCGGGATCGCGAGCCTGGAGTGCGTCCTGGCGCTCTACATCAAGGCGCTGATCGAGCCGAGGATCCTCGATTGGCCCGGCCTGATCCGCATGATGACGGTGAATCCCGCGAGGATCATCGGGATCGACAAGGGCTCGCTCACCCGGGGCAAGCAGGGCGACGTGACGATCATCGACCCCGACGCGGAATGGACGATCGACGTGAACAAGTTCCTCTCGAAGAGCCGCAACTGTCCCTATCACGGCTGGACCGTCAAGGGCAAGGTCGAGAAGACCATCGTCGGCGGCGAGGTGCGGTTCGAGCTGTGACCCTGCGTTTGTTTCCGAAGTGACTCGGGCACGGGCGGATTGTGCCGAGTGACTACAGGGGAACGATCTTCTTGTCCTCCTCGCCAGTTTCTGGGATAACAGTCGCTCATCTCCTGCGTCTAATACTATGGGTGCGCTCCGCCCTCGGAATCGAGGGGGCGAGCGACGATAACGGAATTGCATTTGGGAGAAAGAACCATGTCTTGCCTGCGTACAGTCGTGGCGGCGACAGCATCGATTTGGTGTGTGGCATCGGGCGTGTTTTGCCTTTCTGCCGCGGGACAGGATGCTGAGGATGTGCGGGACGTCAAGCTGATCCTGCATCCGCAGAAAGCGCCCACCGCAGTGGGCGGGCTTCTTTTGTTACCGCCGGCGTCGAAGATGATCGATGGGGACGCGTTCCCGCTCTACGAGAAGGCGATCCAAGCTCTGCCAGACAAGGCGGGTGACAAGCAGATCAGCGAATGGCTCAGGATGCCTGTCGATCGACTGCCGTTGGATCAGGTCGAAAAGGCGGTAGTCGATCGCACGGAGAGCCTCAAAGCCGTGAACAAGGCAGTGAGGTGCCGCCAGTGCAATTGGCCTCAACCGTCGCCCGCGGCGACAGTTGGGAGGTGGTATGGGTACTCCAGGCTTGCCAGAGTCGTCGGACTGTGGGCCAAGTTGGAGATCGCCAATGGGGGATACGAAGGGGCGATCCTGGCGCTGCAGACTGGATTTGGGATGACCAGGCATCTGGGACAGGCTCCCTCGCTCATCTTGAGGCAGTCCGCGCCCGGGATTGGCCGACACATGTGCAGAGAGGTTGAGGAACTGGTGCAGATCGAGGGGGCACCCAATCTGAGCTTGGCGTTGGCAGGCCTGTCGGGACTCCTTGGGGACATAGAGAAGGTGCTGGCAGATGACAAGAAGGACGCACGGTCCGATCAGATGCGCATCTTTGCCAAGGGCTACGAGACCCACGTGGCCGCTTTGGAGTGTGTCGAAGCGATTCGCTCCTACGCGGCGTCACATAAGGGAAAGCTGCCTGGTGCTTTGACGGACATTACCGAGGTTTCCGTGCCGAAAGATTCGATAGCCGATGCGCCGTTCCGCTACGCATTGAGTGGATCGACCGCTGTGCTCGAATTCTCTTTGCCTGGCGGCGTGTTCACCAAAGACGGGTCTGAGGAAAGAGTGCTTATGGTGAATACCCGGTACGAGATCAGCATCAAGAACTGATCGTTCGTGAGCGGGAATTGCACGCTTGCCCATATCGGCCGCATGAGGCATAATCGAGCTTCAGTCCCTGTGAATCCCTGCAGGATCGCGAAGAGCAGGGATGAGAGGATCAGTTCTTTCCCAATCCTTGCCTGTTTCCGTGATTATCGTTCCGAGTTACGCGTCCTGTTAAGAGATGCAGCAGATGTGCAACCGCTCCCCAGAGCCGGCAGGGGGCGGGCGATGACAGCGGGACCGTGTTTGGAAGGAAGAAGAATGTTCCACGCGCGCAGGATCGTGACGGCGACAGTGTTGTTCTGGCTCTTGGAATCGGGGGTGCTGTGCCTTCCGGCGGCGGGGAGAGATGTCAAACTCGTCCTGCATCCTCAGAAGGCATCTACAGAGGTGGGGAAGCTCTCCTTGCTGTCGCTGGACTCGGCCATGATCGACGGCGACGCGGTTCCTCTCTATGAGAAGGCGGTCAAGGCGTTGCCGGACAAGGCTGGAGACAAGCAGATCCAGGAATGGCTCAACATGCCCATCGCGCAACTGCCGGTCGATGAGGTGGAACAGGCGTTGATGCAGTACACGGAGAGCCTCAAATCCGTGACCCAGGCAGTGAAGTGCCGCCAGTGCAACTGGCCTGCGTGGAAGCCGGGGACGCAGGTCCCAGAGACCGAGGGATACCGCCGGCTCGCCTTTGCCATCCGACTGTGGGCGAGACTGGAGATTGCCCAGGATGGATACGATGGTGCTATCCTTGCCTTGCAGACCGGGGCGGGCATGGCGAGGCAGCACGCCCAGGCTCCCACTCTCCTCCAGGTGCAGGTCGGCATTGCGATGGCGGCGATCACATGCAGGGAGCTTGAGGAATTCATACAGAGGCAGGATGCTCCGAACCTGTATTTGGCTCTGGAGAACCTGCCGAAACCCTTTGCGGACGTGGAGAGGGCAATCCAGATCGAGACGAAAGCCGCGGCGTCGCGGATGTTCAGCGAGCAGTATGAGAGCGTGCTGAAACCGGCGCATGACCGAACACGGGTGCTCGCGAAGAGACTCGACAGGGACCTGGCGATCCTGAGGTGCGTGGAGGCGATTCGCTCCTATGCGGCCACTCACAACGGGCAATTGCCCAAGGCTCTGGCCGAGATCGCGGAGGTCTCTGTGCCTGCGGACCCGCTGCACGATGGGTCGTTCCAGTACGCGCTGAGGGGATCGACCGCGGTGCTCGAATCGGCCCCGCCCGTTGGCGGGTCTGACAGGGAGGCAATTCGATACGAGATCAGTGTCAAGAACTGATCGTCTGTCGGCGGCAGTTGATCGCTTGCCGCCATCGGCTATTTGCGGCATAATCGGGCTTCGGCCCCTGCGAGTCCTCGCCGGATTGCGAAGGAGGGGGCCTGCGATGACGATAGTTAGGATGCCGAAACCATGACGATTATCGACGGAAACAACCTGCTGTGGGCGCTGCACGAAGGGTTCGGCGAGCGCGAGATCATGACCGAGGTCGATCTGTGCCGGGTTCTGAGCCAGTACTTCGGCCAGATGGGCGAAACCGGGCAGGTCGTCTTCGACGGATCTGGACCGTCGGACAAGAGCCAGTTCGATGCTTTTGACAGCCTGGAGGTGTACTTCGCTGGTTTCCACCGCGACGCCGACAGCGTCGTCGAGGAAAAGATCACGGCAGACACCTCTCCCCGTCGTCTGACGGTCGTCAGCAGCGACCGGCGGCTTCGCAAGGCGGCCGGCGAACGGAGGGCCGCAGCCATCAAGTCGGAGGAGTTCTGGCAGCAGGTGCAGAAGGAACTGAGTCGGAGAAAGCCCAGGCGAAGGGAGCCCGAGGAGAAGCGGGAAGGGCTTACCGACGGCGAGACCGACCAATGGCTGGAGGCCTTCGGCCTGGACGAGTGACGTGCGGCGTGCCTGTCGTGCTGTCGCGGATCGGCCGTGATTTTTGTTGCCTGCCCAGGCCGAAGGATGTATAAATAAGCGTTCTTCGTACGCCGGGCGCACCTGTGGGGGATTTGCTCTGGCCCGGACGTATACGCAGGAGGTGCCATAAGGCCAGCGGCGATGGATTGCCATTGAGCTAAGTTCTTTTTGTGTCAGCTTTTACGAAAGATGGAGAAGCTATGAAGCGTAAGATGGTGACGATTGATGGAAACAACGCGGCCGCGCACGTTGCGCACGCAACGAACGAAGTGATTGCGATCTACCCGATCACGCCGAGTTCGCCGATGGGGGAGATCGCGGATGCGAAGACCGCCAAGGGCCTGCCGAATATCTGGGGCACCGTTCCATCGGTCACCGAGATGCAGTCGGAAGGGGGAGCTGCCGGCGCGGTTCACGGGGCGCTCGCGGCGGGTGCACTGACGACGACGTTCACCGCCTCGCAGGGCCTGCTGCTGATGATTCCCAACATGTACAAGATCGCGGGCGAGCTGTTGCCCACGGTTTTTCACATCACCGCGCGTTCGCTGGCCGCCCAGGGCCTGTCGATCTTCGGCGACCATGCCGACGTCATGGCCTGCCGGGAGACGGGATTTGGAATGCTGTGCTCCTCCAGCGTGCAGGAGGTGATGGATTTCGCATTGATCTCGCAGCAGGCGACACTGGCCTCCCGCATTCCGTTCCTGCACTTCTTCGACGGGTTCCGGACGAGCCATGAGGAGCAGAAGGTCGAGGAACTGACCTACGACGATATGCGGGCGATGATCGACGATGCCCTGGTGGCCCAGCACAAGGCCCGGGCTTTGACGCCGGACCGCCCCATGTTGGGCGGCACCGCGCAGAACCCCGACGTCTACTTCCAGGGCCGCGAGACGGTGAACAAGTTCTATCTGGCCGTGCCGAAGATCATGCAGGACACGATGGACAAATTCGCCAAGATCGTCGGTCGCCAGTACAAGCTGTTCGATTACGTCGGCGCCCCTGACGCCGAAAAGGTGATCGTCATCATGGGTAGCGGCGCGGACACGACCCACGAGACCGTCGAGTACCTCAACTCGCAGGGCCAGAAGGTCGGCGTCGTAAAGGTCCGCCTGTATCGCCCGTTCAGCACGAAGCACTTTATGGCGGTGCTGCCCAAGACCGTCAAGAAGATCGCAGTGCTGGATCGCACGAAGGATCCCAGCGCGTTGGGCGAGCCGATGTACCTGGACGTTCGCACGTCGATCGGCGAGGCGATGGCCGACGGGCTCGCTTCATTCGATAAGTACCCGGTCGTGGTCGGCGGCCGCTACGGCTTGGGCTCGAAGGAGTTCACGCCTGCGATGGTCAAGGCGGTCTTCGACAACCTGGACGCCGCCAAGCCCAAGAGGGGCTTCACGGTCGGCATCATCGACGATGTGACGAACACGAGTCTGCCGGTGGACGATTCGTTCGAGGTTCCCACGCCGGGCCAGTACGCCGCGATGTTCTACGGCCTCGGCTCCGACGGCACCGTCGGCGCCAACCGCAACTCGATCAAAATCATCGGCGACCAGCTCCAGGACAACTACGCGCAGGCCTACTTCGTCTATGACTCCAAGAAGGCCGGCGCCATGACGGTTTCGCACCTGCGGTTCGGCAAGAAGCCCATCCGCCAGCCCTATCTGGTCAATCGGGCGGACTTCATCGCCTGCCACAATCCGAGCTTCCTCGAGAAGTACGATATGCTGTCCTCGGCCCGCAAGGGTGGGACCTTCCTGCTGACGACCTCGCACCCGGCCGACAAGGTGTGGGACACGCTGCCGCAGGAAGTGCAGAAGCAGATCGTGGACAAGAAGCTCAAGTTCTATGTGATCGACGCGATCTCGCTGGCCCAGGAGCTTGGGCTCGGCGCCCGCATCAATGTGATCATGCAGACCGCGTTCTTCAAGATCAGCAACATCATCCCGATCGAGGCTGCGGTCAAGGCGATCAAGGACGCCATCAAGCAGTCGTACGGCAAGAAGGGGGAGAAGGTCGTCCAACTGAACAACGCGGCGGTGGACGGCGCCCTGGATCGGATGCACGAGGTGAAGGTGCCGGGCAAGGTCACGAGCAAGGTCAAGATGCCGCCGGCCGTGCCGGCCGACGCGCCGGAGTTCGTGCAGACAGTCACCGCCGAGATCATGGCGATGCGCGGCGATTCGCTGCCGGTCAGCAAGATGCCGATCGACGGCCGGTTCCCGACGGGCACGACGCAGTTCGAGAAGCGGAACATCGCGGTGAATATCCCGGTCTGGCAGCCGGAACTGTGCCTTCAGTGCGGCATGTGCTCGTTCGTCTGCCCGCACGCGGCGATTCGCATCAAGGCCTACGATGCCAAGAATCTCGGCGGCGCGCCCGAGTCGTTCAAGAGCATCGACGCCAAGGGCAAGGAACTCAAGGGTCTCAAGTTCACCGTGCAGGTGGCCCCCGAGGATTGCACCGGCTGTGGCGCCTGCGTGACGACCTGTCCCGGCGCCGAGCGCGACGCGAACAAGCAGCCCACCGGACGCAAGGCGATCAACATGGAGCTGCAAGAGCCGCTGCGGGACCGCGAGCGGAAGAACTACAGCTTCTTCCTGTCGCTGCCGAACACGGACCCTTCGCTGTTCAAGGCCAACTCGGTCAAGGGCAGCCAGTTGGTTCAGCCGCTCTTCGAGTACTCCGGCGCCTGCGCCGGGTGCGGCGAGACCCCGTATGTCAAGCTGCTCACGCAGTTGTTCGGCGACCGGGCCTATATCGGCAATGCCACCGGCTGCTCGTCGATCTATGGCGGCAACCTGCCGACGACGCCGTACACCAAGCGGGCCGACGGTCGCGGCCCGACCTGGGCCAACAGCCTCTTCGAGGACAACGCGGAATTCGCGATGGGCATGAGACTGACCGTCGATCAGTTCCGGCTGATCGCGCTGAATCTGCTGGACGCGGCCAAGGATTGTCTGGACAAGGATCTGGTCGCTGCGATCCGTTCCGCGGCGCTGGCCAACGATCCGGAGCAACATGCGATTGAGGAGCAGCGAGCCCGCGTGGCGCAGCTCAAGACCCAGTGTGCCAAGTGCGATTGTCCCGAGTGCAAGCAACTGCTCACGGTGGGCGACTACCTGGTCCGCAAGAGCGTCTGGGCGCTGGGCGGCGACGGCTGGGCGTACGACATCGGCTACGGCGGTCTCGACCACGTCCTCGCCAGCGGCAAGGACATCAACATCCTCGTCCTGGACACCGAAGTCTACTCCAACACCGGCGGCCAGATGTCGAAGTCGACGCCCCGTGCCGCGGTCGCGAAGTTCGCCGCCGGCGGCAAACCCGCTCCCAAGAAGGACATGGGTCTGCTGGCGATGACCTACGGCAACATCTACGTGGCCAAGGTGTCGATCGGCGCCAACGCCCCGCAGACGGTGAAGGCGTTCACCGAGGCCGAAGCGTATCCGGGTCCGTCGCTGATCATCGCCTACGCCCATTGCATCGCTCACGGCGTCAACTTGACGAACGGGTACGAGGAGCAGAAGAAAGCGGTAGCGTGCGGGCACTGGCCGCTCTATCGGTTCGACCCGAGACTCAAAGAGCAGGGACAGAATCCGCTCCAGCTCGACTCGAAGCCGCCGACCATGGCGTTCGAGGACTACGCTTACGGCGAGGACCGGTATCGCGTACTGAAGCAGTCGAAGCCGGAAGTGGCCGCGGATCTAATGAAGCTGGCCAACAAGGACGCCGTGGATCGTTACGCGTTGATGGAGCAGCTCGCCAAGATCAAGTGCGAGAAGAATGGGCAGGGAGCCGCCGAGTCCGATTCGAAAGCTTGAAGACAGACGATAGGAAACTGACATGGCCGCGAGGGTGATTCGCAATGTCGTTCTGATCGCGTGCATGGGTTTGATTCTCACCGGCTGTGGCCGGCAGGTTTCTCAGGATCCCTCCCAGGATCCGGACCTGCTGGCCACAGGTCCGGACCCCGGCTCGTCGCCGGTTCCGCGGCCGTTCATAGCGGCTTCCATCGAAGCCGCGGGTGGCCTGCCGGCGTGGACGCAATGTACCAAGATCCAGTTCGGTGCCATTGTGACCGCGAACTACCCCGACGGCGGCCTGTACCTCACCGAGCACGCTTTCACCCTCTACCCCTGGTCGAATGCGATTCGAGCAGAGGCCGGGGAGCCCTTCGCCCGGTTCACCTGGCAGGTGGTCCAGGGTCGCTATTCGTTCGAGGGCGACGAGCAGGTGGATGTCTCGCCTCTGCGAGGCTCCTATCCCGATTACAGCGAAGCGGTGCTCCAGATCGTGACCGCCCCGATCCGCGTCCTGGCCGAGGGGGTGTCGCTCAGCCGCAGGGCTCAGTCCGTGCAGCTCGCGGGCCAATGGTACCAGCCGATCGACGCCAGGTACGAACCCCGCCAGGTTGTCTCCAAGGAAAAGGGGAGCAAGAAGAAGCAAGTCACTCTGGTCGAGCCGTCCTGGACGCAGGGCACGTACTTCCAGAATCAGGACACGCCCTTCATGGACATGATCTGGCTGGGCAATCCTGTCGCGGGGAAGTTCGTTCTCGTTCGCGGCTATGACTACTCCCGACCGTCCGACAGCGAGGTCCTGATCCCCACCAAGATCGAGGTCTTCCAGTCCGGTCCCCAAGCCGAGTGTGGTCCGCGGATCGCGCTGATCGACCTGAAACGATAATCAAACCGCCTTGCGCCGCCGACACGCCAGAACCGCGGGCATAAGTTCTCCTGCCATATCGCACCCGTGAGGGCAATCGAAGGGTACTGCCGAACGTCAAATCTCCCTTTCCGTCCTCTCTTTCGAGTCGCTCTCCGCCAACTTCCAGCCCAACACCTGCTTTCGCCATCGGCGGATCGAAATACATCTCCGGTTCGCCCACGTCCGGCGCTCGCCGGGTCAGCTTCACGCCAACCTGCTTCCCAGTGTTCTTTTTGAAACTGGCGTAGCGCCAGAGCTGATCCTGCTGGAACGGCTCGGCGTGATGCAGCCGCACGACCAGCGTGGCATCAAACGCCAATCACTCTCTCCGCATGCTCGAGTTCTTCCTTCCGACGCCAGTAGCCACATTGCTCAATTAGTTTGCGCGCGGCGAGGAGATCGGTGGTCGGCGCCCCCCATGGATACTCCACGCTTCGAACTTCGGACTTCGGATTGCCGAAGAGCCGGGCACGGTAAAGATGAATGTCTGCCATGAAGAGCCGCATAGGGCCGCGTTCGGCGATTTCCCAGGCTTCGTCCAAATCCGCCTGCGCGCTCTCGGGACCGGTGCAGGCGCCGGTGAGAAACCGCAACCAGACGCGGGTGAGGAGAGCTTTTGGGAACTCGTCCTGCTGGCTGGCGCGACGGAGGCCGGACACGGCCTGTTCAATTTCGGATTTCGGATTCTGGATTTCGGACTTGGAAAGAATCGCCTCGTAGAGAGCGGCGCGGCCCAGCGTGAGGTGGTCAAGGGCAATGGGGAGGAGCGACAGGTTACCATCCCGTACCCATTTGAGCGTCTGTGCCGTGCGCTGGGAGACGGCTCGGCATTCACTGATCAACTTTGAACTCTGAACAAGCCGCCATGCGGCTTGTTCAGCAACGGCGAGGAGCAGGTCGCAATACTGAAAACCTTGTAGGGTGCAGAGCAGCGGGTAGTCGGGCTGCATCTCCTGCTGTATCTGCTCGGCCTCGCGGAAGCGCGTCTCCGCCTCGGTCCGGCGGCCCGCTTGGTGCAGGGCATCGGCATGGGTCGTGCGACTGCTCATCCGCCGAGAGGCATCGCCACTGCGGTCGGCGTAGGTGACTGACTGCTCGGCATCCCCCACCGCACCGGCCACCTCGCCCAATGTCAGTTCCAGCTCGCTCAAGTTGCTTGCACCAGCCGATGCATTCCTCCAATCGTTGAGCTTGGCGGCAAACTCAATCCCGCCCCTCATTAGCTCGAGCGATTCGGTCAGCCGGCCCAAGCCGCGTAGGCGGTAAGCAGCTTCATTCAACAGAACACCCTGGGTTCTTTCTGTGAGCGTTTGCGAAACACGATTCCAGGGCTGATCGAAGAAGCACGCAGTGGCTCCCAAATCCGAACCGAATACCCCGAGCTTCTTCGTGCTGTAGTACTCATTTCCGTGACGAACGCGCGCCACCCAAACCTTGTCATAGGCTTCTTGCTGCAAACCAGCCTGACAGCCGTGAGCTACGGCTTGGTAAAGCGGCTGGAGGTCTTCGAGCGTGGGTTGGTCGCCTTCCTTGTGCTTGCAGAGGTGTTCGTAGAGCCGCCGGTGGGCCGCGCGCCAGGCGTCTGACCTGCCCTGCGGATGGTGGGCGCGGGAACCGCTAACAGGGGACACGTCGGCTGCCTTGCGGACCTGTTGCATCATTTCTCTCGGCGAACTATCATGGGGCCGTCGCCGTAGGATGTGTGGTCTTACGGGGTTCTGCCGTCGGTCGGCGGCGATGGTCATCGGGGTTCGATGCGGTCGATCCGGGCTACAATCTGGGTGTTCTTGGGCGTTGTCCTTGTGACGGCTCTCATTGCTTTCTTCGTGCGCCGAGGCGGGCTCGGGCCGGCGCGGGCAACGACCCTGCGTACGCCCGTCTCCGACGCGAACCAGACCGTCGCAGCGCCCCGGTTCGACGGGACATGGCCCATGTTCCATGGCGGCCAAGGTCTCTTGGGCCGGGCCCAGGGGACGCTGGCCGACTCGCTGACCCTCCTGTGGAAGTTCAAGACGGGCGCCGAGGTCAAATCGTCCGCCGCCATCGAAGGGGGCCGCGTGTTCATCGGTTCGTGTGACAATCACCTCTACGCACTCGACCTGCGAACGGGCGAGAAGCTCTGGTCCTATGAGGCCGGCGATGCGGTTGAATCGTCGCCCTGTGTGCTGGGGGGCCGCGTGTTCATGGGGTCTTCAGACAGCTTTCTCTACTCGCTGGACGCCGGGACGGGGGAATTGAAGTGGAGGTACGAGACGGACGGCCAGATCCTCGGCTCTCCGAACTGGACCCGCTCGCCCGATGGGCAGAGGACCTGGATCGTGGTCGGCAGTTACGACAACCGCCTGCACTGCGTGGACGCCGAGAGCGGCAAGGTGATCTGGACCTACGAGACGGACAACTACGTCAACGGCTCGCCCGCGGTGGACCAGGGCAAGTGTGCCTTCGGAGGCTGCGATGCGATGATCCACGTCGTCTCGCTGGCCGACGGGACGAAAGTGGCCCAGATCGACAGCGGGTCCTATATCGCCGCCTCTGCGGCGCTCCTCGACGGCCAGGCGTTCGTCGGCAACCACGAGAATGTCTTCCTATGTGCCGATCTGAACGAGGGTCGGATTCTCTGGCGTTACGAGCAGAGCGATGCGGCGTTCTTCTCCTCGCCGGCTGTGGGCGAGGATGTGGTTGTTTTTGGAGGTCGGGACGAATACGTCCACTGCGTCCGTCGCGACAGCGGCCAGCGGATCTGGGCATTCAAGACGCTGGGAGAGGTGAACAGTTCGCCCGTGATCTGCGGGGACAAGATTGTTGTCGGCAGCGACGACGGCCGGCTGTACCTGCTTCGCCTGGCGGACGGCACGCAGGCGTGGTCCTACGAGATGGGCCAGCCTGTGACCTCGTCGCCTGCGGTCGCGGGCGGCTTGGTTGTTGTGGGGTGCGATGACGGCTACGTCTATGCCTTCGGTCCCAAGCAGGCCGATGGGGGGCAAGCACGATGAAGATCATCCAGATCTGTCCCGGCTCGGGCGACAATTTCTACTGTGAGAATTGCCTGCGCGATGCGGCGCTGGTGAAGGCCCTTCGCGGGCTTGGGCATGACGTCCTGATGGTGCCCCTGTACCTGCCGTTGCAGGCGGACAAGGTCGAGCCGGTCAGCAATGCGCCGCTGTTCTTCGGCGGCGTGAACGTCTACCTCCAGCAGAAGCTGTCGCTGTTCCGCAGGACGCCGCGATGGATCGATCGATGGTTCGACTCCCGCGGACTCCTCGAGTGGGCCGGACGAAAGGCGGGAATGACCAGCGCTCGCGATCTGGGCGGGACGACGATCTCCATGCTCGAGGGCGAGCACGGCCGGCAGGTGAAGGAACTGGACCGGTTTGTGGATTGGCTCGTGACCGAGCCCGAGAAGCCCGACGTCGTCTGCCTGTCCAACATGCTGCTGGCGGGTATGGCCCGTCGGATCAAGGAACGGCTCGGCGCGCCGGTCGTGTGCCTGCTGCAGGATGAAGACGGATTCCTCGACGGCCTGAATTCCCCCTACGCCGAGCGGGCGTGGGCGATTGTCCGCGAACGAGTGCGTGACATCGACGCCTTTCTGGCCGTCAGCAAGTACTATGCCGACACCATGCAGGAGCGTCTCCAGGCGGATTCCTCGCGGATGCACGTGGTCCACATGGGCGTGGAGATGGGCGTGTATGCGCCCGGTGACGGCGGCCCCGCGACGCCGACGATTGGCTTCCTCTCGCGGATGTGTCCCCAACGGGGGCTGGAGACACTGGTCGATGCCTTCCTCCTGCTGAAGAGGAACGGCAAGCTGGGATCTGCGAAGCTTCGCATCTCCGGCGGCCGGAGCGCCGCGGACGAGCCCTTTATCTCCCGGCTGCGGGACAAACTGGCGGCGGCGGGCGTCCTCGACGACGTCGAGTTCCTGGCGGCCTTCGACCGCGACGCCAGACTGGAGTTTCTGCGAAGTCTCTCGGTATTGTCAGTGCCGGAGGCGTCCCCGGTGGCGTATGGATTGTACGTGCTGGAGGCACTGGCGATGGGGGTTCCGGTTGTCGAACCTGCGATCGGGTGCTTTCCCGAGGCGCTTGCGCTGACGGGCGGCGGCATTCTGTACGAGCCCAACACACCTGAACGCTTGGCCGAGGTTCTCGAACCGCTGCTGCTGGATTCTCAGGCCGCCCGCAAGCTTGGCGCCGAGGGCCGCGCCGGAATGTTCAAGGCATTCGATATCGCGAGGACGGCGAAGGAGCTGGTCGGCGTCTATGAACGGGTCGTGCGACGGTGATTGAGGCGAGGGCATGGATGATCGAGCTTTGTGATGTGACGAAGACCTACGGCCCCCCAGACGATCCGGGGTCCGTGAGCGTGCTCAAGGGGATTTCGCTGAAGATCGAGCAGGGCCAATCCATTGTGATCGTCGGTCCCTCGGGCTGCGGCAAGAGCACGCTGCTGAACATCATCGGCGGATTGGATCATGCGACGAGCGGGCGGGTCCTGTTCGACGGTCGGGATCTTGCTTCGCTCGGTGACGACGATCTGGCGAGGATTCGCAGTCGCGAAATCGGCTTCGTGTTTCAGTTGCACCATTTGCTGCCCCAGTGCACGGTGCTGGAGAACGTGCTGGTGCCCACGCTGGCGGGACGAGGCATTGCGTCGGGACCCGCCGTGCGAGAACGGGCCAAGACCCTGCTTGCCCGTGTGGGCCTGGCGGATCGGATGTCCCACCGGCCGGGCGAGCTGTCGGGCGGGCAGCGCCAGCGGGTCGCGGTGGCGAGGGCGCTCATCAACAGGCCCAAGCTGCTGCTTGCCGACGAGCCGACCGGCTCGCTGGATGAAGAATCGGCCCAGAGCATCGCCGGACTGCTCGCGGAATTGAATCGCGACGAGGGCGTGACGCTGGTTGTCGTGACCCATTCGCGGGACCTGGCCTCGCGGATCGGGCACGTGCTGGAGCTCCACGGGGGCGTCCTGCACGAGAGGGGCCGGCCATGAGTCTCTGGCGGCTGGTCGCGCGAAGCCTCCGATTCTATTGGAGGACGAACGCCGCCGTCTTTCTGGCGGTGATCGTCGCCACCGGCGTGCTCACCGGCGCCCTGGCGGTCGGTGACTGTGTCCACTACACGCTTGCCCGGATTCTGCAAGCTCGCCTGGGCGACGTCGAATTCGCGGCCTCGGCGCCCGGGCGATTCTTCCGGGCGGCCCTTGCCGATGACCTCCAGCGAGACGTGGGTGGTGACATTGCCGCTGTCCTGCAGATCCCCGGCATGATTGCCAACGACGACGGTTCGCGCCGCGTCAACCAGGTCCGTGTCCTCGGCGTGGACGAGAGGTTCTTCGCCCTTGGCTCGGGACGCGATCCCTTTCCGGGTACGGCGGGCGAGGGAGTCGTCCTGAGCGAAGCGGTCGCGAAGCGGCTCGACACCGCCGTCGGAGGAGAGGTCCTCCTGCGGATCGAGAAGGTCGGGACGATGCCTCGCGACGTCCCCCTGGTCTCCGACGAGGATCGGACCATCGCATTTCGTTTGCAAGTGCTGGCGGTGGCCGACGAATCGGCGTTCGCCCGGTTCGATCTGGCGGCGAATCAGGCGGCGCCGTTCAACGTGTTCGTCTTGCAGAGTTGGCTGGCGGAGAAGATCGAGCAGCCCGGACGGGTCAACGTGCTCTTGGCGGCCCGTCCGAAGCCCGAATGCACCGCAGACGGACTGAATACGGCGGTGAAGAAGGTCTGGGAGCCGGCGGATGCCGGCGTCGAGTTGACGCATCTGGCGGAGCGAAACGCTATCGAACTTCGCAGCCGCCGGATCTTCATCGAGGAGTCGCTGGGCCGGGAAGCGATGAAAGCCGATCCCTCGGCCGCGGGCATCTTGACGTACTTCGTCAACGAGATTCGACTGGGGGACAAGGCGACGCCGTACTCGATGGTCGCGGCTCTCGATGCAAGCTATAGCGACCTGCTCCCACCAGGGATGCGGGGCGACGAGATCGTCATCAATCAGTGGCTTGCCGAGGATCTGGAGGTCCGCGTCGGGGACACGATCGACCTTGCATACTACGTCATGGGAGTCGGGCGGGCTCTGCGCGAGGAGCGAGGACAGTTCACGGTCGTCAGGATCATCCCGCTGGAAGGGGCCGCCCGCGATCCTTCGCTGATGCCTGCGTTCCCCGGCTTGGCGGATGTGGACAACTGCCGGGATTGGGAGCCGGGAATCCCGATCGATCTGGACAAGATCCGCCCCAAAGACGAGCAGTACTGGGATGAATACCGCGGCACGCCCAAGGCCTTCATTACCCTGGAGACCGGCCGGTCGCGATGGGGCAATCGATATGGCGACCTGACGGCGGTCCGCTTTCCCTGGCGGGACGGACTCGATGGACAGGTGGCTCGATACCTCACGAGCCACGTCGATCCCGCATCGGTGGGTTTGTCCTTCCAGGCGGTGCGGGAATCGGGCCTGCGGGCGGGCCGCGAGGGCACGGATTTCGGCCAGCTCTTCCTGGGCCTGAGCATGTTCCTGATCGGTTCGGCGGTCGTCTTGATCGGACTGCTCTTCGTATTCGGGGTCGAGAGTCGCAGTCCGCAGATCGGTCTGCTCCTGGCGGTGGGCTGGCCCGCAAGACGGGTCCGAAGACTGCTGCTGGCCGAGGGCGGGATCGTCTCGCTGATCGGGACCATCGTCGGCGTTGCCGCCGGTCTGCTGTACGCCCGCTTGATGGTCCTGGGTCTGTCCACGTTCTGGGGCGGGGCCGTCGCGGGCGTCCAGATCCGTTTTCAGGCGACGAGTCCAACGCTGTTCGCGGGCGGTTCTGGCGGCTTCGTCGCGGCGTTGTTCGCCATCTGGATCACGCTGCGAAAACAGGGGAGGCTTCCCGCTCGCGAACTGCTGGCCGGCGGCGAGGAGCATCTGTCGGGAGCCGCGTCCCGCGTCCGGGGACGACTCGGTGTCGTTGTGGCGGTTGCCGCATTCGTCGGTGCGGCGGTCCTTCTGTCGGTGGCCTCCGGCGGCGACAGTCGGGCCATGGCGGGCCTGTTCTTCGGCGCCGCGGCGCTTCTGCTGCTCGGGACGCTGGGTCTGAGCCACGCGGTGCTTTTCGTCGCGGCGGGTGGTTGGGATCGGCCGCTGGTTTCGTTGCAGGGACTGGGCCTGCGGAATGCGGCGCGTCGACGAGGCCGGAGCCTGGGGATCATCGGCTTGCTGGCCAGCGGCGTCTTTCTGGTCGTCGCCGTCGGCGCCAATCGGCACGAACCGCTCCGAGGGCCGCAGAGCAGAGATTCCGGCACAGGCGGATTCGCCTTCTACGGCGAGTCCTCCGTCGGCATCCTGTACGATTTGAACGCGGAGGCCGGGCGCAAGGCTCTCGGCCTGACAGACCCCGATCTTAAAGGGCTGCGGGCCGTCCAATTCCGCCTTCACGAGGGTGACGACGCGAGCTGCCTGAACCTCAACCGCGCCCAACGGCCGCGATTGTTGGCGGTGCAGCCCCAGGCCTTGGGAGGCAGGGGGGCATTCAGATTCACGGGTCAAACCGCGACGAGCGAGGAAGAGGCAGGCTGGGACTTGCTCACGATGGACCTGGGGGACGGGGTCGTGCCGGCGATCGGTGACTATCCGACCGTCTTCTGGGCACTGGGCAAGAACCTCGGCGATGAAGTGGAGTATAGTGACGAGATGGGTCGGCCCTTCCGCGTTCGGATCGTCGGGACGCTCGCCAGTTCGATCCTCCAGGGCAGTCTCCTCATCGCCGAGAAGGACTTCATCCCGAGGTTTCCTTCGGTCGACGGATATCGGATTTTGCTAATCGATGCTCCATCGGATAAGATGGAAGCCGTGTCGCAGAAGCTATCGTCCGGCCTGACGGACTCGGGGTTGGTGCTCACGCCCACGTGGGAACGACTGGCCGCGTTCGGAGCTGTGGAGAACACGTATCTGTCGATCTTCACGGCTCTCGGCGGGCTGGGACTCGCCCTGGGCAGTGTCGGGCTGGGTCTTGTGGTGCTCCGCAACCTGCTCCAGCGACGGGGCGAACTGGCGATGCTCCGTGCTGTGGGGTTTGAGAGGGCCAGGATCCGACGTATGGTCTTCTACGAACACTGGGGCCTGCTGCTCGCGGGTCTGGTCTGCGGGGGTGTCTCCGCTGTCGTAGCGGTGTTTCCCGCCCTGCAATCGCCGGGGGCCGAGGTGCCTTATGGCTCCCTGCTGGCGACGGTCGTAACGATCGCGGCCAGCGGCGCCGCCTGGGTCTGGCTGGCGGGGATGCTGGCTCTGCGCGGGCGCCTGCTCGATGCGCTCAGACAAGAATAGGGAAGAAAGCACAAAACTCGAAACTCGAAATCCGAAACAAACTCAAATGACCCAAGCTCCAAATCCAAAACGCTGTGCATCGGAGGGCAGTAGTGTTTCCGTCATTGGGGTTTCTCCATTTGGATTTGTTTCGGATTTCGAGCTTCGTGCTTCGAGTTTGTCTTCAGGTGATCGATGAAGAAACTCCTTGCCAACATGATCCCCATGGCGTTTGCCGTCGCGGGCGTGCTTGTGCTGATGTACTTGTGGCTCGGCGCCGATGCGGCGGTGAGTCTCCAGGAGCGTCTGCCTGGCGCGGACGGCAAACCCGCGAACGCTGGCGAGGTGGACGAACCCGCGAAGATCGCGGGGACGCTGACGACATCGGATGGGACGCCGGCGGATCTGCCCGGCGCCTGGCCCCGATTTCGAGGCGCCAACTTCGACGCGATCAGCTCCGAGAAGGTGGCCCTGAGTCGGACGTGGCCGGCCGAGGGACCTCGTGTGCTCTGGTCTGTGGACGTGGGGGAGGGGTATGCCGGCGCCGCCGTGCTCCAAGGACGGGTCTACCTCCTCGACTACGACCAGGCCAATCAGGCGGATGTCGTCCGCTGCCTCTCGCTCAACGATGGGAAGGAGATCTGGCGATACTCCTACCCGGTCAGGATCAAGCGATTCCACGGTATAAGCCGCACCGTGCCGGCCGTGACAGACCGGCACGTCGTCACGATGGGACCGAAAGGCCATGTCACCTGCCTCGATTCGAAGACGGGTGAATTCCGCTGGATGCTGAACCTGGTCAAGGAGTACGGGACCGAGATCCCCCAGTGGTACACGGCCCAGTGTCCGCTGATCGACGATGGCAGAGCGATCCTCGCTCCCGCGGGGAGCGTCTTGATGCTGGCGGTCGATTGTGCGACGGGCCAGATCGTCTGGCAGACGCCCAACCCGGACGGGTGGGTGATGACGCATTCGTCCATCGTCCCGATGGAGTTCGCGGGCAAGCGGTTCTACGTCTACTGCGGCGGCTCGACCAAGGCCGGCGGCGTCGTCGGCGTCGCCGCCCAGGATGGGCAGGTCCTGTGGAAGACGGAGGAATGGAAGGTCCGCACCAATGTGCCGATGCCGGTGATCGTGGGCCAGGACAGGATCTTCCTGTCCGCCGGCTATGGCCAGTATGATTATGGCTGCACGATGCTGCGTCTGACCGAGTCCAGGGGCGAAATCGCGGTGGCGAGCGAGTTCCTGCACCCGACGAGCGTCTTTGGCACGATGCAGCAAACGCCGGTTTCTTACGACGGACACATCTTTGGCGTCGGTATGGACAAGCAACTGGTGTGTTTGGATTTGCAGGGCAATGTCGTCTGGACCAGCACGAGCGTCAACACGTTCGGCAGCGGTCCGTACGCCATTGCCGACGGGCTGCTCTATGTGCTTGACGATTCCGGTGTGTTGACCATCGTCGAGCCGAGCGCCTCCGGGTACAACCCATTGGCTCGGGCTGAAGTCATGGATGGATTCGAATGCTGGGGCCCGATGGCGATTGCCTCCGGCCGGCTCATCGTCCGCGACCTCAAGCGGATGGTGTGTCTCGATATCGCTCAACCGTAGCAGGGGCATCTTGCCCGTGGAGGCTGCGGTGCTCGCAGGTTCTTGTCGTGTAGAGGTGTGGGGTTCGATCATGCAGGGAATATCAGGGAGAATCGGCAGTGACTGGCTTGTCGTCGTGCTGGTCATCGCGGCCGTCGTCGCGGCGGTGGTGGCCGTTCTCCAGCTTGATACGACCGGCAAGACTGGCAGCGGGCTGAGTGAGGCGTTTGCCTACGACCTGAGTCGGCTGGCCAAGATCGATCCGAACCTGATTCTCTACGCGCAGTCGGGTTCGACTATCCGGACGGGCTTGAGCCAGTCCCGCGCGATCATCGTCGACGCGAAGGGCCGGATCTACGTTGCCGGCGACAAGGCGATTCGCGTGCTCAGCGACGACGGGAAGGTCGAGAGCGAGATTGGCCTGGCGGGCGAGCCGCAATGCCTGGCGATCTCGGACGGCGGCGCAATCTACGTCGGCATGAAGGACCACGTCGAGGTCCTCGATGCCCAGGGCAAGGTGGTCGCCTCCTGGGAACCCCTGGGCGATGAAGCGGTTCTGACGAGCATTGCGCTGTACAAGGACGCAATCTTCGTGGCCGACGCTGGACATCGGATCGTCCTGCGCTACGACACCGCGGGCACGCTCATCGATCACATCGGAGAGAAGGACCCCGAGCGCAACATCCCGGGTTTCATGGTGCCCAGTCCGCACTTCGATCTGGCGGTGGGCCGAGACGGCATGCTCCGAGTGGTCGATCCCGGCCGAAACCGCATCGACACGTTCACCATTGACGGTGACCTCGAGTTCTCGTGGGGCGAGCGTTCGGTTGGCATCGAGGGTTTCTGCGGGTGCTGCAACCCCGCGAGCTTCGCCCTGCTGCCAAACGGGGGCTTCGTCACGGCGGAAAAAGGACTGGTCCGCGTGAAAGTCTACAACAGCGACGGTGGCTTCGTCGGCGTCGTCGCGGGTCCCGATCAGTTCGCGGGCGGCAAGCAGATGAGAGTCTACGACACGCCGGAAGAGGCCCAAGGGAGTGGGCTCGACGTCGCCGCCGGAGCGGACGGCCGGATCTATATCCTCGATCCGGAGGATAGCACGGTCAAGGTATTCCAAAGAAAGGAGACGGGCCGGTGAGTGGATTCTTGAACAGACTGCACGCGCGGCGGCAGTTCATCACGCGAGCCCTGCGGGGTGCAGGCCTGACCCTGCTCGGGCTTGGCGGCGGGGCGGTCGTCTTGAAACGGCGCAGGCTCCTGCGGGAGGGCAAGTGCCTCAACAGCGGAATGTGCCGCGAGTGTGTGGTATTCGCCGATTGCGGCCTGCCTCGCGCGCTCTCGACTCGCGAAGCATTGACGAGGGTTCGCCATGGCGGATGAGCAGGAGAACGTAACGCGGCGCAGGTTCCTTCGGGACGGTCTGTGGGGAGGCTGCCTGGCCGGCGCTGGGGCTGCTGCCGGGCTGAGCGTCGCACGGAACAACCGCGACAACCTCGTCTGGCAGATCGATCCGTACAAGTGCATCGCGTGCGGCAATTGTGCGACGTACTGCGTGCTGGAGGATTCCGCGGTCAAGTGCGTCCAGGCCTATGCGATGTGCGGATACTGCGATCTGTGCACGGGGTATCTCGTGCCGGAGCCCAAGGCATTGGACACCGCTGCGGAGAACGCACTCTGTCCGACCGGCGCGATCAAACGGACCTACGTCGAGGACCCGTACTACGAGTACACGATCGACGAGGTGCTGTGCAACGGTTGCGCCAAATGCGTCAAAGGGTGCATGGTGTTCGGCAACGGATCGCTCTATCTCCAGGTCCGCCACGACCGGTGCAAGAACTGCAACGAGTGCGCCATCGCGGCGGCTTGTCCTTCGCAGGCGTTCACGCGCGTGCCTGCGGACCAGCCGTACTTGCTGAAAGGGATGGATCGCAAGGAATGAACCGCCTCGTTCGTATCGCAGCCTTTCTGACGGTTCTGCTGGCCGCCGGCGCGGAGACGCAGGGCGAGATCCGTTTTCCCCCGCCCGAGTTTGAAAGCGGCTACCAGTTTCCCGAGACGACCACCCCGGCGCCGCAACCGGTCTGGCGTGAATACGTGGATGTAGGCGTGCTGGTGTTTGCTCTGCTGCTCGCTTCGCACTTGATCCTTACGAGACGCAGTCGTCGGGCGGCGTTCGTCCTGATGATCGCGGCTCTGCTGTACTTCGGTTTCCTGCGGGATGGGTGCATCTGCCCGATCGGCGCGATCCAGAACGTGACCTTGACCGTCTTCGACAGCAGCTATGCTATCCCGATTGCCGCCGCGATATTCTTCGTCGTCCCGCTGGTGTTCACCTTGTTCTGCGGTCGGGTGTTCTGCGGTGCGGTCTGTCCCCTCGGAGCGATCCAGGATGTGGTTCTAATTCACCCCGTGACCGTGCCGCGCTGGTTGGAGAGCGGCCTGCGACTGTTGGCCTACGCCTATCTCGGCGCAGCAGTCCTCTTCGCGGCCACAGGCAGTGCGTTCATCATCTGCCGATACGACCCGTTCGTGGGTTTTTTCCGCATGGGCGGCAACTGGAACATCCTGCTGGTCGGCGTGTGCCTGCTGCTCATCGGGCTGTTCATCGGGCGGCCTTACTGCCGATTCCTGTGCCCCTACGGCGTGATTCTCCGTAATCTGTCGCGTCTGTCCAAGCGACGGGTCACGATCACGCCCACCGAGTGCATCCAGTGTCGCCTGTGCGAGGATGCCTGTCCGTTCGGTGCGATTCGCGAGCCGACCGGCGACTGGCCCGAGGGGGAGTACAAGATCGCCAAACGGAGGCTGGTTCTGTTTCTCGTGCTGCTGCCGATCCTCGCAGCCGGGGGCGCCTGGGGCGGCTACGCGTCGAGAGGGCAACTGGCTCGTGTGAACCCGAGGGTCCGCACGGCGGAGCGAGTCTATCTGGAGGAGACAGGCCGGGTCGAAGGGACGACCGACATGAGCGATGCGTTCCGAGCCACAGGACAGACCACGGAAGTACTCTATGCGGATGCGACGCAGATCCGCAATCGATTCGGTATGGGCGGAACACTGCTGGGCGGGTTCGTCGGTCTCATTGCCGGCGGCAAGCTGATCGTCCTGTCCGTTCGTCGCAGGCGGACCGAGTACGAAGCGGACCCGGCGAGCTGTCTTGCCTGTGTGCGATGCTATCATGCCTGTCCGAAAGAGCACGAGCGACTCAAGAAGAACAAGGAGGCGGCCGCCAGGCATCGATGACACAAGAAACGAAACAACTGAATGTCTGGTATCAATCGGCCAGGACGACGGCTGCTGTGGGCGCGGTTTTCGCGGGTATCTTCACCGTGTTGCTGGTTGTCAACGTCTTCGGCAGCGCCGTGCTTGGGCCTATGCGCGAAAACAGGCTGGCGGCCATGCAACTGCAGGTGCAGAAGGACCCGACGAATGAGACGCTCCTGTCCGAGGTCCGCCGACTGGATCTCAAGATTCGACAGGACCGACTCTGGCGGCTGGATTTTGCCGAGCGAACGGCCTATGCCTTGCTCGGCAGTGTGATCGTCCTGCTGATCGCGGGCAAGATCGCATACGATCTCGGCAAAGAGCCGCCGAGGCCGCAACATGGGACGACAGATCGAGGAGAGATGCAGGTGAGAGAAGGCAGGCAGGCCCGCTGGGCCGTTGCAGGGGGATTGGCTGTCCTGGCGGCGGGCATGACGTTCCTCGGGATGATGGGACACGTCCGATTCGCGCAGGCGCAGGACGCGGAACCTCCCTTTGCGTCGATGCAGGACAAACAGGGACAATGGCCTCGGTTCCGAGGTCCCGGCGGAGCGGGCATCAGCGCCTATGCCAACATCCCCACCTCCTGGAATGGCAAGACAGGCGAGGGCATCCTCTGGAAGACCGCGGTGTCGATGCCCGGTCGCAATTCGCCGGTGGTCTGGAAAGACCGTGTCTTTCTCGTCGGTGCGGACCCCAATGCACGGAAGGTGTACTGTTTCGACGCGGGGTCCGGCCGACTGCTGTGGACAGGCGACGTGCCGACTGTGCCGGTCGAGGAACCGTTGGAACTCATGGAGGACACCGGCTACGCCGCCTGCACTGCCGCGACGGATGGCCGGCGGATCTACGCGATCTTCCCGACGGGCGACGTAGCGGCGTTCGACTTCAGCGGGCGTCGCCTGTGGTACAAGAACCTGGGTGTGCCGGACAGCGCCTACGGTTACGCCGCGTCGCTGGAAACCTATGAGAAACTGGTCCTCATCCAGTACGATCAGGGCGACGGCAGCGAGGGCAAATCGAAGGTCATCGCGTTGGACGGGATGAACGGCCGGGTCGCCTGGGAGGCCAAACGGGATCTGCCGAACTCCTGGTCTTCGCCCGTCGTGGTGGAGGTGGAGGGGAAACCTCAGTTGATTACGCTGGCTGATCCGAATGTCGTCGTCTACAACCCTGCGGACGGCAAAGAGATCTGGCGGGTCGAGTGTCTTGGCGGCGATGTCACGCCATCGCCGATCTATGCTGGCGGGCTCATCCTGGCGGTTGAACCCTACGCGCAGTTGGTCGCTATCAAGCCGACCGGGCAGGGCGACGTCAGCAAGACGCACGTCGTCTGGAAGATGGAGGAAGGCGGGCCGGACATCTGTTCCCCCGTCAGCGACGGGACCTATGTGTACCTGCTGGAGAGCGCCGATCTGCTGATCTGCTGCAGGGTTGAGGATGGGCATAAACTGTATGAGCAGAAGATCAAAGGTGATTTCCGGGCGTCCCCGAGCATCGTGGGGGACAAGCTCTACATCCTGGATATGAAAGGCGTGATGCGCATCGCGCAGACGGGTCCCGAGTACAAGGAGCTGGGCAAGTGCGAGCTGGGCGAGGAGTGCTTCGCATCGCCTGCGTTTGTGGACGGGCGGATGTACATTCGCGGAGTCGAGAACCTCTACTGCATCGGAAAGGCCCAGTAAGACCGGATCGTTCGATATGTCGAATCAAGAACCAACAGAACAACTGGACCTGACATTCGTCGAGGAGACTGTCCGGCGGGTCGGCGCCGGCAAAGAGAAGGTGTTGGAACTCCTGCAGGCGATTCAGGGACACTATGGCTATCTGCCCGAGGAGGCGCTGCGTCGGGTGTGCGAGCTGACGGAGATCACGCCGGCTTCGATTGCAGGGGTCTCGACATTCTACGATCAGTTCCGCCATCGTCCCGCGGGCAAGCACATCATCCACGTGTGCATCGGCACCGCCTGCCACGTCAAGGGCGCCGAATCAGTCTATGATGCGTTCCGCACCCACCTGGCGATTCCCGAGGGCGAGGACACGGATGCACAGAAGCTGTTCACCGTCGAGCGGATCGCATGTCTGGGCTGCTGCACGTTGGCGCCGGCTGTGCAGATCGACGGGGTGACCTACGGCCATCTGACGCGCGAGACCGTGCCCCATGTCTTGAGCGATTTCCTCCGACACGAGCAGGCCAGAACCGCCTCGTCGGGCAAATCACGCAGACTGCGTTCTGCAAAGGCGGGCGTCCAGGGCGAGGTCCGAGTCGGGCTCGGCTCCTGCTGTGTCGCCCGCGGAAGCGGCAGATTGCACAGTGCCCTGCAGGAGGCCCTCGCCCAGACGGGTGTCCAGGTTCCCGTCAAGAGGGTCGGCTGCGTGGGGATGTGCCATCAGACGCCTCTGCTGGAGATCGTGCAGCCGGACCAGTCGTCGTACCTCTATGCGAGGGTACAGCCCGAGGATGCCAAGCCGATTATTCAACGGCACTTCGGCGTCACGGGTCCCCATCGAAAGCTCACCAACGCGGTCTCCACCGCCCTCGACCGCCTGCTGACGGATGAGAAGTGGGCGCCTGTCACTCGCTACTCGATCCACGTACGGGACCAGGCGGTCTCCGACTTCCTCGGCCGGCAAATCCACATCGCGACGGAGCATTGCGGGCACATCGACCCGACCGACATGGACGAATACCGTCGCAACGGCGGTTTCCAGGGCCTGGAGAAGGCGATCAAGGAGCTGACGCCGGAGGCGGTGATCCGACAGATCGAGATCAGCGGCCTTCGCGGCCGGGGCGGTGCAGGCTTCCCCACGCACCTGAAGTGGTCCGCCGTCCGCGCCGCACAGTCCGCGAAAAAGTTCATCGTCTGCAACGGCGATGAGGGCGATCCCGGCGCGTTCATGGACCGCATGTTGATGGAGTCCTATCCGTATCGGATCATCGAGGGCATGGTAATCGCCGCCCGCTGCGTCGGGGCGCGGGAGGGATTCCTCTACATCCGCGCGGAGTATCCGCTCGCGATCCAGCGTGTCACCGAGGCACTGGACAAGTGCCGCGAGCACGGGATCCTGGGCGAAAGCATTCTTGGCACGGACTTCTCGCTGCAACTGAAGATCGTCGCGGGCGCCGGCGCGTTCGTCTGCGGCGAGGAGACCGCTCTGATGGCCAGCATCGAGGGCCGTCGCGGAATGCCGAGGCTCCGTCCGCCGTTCCCGGCGCAGAAAGGTCTCTGGGGGGTGCCCACGCTGATCAACAACGTCGAGACCTACGCGTGCGTCTCCTGGATCATCCGCAACGGAGCCGAAGCCTTCGCGAACATCGGAGTGGGCAAGAGCAAGGGCACTAAGGTCTTCGCTCTGGCGGGCAAGATCGCACGCGGAGGGCTGATCGAGGTTCCGATGGGCATCTCGGTTCGCCAGATCATCGACGAGATCGGAGGCGGCATCGCAGGCGGCCTGAAGTTCAAGGCGGTCCAGGTCGGCGGGCCCTCCGGCGGGTGCATCCCGGTCGCAAGGGACAACCTGTCCGTGGACTATGAGTCCCTGACCGAAGCGGGGGCCATGATGGGTTCCGGCGGTCTGGTCGTTCTGGACGAGACCGACTGCATGGTCGATATTGCCCGGTACTTCCTGCAATTCACACAGAATCAGTCGTGCGGCAAGTGCACGTTCTGTCGGATCGGAACCCGGCGGATGCTCGACATCCTCGGCCGGCTCTGCGCAGGCCAAGGCGAGTCGGCCGACCTCGGTGAGCTGGAGCACCTCGCGAAGATGATCAAGCAAGGCAGCCTGTGCGGATTGGGCAAGACCGCGCCGAATCCCGTCCTCTCGACGATGCGATACTTCCGCGAGGAGTACGAGGCGCACGTGCAGGGACGCTGCCCGGCGGGCAAGTGCAAGGCCCTCATCCGCTACTCCATCACGGACGATTGCATCGGCTGCACGATCTGCGCCCAGCACTGTCCGACCGATGCGATCGCGATGAAGCCCTATGAGAAACACGAGATCGATCCTGAGAAATGCGTCCGGTGCGGGACGTGCAAGAGTGTCTGTCCCGCCAACGCCGTTCGGGTTGAATGAACATGCCGAAGATTACGATAGATGGTCGCGAAGTGCAGGTGGACGCCGGGACAACGATCCTCGACGCTGCGGGCAAGCTGGGGATCTCCATCCCCACGATGTGTCACCTGCAGGGCCGCGAAGCGACGACGAGCTGCATGGTGTGCGTGGTGAAGGTCGCCGGCGTGAACGGCCTGGTCCCCGCCTGCGGCACGATTGTCCGGGACGGGATGCAGGTCGAGAGCGACAGCGAGGAAGTCTTCGACGCCCGCAAGGCAGCGCTGGAACTGCTCCTGAGCGACCACGTAGGCGACTGCATGGGCCCGTGCCAGATGGGCTGTCCGGCCCGGATGAACATCCCGCTGATGATTCGACAGATCGCGGCGGGGCGGTTGAAGGATGCCATCGAGACGGTCAAGCGGGACATTCCGTTGCCGGCGGTGCTCGGGCGAATCTGCCCTGCGCCGTGCGAGAAGGTGTGCCGGCGCAAGCAGCACGACGAAGCGGTGTCGATCTGCCTGCTCAAGCGTCACGTTGCCGACGCGGATCTGCAATCGGATCAGCCTTTCAGTCCGACGCCGGCCCCCAGGCGGAACAAGCGGGTCGCGATCGTCGGCGCCGGTCCGGCGGGCCTTTCGGCGGCCTACTATCTTCAACTCGATGGGTTTGATTGTACGATCTTCGATGAGCGTGCCGAAGCCGGAGGCATGTTGCGGTACGGCGTGACGGAGAGGAGCCTTCCTAGCGACGTGCTGAACAGGGAGATCGCCCAAATCGCCAGGCTCGGCGTGACATTCAAGCTCCGCACTCGCGTGGGAGTTGCCATCCTGATGGAGGAGATTCGCAGGCAGTTCGACGCGGTGTTCCTCGCCACCGGCGAGTTGAAGGCCGGCGATGCGGACGCCCTTGGCCTCGATGCATCCTCCGAAGGCATCAAGGTCGATCCTCGGACGGGGGCCACGAGCGTTCCCGGCGTCTTCGCCGGCGGTGATGTCGTTCGAAAACGCCGGCTGGCGATCCGCGCCGTTGCCGACGGGAAGGAGGCGGCCGAGTCCATCCGGCAGTACTTGACAGGCGAGCCGGTCGTCGGGCCCGCCAGGCTGTTCAACAGTCGAATGGGCAAGCTTGACGAGGCCGAGATGTCGTTGTTCCTCCGCGGCGTCAATCCTCAGCCTTGCTCTCCGCTGACGCACCCTGTGGAGGGACTCAGTTGCGAGGAGGCTTGCGCGGAGTCGGCCCGCTGCCTGCGCTGCGATTGCCGCAAGGGCGATAGCTGTCTCCTGCGCCTCCATGCACAGGCCTACGACGCCAAACAGACCCGCTACAAGGCCGAGCGGGGGCCGTTCGTCCAGCAGATGCAGCATCCGGACGTGGTGTACGAGCCCGGCAAGTGCATCGATTGCGGCATCTGCGTTCAGATCGCCTCGGAGAGAGGGGAGAAGCTCGGCGTGACGTTTGTTGGTCGCGGGTTCGACGTCCGCGTCGCGGTGCCATTCGGCGAGTCGCTGGCGGAAGGGCTCCGTGTGGCCGCGGCCGAATGCGTCAAGGCCTGTCCCACGGGGGCACTTGCATTCAAAGACAATACCCGAAGAGACTGACTGGCGGAGTTTCCGCGAACCCCGTTGCCACCCTGAGATTATTAGACTACGATGGTTCCGAATAGGGTTCAGGGTCTCTGTGCACACAGGTGAACGGTATGAAAGGGCGATTCTGATGTCAGGAGCGATCAAGGTCGTTGCGGTTCTCATCCTTTCTCTGGTTGTCTTCCCGAGCGCTCTTCAAGGCGCGGACTGGCCGCAATGGCAGGGTCCCAACCGCGATAACGTCTGTACGGAAACAGGTTTGCTGAAAGAGTGGCCCAAGAGCGGTCCGACTCTGCTGTGGGAAATCTCCGGCCTGGGACCGGGCTACTCGACCGTCGCCATCCAGGAGGGAAAGCTCTACACGATGGGCGACCGGCGGGTCGGGGGCGAGAAGGCCCAGTACGTCTACGCCTACGATCTGGGCACGCGGAAGGAACTCTGGGCGGCCAGGGTGGGCAAACCCCACGACGACGGTCCTCGCTGCACGCCGACGGTGGATGGCGCCTTCGTATATGCGATTGGCACGAGCGGCGACGTGGTCTGCATCGCCGCCGACAGCGGCAAGGTCCTCTGGACCCGGAATCTGCTCACGGATCTGGGCGGGGCGGAGAATCCCGGCTGGAGATTCAGCGAGTCGCCTCTCGTTGATGGCGACAGACTGCTATGCACGCCCGGCGGGCATAAGGCGGTCATCGCAGCCTTGAACAAGAAGACCGGGGAGACGATCTGGACCTGCCCCATGCCGGACATCGGTGACAATGGCAAAGACGAGGCCGGCTACTCCTCCATCCGGATCAGCCACGGCGCCGGTGTGAAGCAGTACATTCAACTGACGAACGAGGGTCTGGTCAGTGTCTCCGCGGACGGCAAGTTCCTGTGGGGTTACAATCGCGTCGCCAATGGCGTTGCGAATATCTCGACCCCTGTGATCGACGGGGATTACGTCTTCACCTCCACCGCCTATGGGACGGGGTCCGCATTGCTGAAGCTCGTGCGCGACGGCGCCGGCGTGAAAGCCGAGGAGGTATACTGGCTCGATGCCGGGAAGTTCCAGAACCATCACGGCGGGTTCGTCAAGGTCGGCGACTACATCTACGGTGGCCACAATCACAACAAAGGCGAACCCACCTGCATCGAGAGGAAGACCGGCAAGATCCTCTGGAATGCGGACCAGCCCGGCAAAGGCTCCGGCTGTGTCCTGTATGCCGATGGGTGTCTGTACTTCCTCTACGAGAACGGCGTCGTGGCGCTCGTGGAAGCTGCTCCCGAGAAGTACAACCTCAAGGGCACGTTCAAGCTGCCCGCTGGTCGTCCCGGCGCCGAGGGCACCGCGTGGGCGCATCCGGTGATCTGCGACGGCAAGCTCTACCTGCGATGGGCGAATGTGCTCTTCTGCTACGACGTGAAGGCGAAGCGATAAGGGGTTCCGTCATGAAAGCAGCAGCGATCTCGGGGTTCGGTGGTCCGGAAGTTCTCCATGTGATGGATGCAAAGGAACCGACGGCTGCTTGCGGCGAGGTCGTGCTCCGGATCCTCTGCGCGGGCCTGAACCACCTGGATATCTGGGTCCGCAAGGGCCGGCCCGGTTCGCAGTTGGCAATGCCTCACGTGTTCGGCTCCGATGCGGTCGGCGTGGTTGCCGCGGTCGGGGTGGGGGTGACCGAGCCGAAGGTCGGCGACGTGGTGATTCTCTATCCCGGCCTGAGCTGCGGGCGGTGTGAGTTCTGCCGACGGGGGGAACAGAGCCTGTGCGTCGATTTCGGAATCGTCGGGCTCGTGCGCCCCGGGACCTTTGCCGAGCGGGTGGCGGTGCCGGCGGGGAATTGCTATCCGAAGCCGGCTCATCTGGGCGACGAGGAGGCGGGTGTCCTGTCGCTGGCCCATGTGACTGCCTGGCGGATGCTCATGACGCGGGCGCAGATCAAGCCGGGAGAGACCCTCCTGATCCATGGCATCGGCGGCGGCGTCGCCATTGCTGCTCTGCAATTCGCGAAGATGACCGGCGTGGAGGTTCTCGCAACTTCGTCGTCCGACGAGAAGCTCTCCCGAGCGAGGCAGTTGGGCGCCGACCACACGATTCACTATGGCCGCCAGAACGTTGTCGAGCAGGTCTCTCGAATCACAGGTGGACGCGGCGTCGACGTGGTGCTCGATACCGTCGGCGCGGCCACGTGGCCGCTCGATAGTGCCTGCGTCCGCAAGGGCGGGAGAATCGCCCTGTGCGGCGTGACGACGGGAGCGAAGGCCGAGACGGACTTGCGCAGCTTCTACTGGAACCAGCTCAACGCAATGGGCTCGACGCTGGGTTCGGCCGAGGATTTCCGGCAGATGCTCCGAGCGGTGACGGTCAACAAGCTCAGGCCGGTCGTCGATACGGTCTTGCCCCTGGACAACGCCCGGGAGGCCATGGACAGAATGGAAACTGCGGGCCAGTTCGGGAAGATCGCACTGAGGGTATCGAAGTGAGGTCATAAGTCCGGCTGCCACGCTCAAGGGAGACTAGGGATGGTCAGGTCGTCGGTGCTCGCAGCCGTTGTTGTCGTCGTGACATGTGTGGCGGTTCCCTCGTTCGGGCAGGCTGTGCCCGTCGCGGATGCCAACACGCTGCGAACGCTGTCGCACTACTTGCAGTACGCGGCGATCCACAATCCCGGCCTGAAAGCGGCGTTCGAGGAGTGGAAGGCGGCGCTGGCGCAGATCCCCCAGGCCAAGGCGCTGCCTGACCCCCAATTCACCTACGGCTATTTCATCGAGAAGATCGACACCCGCCAGCAGGCCGGGATCATGCAGGAATTCCCCTGGTTCGGCAAGATCGAGGCCCGTACGGATGCCGCGACCGCTGCGGTCAAGGCTGCGCAGAGACGCTACGAGGCCGCAAGGTTGGAGTTGTTCTCCCAGGTCAAGAGTGTCTTCTACGAGTACGCGTACCTGGCTGCTGCGGTGCGCATCGCCGGGGAGAACGTCGAGTTGATGCGCCATTTCGAGGAAGTCGCTCGGACCAAGTACATCACATCGACCGCGACACACCCCGACATCATCCGGGCGCAGATCCAGGTCGCGGAATTGCAGGACCAGTTGGTGGCCTTGGAGCGGCTGAGGGACCCGACGGTCGGTCGGATCAACGCGGTGCTCAATCGCCGGACGCAGGCGCCGCTGCCATGGCCCGAGGCCGGGCCGATGCAGGAGGTGCAAGTGGATCGAGCCAGGCTGGTCGCCATACTCCGAGAGTCCAATCCCCAGCTCCAAGCGGCCGGATTCGATATGGAGCGGCTCGGAAAAGAAGTGGATCTTGCGAAACGGAACTTCTATCCGGACATCGGCATCGGCGTCGAATGGATGGACATGGATAGCGACGCAATGGCCGACAGCATCAAGAACGACGAGGTCGTCGTAGGTGTCGGGCTGAACCTGCCCATCTGGCGTCGCAGCTACCGCGCGGCCGAGCAACAGGCCCGCGCCGCGGCCCGTCGGGCGCGGTACGAGCGGGAGCAGTTGGAGAACGACCTGGTCGCACGGGCCGAACGGGCGCTGTACGAGTTCGACGACAGCGGCCGCAGGCTCCGTTTGTACGAGACCGTGTTGGTGCCCAAAGCCCAGGAGTTGGTGGGGGCCTCCGAGGCCGCCTATACCGCAGGGACAGTCGATTTCCTGAGCCTGATCGACGCGCAACAGACGCTGTTGCAGTATCAGCTTCAGCGAGAGCGAGTCCGTGCGGACCGTCAGCAGCGACTGGCGGAGTTGGAGGTACTGGCTGGGACGGAACTGCCTGCGGCGGCGGCTGCGGAAACACCGCATTGATCCTGCATCCGGCGTCAAGATGATGCCGCATCGCTATGAACACAAATCCTATTGCGATAGTATAGATGACACAGATGAAAGGATCTGTGGAGGTTCACATGAGTGTGGTAGGTGTTCTGCGGCGTGTAGTCGCAGCCATTTTGCTGATCGGGATTGGGCTGCTGGGGGGATATTGGCTTGGCATATCCTCGTGGGCGGGCAGCGCGGACGAGGTCCGTCCTCAAGCCGCGGATGCAGGCTCGCAGCGGTGGTATTGTTCGATGCACCCACAGATTATCCGGGATCGGCCGGGATTATGCCCGATCTGCGAGATGGAGCTGATCCCGATGCCGGAGAACATCGTGGCGGAGGAGCGTCCTCGGGAGTTGACGGTCTCCGAGGCTGCTGCAAAACTGATGGATGTCCAGACCTCCCCGGTCGAACGGAAGTTCGCCGCAAGCGAGATCCGCATGGTCGGCAAGGTGCAGTATGACGAGAGCCGGATCAAGTACATCACCGCCTGGGTCGCGGGCCGCCTGGATCGCCTGTTCGTCGATTTTACCGGGACTACCGTCCGCCAAGGCGACCACCTCGTGTCCCTGTACAGTCCCGACCTGATCAGCGCACAGGCAGAGCTGCTCCAGGCCGCGAGGGCGGCCCAGAAGGCGAGTGAGGCGGCCCCCCAATACCTGACCAACTCCGCTGCAGCAAACCTCGACGCCGCCCGCGAGAAACTCCGGCTCCTCGGATTGACCACTACGCAGATCGAGGAGATCGAGCGTTCGGGCGAGCCCCTGACGCATCTGACGATCTACTCTCCGATTGGGGGAGTGGTGATTCGGAAGATGGCCAGCGAGGGCATGTATGTCCAGACCGGCACGCAGATCTACACGGTGGCCGATCTCTCGCAGGTCTGGATCAAACTGGACGCCTACGAGTCGGACCTGGCGTGGATTCGCTACGGCCAGCAGGTGCAGTTCACCACGGAATCGTACCCGGGTGAGACCTTCCGCGGGTGGATCAGCTTCCTCGATCCGGTCCTCGACCCGATGACGCGGACGGTCAAGGTTCGCGTGGAGGCGCCCAATCCCGACGGGAGGCTCAAGCCGGAGATGTTCGTCCGGGCCGTGGTGTCATCGCGAATCGCCCAGGGCGGCAGGGTGATGGAACCCGAGATGGCGGGCAAGTGGATCTGCCCGATGCATCCCTCGATCGTGAAATCTGAAAAGGGGGCCTGCGACATCTGTGGCATGGACCTGGTGACGACGGAGTCGCTCGGTTACGTGACGGCGTCGGCCCCCGAGCAGCCGCCCTTGGTGATCCCGGACACGGCGCCCTTGATCACCGGCAAGCGGGCGGTTGTGTACGTGCGGGAACCCGATGCACGGACGCCGACGTTCGAGGGGCGCGAGATCGAGCTGGGTCCCAGGGCGGGGCGTTACTATCTTGTCGTCTCCGGGCTGCAAGCAGGCGAGCAGGTCGTGACCAGCGGCAATTTCAAGATCGATTCGGCCCTGCAGATCGAGGCTCGACCGAGCATGATGAATCCGCAGGACGTTGCCGGGTTGTCGTCTGCTCTGTCGGCGGGAATCGAGCAGAAGACGTGCCCGGTCATGGAGGGCAACCCCATCGATCCGAACATCTTTGTCGAGTACAAGGGCAAGCGGCTGTATTTCTGCTGTCGGGGCTGCGACAAGAAGTTCCTGGCGGACCCGGAGAAATACGTCGCCAAGCTGCCGCAGTTTCAGAAACAAGGAGATCCCAATGAATAAACGAACGAGATTCCTCGCAAGGGCCGCGGCGTTCATCCTCGTGATGCTGGCGGCGACGATAGTCTTTGGCGGCTGTTCCAAGAAGCAGCCGACGCAGGAAAAGCCCGTCGCGGCAGGGCAGGCCTCTTCGGCCCAGCCGGCTTTGGAGACGGTGGCGATCGAGCAGAAGACCTGTCCCGTCATGGAGGGCAACCCGATCAACCCGGACATCTTCGTCGAGTACAAGGGCAAGAAGGTCTACTTCTGCTGCAAAGGGTGCCCGGAGAAGTTCCTGGCGAACCCGGAGAAGTACCTCGCCAAGCTGCCTCAGTTCAAACCCTAGGACTCGCAGGCGGCGTTGAGTGAATACGTGACAATGAGCGCCTCAGTGGGGATGCAGGTATGGTAGACCGGGTCATCCGATTCTGCCTAGAGAACAAGTTGGTTGTTGCCCTCGTGGTGGTGGCCGTCTTGGTGTGGGGCGTTATGGTTGCCCCATTCGACTGGGAGGTTCCAGTGTTGCCCCGATCCCCTGTGTCGGTGGACGCAATTCCCGATGTTGGGGAGGTGCAGCAGATCGTATTCACGGACTGGATGGGACGCTCCCCTCAGGATGTCGAGGACCAGATCACCTACCCACTGACTGTATCCCTGCTGGGTGTCCCCCGCGTCAAGACGATCCGTAGCTACTCGTTCTTCGGGTTTTCCAGCATCTACGTGATCTTCGACGACTCCACCGATTTCTACTGGTCGCGGAGCCGAGTGATCGAGAAGCTCAGCGGTCTGCCGGCTGGCACGCTGCCCGCCGGGGTCAAGCCGACCCTCGGACCGGATGCAACCGGGCTGGGGCAGGTCTTCTGGTACACGCTGGAAGGGCGCGACCCGAACGGTAGCCCGGTCGGCGGATGGGACCCCGAGGAGTTGCGGAGCATTCAGGACTGGTACGTTCGCTATGCCCTGGCCAGCGCGGAAGGGATCAGTGAGGTGGCATCCGTCGGTGGCTTCGGGCGGGAATACCAGATCGACGTCGATCCGGATGCCATGCGGGCCTATCACGTCGGCCTGGATGAGATCGTCAAAGCCGTCAAGGCGTCCAACGTCGATGTTGGCGCCAGGACCATCGAGATCAACAAGGTCGAATATGTGATCCGAGGTCTGGGCTTCATCAAGCACATTGAGGACATCGAGAAGACCGTCGTAAAGGTCAATGACAATGTCCCCATCACGGTGAAGGATGTAGCCAGGGTTTCGCAGGGTCCGGCGCTGCGGCGGGGGGCGCTCGACAAGAGCGGCGCCGAAGCCGTGGGCGGGGTCACCGTCGTTCGCTACGGCTACAATCCCCTGGCGGCCATCAAGAACGTCAAGGAGAAGATCGAGGAGATCTCGCCCGGATTGCCGCAGAAGACCCTGGCCGACGGGGCCGTGTCCAAGGTGACGATCGTGCCGTTCTACGATCGCACCGGCCTGATCCACGAAACCCTCGGCACGCTTGATTCAGCCCTGACGGAGGAAGTGCTCATCACGATCATTGTGGTGATCATTATGGTCTTGCACCTGCGCAGCTCGGTCCTGATCAGTGCGCTGTTGCCGCTGGCGATTCTGATCTGCTTCATCGCGATGAAAACGTTCGGCGTCAGCGCCAACATTGTGGCGCTGTCCGGCATCGCTATCGCCATCGGAACGATGGTGGACATGGGCATCATCATTTGCGAGAACATCCTGCGGCACCTGAATGAAGCCGATGAAGGCGAGAACAAGCTGGATGTTGTGTTCCAAGCTTCCTCCGAGGTGGGCAGTGCGATCCTGACGGCCGTTTCAACAACCATCGTGAGTTTCCTTCCCGTGTTCACGATGACCGGGGCGGAGGGTAAACTCTTCAAGCCGCTGGCGTTTACCAAGACGTTCGCGTTGCTTGCGTCGATCATCGTTGCTTTGACCATCATCCCGCCCGCGGCCCATATCCTCTTCACCAGGGAGGTTGCCGTCGGCAGAATCAAGCGCTATGTGCTGGCGAGCCTGCTGTTCGGCCTGGCCGTCGCGGCCGGACTGCTCCTGGCGTGGTGGATCGGTCTGCTCGTCGGCGTCATCGCGATGTATCATCTCTCGCACGATCATATTCCCTCTCGGGCCCGCGCCTGGCTGCCGATCCTCGCCAACGTTCTGGCCATGGTCTTTGTTGGCATCATCTTGACGAGCCACTGGCTGCCACTGGGGTTGGGACACGGGTTCGGGTCAAACCTTCTCTTCGTCATCGCACTGATTGGAGGGTTGCTGATTCTCTTTCGGATCTTTCAGCATTTCTATCCTCGCATTCTGCGCTGGTGCCTGGCGCACAAGCTCGCGTTCCTTTCGATTCCATGCCTGCTGGTCGTCCTGGGCGCGATGGTCTGGCTGGGATTTCCTCGAGTGTTCTCCTTCGTTCCCCTGGGGCTGCGAGCCAATCGTCTGTGGGCTGCCGGTGCACGGACCTTCCCAGGACTGGGCAGAGAGTTCATGCCGCCACTGGACGAGGGCTCGTTTCTCTACATGCCGACGACAATGCCGCATGCTTCCATCGGTGAAGCGATGGATGTGCTTCGCAAGCAGGACATGGCTTTTCAGGCGATCCCGGAAGTCGAATCCGCTGTGGGCAAGATCGGACGGGTGGAGTCGGCTCTGGACCCGGCTCCGATCTCCATGATCGAGACCGTCATCAACTACAAATCCGAGTACATCACCGATGAAGCAGGCCATCCGATTCGCTTCAAGTGTGACGAGGCAAACGGCCGATTCGCACGTGACGCACACGACAGACTGATTCCCGATCCGGCCGGCCGTCCGTTCCGGCAATGGCGCGACCACATCCACAGTCCTGAGGGCATCTGGGATGAGATCGTCAAGGCTGCGGAGATTCCAGGAACGACCAGCGCCCCCAGACTCCAGCCGATTGCCGCACGCATGGTGATGCTCCAGAGCGGTATGAGAGCCCCCATGGGCGTCAAGGTGCGAGGGCCCGACTTGGAGACCATCGAGAGTGTGTGTCTGCAGATCGAGCGGTTTCTCAAGGAAGTGCCCGGCGTCGAGCCCGGTGCAGTCGTTGCCGACCGGATCGTGGGCAAGCCGTACCTCGAAATCGAGATCAATCGCGATGCCATTGCCCGCTACGGCATCAGCATTCAGCAGGTGCAGGATGTGATCGAGGTCGCCATCGGCGGCAAGCGCATCACGACCACTGTCGAGGGACGCGAGCGCTATCCCGTCAGAATCCGCTATCTGCGCGAGTTACGAGACGACATGGAGGGACTTGAGAAGATCCTGGTGCCCGGGTCTGGAGGCGTGCAGATCCCCCTGATCCAGCTTGCGGACATTCGGTACGTGCGCGGGCCCCAGGCGATCAAGAGCGAGGACACCTTTCTGACTGGGTACGTCGTGTTCGACAAGAAACCGGGGTATGCCGAGGTCGATGTGGTCGAGCAAGCGCGGGACCACTTGCAGGCCAAGATCAACTTGGGCGCACTGCACGTCCCGCAAGGCGCGCACTACGTGTTTGCGGGCAGCTACGAGAATCAGATCCGGGCACAGAAGACGCTTGCAGTAGTGATTCCACTCGCCCTGTTCATTATCTTCTTGATTCTATATCTGGAGTTTCACGCTGTTTCGACGACTACGCTTGTATTCTCGGGAATTGTGGTGGCTTGGTCGGGCGGATTCCTCCTGATCTGGCTGTATGGGCAACCATGGTTCCTGGATTTCAATGCGTTCGGCGTCAACCTGCGAACACTCTTTCAGGTTCATCCGATCAACCTGAGTGTGGCGATTTGGGTCGGTTTTCTGGCCTTGTTTGGAATCGCTTCGGATGACGGCGTTGTCATGGGGACCTACCTGGAGCAGACGTTTCGCGCGAGACCGACGCGAAATAAGCAGGAAATTCGCGATGCAGTTGTCGCCGCCGGCACGCGACGGGTGCGTCCATGTCTGATGACCACAGCGACGACGATTCTCGCGCTGCTGCCGGTGTTGACTTCCACCGGTCGGGGCTCGGACATCATGGTCCCGATGGCTATCCCCTCCTTTGGGGGCATGGTGATCGAGATCCTCACGATGCTCGTCGTGCCCGTGTTGTACTGCTGGATTCGGGAGATCCAAGCCGCACGGTCTCCCGTGACGACGGGCGCACCGTAGACCCACAGGTCATTCCTTGCTGCTGTCCGGAGGGGGCTCCGCCTTCTTCTGCAGGATTGCGACGAAGTCCGGCTGTTCGATCTCGACGAACTCTTCTCTTGTGGCGGCCACTTCGACGGTGCGCTCCGATTCGGCCAGTTCGTGAAGCGAGGGCAAGGTCTTGGGGTCCACACGAAGGACGTACCGGCCGGGTTTGACGTCCCCGAGATAGTAGCTGCCGTCCTGTCCCGTGATGGACTCGGCCGCCAGAAGGCCGGACTGGGGATTGTGCAGGGAGACCCGCACGCCGCAGGCCGGGTGTCTCGTCAGCGGGGCCGACTGCTGCACGTTCTCTGCCACGCCATCGAGGACAGTCGCAGTGATGTCATGGGCTTCGGCGCCGGCGGCATTGGGGTCGGGAGCGTTCGGATCGACGGTGACAACGCGCCCAACCATGGAAATCAGCGGTGCGACGCTCAGATTCACTTCCGTCAGACTGTCCCTATAGAGCTTCGCCTTCTGTGTTCCATGGGTCACTGTATAGATGGCTGGAATGGTGTCGGGATCGAGGTACACCTGGACTTCCGGCGTGTTCGGCCGGGCGGACAGGATGTAGTAGCCCTTCTTGTCCGTCAGGACACTGAGATTCTGGCCCAGGCAGACCTTGACGTCGGGCACCCCGGGTTCATCGCCGTCTGGGAGATGGTTGCCGTTGTAGTCCAGGAAAACCTTGCCATGGACGGCGCCATAGGCGGTTCGCACCCGGCTTTCGTTGATGTTGATCATCCGTTTCTGGTGTCGGGAGTAGAGCTGTTTGATGTTCAGGGACAGGAGAAACGCGTAGTCGCCCTGTCGGTACTCGCCGGTCGCACTGACGTAGTTGAACCCCACGCGGTCGAGGAGATACTCGCCTCGGAGGCGGAATCCGTATTCGTCCGATCCGGCCTCGTCCGAGAGCTCTTTGAGGATCTCGGTGCGGAGACGCCAGGGGTGTCTGGGCCGGTCGATCTTGAGATCGTGAACCACGGACAGTGTCTCCTCGGCCTCGGTGTCATTGTAGATGAGACTGACCGTGTTGTTGGCGTTCAGGGTCTTGCGGAGCGTCCAGTACTGCGAGGGTCTCAGGACTCGTGGGGCGTGTCGAAGCCTCAAGAGGGACAGAAAGCGGTCGTCGTCGTTCACGGACAGTTCCTCGCCCAGAAACACCTGGCCATAGAGATTCAAATCCCGTCTCAGGGCGGTTCGTATGCTCAGTTCCGTCAGTATTCTCGGCTCGTCCTCGGTGCTCACGTCCAGGAGGTGAAACCGGCTCCCCAGGGTGACGCGAGGCAGCGCCGTTGTCGAAGCACCGATGTTCTGATAGCTCGCCTGTGTCGTTTCAGCCATCTCGCCGTCAAGGTTGTCGCGGATCCATCCGATGCCGCCCTCGACAGTCCACTTCCTGTGGAGTGCCCACGAGAACCCGGTTTCTCCGCCTCGACGGTCGCACACATCCGGATCGGTGCCGTCGAAGTAATCGGATCCCAGGTTCAGCAGGTCGAGATCCAGGCTGAGCTTCTGCATCGGGAGGTACTCGGCCCGCGTGCGGATCGCCACGCCGTCATACTCGTCCCGTCCCTGTCCCTGTCCCTGGCTGGCGGCCATGTTGCCTGAGAGGATCAGATTGTCAAACGGCAGATACGAGAGGGTCGTTCCCGCGTGCCCGCTCGATTCGGGATAGCTTCGGTCGTCCGAGTCGTTGTCCTTCTCCAGGTATCGGTGGTGGTGATCCTCCTCGCAGGCCAGGACGATGCCCAGGCTGAGTCGGTCGCTCACTCCGTGCAGCAGACGGGCCCCGCTGATATGCCCGTAGAAATCGCCGGCGTCCAGACATTCATGGTCGGTCGTATCGCCTTCCCGTTTGGTCCCCACGAGCCCGAGGTAGGCGGTGCGGCCTTTCGGCAGCAGTTGGGGAGTGCCGACAATCGACTTCTCCACGCGAATCTCGTTGCCGTCCGGCTCGCGGATCACGATCGTGACCTCGTTGAGAATCCCCGAGGGCAGGTCGACGTCGTCGAAGCGATACGTGCCCATCCCCGGAGGGGCGTCTGCCTCCGGACGCACGGTTTGGACGTCGATGGTCCTGCCGTTGAGCTGTAGTTCCACCGTGGCATCGATCGGCGCCGGGCCCTCGAAGATGTGGGGCTGACCGAAGTACTGGCGCAATCCCAGGTTGGATTTGTCGGCCTTGAGTTCCTCGGCCGTCCAGCCCGCCAACCCGTTGATCCTCACGCCCGTCGCGTTGAAGGCCGGGTATACCAGATCGCTCAGGCCGAACGTCGAGTCTCCCACTGTGATCTCGGCGGAGCGCCAGCGATGAACCCACTCGAACCAGTCCGCCTCGGCCACGTAGGGATCATCGTTGGGCCATGCCCACCCTTCCGTGTTCGACCAGGTTCGATTCGGATGGGAGATTCGGATCTTGTACTGCCCGTCGGACCAGTTGCCCCAGAGCGTCTCGCTGGGGCCGGCGATATTGATCACACGGGACTCCGACGTGGAGTTCTCCTGCGACGTGTTGCGTCGCCAACTGTAGCTGGGATGCCACTCGACCTGAGCGAATTGCAGCAGATCCCCGCTTCGATCTGCTGGCGGCAGGGCTTCGGGCAGATCCATCTCGATGTACTGGGTCTCGGCGGAGAGCAGAGACCTCCCCGTCCGGGTCTTCCAGATGCTCAGCTTGCGATCCAACTGGATGCGGTATTCATACAATTGGTCGTTCCACACCAGTTCCATGTCGAGAATCTCGGAGAGGTCCTCCGGCGGGATGTAGATGTCGGGCTTGAGCGTGATTTCCGAGACTGCCTGTCGGAACTCCAACGGGCGTGTCTGACCCTTGATCCGGATCTGTCCGTTCGGGACGTCCAGTTCCACCTCGCTGCCGCCTTCCGGCGTGAACTTCAGAATGCCGCCCTGCTCGTCGATGGCGACTCGGAATGTGCGGAGCGTACGCAAGAGGGGCAACAGACGTCTGCCGTCTGAGAGGACAAGGGAGTCCATGTCGTCGACCTGGAGCCGTTCGACGTGCCGCCGCCCGCGCACGACGAAACCGACCAGCTCCGTGGTCGCCTCGGGACCGGTGTTCTGAGAGTTGGGATCGGGTACCACGGTGACGGCAGCCGTCATCTCGGGCTCGGGCTCTGGCGGCAGGGGGACTGTCGGGTAGGCGGGCGCGAACTCCTGTGGCTCCTCCATCGCTGTGCCGACGAGGGCGGAGGGCACGCAGCTCAGATCTACGACGACCCAGTCGCAGTCCGTCGGGGCTGTTGCGGAGCGGGCACCCGAAACCTCATCGGCAGACACAACATCCTCACATTGCCCTGCGGCCGGCGGAACCGAAGACAACAGACACACGGCTGGGGCAAACAAGGCGCACAAACCAACGCACAGACCGACAAGGCGTCTGTTCGTCATACGCTCTATCTGCTGCTAGTGACACTTCCCTGTGTCTGTGCCTGGCTGTTCCCCTCCGTGGGATCCTGGGGTTGAGGCTTCGGGATTGCATCCGACGCCGGCTGCACGGTCGGACCGGCAGTCTCCGTGGCTTGCACGGGCGCCTGGGGCCACGTGACCGCGACTTCCTTCACCAACGGTTGCTCCAGATGGACCGCACTGAAGGTGACTCTGACGCGGCATTCTCCCTGGGGAATGGGGGTTTCGATCTCCTTTGTCAGCCATCTTTGTGCGCCCCGGAGCACGTACCCCGTGCCCGTCGGGCCCCGGTCGAGCACCGTGCCGGCCTTGTCCAGAATCTCATAGTCGCCCTTGATGCCGAGTCGCCCGTTGCCTGTCGAGGCGACCAGGGTCTTGAGAACGATGGCTCCTTTCTCGATTTCCACCAAAACGTCCTTCACCTGACCCTGATAGGAGGTCTTGCCGACCGTTCCGAAGATAGGAGCCAGGATGGTCGAAACGGTCTTGAGTTTCACGGAACGGCCGGACTTCTCATCGTTTGCGACGATCTCATTGGTTGCCAGAGACTCGAGTTCCATCGCCGCCCACCATTCGCCCTCGACGAGCGGACCCTTGGTGACTACGGCAAAGCGGACCGCCCGTTGTGTGTTTGGGGGGAGCGTCAGCTCTCGCGGGTTGAACCGGATATACGGCGCCAGCGAGTAGTCCCCCTTCAGACATCTCCGTAGTCCGCCTTTCTCCGTGTAGACGAAGTGAACGGCGTTGATTCGGAACCGTTCCTCCGTGTTGCCGAGATTCGAGATGAGAAACGTGCCGGCCGGCCGGCCTTCATCCAGGTTCACCTCGACGTAGGCCGGCTTGATGCCGATGTTCGCTCGGAGCGTTCCCGCCAGCAGGCAGACGCCGAGCAACGTTGCCGCTCTCCATCCAACAATCAGTTCATGTGCGAATTGCATGGTTTATTGCCTCGGTTGACTGGTCAAACAATCGTAATTGGCCCGGGCCTGGAAGACTGCTCAGTTCATCACATTCGAATCCGTTTACAGCACACGACAGAACGTCACTTACACGCCAGGAATCATCGCGGTCAGCATGACATAACCGCTGTATTCGCCGGTGGGCAGTTCGGGATCGGGCTGATTCCACGTCACCGTTACGTCCACTTCCTGGCTGAAGTGGCCCTTCTGCCCGCTTTCGAAATTGCCGACCTCGGTGGTCGCGGCGGGGAACTCCTTGATCATCCCGGTCCCCTCGAATGCCAGATTATTGTCGCCGCCTTTGGTCTCGTTGCCGTTCGCGGGCTGGACGGTCACACCGGCATCCTGGGCCACGGGGATCGTGGCCTCGGCGGTGAGAGAATCACCCTTGTACAGATCGGTGACCGCGACTTGCAGATCGATCGCTTCGACGTTCGCATCAACCCTGAAGGTGATTGTTCCATCGAACGGACCGGTCTGGATCTGGCCCAGTTCCACCGTAGCATCGACCACGGCGACCGCGACGTTCGCAACAACTTCCACATACACGTGGCTGACCGCCTCGCCCGATGTATCGGCAAAGCAAATCCCACTGACCAACAACAACGACGTCAGAATTGCCAACAGTTTCGCTCTCATCATTTGACTCCTTTCACAACAGTCCTTCTCTATTCGATCTGGCGCACGGGCCAATTACGATTTCTGCCTGGGGACACTGCGTCACGAGAGCTCTGTTGCTCCGTCCCGCGATCCTGTCGGCGAGTTCCCCCTATGGGGACATCAAAAAGTACGGAGATAGATCCGCAATGTCCATGATACGAGACTGCAAAACCGTCTCGACACTTCGCGATCCGGGAATACACCCTCGCACTGGGCCGCGATTACAGACCTTCCTCGTGTTCCTCTAATAGGAGGCACCACGATATCGATTCACTGAAAGGTGCAACTGTCGGGCGACTGCCTGACTGTAATGCGACAATAAAGATCCGATTAGGTGAGATGTTTCATCGCCACTTCCATCCTCCCTGGGCAGCTCCTGGTTTGTCACCAGGTGAGTTCCCCAACTCTCCAGTCCGTTTCTTCGCAGACACTACATGTGTCCGCGTGTCCGATAATCTGAACCTATATGGCTGTTACGAACAAGTCAAGAGGAAAAATAAAAAAATTCGCACACTTGCCTGTTGTCGTCTTGCTTCCGTCTTGGCGGGAAATCATTGGTCCTCGACGAATCCCGGAGAATCGGGGCGAGTGGACTTGAACCACCGACCTCTTGCACCCCATGCAAGCGCGCTAGCCAAACTGCGCCACGCCCCGAAGCGTGCATGCATTGTAGTGCTCCAGGGACTTGGCAACAAGTGTTTTTTCTGAAAATCGCTCGCAAAGGCCGGGGAACCGCCAGGGAATGCGACGGGGGCCTCAGATCTCCTCGCTGCGTGCGATGGCGAGGGACCGGCAGCCGGACCCCTCGCGCGAAAAAAATCTCGGGAGAGGGCTTGACGAAGTTAGCTGTGCCTAACTATACTGAATGCACAACAGGATCGTGGTTGGATTTGTGATGGCCGTAGAGAAATCGCGCAAACTCAGCGCCTCTCTGGAGGACTACCTGGAGGCGATCTTCAACCTCGCCGACGATGCCGGCGGGGCTCGCAGCAAGGATATTGCCGCCTCGCTGGGAGTGGCCAGATCCTCTGTCACCGGGGCACTGCAATTGCTTTGCGATAAAGGACTTGCGAATCATGAGCCCTACGGGTGTGTTACGTTGACCCCACGAGGCGAAGCGGCGGCCCGTGAGGTCGTTCAAAAGCACGATGTTCTGACGTCCTTCTTCGCCGACGTGCTGGGCGTCGAACGAGAGATGGCGCAGCGGGCGGCCTGTCAGGCGGAGCACGCTCTGGGGCCGGAGATCATCGGCCGGCTGTTGAGCTTCATCGAGTACGTCGCCGCCAGCGGCCGCGCTGGACGCGACGTCGCGAGCGAGTTTCGGCTCTTCCATGGCAGAAGGGTAGTCAAACGGGTAAAGGATTCGGTGCAGTGATGGACAGAGTCGTTGCGGAGCAAAACGTGGTCAGATCTCTATCGACAGTGGCCGACGGGGATACGGTTCGATTGGTTCAGGTGCGGGCCGGACGCGGGTTGAACAGCCGGCTGGCGTCGATGGGGTTCGTCCCTGGCGCCGCGATCCGGGTGGTCAGCAACAACCACCCCGGCCCGTTCGTCGTGGTCATCAAGGACGTCAAAGTCGTGTTGGGCAGGGGAGTCGCCCAAAAGGTCCTGATTCAGTAGGTGCGCCGGCTCCCGGCGTTTTTTTTGCGGACAAGTTCGTTGTGGCTAACTTTGTGAACCTCGTTGTCGGGTGTTTTTTCCTATGACCCAACCGATTGTCGTGGCCCTGGTCGGTAACCCGAACAGCGGCAAGAGCAGCCTGTTCAACATGATTACCGGTTCCCACCAGCACGTGGGCAACTACCCCGGCGTGACCGTCGAGAAGAAGGAAGGCTACTGCACGCACGACGGCTGTGACATCCGACTCGTCGATTTGCCGGGGACGTACAGCCTCACCGCCTATTCCGCGGAGGAGCTTGTCACCCGCCGTTTCATCCTGGAGGAGAGACCCGATGTCGTCGTGGACGTTGTCGACGCGTCGAACATCGAACGCAATCTCTACCTGGGCACGCAGCTCATCGAGATGAACGTGCCGCTGGTGTTTGCGTTCAACATGAGCGATCTGGCCAAGCGACGGGGTCTGGAGTTCGACCTCGATCAGTTGTCCTGCCTGCTGGAGGCGAGGATCGTCCCCACCGTCGGCAACAAGGGCCAGGGCGGCGGTGCCCTGTTGGAGGCGATCGTCCGAACCGCTCGCGAGGGCAGAAAGCCCCGCATTCACGGCCTCTGCTACGGCGCCGAGATCGAAGAGGAACTGGCTCGGGTCGAAGCGGCCGTCCTGGAGCGGGAAAGAGGACTCGCGGACCGGTACGGCTCGCGATGGGTGGCCTTGAAGCTCCTCGAACAGGACGACGAGACTCTCGCGAAGATCCAGAGTCCTGAGGTCCACGACGCCGCGAGCAAGAGCGTGGGGCGCCTGCGGAGCATCTTTCGTGACGAGCCGGAGATCGTGCTCGCCGATCGACGGTATGGATTCATCTCCGGCGCCTGCCAGGAGACGATCAGGAGTTCCGTCGAGCGCCGACATGACGCCAGCGATCTCGTCGACGCCATCGTTACCAACAAGGTCTTCGGCCTTCCCATTTTCCTTGTGCTGATGTACGCCGTGTTCTGGCTGACTTTCACTCTGGGCGAGTTCCCAATGATCGGGTTGGAGCGGCTGTTCGGATGGCTCGGCGCCGCAGTATCCGGGCTCTGGCCCGAGGGCTGTGACAGTTGGCTGCGTTCGTTGCTGGTGGATGGCGTGATCGCCGGGGTCGGAGGCGTGGTCGTGTTTCTGCCCAACATCCTGCTGTTGTTCCTGGCGATCGCGCTACTGGAGGACACTGGATACATGGCCCGCGCCGCCTTCGTGATGGACCGGATCATGCACAAGATCGGCCTGCACGGCAAGAGCTTCATCCCGATGCTCATTGGGTTTGGCTGCTCGGTCCCCGCGATCATGGCCGCCCGCATCTTGGAGAACCGTCGAAACCAGCTCACCACGATCATGGTCATTCCGCTGATGAGCTGTGGCGCGAGACTGACGATTTACTCGCTGATTATCCCGGCCTTCTTTGCCCCCGCCTTGCGAGGGCCTGTGATGTGGCTGGTCTATCTGATCGGCATCCTCCTGGCGGTGACGTGCGCCAAGCTGCTGCGTCTGACCGTCTTCCAGGGCGAGACGCTGCCGTTTGTGATGGAACTGCCGCCGTATCGCATGCCCACGCCGAAGTCCGTCCTGATTCACATGTGGCAGCGGGGGTGGATGTTCCTGCAAAAGGCGGGCACCGTGATCCTGGGGATTTCGGTCGTGCTGTGGGTCCTGGCCAGCTTCCCCAAGCCGAGTCCCGAGCGGTTGGGGGGCTTGGACGGGGCCCAGGCCCGACAGGTGGCGTTGGAGCAGTCCGTCATGGGGCGCGTGGGCCGATTCGTGGAGCCGGCGATCCGGCCGTTGGGATTCGACTGGCGGATCGGCACGGCCCTGATCGGCGCGGTCGCGGCCAAAGAGGTGTTCGTCTCGCAATTGAGCATCGTGCACGCGGCGGGTTCCGACGAGGACACCGATGCCCTGCGCAAGAAGCTGCGGGCGAACTACACACCCCTGGTGGGGTTCTGCATCATGTTGTTCTCGTTGATCTCCACGCCGTGCGTCGCCACGGTCGCGATGACGCGACAGGAAACAGGTTCGTGGCGATGGGCCGCCTTTCAATTCGTCGGTCTGACGGTTCTGGCCTATGTGATCACCTTGGCGGTGTTCCAAGTGGGCAGAATCTGGATTTGAATTGTGGAGCCAGGGCTCCAGATTCTTCCCGGCTGAGCTTCCTTATTGGTGTGGGTCCTTCAGAAAACCAGTTCGGGGTCTTCCTCTACGTTTTCGTTGAGCACCCTTTCATCACGGCGAAGCCGTGATGTCGCCGGCGGGCGATCGCTGGTCAGCTGGACAGGCGGATGGGCGGGCGTGGCAGGGGGCTTGGCGTTCTTCATCGCGACGATCAGAGCACCCGCCGCTCCCCCGGCGGAGTAACTTAGGGCGAGGAACCAGTTGTTAGTCCGGATAAAACTCGACAGTACCCACAACCCCAAGAGATTTTCGATAAAGACAATGGAGACGAGCAAGACCTTCTCCCCGCGAGCGCACGCTAACGTACGCCGCAAGGCGAGATACCATTCGCCGCAACCTACAGACAGGTAAAGGATCATCGCCGGGAGGAGGCTCATAATCGTCCTCCTGCCCGCAGGTCCAGCAGGCCGATATGTTCTGGCTCATGTCCATGACTACATCATACCACGGCAACGACCTCCGTGCAAGGCATCACGCTGGGATTGTGTGATCGTAACCAACTGTAATCACAGAACTTACGCGATAGGCGGAGAATCCCGAATGGTCCGCACAAATCACGCCCGACGGGCGTGGGTCAGTGCCCCTGGCGGAACCATGCGACGAAGCGGGCTAGGCCGGTGCGGAGGTTCGTGGAGGGTTTGTAGCCGAGCTGGGTCTGGGCCTTGGCGATGTCCGCGAAGGTGCGGTCGACGTCGCCTGGCTGAAGGGGCAGATGCTGGCGGATTGCCTTCTTGCCGAGCGCACGCTCCAACTCGGCGATCAGGTCGTTGACGCTGATCGGCTGCGACTCGCCCAGGTTGTAGATCTCGTAACCGGAGCATCGGTCCATCACGGCGACGACGCCGTTCAGGATGTCCTCGATGTAGGTGAAATCTCGCATCATCGAGCCGTCCCCGTAGATGGGGATGGGCTTGCCTTCTTCGATGAGCTTCGCGAACTTGTGGATGGCGAGGTCGGGACGTTGCCTCGGGCCGTAGACGGTGAAGAACCGCAGGCAGTTGATCGCCATGCCGTACAGGTGGTGGTACGTGTGACAGATCAGCTCACCGGCCTTCTTCGTCGCGGCATAGGGCGAGATTGGGAAGTCCACATTGTCGGCCTCGGAGAAGGGGACCTTCTTGTTGTTGCCGTAGACGCTGGAACTCGATGCGAAGACGAACTTGGGAATGTGCCGGTGTCTGGCGATCTCCAGCAGCGTGACGGTTCCATTGATGTTGACATCGGCGTACAGTGCCGGCTCGGCGATCGATGGTCGCACGCCGGCCCGCGCCGCCAGGTGGACGATCACGTCCGTGTCGGGCTCGATGGCCCGGTCCATGGCGGTCGTGTCGCGGATATCGGCCTCCACGAGCCGAAAGGCGGGATGGGACAGGCAGTCCGCGATGTTGGTTCGCTTGATGCGCGGGTCATAGAACGTATCGAAGCAGTCCACGCCGACGACGGTCCAGCCGTCTTTCAGTAGCCGCTCGGTCAGGTGGCTGCCGATGAATCCTGCCGCTCCGGTCACTAGTGCTTTCATGCTCTCGTCGTCCCTCTTCTGCTCGTCATGGGTCTGATCCGAGACACTATGGACAAGACCCACGTCTGCATAACACCAAACGCAGCCATCTGCAAGGGAGAAGCCGTGAATTCCTCCTCGCGGGCGGGCCCAAAAAAACGTTGACACGGTGTCCGGGGGGCGGTAGAAGGGGCTTGCGCTCTCGGGGCCGCGGGTCCGGGGCGGGCGTTTGTCGTTGGCATGGTGGCTACGCATGTGTGCAACTGCGCATACACAGGGATACACGTCGATTCATCCACGCAAGGATGCGTCTACCCATCCACCCAGTGATTGTCGAGGGTCAGCATGAAGATCGGATTCAATCTGCTATTATGGACGCCGTTTGTTACCGAGGAACACTTCTCCCTTCTGCCCAAGCTCAAGGCCACCGGCTACGATGGTGTGGAAGTCCCGCTCTTCGCCGGGGATGTCCCGCACTACGAGAGAGTGGCCAAGGCCATCCGGGACAACGGCCTGAAGTGTACGACCTGCACGGTCATCCCGGACGAAGAACGCAATCCCATCAGCGCCGACCCCAAGCATCGCCAGGGTGGCGTCGATTACCTCAAGTGGGCCATCGACTGCAACGCGGCGCTCGGGTCCGAGGTCCTCTGTGGGCCGTTCTATCAACCGCTGGGCGGGAAGTTCTTCAGCGGCAAAGGCCCGACGCAGGAGGAGAAGGATCGGGCGGTTGAAGTCCATCGCAAGGCCGCCGACTTCGCCAAACAGGCGAATCTGCAACTGGCCGTCGAGTGCCTGAATCGCTTCGAGTGCTACTTCCTCAACATCATCGGGGACGGCGCCGCGCACGCCAAGCGGGTGAACCATCCGAACTTCGGGGTGATGTACGATTCGTTCCACGCCAACGTCGAGGAGAAGGACCCGGTCGGCTGCATCAAGAAGAACATCGGCTCGATTCGACACGTCCACATCTCGGAGAACGACCGCGGGACGCCGGGCAAGGGACATGTCCCGTTCAAGCGAATCATCAAGACGCTGCGCCAAGCCGGCTATGACCAGTGGCTGACCATCGAGGCATTCGGGACAAGCCTGCCCGACCTGGCGGCGACCACCTGTGTCTGGCGGAGCCTTTCGGCCAGCCCGGAGGAGTGTTATCAGTTCGGCTTCAAGACGATCAAGGACGGATGGGATGCGGCCTCGTGAGAAGTAGCACGGGCATCCTGCCCGTGAGTATCATGGGCGTCTCGCCCATGGAAAGACGATGAATCGGCAGGGCCACGATGGCCCTGCGACCCATGGGCAAGATGCCCATGCTACTGAAGGAGTCCAAGATGAGTGCGAACACATCCCCCAAACTGCACAACGCCATGTGGCCCGGGTTGGTCGGCAAGGGAACCGGGCCGGGCCAGGAGCCGCCGATCAGTCTCGAACGGATGCTCGAATTGACAGCCGGCGCCGAGGTGAACGGCCAGAAGTTTGATGGAGTCGACTGCTTTCTCTTCCTGCCGCACACCGATCCCAACGCCCACACGGACGAACTGCTCAAGACCGCCGACCTGATTCAGGAGTACGGCTTCAACATGGGTTCGCTGGTCGCGCCGGTCTGGCCCGGCACGGTCGGGGATTCCGCGATGGGCGACAAGGCAACCAGCAAGAAATTCTGCAACGCGGTCCAGGTGGCGTGCCGCATCGCGGGGGTGTTCAACAAGCATGGCGTCCGCCAGTACGGCGTGATCCGGATCGACTCGGCGGATGGCAGCATCGAGAAATGGGCGAAAGACCCCAAGCGGAACACCAAACGGATCGCCGAGACGTTCCGTGAGGCCGCCAAGATCGCTGCCGACCACGGCGAGCGTCTGGCCGCGGAGGGCGAGATCTGCTGGGCCGGAATGCACAGTTGGAAGGACATGCTCGATGTGCTGGAAGAAGTGGGAATGCCGGAGACGCTGGGCTTCCAGGCGGACATGGCCCACACGTACCTGTACCTGATGGGCTACAACGCGCCGGAACACGCGCTGCTGAAGCCCGGCTATTCCCAGGAGGAATTCTATGCGGCCTACGAAACGATGGTCGACAAGCTGCGCCCCTGGACGATCGACTTCCACGTGGCGCAGAACGACGGCGAAGTCCGCGGCGCCGGGTCGCACGACAAGACGGGCAAGCACTGCCCGGCCAACGATCCCAAGGGCAAGCTCGACATCGTCCGCTGCGCCGGCTACTGGCTTAAAGACGCGTCATCTCGCGGCATGGAGCACATCTGCTGGGATGGTTGCATGTTCCCGAACGCGATGCTCGAAACGCAGGACACCTGGAACGAGATCCTCGACGTGATGATCAAGGTGCGCGACGCGCACGGCTGGGAAGACTGAACGAATCGGCGGGACAAACTGCACCCCGCCGCCTGAAACCTCGAATAAGGAATGACTGCAATGACCAAACCACTCAATGTCGGCATCATCGGCTACGGCTTCATGGGCCGCACACACTCCAACGCCTACCGCAGGGTGTCGAATTTCTTCGATGTGCCGTACAAACCCGTCCTCAAGACCATCTGTGGACTGGAGGAGAAAGAGGCCAAGACCTTCGCCGACCGATGGGGATTCGAGTCGTACGTGACGGACTGGCACAAGGTGATCGACGACAAGAGCATCGATATCGTGGACATCTGCGTGCCGAACAACTACCACGCGGAACTCGCGATCGCAGCCGCCGAGGCGGGTAAGATGATCATCTGCGAAAAGCCCCTGGCGCGGACAGGCGCCGAAGCCGAGCCGATGGTGAAGGCCGTCGAGAAGGCGGGCGTGCCCAACATGGTTTCGTTCAACTATCGCCGGATTCCCGCCGTGATGATGGCCAAGCAGCTCATCGACAGCGGGAAGCTGGGACGGATCTTCCACTACCGGGCGAACTTCCTCCAGGACTGGACCATCTCGGCGAAGGTCCCGCAAGGCGGCATGGCCACTTGGCGGCTGGACGTCAAGGCCGCCGGCTCCGGCGTCACGGGCGACCTGCTGGCCCACTGCATCGACACCGCCCTGTGGCAAAACGGTCCGATCACGTCCGTCTGCGCGATGACCGAGACGTTTGTCAAGGAACGCATGAACGTCGAGACGGGCAAGGTCGCGCCGGTGGGCATCGACGATGCCTGCACGTTCTTCTGCCGCTTCGGGAATGGGTCGATGGGCAATTTCGAATCCACCCGCTATGCCCGCGGGCACAAGGCATTGTACACGTTCGAGATCAACGGCGAGCACGCCTCGATCGCCTGGGATCTCCATGACCTGAACCGCTTGAGCTACTTCGATCATCGCGACGAGTCTCTGGTTCGCGGCTGGCGGTCAATCCACGTCACCGACGGTGACATGCCGTATATGTCCCACTGGTGGGTGCCCGGCCTGTCCGTCGGCTACGAGCACAGCTTCGTCCACCAGTTGGCGGAGTTCATGGACAACGCGATCAAAGGCAAGCCGACGTCGCCGACCTTCCGCGACGCCTTGGCCACGCAATATGTCTGCGACGCAGTGCTCGCTTCCGCCAAGAAGGGCGCCTGGGAAAACGTGAAATCGTAAGAGAAATGGGACCAATGGGACGGATGGGACTGATAGGTCCTATTCGTCTTACCCGTCCTATGCTTCAAGGAAAGGAAATCGTGCTATGTCTGTGAAGAAAGCGGCCGAGATGGCCTTGGAACAAGGGCAGGGGATTCTCCGGCTGGCGCCGACGTGGGTGCCGCGTTCATTCTGCGTGCCGGGCCGGCGGATCAAGCTGCATCCGGATGACTATTACGCCCTCGGCGGCGAGCGGGGCGGCCTCGACGAGCGGTGGTTCTCCTCGACAACGCCCGCCGACAACGGGCCGCTGACCTCGCCCAACGAGGGGCTCAGCTTCATCGTCTTCGAAGACGGCGACAAGACCGAGAAGATCCTGCTGCGCGACGCGATCGAAGAGCTGCAGGGCGACGTCATCGGCCCTCGACTCTGGAAGAAATATGGGCGATGGCCCATGTACTCGAAGTTCTTCGACAACAAGGCCGCCTTGCCGCACCACATCCATCATCGCGACAAGCACGCCAAGCTCACCGGCCAGTTGGGCAAGCCGGAGGCCTATTTCTTCCCGCCTCAGGTGAACAACTACGGCGGCGACTTCCCCTACACCTTCTTCGGCCTGAACCCCGGAGTAACCAAGGACCAGGTCCGCAAGGCATTGCAGGACGCCGCAGATGGGAGAGACAACTCGATCACGTCCCTCGCTCCGGCCTATCGGCTTGATCCCGGGACCGGATGGGACGTCCCGCCGGGCGTTCTCCATGCCCCAGGCAGCCTTTGCACTTACGAGCCGCAGAAGGCGTCGGATGTTTTCGCCATGTACGAGAACATCACGCACAACCAGGTCGTGCCCAAAGAGCTGTTGTGGAAGGACACCCCGAAGAAGAAGGCAGGCGACGTCGATTGGTTGCTCAGCGTCATCGACTGGGATCTCAACGTGGATCCGGACTTCGTGAAGAACCGATTCATGCGTCCCAAGCCCGCCCGCCCGGCTAGGCAGATGCAGGCTGAGGGTTTCATCGAGAACTGGATCTGCTACAAGTCCGACGCCTTCAGCGCGAAGGAACTGACGGTCCAGCCGGGCACGACGGTGACCATTCAGGACAGCGCCGCCTACGGTTTTATCATGATGCAGGGCCACGGCACGATGGGCGTCTGGAACATCGAGACGCCCTCCATGATTCGCTTCGGCCAGCTCACCTGCGACGAGTTCTTTGTGACGGAACAGGCCGCCAGGAAGGGCGTCACGATCACCAACCCGTCCACGTGCGACCCGATCGTTATGCTCAAGCACTTCGGACCCAACAACCCGGATCTGAAGATCGAATAGCCCGCGGGTCTTGACAACAGCAAATCCCACCCAAAGGTGCGCCCCAGAGGACGCACCTTTTCTTTTGGGCCCGGGCCTTCTCCATGGTATAATCATGACAGAATCGGTGGATTCGGATGCCGTGGCGGCCGAGTGGGCCGTTGTGGGGGTATTCTCCGCTGCTGCCGCAGGGCACGACCATCGCACATCGAAAGCGCAGGAGTGAGGAAGAAGGTATGTACAGATCGGCGGAGGTCCTGTTTTTCCTGTTGGCGTGCTGCCTCGGTCCGGGCCGGTCCCTGAACGTGGCTGGCGGGGCGGTCATTCTCAACGAACTCATGGCGGCCAACAACCACTCCTCCGCAGACCCGCAAGGCGAGTTCGATGACTGGGTCGAGCTCCACAACACAAGCGATAGCTCCGTCAACGTGGCCGGCCTGTATCTGACGGACGACCTGAAGACGCCCACGAAGTGGCAGATCCCGACCGGTGCACCGAACCTGACGACCATCGCCGGCAAGGGCTATCTCGTCGTCTGGCTCGACAACGACACCGCGGATTCCGGCCTGCACGCGTCCTTCAAGCTGGACGCCGACGAGGATCTGGTTGCCCTGTTCTACACCGACGGGACGACCCTGCTCGATGCCGTGGTCTTCCAGGACCAGCGGGCGGACGTCTCCTACGGCCGAGTCGCAGGCGATTCCGATTCGTGGCAGTATATGGCACTCCCGACGCCAGGAGCCGGGAATATCATTGCCTACGGAGGCGCTGTCGCTCCCGCCAGGTTCAGCCACGAGCGAGGCTTCTACGACGAGCCGTTTGCGGTGACGATCTCCACGACCACGCCCGACAGCGAGATCTACTACACGCTGGACGGCAGTTCTCCCTTTGACTTCACCAGGTCCGTGTCCTGCGGCCGGTTATACACTGGTCCCATTCCCATCACCACGACAACGTGCCTTCGGGCCGTCGCCTGCAAGCAAGGCTGGTTGCCCACGAACATCGATGCGCACACGTATATCTTTCTGGACGATGTCATCCGTCAGGCGACGAATCCGCAGACCGGAGCCCAGGTGGCCCCAGCCGGCTGTCCGGCTTCATGGGGTTCGGTGGCAGGGGATTACCAGGTGGACCCGGATGTGGTCGGACAGAACGGCAAGGACAAGTTCAACGGCCTGTACGCCGCAACCATCAAGGACGATCTCAAATCGGCGCCGACCGTGTCGCTCGTGATGCCCATGGATGACTGGTTTGGGTCCAAGGGCATCTACATCAATCAGGCCCAGGACGGCACGGAGCGGGCGTGCTCTCTCGAATGGATCGATCCCAACGGGGGGAGCGGATTTCAGATCAACTGTGCGATTGCTATGCAAGGGGGCGCCAAGCACGACGGGGGCGGCACGAGCCTCCAGCGATGGAAGGTCTTCAAGCTCTCCATGCGCCCTCGTTTCAAGACCGCGACCGACGACGGCAAGCCGACCGGAGGTCCGGCGACGCTGAAGCACCGCGTCTTTCCCGACTCACCGATCACGACGTTCGATACCTTCGTGCTCGACGCGGTGCTCACCAACGCGTGGAACCACAGCGGCCAGCACGAACGCGGGACGTACATTCAGGACCAGTATGTCTCGGACCTTCACAACGCCATGGGGGGGTACTCCCCGCACGGCCTGTACGCGCACGTCTACCTCAACGGGCTGTACTGGGGGATGTACTACGTGCACGAGCGACCCGACGACTCCTGGGCGGCCCAGATGTTCGGCGGCGAGAAAGAAGAGTATGATGTCTTGAAGCATAGCACGAGCCGGGTCGTCAACAATGGCCTGGGCGGCAGCGCCGCGAGCAACTTCAACATCATGATCAACGCCGCCGGCAAAGTGGCCGCCGACCCGGGGAACCCCGCGACGTACGATGCCCTCTGCCGGATGCTGGATGTTGACAACTTCATCGCGGACCTGCTCTCTCACTGGTATGCGACGAACTGGGACTGGCCCGAGAAGAACTGGTATGCGACTCACCGTTCGCCGGACGGTCTGTGGCGGTTTCACACGTGGGATGCCGAGCATTCCATGGAATTGCCCGAATGGAGTTCCGCCAACGTGTTGGGCTTGAGCGTTTCCAGCATTCACGACAAGCTCCGGGCCAATCCGGACTACCGAATGCACTTCGCAGACCTCGTCCACAGGTTCTTCTTCAATGCCGGCGTGCTCACCTATCCCCACACCGCCGACATGTGGCGCGAGCGAATGGCCCAGATCGACCGCGCCATCGTCGGCGAGTCGGCCCGATGGGGGGATGCGCGATCCGCCGTGCCGCACACGCGAGCGGATTGGCTGGCGAATCAGAATCAGATCCTGACTCGTGTCGTTGCCGGTCGTTCGACCGTCGTTCTGAACTGGCTGCGGAACGCGGGCCTCTACCCCAATGTCGTCGCCCCCGTCTTCTACGTCAACGGCGTCTATCAGCATGGCGGTCTGGCGAGCACAGGCGCCGAGCTCTCGATGCAGGTCGAAGGCACGACCTGGTACACCCTGGACGGCAGCGATCCGCGACTGCCGGGGACGACGCCTGCCTCCACGGAGACCACGCTCGTTGCAGAAGATGCCGCCAAGCGGGTTCTCGTCCCCGCCGCAGCGGTCTCCAACGCCTGGCGGGGCGGCTCAGCGTTCGACCATTCCACCTGGATTAGCGGCACCGGCGGCGTCGGTTTCGAGCGGGGCACTGGATACGAGGACTACTTCGACATCGACGTTCAAAGCCAGATGTACAACAGGAACGCGACCTGCTACGTCCGCATCCCGTTCAATGTCACGGTGGCGGACTTGACAAATCTCACAACCCTCACGCTGAAGATTCGCTACGACGACGGTTTCGTTGTCTACCTGAATGGGACCGAGGTTTCGAGGAAGAACTTCACGGGCGATCCCGCATGGAACTCCACGGCCAACGCGTCGAATCCGGATGCTTCGGCCGAGGTTTTCGAGTCTTTCGACGTGACGGCCCATGTCTCCAATCTCAGACTGGGCGAGAACATCTTGGCAGCCCAGGCGTTGAACCAGTCCATGGCCAGCTCGGACTTCCTGTTCTCCGTCCAACTGATGGCCGGCAGGAGTTCCGCGAGTGAGATCCCCAGCGGCATCGCCGCGACTGCGATGCGGTATGGCGGGCCCATGAACCTGACCAAGAGCGCCTGCGTCAAGGCCCGAGCCCTCAGCGGCTCGACCTGGAGCGCCCTGAACGAGGCGGTCTATAGCGTCGGCCCAGTGGCCGAAAACCTGCGGGTCAGCGAGATCCTGTACCACCCCGAAGGCGATCCGAACGCGGAGTTCATCGAGCTGACGAACGTCGGCGACGAGACGATCCACCTGAACCTGGTCCGGTTCACCAGGGGAATTCAGTACACATTCCCGAGCTTCGAGCTGGCCGCAGGCAGCTATTGTCTGCTGGTGCGAGATATCGCCTCCTTCGAGGCCCGCTACGGGAATCAACTGGCGGTCGTCGGCCAGTATGAAGGCAATCTGGACAACGCAGGCGAACAGATCGAGCTTCTCGATGCGGTCGGCGAAGTCATCCAGAGCTTCGAATACGAGGACGACTGGTTCGATCTGACCGACGGCTCGGGCTTCTCGCTGACGGTCCGCGACCCGTCCAGCGACTCCGACCTGGGCAGCAAGAGTGCCTGGCGGTCCAGCGCCTCTGCGAACGGCTCGCCCGGCTCAGACGACACGGGGGAGATCCCCGAGCCCGGCTCAGTCGTCATCAATGAGATCCTGGCGAATCCCGCCGGCGGCGGTTCCGACTGGATCGAACTGCACAACACGACCGCCCAGAGGATCAGCATTACGGACTGGTACCTCAGCGACGACACCGACGATCTGACCAAGTACGAGATCGGCGCAGGGACCAGCATCCCGGCGGGCGGCTATATCGTCTTCTACCAGGACCAGCACTTCGGCAACGACGCCGATCCGGGCTGCAGCACGTCCTTTGGCCTGAGCAAGAACGGCGAGACAGTCTACCTGCACTCGGGCTCAGGCGGGGTCCTGACCGGGTACAGCGAGCAGGAGAAGTTCGACGCCTCCGAGCCGGGCGTGTCGTTCGGCCGCTGGCAAAAGAGCACCGGCTCGTACAATTTCGTGGCCCTGAGCGAGCCTACGCCGGGAGCAGCCAACGCCGATCCGGTCGTCGGGCCCATCGTCATCAACGAGATCATGTATCACCCGTCGGGCAGCGAGGAGGCCGAGTACGTGGAGCTGCTCAATATCAGCGATTCCGCGGTGACCCTGTACGACGCGACGGAGCAGGCCCCCTGGCGGTTCACGGACGACCCTGACGATCCCGCGATCGAGCTGTTGTTCCCGAGCGATTCGCCCGTGACGCTCGGGCCTGGCGAGTATCTCGTCCTGACGAAGGACCTGACCGCGTTCAAGGCAACATATGCGGTTCCGGCGGGCATGCAGGTACTGGCCTGGACTTTCGGCAGGCTGACCGACGACAGCGAGAAGGTGCAACTCAGCAGGCCCGGCGAAGTGGAGGATGACGACGCCCGCGAGTGGATTCGCGTGGACCGGGTCGCCTACAGCGATGGCTCGCATCCCGAGGACTTCGCCGACGGCGTGGACCCCTGGCCGGTCGAAGCGAATGGCCAAGGCAAGTCGCTCAGCCGGATTGATCCGCAGACCTACGGCAACGACCCGGCCAACTGGCAGCCAGCCCCCCCGACCCCCGGCCGGCCGAACCCGTAGCGCCGGTCTGTGCTGATCCCGGCGGGCACCACGCACGATCTTCAGCTTGCCAGGCATCCCTGTTCTCTGGTATCTTTGTGCGGTCCATGCGAGTCTGCGACCTGCACGAACGTGGGTGTCGCTCGCAAGGGTGTCAGTGAAGACAGGGATGTATGGCCGACTGGGAAATCAATAAACCGCTGGGACAGTGCAGCGGAAGCGGACGGAAGATCGAGCCGGGCGAGGAATACTATGGGGCGCTCGTCGAGGTCGAGCAGGGACTTGTGCGGCGGGACTTCTGCAGCGAGTTTTGGGAACGGGAAAAGCCGGCGGTGTACTGCTTCTGGAAGACGAAGCTCGCAGCGCCGAACCAGAAGAAGGAACTGTTCATCAGCGATGAGATGCTGGTGGCCTTCTTCGAGCGGCTGGCGAACGAGACGGACCCGGAGAAGGTGAGCTTCCGGTTCGTGCTGACCCTGGTGCTCATGCGAAAACGTCGGCTCAAGTACGATTCGACCAGAACGGAGGAGGGGCGCGAGATCTGGCGGCTTCGCATGACGGGCGATAAGGACCTCGTCGACGTGGTCAACCCCCATCTCAGCGAAGACCAGATCGAGCAGCTCACCTCGCAAATCGGCCAAATTCTCCAGGCGGACCTATGAGGACGAACGCGAAATTCGAAGCACGAAATCCGAAATCCGAAACAAATACCAATGGTCCAAACTCGAATGACCGAAACGCGATTGTTCGGCCGACGTTTCGATCATTTGGATTTCGAGTTTTGAATTTGTTTCGGATTTCGGGTTTCGGATTTCGTGCTTTTCTCCTGGTGGTTGTTGTTCTCTCGCTCTTGATCGGTGGCTGTGCGACGGGCCCCGGCCAGTTGCCTGTCTGTCCGGGGAAGGCGACTGCCGAGGAGGCGGCCAAGACACTGGCCGCTCGGGCTGGGGCCGCGGTGTCGTTGCGGGCGAACGGTCAGGCCATGGTGACGTACCACGTGCCGAACAAGAAGAGGACCGAGCGGCATAATCTGCCTTTGGGACTGTGGTTCGAGCCGCCCGGCAATATCTATATCCAGGGCAGCATCGCGGTGGACCAGAAGGCCGTGATCGTCGGGGCCAACGATCGGGAGTTCTGGATGGCCGTGGCGCCCAAGGAGATGAGCAGCTACTATCTTGGCTCCTGGGACGAGGTGCGGGATTTCGAGGGATTGATGATGAGCCCTCGCGTCGTGCTCGAAGCCCTCGGGATCATCACGGAGTCTGAAGGCGGTCCCGACGCGGCCTCGTGGACGCTGGAGAACAAGGCGCCCTATGACATCCTCGTCCGTCGGGATGCGGCGGGTCGCACGCTCCGGCGAGTGCATGTCTATGCGTGCGACTACTGTGTCCACAAGATCGAGTACTTTGATGCATGCGGCAAAGCGGTCGCCGTCGCACAGCTTGGCGACTACCAGCCTGTCGCGGAGGGATTCCAGGTGCCGACCCGGATTCGCGTCGTCTCGACGGCTCCGGACGGGCGGAAGGACACGATGGATATCCGCCTGACCGGCGTGAGGACCACCCAGCTCAACGACCGGCAGCGGCAGTTCCTGTTCTCGCCGCCGGATATGGGCAAGTTCGACAACATCTACCGATACGAAGCGGGCCGATGGGTCCCCGAATGAGAGGATTGCATACGATGACCGAACGGAATCTCAAGACTAGGATGCGGCAAGGTGTCTTCATACTCGATGGCGCGATGGGTACGCAGCTCTTTGCTCGTGGCGTCGAGCCCGGCCGGTGCAACGACTGGCTGGATGTCGAACAGCCCGACGTTGTGTTGGACGTCCACCGGGCCTATCTCGATGCAGGCGTCGACGCGATCATCACGAATACCTTCGGCGCCAATCGCTACGCCCTCGGTCGGCACGGCTTCGCCGACAAGGCCTTCGAGATCAACAAGGCCGGCGCCCAGGTCGCCCGCAAGGCGGCGGGGGAAGGCCGGTATGTCCTCGGCGATGTCGGCCCAACAGGCGATTTCCTCGAACCGCTCGGGACGCTCAAGCCCGACCAGGTCCGCGAGGCGCTCATCGAGCAAGTGAAGGCACTGCGGGAAGGGGGCGTGGACGGTCTTATCATCGAGACGATGACTGCGATGGACGAGTTGGAGATCGCAATCGAAGCGGCGCAGTCCGCCAGCGGGGGACTGCCCATACTTGCCTCGATGTCTTTCGACAAGGGCGGCGCAGGTTTTCGCACGATGATGGGCGTGGACGCCGCGACCGCGGTCGGCAGGATGATCGCTCTGGGGGTCGACGCGGTCGGATTCAACTGCGGCACCGCCACCCTCGACGAATATGTGGAACTCGCGAAGATCTACGTGGCGGCGGCGAAGGCAGCCAACGGCAAAATCCAGATCTTCGCGGAGCCAAACGCAGGCAAGCCGGAACTCGTGGATGGCAAAGCGGTCTACAAGGTCACGCCCGACGAGTTCGCGGCAGCCTGTCGCAAGATCCTCGACGCCGGCATCCACATCCTCGGCGGCTGCTGTGGCTCCACCCCCGACCACATCCTCGCTGTGGCCCAGAGCCTGAAACCGTAGGCTGGCACTCTATCACGGGGAGGGCACTGGGACTCGCGTGCGGCATTGCTGGCGGAGGGGTTTGAGGCCGAAGAGGAATCGCAGGGCATTGATCCGCCTGATGAGCAGCTCGTACAGAGCCATGGTGGCGGCGAAGGAACTAGCGACGATGATGAGGTATTCGAGCCAGAGCGGGGTGTCGAGGCGGATGACGTGGAAGCCGATGGCCAGGATTATCGTCTGGTGCAGGATGTAGAAGGGCAGGACCGCCTCGTTGGCGTACTTCAGGAAGCGATTGCCGGACCTCAGATGCCGACCGCCAAAGCCGAGGATGGCGATGAGGCACGACCAGCAGAGGACGCCCCGAATGAGGGCGAATCCTATGCTGCTCTCCGACAGGCCGCGGATCTTGACCAGGAAATAGCCGACGACGAATGTGACCAAGGCGACGACGAGGCCGGCGAATCGATGGCTCTCCACCGCCTTGGCTGTCTCCTTGCCGGAGGCGAGCAGGAAGCCGAGGATGAAGATCGCGAGATAGGGCAGGAGACTCCAGCCGCCGAAACCTCGCTGGTTGAAGAGACCGTGCAAGGCGTTCCTGAGAGCGGGCGAATTCGCGAGGAACTCCAGGATCGCGATGGGGATCGCCAGCAGGAAAACCGTGCCGGGGACCTTCATCGTGTTGGACAGGGCTCCCACCATCCGGTCGCCCGCGCGCGATCTCAGGGCCAGAAACAGCGGCAGGGTGATCGCCGAGAACACGAACAGGATCTCCAGGTACCACAGGTGCAGGCCCATCCAGGCGAAATTGCCGTCCTTCTGGATTCCATACCATCCCTCGAAGTAATGCGGATAGAAACTCCAGAACGAGCCAGAGAACTGGTCGTGACTGACTCGCTCCAGATAGACCTGATAGGGTGCGATGACCACGAAGACGCCGAACACCAGCGGCACGGCCAGCCGCTTGAATCGTGAGGTGAGATACTGCCGCCAGTTGTGGGTCGTGAGGGAGTGATAGGTTCCGATCCCCGACAGGACGAAGAACAGAGGCATCAGCCACTGGACCGCGACGGTCAATGTGATGAACGACACGACCTCGCTGGTCCGGGGGCTCTTGACGTGCCAGTTCTCCGTGTCGAAGAAACGTCCGCAGTGGAACAGGAACACCGCCGCCATGCCCAGGACCCGGAGCCAATCCACGTCGTAGCGGCGCGACAGTCCTGGCGGTTCTCCGATCTGGCGGGTGTTCTGCATCGTCGTTTGTCGCTCACTGGAGCAGAGTTCGGAGGACCTCCATGGTCTTAGCGGTTGCTCCCTGGTTCTCGCGGATGATCTGTTGGCCCGCTCTCGCGACCGCTTGGGCATGGGCGCGGTCGGAAAGGCACTTCTTCATTGTCGCGAGCAAGTCGTCGCTGTCTTTGACCTCGATGGCGCCGTGGCCTTGCAGCAGGACCTCCACCGTCTGGCGGAAGTTGAACGTGTGGGGTCCAAAGAGCGTGCATTTGCCGAGAGCCGCAGCCTCCATCATGTCCGAGCCACCCATCGGGACGAGGGTGCGACCGACGAAGATGATCTCGGCCAGCGAGTAGAACTTCCGCAGATCGCCCATCGTGTCGCCCAGGATGACGGCTCTTTGTGGCGAGGGCGTCCCGCCCTTGTCTCTTTGGGCCGGAGTGCCACGACCTTCTTTGGGAGGCGAGGCCAGGATAGCCTCGTGACGCAAGGGCGGGACGCCCTCGCCACGGGGTGTGCCCTTGAGCCGGCTGTAGCGGACCACGGGAAAGCCCATCTGCTCAATCAACTGTGCGACCTCGTCGAATCGCTCGGGCTTTCGTGGCACGACGGCCAGGCGGAGATCGCGGAACGCAGGCTCCTGCACGAGGGACTTGTAGACATCCAGGACGATCTTCTCCTCGTCGTTACCGGTGCCCCCAGCGACCCAGAGCCTGGCGGCGCCGAGATTCAACTGCTCGGCCAGGACCTGGGCGCCCTCGACGCGGTCGGCCACCTGGGCGGTGTCATACTTCAACGAGCTGGTGACGAGCACCCGCTCGGCGGGACAACCCAGGTCGCGAAACCGCTCGGCGTACTGCTCGGTCTGGGCCAGGACACGATCGATCCTGCCGAAGAAGGTGCGCGTCACGCACCTGATCCTGCGGTATCGCGAGAAGCTGCGGTCGCTGATCCGCCCGTTGAGGACAACGACCGGGATGTGCCGCTGGTGGGCGGCGAAGAGAAAGTTGGGCCAGACTTCCAGTTCCATGAGCAGGCAGATGGACGGCTCCAGGCGGTTGAACGCGCGACGAATGATCCAGGAGATATCGAAGGGGAAGTAGAACACCGACCCCTTGCGCCCGAAGAGCTTGTCCGCCTGGGCGTAGCCCGTGTCGGTCGTCGTGCTGACGACGATCTCGCAGTCGGGGAACTGCTTCTCGATCTCCGTGACGAGCGTCTTGGCGGCGTTCACCTCGCCCATGCTGACCGCGTGGAGCCAGATGCACTTTTTGCCGGGTCCCTTGCGGCTCACCTTGCCGAACCGCTGCGCCCAGCCGGTGCGGTATCGCCCGTGCCGGATCACCCGGTACACCAGAATCGGACTGACGGCCAAGGCCGCCAGGAAGTACACAAGATCTAGAAGCAGTCTCATCAAGAACCCTTCAACAAGATCCCGCCGGCCCTGTCGGTGGCTGTGCGGCGAGGGCGTCTGGACCCGGCGCCTTCGGCATGATATGCGTTCCAGCCTTGCGCTTCAACTGAGATCCGCCGCGGGAGGGCGGGCGGTGGTCACCCCTTCTCCGGTCCGGAGCTGGCCCAGATGGCTTGCGGCTGATCGCCGATTTGTTCACCCCGACACATCCTCGTGAAGTCACGCTGGGCCTTCAGGCCGGCCGCCTCGACCAGGGCGACCGCGGGGCCGTTGTCCTGGGGAACGTCGATGAACACGAGCTGCCCGGCGCAGCGACCCAGGGCGTCGGCCAGGAGTGTCTCGCCTGTGTGGAGGGCCGCGACGCACGGGCCGATCTGGATCGCGTTGGTGCCGCTTCGCGTGCTGACGTATCCCTCCAGCCGCCCGTTCAGACGCAGCAGGTGCACCCCGTGGGGCGATTCCTTGAACAGACGCGAGAGCATCTTCTCGCGGTCAGTGGCTGTTACCTCTCGGTCGAACGCGAAGATCTCCGCGAACTGCTTTGGGCCGGCCTGTACGGCGTCGGGTCGGGCCGCTCGCTGCGGGGCCGTCCCCACGTAACGGGTGAGCCGGTACTCCGGGGTGAATCCCAGCTTCTCATAGACCAACCGCCCGGCGGCGGTGGCGTCCAGACGCACCGTTCTGACTCCTTGGCCGTCGAGGAAAGCGAGCGAGTGCTTCAGAAGGGCTGTGGCGACGCCCTGGCGCCGGGAATCGGTATCGACGAGGACCATCGCAATCCAGGCGACGGGGCCGAGGATGCAGGTCACGGTGGTCCCGACGCTGCTGGCGCCCAGTTCACCGATGAAGCACCCGTCCGGTTGCATGGCCAGGAATCGCCGCCAGTCCGCCTCCAGTTGATTCCACCCCGCCTGGCGCGTGAGCTTGAGCCCCAGCAGGATATCGTCCGTTGTCATAGTCCGAATGGAGATCATCGTCTCAGAGCACGCCCGCGATGCGGCGGAAATGTCCCCGGTGCGGCTCGAACGCACAACCTTCAGCTCCGGAGGCTGACACTCTATCCAATTGAGCTACGGGGACCCTGGGTCCGAACAGCGTCTTAAGTACGCCAAAACGCCCAGCGCGTCAAGCATCAGTTTGCGGAATCTGTTCCGGCCGGCCTACTCGATCCCCAGTTCTCTCTGGATTTCCTCCAGGGGCACGCCCTTCGTTTCCGGCATGTACCAGATGACCCACAGCAGTTGCAGGACCATCATGATCGCGTAGACGGCGAACACGGGACCGCCGCCCAGGCCGCCGGCGATAGGTTTGAAGGTCCAGGAGACCGCTGCCGCGAGCACCCAGTGGGTGAACGACCCCAGCGCCTGGCCGCGAGCCCGCACGCGGTTGGGGAAGATCTCACTGATGAACACCCAGATCACGGCCCCCTGGCCGAACGCGTGCGAGGCGATGAACACGATCAACGCCAGCAGGACCGCCTTGCCGCCGGCCGGGGTGAAATTCTCGCCGTAGATGAAGAACGCAACCGAAGCCGCCGCGAGGCTGATGATGTACCCGACCGAACCCACCAGCATCAGACGCTTACGCCCGAAATGGTCGATGATCGCCAGGGCCGCCATGGTGAACACCAGATTGGTGAACCCGATGACCACCGACTGAAGCATGGCGCTCTCCTCGCCTGCTCCCGCCATGCGGAAGATGCTGGGCGCGTAGTAGAGAATGGCGTTGATCCCGGAGAGCTGGTTGAACACCGCGATCAGGACCGCCAGCATGATCGGTCTGGAGTACTTCCGGCAGAAGAACGGTTCCTGCAGGCTGTGGTGTTCCACGTCCAGCGAGGCTTGGATTGCCGCCAGCTCCTCCTCCACAGTGTTTCTGTCCTCGCCGAGGCGAGTGAGGACGGCCCTGGCGTCGTCGGTCTTCTTGCGTGCGACCAGCCAACGGGGGCTCTCGGGGTTGGCGAACAGCAGGAAGAAGAAGGCCGCGGCGGGGAAGGCCTCCACGCCGAACATCCATCGCCAGTCCACGTCGCCCAGGTGCATTCGCGTGATGATGTAGTTTGAGAGGAACGCCAGGAGGATGCCGAACACGATGTTGAACTGGGTGATCGCGACGAGCCGGCCGCGCAGTCGGGCGGGCGAGATCTCCGCGATGTAGGTGGGGGAGACGACCGTCGTGCCGCCGATGCCGATGCCGCCCAGGAACCGGAAGGCCAGAAAGGAGTGCCAATCCCACGCGCACGCGCTGCCGATGGCGGAAATGAAGTAGAACACCGCCATGACGATGAGCGTCTTCTTACGTCCGAACCAGTCGGAAGGCCTGCCGACGGTGATCGACCCCAGGATCGTCCCGATCAAGGCGCTGGCGACGGTGAACCCATACCAGAAGTTGTTCAGGTCATAGACCTTCCGAAGCGCCACCTCCGCGCCGGAGATGACAGCGGTGTCGAATCCGAACAGCAGGCCTCCCAATGCGGCCACGAGCGAACTACGCATCAACACGCCTTTGTTGGACACGGTCGAGACTCCTTATTCAGGTGCGAGGGACAGATTCAACGGTGCATGGCGTGCACCCACGAGTGCCGCGTCATTTTTGCGGCGTCATCTTCATATCAGAGTCGTATCCAGGTCATCGCGTTCTGCGAGCGGATCTTCTCCTTGTCTGATTCGTCGGCGTCCAGCACGTCGAGCTTCAGCAGGGCGGGGTCCGGATAGTTGAAAGGCACGCCGCTCCCGAACATCAATCGCTCGACGCCGAGATTCGCGATGAGTTGGCCGATCTCGTTGCCCAGTACGGCGCTCAGACGGGACAGCTCGATGGCGTAGTTGGACGGCAGGCCGCTGTTCTTCTGGCCCAGGGGAGAACTGGTGTAGCCGACGCCGTTGAGCAGGACGAATCTCGCCTTGGGACAGGTCTTCACGAGCTGGACGATCTCATCCAGCGGCACGTCGGGGATGTCCAGCAGCCAGCTTCGCTGGCGATTGTCCTCCGCGCGGATGGGAAGGGAGACGACCATGCCTCGTTCCGTCGCGGCGTTCACCAACTCGCGACAGCACGGGCCGGCCAAGTCGTAGTTGTGCCACTTCGGATACAGACGCAGGCCGGCGACGCCGATCTCCTCGTGACAGGCCTTCAAGTCGTCCCGCCAGCCGGCGTAGGACGGATTGACGACCGCAAACGGGATCAGCCGATCGCGATGGCCGGCGACCTCGGTCGCCACTTCTTCGTTGCCCGCCTGGGCGTTGCGATAGGTGATCGCGGCGGCGCTGGAGACCACCGCCTTGTCGATTCCCTTGGCGTCCATCAAGGCCAGCAGGGAGGCCGCCGTGTTGTGCCGCAACCGGCGGAAGGCAAAATGGCCCAGATAGGCGTTCGCATCGACGATCATGCGTTTCGCCTCCGCAAGAGCGTCATCATGTTCTCGCCCAGGATCCTGTCCTTATCCTGTTGGCTGAGGTCCGCTCCGCGAATCCTGCCCATTCCCGCGGTCATGGACATGTCGCAGCCGAAGACGAGCCGGTCCACGCCCAGGACCGCCACAGCCATCTCCATCGTGCCGTCGTCCGTGACGCTGCCGCTGGTGTCGAGCAGGACGTTCGAAGCGTGGCGCAGCGCCTTGATCGTCCATTCCCAGTCGCCGCCGCCGCAGAGGTGGCCGCAGATGAGCTTGGCGTCGGGGTAGCGGCCGGCCAGTTCCGCGAGGTGGCCGCCGTCGGACATGCGAGGCTGGTCCTGGACGAAGTAGTGCGAGTGCGACGCATGGTGCAGGATCGGCACACGCAGCTCGATGGCCAGCTCCACGATGGGAAAGACCACCGGCTCGGTGCAGGTGTATTCGTTGTAGAGTTTGACGCCGATGAAGCCCCGATCCTGGACGCACCGACGGATCTCGTCCAACGACTCGCGGCTGCAGCCGGGATTGACGTAGCACCAGCCGAGCACCTGGCCCGGGAACCGTCGCATTGCATCGTCGGTCCACTGGTTGCATTCACGGAAGGCCTCGGGCGTCGCCGGCCGACGGGGTGTCAGGGTCGAACAGCACAACAGGTTGATTCCCAGCTTGTCCGCCGCCTCGATGAGCTTGCGGTCGTCTGTCTCCCACGTGGACCGGCTGTGGTGAGTCAGATGGGCGTGACAGTCGATGATTTTGCCGTCGGGAAGCGTGGCGCCCGATACGGAAGCTGCGACTTGGGAGGTCGGGATCGCCGTGATCCCCATCGCCATCGCCCCTGCGGCGGAGCCCTTCAAGAACATGCGTCTTGAAACACGCGCCCGGTCCGGCATTGTCGCATGGAGGGTCATTCGTTTGCGTCTCCTGAGATTCTCCCGACCATTGGGTTGTTCTCGTGCCTCAGAACACCGTTCCCAGGAACAGCAGGAGAATGCCGATCGCCGTCCCCGCGAGGGTGATCTGAAGCCACCTCGCGTAGCGCGCATATCCGGGGTGCTGGTCCTCGAACTCGTGGTAGTAGTCGTCGAGGTCGGAGTCCTCGCCGGGTCGGAGGCGAAGTCGCACGTACAGGTGCGCGCCCACCGACCCGAGGAACAGCAGGCCGCCGACGAGATAGAGCAGGGCACTCATGCGGACCATCATATGCAATGTGGGACCCCAAGCCAATCGGAAAACCGTGTTCGTAGTGACGCCGCAAGGCGTTATCTTCTTCTGACGCCAGGAAGAGATGCCCTTACGGGCACACTACGAACATGCCCTGCTCGATTCGGTTGAGCGGCATCGTTGACGCTTGGGAACCGTTGCACTATCCTTGCCCATTGTTGAAACGTGCCGGCAATCTGGGGAATTCTGTGATCGAAGGGGTTTGCTCATGCGAATCGTGGACCTGCGCAGCGACACGGTGACTTTGCCCTCCGACGAGATGCGAGAGGCGATGGCCCGGGCCGAACTGGGCGACGACGTCTTCGGGGAAGACCCCACGGTCAACCGGCTGGAACGGACGGCCGCCGAGCGGGTGGGCAAGGAGGCGGCCCTCCTGGTCGTCAGCGGGACGATGGGCAACCTGGCCTCCATCCTGACTCACTGCCGACGCGGTGAGGAAGTCATCCTGGGCGACCAGTGCCACACGTTCGTCTACGAAGCGGGCGGGATCTCCGCCCTCGGCGGCGTCCATCCACACACGGTTCCCAATCAGCCGGACGGTACGCTTCGCCTGGAGGACATCGAAGCCGCCATCCGGCCGGACAACGTCCATTTCCCCCGCACGCGCCTGATCTGCCTGGAGAACACACACAATCGATGCTACGGGGCGCCCCTGCGACCCGAGTACATGGAGGCAGTGGGTCAGTTGGCCCGCGGGCACGGCCTGTCCGTCCACCTCGACGGCGCCAGGGTCTTCAACGCCGCGGTGGCGTTGGGCGTGAACGTGAAGGTACTGACCCAGCATGTGGATTCGCTCACCTTCTGCCTTTCAAAAGGGCTGGCGGCGCCGGTCGGCTCGGTGATCTGCGGGTCGAAAGCGTTCATCGCGGAGGCCCGCCGGACCCGCAAGGTCCTGGGGGGCGGAATGCGACAGGCAGGCGTCCTGGCCGCCGCCGGCATCGTGGCCCTGGACCGGATGATCGACCGGCTCCGCGAGGACCACGAGAACGCCTCCCGTCTGGCGTCGGCCATCGCGAAGATCGACGGCCTGTCGATCAACCTCTCTCGTGTGCATACCGACATCGTCTATTTCGACGTGGTTCGCGACGGCTTGACCGCTGAAGCATTGGTGAAGGGACTCGACCGAGCGGGGGTCCGCATGCTCAGTGTCGGCCCAAAGCGGATTCGCGCGGTCACCCACTACGGCATAACCGCCGCCGACGTCAATTCCGCGATTCTCGCCTTGCAGAATGCGATGCGATAGTCCCGCAGTTACCGCTGGAACACGGTCTTTCCTGCGACGAGGGTTCTCTGCACGGACAGGTCGTTTTCCAGGATGACCAGGTCTGCGTCACAGCCGGGGGCGATGCGGCCCTTCTTGTGTCCCAGGCCCAGCACGCGGGCGGGGTTCTCCGTGACCGTTCGAATCGCAGCCGACAGTGGGCACTGTGTGAAGCGAACCAAACGAGCGACCAGTTCGTTCAACGTGACTGCGGTCCCGATCAAGGTCCCGTCCTTGTACCGCGGCGTGCCGTTCCGGCACTCGTATTCCAGGCCATTGTAGACGTACCGGCCATCGGGCAGGCCCAGAGCTTGGATGCCGTCCGTGATAGTCACGAACCGCTCGGGACCGATTGCCTGCCAGGTCAGGCGCACGACGGAAGGATGGATGTGGACGCCGTCGGTGATCACCTGGCAAGTGACGTCCGGACGCTCGAACATTGCCGCCACCGGGCTCGGGTCGCGATGGTGGATCGAGGGCATCGCGTTGAACGTGTGAGTCACATGCGTGATGCCCATCTCGAAGCCGCGAACAGCCTGGTCGTAGGTGGCTTTGGAGTGCCCGAAGGACGCGACGGCCCCGTTGCCCAGCAGGGTCCGAACGATTTCCTCACTGCCGGGCAACTCCGGCGCCACGGTCATCATCTTGAGGGTGTCGCCGAGCAGGCCGTAGATGTCCGCAAGGACCGCAGGCTGCGCCTCCGCGAGGCAGTCGGGCTGGATCATGCCGCGTTTGTGCGGCGAGATGAAGGGGCCTTCAAGATGCGTGCCGAGCAACTGGGCGCCACCCAGGTCGCGCCCGGCACACTCCGCGGCGACTCGGAGGTGGTCGTTCTTCCGGCCGTGCTTGTAGATGGTCGTCGCAAGGAAAGCTGTGACGCCGAACCGGGCGCAGATCTGCGAGATCGTCCGCAGCGCCTCGGGTGTCGCGTCCAGTGTGTCTGCTCCCCCGGCGCCCTGGATATGGACGTCAATGAACCCCGGTGCGACGATCCGGCCCTCGGCGTCGATCGCCTGGTCCGCATCGATCCTCGCGGTTGCGTCGGCAACCCGTTCGATAACGCCGTCCCGGACCAGGACGGACCACAACGCGGTGGCATCGTGAGAGTCGTACAATCTGCAGTTCGTGATCAGAAGCGAAGTCATGTCGTATCCGTCCAAAGCACTATCATCTCGGGTCTCATGGGACGGCGAAATCGCCGGCCGTCGTTCCCATTCGTCGGAGGATACGAGAGAGCCTTGCACAATGCAAGCGTCAAGGTCGCTGTATGCCGGGGGCGGGGCATGACCGTATCTGCCCACGTGCAATAGGGGTTCGTGAAGACCCTGGAGTGCCATTCCCGCGCAAAGCCTGCCCTCGACCTGATTGGGGGCGGGAATCCCCATCAGGGGACGTGCCCAATCCGACGGTTCCTGGATTCCTGTCTCGCGCAGGAATGACAGAGTCGGAACAACGTCTGGTCGCTCTGTGGGAGGCCGCGAGAACGGACATGTGCCCGGCGGGGGCCGGCACTTTGGGTTGACGTTCAAGTGGCTTTGGGCTATCGTACCGATGCTTGTGGGGCGGCGAATCTCGTTTACCGTCCGAAGGACAATAGGCACAGGGGAGGTAACTCGGTGCAGAACGGCATACCCATCGTCAACGATGTCTACTGGGTCGGCGTGAACGACCGACGGACCGCCTTGTTCGAGGGCATCTGGCCCATTCCGCTGGGCGTGTCGTACAACTCGTATCTGATCGTGGACGAGAAGACCGTCCTGATCGACACGGTCAAAGACCTGTCCGTCAACGGGTATATCAACAGGCTTAAGCATCTGCTCGGTCCCCATCGGCAGATCGATTACCTGGTCATCAACCACCTGGAGCCCGACCACTCCGGCGCGCTGCCCCTCATCAAGCGGGTCTTCCCGAACGTTCAGATCGTGGGCAACAAAAAGACCGCGGAGTTCCTCGCCGGTCTCTACGGCGCCGGGGACATCCATCTGGTCCAGGATGGCGACGAACTGCCTCTGGGCCGGCGCAAGCTCAAGTTCTTCCTCACGCCCATGGTGCACTGGCCGGAGACGATGATGACGTACGAGACCACCGATGGTATCCTCTTCGCAGGCGACGCCTTCGGCGGCTTCGGGGCGCTCGAAGGCGGGATCTTCGACGACGAGGTGGACCTCGACTACTACGAGAACGAGATCCTGCGGTACTTCTCGAACATCGTCGGCAAATACTCGCCCATGGTGCAGAAGGCGATTGCCAAGCTGTCGGGCGTGGATATCAAGATCATCGCAGCGACGCACGGCCCGATCTGGCGGACGAACCCCGGCCACATCGTGAAGCTCTACGACCGCTGGAGCCGACACCAGACCGAGCCCGGCGTGGTCGTCGTGTTCGGCTCGATGTACGGCGCGACGGAGAAGATGGCCGAGGCGGTCGAGCGGGGCATCGCCGACGGCGGCGTCAAGACCATCCGAGTCCACAATGTCTCGACGAGCCACGTTTCCTACGTGATCCGGGACGCCTGGCGATACCAAGGTCTGATCCTCGGCAGTTCGACCTACGACCTGGGTGTCTTTCCCCCGATGGAATGGCTGCTGCGTCTGCTCAGCGCCAAGAAGCTCAGCAATCGCTCCGTCGGCGTGTTCGGCAGCTACGGCTGGAGCGGCGGGGCGGTCAAGGCGATCAAGCAGTTCGTCGAGGACGGCAAGCTGGAACTGATCGAGCCCGTCGTGGAGGCCCGGTTCGCCGTGACGGGCGAGCAACTGGAGCAATGTCACGCCCTGGGTCGGGCCATGGCCGACCGGATTCGACGCGACCAAGGGTAAGACCGCAAATCGAGAGAGTACGATCCATGAAAGACGTGCAGAGAAGCTGGGAGAAACGCCTGAGTTCCAAGCCGGACGAACTGACCGTGGACTACGTCGAGTCCCTGTCGTACGACAAGCGCCTGTACAAGTACGACGTTATCGGCTCGATGGCCCACGCGGCCATGCTCGCGGCCCAGGGGTTCATCACGCAGGCGGAGTTCGAGGCCATCGGCAAGGGACTGGCGGGCATTCGCGACGATATCGAAGCGGGCCGGTTCGAGTTCGACAAGGCGGCCGAGGACATCCACATGGCCGTCGAGGGCGCGTTGATCCGACGGATCGGCGAGCCCGGCGAGAAGCTCCACACCGCGCGGAGCCGCAACGACCAGGTCGCCACCGATATCCGGCTCTGGATGCGGGACGAGACCGCGGTCCTGCAGGCCGCGATTGCCTATCTGCAAAAGGCCCTCGTTTCCCTGGCGGCCAAACACGTGACGGATCTGATGCCCGCCTACACGCACATGCAGCGGGCACAGCCCATCGTCATCGGCGCGTACCTGCTGAGCTTCGTACAGCAGCTCGAACGCGACGTGGTCCGCCTGGGCAATTGTCGCGACCTGCTGAACGTCTCTCCGCTCGGGGCGGGCGCCATCGCGGGTTCGACGCTCGGGATCGACCGAAAGGCCACCGCCGCAGAGTTGGGCTTCAAGGACATCTTGTGCAACAGCATCGACGCGGTGAGCGACCGCGACTTCTGCGCGGAGTTCATCTTCGACTGCGCGTTGATCGCGGCGCACCTGTCCCGCCTGGCGGAGGACTGGATCATCTTTTCATCGAGCGAATTCGGCTTCATCCGCATCGACGACGCCTTCTGCACGTCGTCGAGCATGATGCCGCAGAAGCGAAACCCCGACGTCCTGGAGCTGATGCGAGGCAAGACGGGCACGGTGTACGGGGCCTTGATGGCCATGTTGACGATCCTGAAGGGCCAGCCCTCCGGCTATAATCGCGACCTGCAGGAGGACAAGATCCACGTATTCGCGACGGCCGATTCGATGGCCAAGTCGCTGGAGATCGCCGCCGCGGTGGTGAGCCACACGACATTCCGGACGAAGGAGATTGCCGCCGGGCTCGATGCGGGATTCCTCGACGCGACCGCCTTGGCCGAGTATCTCGTTCGCAAGGGGGTTCCCTTCCGCAAGGCGCACGGCGTCGTCGGCTCGCTCGTTGCCCGCTGCGAGAAGGAGGGCAAGTCGCTGGCGAAGCTGTCTGTGCAGGAGTTCCAGGAGCGATCCCCGGCCATCGGCGAGGATGTGTACGAGTATCTGGGCGCCGGGAACGTGGTGAAACGCTACGTCTCCGCGGGGGCCGCCGGACCGGAACAGGTCCGTCAGCAGCTCGCATTCTGGGAGAAGCACCTCGTGCGCGACGAAATCCGAAATCCGAAATTCGAAATTCAAAACAAGCACGAATGACCAGAATTCGAAATTCGAAACGGCGTCATCGGCTGGGCGACAGCGTTTCAGTCATTGGAATTCTGGTGCTCTGGATGTATTTCGGATTTGCGTTCCCGCCTTTGCGGGGCCGTGCTCCGAATTTCGACTTTTTTGATATCTGGCACAACTCGTGACAATGAGAGAAGACGACATCACCGGCTGGTTCCGGCAGCAGCGAGAGCTCTCGCCTGCCGAGGTCCCCATCGGGATCGGCGACGACATGGCGCAGATCGCCTTGAGCGGCGGCAGCTCGGTGCTCATCACGACCGACATGCTGCTCGATGGGACGCACTTCGATGCTGCGACCGCCGGGCTGAAGCGGGTGGGCTATAAGTCCATGGCGGCCAGTCTGAGCGATTGCGCCGCGATGGCGACGATCCCGCTGGCGGCGGTGGTCGCGGTCGGTTTGCCTCGCGGATTCAGCGGGCGGGAGTTGAAAGAGCTGCACTCGGGCATCGTATTCGCGGCCGATAAGTACCGCTGTCCCCTGGTCGGCGGGGACATCACCTCCTGGCAGGGGGCCGGGCGCTTGGTCGTGTGCGTATCGATGCTGAGCAAGCCGGGCGACAAGCCGCCGGTCCGGCGCAACGGCGCCAAGGTCGGCGACGTGATCTGTGTGACCGGCACACTGGGTGGCTCCGGTCTGCGGAAGCACCTCGACTTCGAGCCGCGGGTCGAAGAAGCCCTGGCGATGGTCCGAATCGCGGATCTGCACGCGATGATGGACCTCAGCGATGGGCTGAGCACGGACCTGAATCGCATCTGCACCCAGAGCGTCGTCGGCGCCTGCGTCGAGGCCTCATCCCTGCCGATTTCGGACGACGCCAAGGCACAGGCGGACCCGCTGAGCGCCGCCTTGAACGAGGGCGAGGATTTCGAACTGCTGTTCACGCTGGCCCCCGATCAGTGGGCCAGGCTTCGCTCGCTGTGGCGCAGTCCCGTGCCCCTCACGGAGATCGGACGCACCACCGACACGGGACGCATGGAGATCCGAAGGCCTGATGGCGCGGTCGTCGATCTTGAGCCCGGCGGGTACGAACATCTGACGAGTTGATGTCCCTGAGTGTTCTGAGGAGACCACGATGACGAAGGCACACAGAACAACGGCAATCGCACTGGTCTTGCTGGCCCAGGTCCCCGCGGTTCACGGCTTGGAGAAGCTGGATCGGGGGTTCATCGCGCTTCCGATGGCGGATGGCTCGACGTTCTTCAGTTGGCGTCTGTTGAGGGAGGACCCGCCGGATATTGCCTTTGGGATTGTGGATCATACCTCGCGAAAGGCCCTCAACGGGCAGGGGAGCGGGCAAACGCATTTCGTCCATCGCAAACCCGTCGATGGCGACTCGGCGTATGATCTGGTCCGCTTCGAGAATGGTCGTCCTTCTGGCGAGCCTTTGGCGGCCACGCGAGTGTGCGCGAAGCCGTATTTGAGCATCCCGCTCGGAGGCGACTATGATTTCCAGAAGGTCGGCGTCGGCGACCTGGACGGCGACGGCTCGCTCGAATTCGTCATCAAGCAGCCGGACTTCAACACCGATCCATACCAGAAGCCGGGGTACTGGAAGCCGAGCACGACGACGTACAAGATCGAAGCCTACCGTCTCGACGGCGCCCTGATGTGGCGTCACGACATGGGTTGGTCCATCGAGGCGGGCATCTGGTACTCGCCGTGGGTGGTCTACGACGTCGATGGCGACGGGCGGGCGGAAGTCTACTGCAAGGCAGGCGAAGGCGATCCACGCGACGAGAAAGGCTTGGTCCAGACGGGTCCCGAGTATCTCGTCAAGCTCGACGGGCGGACGGGAGAAGTGGTTGCCAGGACCGACTGGCTCAGCCGCGAGGGCTATCCCGACTACAATTACTACTGCCGCAATTTCCTCACGATCGCCTATCTGGACGGCAAGACGCCGTCGCTCATCATGCAGCGGGGGACGTACAATGTGATCAAGGTGCAGGCGATGGACAAGGACCTCGGCCGCATCTGGTACTGGGAAGCCGCCCAGGAGAAGGCCAGGTACGCCGGCCAGGGCTCCCACGGCCTGATTGCCGCCGACGTGGATCGCGACGGGCGCGACGAGCTGGTGCTGGGGGCTGCGGTGCTGGACGACACAGGCAAGGGGCTCTGGAGTCTGGAGATGGGACACCCGGATATCTGCCATGTGGGCGACGTCGATCCCGCCAATCCCGGACTCGAGGTCTTCTATGGGTTCGAGAGCAAGCAGAAGACCGACGGCATCTGTGTCGTCGACGCCGCCACCGGCCGCAAGCTCTGGACGCACAAGGAGCCGACGTTCCACCTGCACAATCAAGGCATGGCCGCCGACGTTCTCGCAGAGCACGCGGGCATGGAGGTCCTCGCAGGCGAACGGGACTACAAAAAGCGATGGCTCTACAGCGCCTCCGGCGAGCTGATCGAATTCAAGGAGGATCTGCCGCTGAGCCCGAGGCCGCTCTGGTGGGACGGCGATCCCCAGAAGGAGGTGATCTTCGGGAAAGCGGTCCAGGACTGGAATGGTCCGGCTATCCAGCCGATCGAAGGCCGCGTCATCGCGGTGATGGACTGCCTGGGCGACCATCGCGAGGAGGTCATCGCCTGCGTCAAAGGCGAGTTGCGGATCTACTCTACGACGATCCCCGCTCCAGACCGGCGAGTCTGTCTTTTGCAGGATCATCTATACCGCATGGGGGTCGTAGCACAGACGATGGGCTACTACTATCCTGCCCAACTCGGAATTGAGTAGATGGAAACGACGATCACATCGCATTCGGTCGAAGAGACGATGGAATTGGGCCGGCGGATCGGCAGCCAACTTCGGGGCGGGGAGGTCTTCGCGATTTGCGGACCCTTGGGCAGTGGCAAGACGCACCTCATCAAGGGCATCGCGACGGGAGCGGGAGCGAGAGACCGCGAAAACGTCACAAGCCCTACGTTCGTCATCGTCAACCAGTATCGCGGCCGACTCGACCTCTATCATATAGATGCCTACCGGATCGAGTCGATCGCGGAGTTCGAGATGCTGGGCTTCGACGATTTCTGCTATCCGCAGTCGGTCGTTCTGATCGAATGGGCAGATAAGATCGAGTCTGCGATTCGCGGGATCGACTGTATTCACATCAACCTGGCGCACGCCTCTGTGCGGACGCGGTCCATCCATCTGGCCAATCTCCCGCCATATCTTGACAGGCCGGAGATGGAGAGGCTGTAGTCCTGTTCGGAGTGCCGCGTTTACGCGGTTTTAACCCGCCTGAAGGCGGAACTCCAAACGGCCTGTGGCCTCAATAATCTTCTTTTTGTTGCCTCCTTCATTTTGCATCCCCTGGTGCGTTTCTTATCTTTTGCTTGGACTGAGTGGGGGCCGCAGATAACGCGGCTCGGACTATCCGAGCCTGCACCTTTAGGCCCTCGAATGCGTCAACCAAACTGTATTCATGGAAGTAGGGTGTGAGTGTGAGGAACTGGGTTTGTTTCATTTCGGGAGGTCGGCAACTCAAATAGAGCAAGTCAGTCAAGTGGCCTGTCGATTCGGTCGATAGGATCAACAGTGGTAAACAGCAGTACTTCTTTACCAAACGTGGCAACAACGATTTTCTACTACACCGAGGAGGAACGACACATGCAAGCGAAACGCGGATTTACACTGGTTGAAATTCTGATCGTCGTGGTCATTCTGGGCATTTTGGCCGCGATCGTCATCCCGCAGTTCACGCAGGCCAGCACCGAGGCCAAGACGAACAGCCTGTGCAGCGACCTGCAGACCCTGCGGTCGCAGATCGAGCTGTACAAAGTGCAGCACAACGACGAGGTGCCCGCCGCGGCCGATTTCAACACGGTCATGATCTACTGCACCGACATCGACGGCAACATCAACGGCGGCGGCACGAAGGTCCGTGATGCGACCTACGAGTTCGGTCCGTATCTGGAGCGGGTTCCTGAGAATCCGTTCAGCAATGACAACTCGGTCGGCGCCGTGGCGAACCAGGCAGCGGCCGGCAGCGGCACCAACGGCTGGGACTACGTCGAAGCCACGGGCGAGATCTACGCCGGTGACTCGACCGAGCACGCCGCGTACTAATCTCCTGGCCTGACGGCCTTCGGAGGATGCTCATCAAGGCTGACCGTGCGGGAGCCAAGCTCAAGCCGGTCAGCCTTTCTTCTACCATCAAACGAGTCGATCGAGGAACAGGGGAGGAGAACATGAAAGGGTCAGCGATGAGACGGGCAAGAGGCTTCACCCTGGTGGAGATTCTGATCGTAGTGGTCTTGCTTGGCGTCCTGGCCGCAATCGTCATTCCTGCCATCGGCAACGGTGCGACATCGGCGAGGGAGACGACGTTAGCCATGGACTTGAATCTGCTCCGCAGGTTCATTCCCGTTTATACGAGCCAGCATCTGGAGGTGGCGCCGGGGTATCCGAATGGGAACCCATCGGCTGCTCCTACGCAAGACGCCTTCATCGATCAGGCCACATTATCCAGCAACCAGGAAGGACAGACCGCGGCGCGGGGCACGGCGGGGTATCCCCTGGGACCGTACCTGTCCAACATTCCGGCGAATCCATTCAACAAGCTGGCCACCGTCAACGTCCTTGCGGACGCGGCGGAATTTCCTGCCGTAGCGGATGATGGATTCGGCTGGATCTACAAGCCCGCTACGGGCGAGATCCGACCGGGCAACTCCGGTACGGATACCAGCGGAACAGCGTACTATGCGTACTGACCGCCAATGGCTGCCAAGGTCATTGCGAGCGCAGCGAAGCAATCTCCTATCCCGTGGATTGAGATTGCTTCGTCGTTGCGCTCCTCGCCATGAAACGGCGATGACGAGGCCTGGCTTCACGCTGCCGGAGGCGACGATGGCCCTGGTGATCCTGGGGATGGCAGCCGCCGGTGTGTTGCTGCCCTTCTCGAGCGGGGCCGCCGTCCAGACGGAAGGCATGCGTCGGACCTTGGCGGCCAAGCTCGCCAACGATCTGATGGAGCAGATCATCGCGACGACGGCGCCCGCCTACGTCTACAGCACCTGGAACGGCCATTCCGAGGCCGAGGGCTTTGTGACGGACGCCGACGGCGCTGTGTTTGCGGACCCGATGTACTCGGGATTCAGCCGGAGCGTGGTCTGTTCGACCATGGGGCTTGCGATCACCAGCAACCAGGTCAAGTTCGTCCTGATCAAAGTGACGGTCGCCTGGCAGAACCGGGAAATCGTCACCCTCAGCAGTTGGGTCAACCTATGAGCCGACGAGCCAGGGCATTCACGTTTGTCGAGCTAATGGTCGCCCTCGTGGTGACCAGCGTCATTCTGTCGGCCGTCGCGACGCTGGCGTTTGCCATGAGCCGCGCCAGCACGGTCGGAGACGACTACGCCGGCACGCAGGCCCAGATCCGCCATGCGACGATATACCTGTCGGACCTGGTCGCCCGGTGTCGCCTGATCTGCGCCGTGCCGGGCAACGATCTGGTCGTCTGGAGGGCTGACGACAACGACGATGGGCGGATCAACGCCAACGAACTGGTCTACATCGAGCGGGGAGACGACTGGCGGTATCTACACCTGAGCACTCCCCCCTCGTCCGACAGCTCGGAGGTCTCGCTTCCCGACCTCTCGCTGACGACTGCCAAGGCTGGTCTCCTGGGCACGAACAGTGGAACCAGCATCTCCCTGATCGCAGACTGCAACAACGTGGAGTTCGGATACGACCAGGCGCCGCCGGCGACGGAGGTGCTCGTGATCACATTTGGCTTCGAGGAAGAGGGTCGGATTCGTCCGTACGAGATTGTGACGGCGGCCCGCTGCCGGGCCAAGCACTTGCTCAACGAGGCCGGCAACGACCTTGTATCGACCGATGATGATTGAGAGACTATCCCAAGACGATGCTCTGACCGGCCATGGCGAGCGAGGCGAACCCTCTGGCCGTCGGTCTTCGGTTGCCGGTCGCCGTCGCGGGGTCGCCCTGCTCATGGTCCTGCTGATCGTGATGGCGGTGACGATCCTGTCGGCGGGATTCATCGCCCGGGCCGACATCGAGCTGGCCTGCGGCCAGAGCATGCTGTTGCGCCTGCAAATGGACCAACTGGCCAATTCCGGTCTGGAGCATGCGAAGGGCCTGCTGCTGCGTCCACAGCCCTTGAGCCTCGGCTATGTCGGGTCCGACTGGTACTGGGTGGGCGACGTGGGACTCCAGTTGATCACGGACACCGGCGGCTACAAGGACTTCTATGATGTCACCGTCGTACGCGACGCAACGGATTACTGTACGTACACCGTCACATCGCAGGCGTATCGCGAGGACAGTAACGGCGACCAGATCGGCCGGACCGGTCTGATCGCCCAATTGCGTCTGGATCCCTGCATCGGCCTGTGGAGCAACCAGGATCTGACGTTTCGCCAGAACTGGGCCCTCCAGGGCGACCTGCGTTGCGCCGGCAGCGTCGTCAGCCAGGCCGAGACCGCCTCGCTCGACGGCGACGTGTTCGCGACCCAGTTGACCGGGACGAGCGTCGGCCAGACGTTTCCGGTCGGCGACCTGACGCTGACCTGGCCGCCGGTGGCGTCCACCTATCTGAACTATGCCTACTCCACCTACACGCTCGCGGGCGGCACCACGATGAGCGGATCCTATACCCCCACGTTGAATAAGTACATCTACAAGTGTACCAGCGGCGACATCACGCTTGCCGCCGGCACCTCGATCCCGGGCATGTTGTTCGTGACGACGGGCAGCGTCACCGTCGCGGGCAGCGGATGCAGCATCACGACGGTTCGGAACCTCCCAGCCCTGTACGTGGGCGGCGATCTGGTGCTCACGGACGCCAGCAACCTGGCGATCAAGGGTCTGGCGGTCGTGGGCGGCAATCTGCGGATTGGCTCGAATGTGTCCAACGTGCGGTTCCTCGGAGGCCTGTACGTGGCCGGCGACATCATCGAGACAACGCCCGATGCGTCGGGCAACGGCCTGACCGCCACGCTCGTGGGCGATCCGCAATGGCAGACGACGGGGGCCCTGGGCGGATCACTCCATCTCGACGGGAACAGCGACTACGTGGATTGCGGCAACAACGCGGTCCTCGACCTCACCACCGGGATCACCGTGGCCGCCTGGGTCCAGGCCGAGCGGGCAGGCGGGGCGACGCGAGAGCCCCTTGTCGTCAAGAGCGCCACGACGTACTCGCTCGTGATCAACGGGAACAACGTGGAATTCTCGGTCTATGTCGGCTCGGCGGCCAGGGTGGCCCAGAGCACGATCTCCACGGCCTTCCAGGGCGTCTGGCACCACGTTGCAGGGACCTACGATGGCAGCAACGTCAAGCTCTACATCGATGGCGTCCTCCAGACCACCGTCGCCTATGCGGGGAGCATCGCAAGTTCGGCCGCCACGTCCGTACGCATCGGATCGGACTCTGCGGACTTCTACCAGGGCGCGATCGACGACGTACACATCTACGGCCGCGCGCTGAACGATGTGGAAATGAGCCAGCTTGCCGGCGGGACCTCCGCGTCGGATTTCGTGGCTCGGTGGCGGTTGGACGGTCCGGGATCGGCAGTGACCGTCCAGGTCGATCCGGCGGCCGCAGCGATCATCAACTATCTCAGCAGCACATCGAAGCAGTACTGGACCCCTGCGGCCGGCGTGTTCATCCGCAGCATTGAGCGGGAGTAGGACCGACCGATCGTGCACACCCCTGTCTTGTGAATCGGGCTGCAAAAAGGCGTGATTCGCCCGCAGCCGCGTTCCCAGCCCGCCTTCCCACAGGGACCTGCCGCGAGTTCTTATCGGGCCGCGGGTTCTGCGCGAGGCCTTCGGGTCGATATCTGCTTTTCGGACGTTGGCTGTCGGATGGTTGAATTCGTATGATTGTATTAAGACACATCGCAAATAGGCCGAATGAAGCGATAGTAATTCGAGGCACGATCACAATGCGCTGGAATGAAAGACTGAACATGGTTCGATGGGTGGGGCAGCGAAGCGGGAGCGCCGGTGGGTTCACGCTCATCGAGCTGCTGATCGTCATCGTGATTCTTGCGATCTCGGCGGCGATCGTCGTCCCCATGGCGTCTTCGGCCGCGAGCATGCAACTGCGTTCCGCGGCCAACATCGTGGCCGCCGACCTGGAATATGCCAAGAGCCTGGCGATCGGTACGGGCCAACCCCACAGCGTGGCATTCGACGCAGATACTGAGAGTTACAGGATCTACCGCACGTCAGACAATGCGGATGTTCAGAACCCGATCACCAAGAAGACTCCCTATTTGGTGAACTTCACGGAGGACGGACGGCTCGATCGGGTGGGCATCGTCAGCAGCGCCACGGTGACGTTCGATTACCTGGGCAGCTCGGCCAGCGCCGCCACGATCACGCTGCAGGCGGGCGAGGGACAGAAGACGGTTGCCGTCGAGGCGGTTACGGGATTCATTTCCATCTCGGAGTGAGTGGTTTGATATGCGGGCATGGCGTTGTATGACCGGGAGTGAGCAGATCCAGCCGATCGGCCTGGACATCGGGCACAGCAGCCTGAAGATGGTCCAGGTGTTGGTCGAGGAGGATCGGATCCGGGTGTTGTCGGCCCGGCGGGTCCCGTTGGACCTCGGTCCCGGCGCCGAAGATTGCGAGCAGGACGAGGCGGTGGTCCTCGCCGTGCGCCGGGCATTGGCCGACGGAGGGTTCCGCGGCCGGCGCGTCATCTCCGCACTGCCCATGGACAAACTCAAGATCACGTCGCTGCGACTGTCGGAGGCGGAAACCCCGGATGCCGACCGGATCCTGCGAAGAGAGGCGACCGAGCGATTCGCCCTGGACCCGGCGCACGATGCGATCAACTACCTCCATGCGGGCTCCGTCCGCCAGGGCGAGGAAGTGAAGAACGAGTACATTCTTTTCGCCGCGGACCATGAGACGATCACCGGTCACATCCGGATCCTCGAAGAAGCCGGCCTGACGCCGGTGAGCATTGACGCGCCGCCTTGCGCCGTATTCCGGACGTTCGAGCGGACCATGCGGCGCCAGGAAGACAAAGAGCGGACGGTCATCTTCATCGACGTGGGTTATCGACACACCACCGTGGTCTTCGGACGCAGCAGTGAGATTTGCTTCGTGAAACAGATCCCCATCGGCACCGGGCAATTCAACGAGGAGATTTCCTCCTCGCTTCGAATCTCCCTTGCAGACGCCGAATTGCTTCGGATGCGTCTGCTGCGCGACGAGCCGGTGGACGCGGCCACGCGTCGTCCGGTGATCGACGCGCTGAACCTGACGGCCGAACAGCTTGCCGGCGAGATCTCGCTGTGCCTGCGGTACTACACGGTGACGTTCCGCGGCAAACGCGTGGAACGGGCGGTCGTTGCCGGCGGCGGCGCCTACGAGCAGGTTCTTCGGGACGTCCTGCGACGTCATCTGTCGGTCGAGGTGGAGGTCGCCGAGCCGTTGCGCGGTTTCGACCTGGGCAAGGGCAACGACGGAGAGTGCGGGTCCGCGGATCTGGCGCTGGCGGTCGGATTGAGCCTCAAAGGCTGGGGTGCTTCCCTGTCCGGCAAAGCGCACGCGGTCGCACCGGAGCTGCTGTTGGAGGGGGTGCCCCAGTGAAAGACCTCGACTTCCTTCCCGATTGGTACAAGGACCGCAGGAGGCGGCATTGCCGGATGCGCAGGCAGTACCTGGCGCTGGCGGCCGTATTCCTCCTGATGATGACATTCAATCTGACCGCCATGCACAGGGCCGGCCGGGTCTCGGCCGAACTGACGCGCTACGCGGATCGGGAGATGGAAGCGGAGGCGGTCGTTCACGAGTTCGACCGGCTCACGAAAGAACTGAACCAGATGAAGACGAGGGCGGACCTCGTCCGCCGGATCGATGCGGGATTCGACGTCGCCGCGATCCTGGCGGAGATCAGCCATATTGTGGACGAATCGATTGTGCTCAGCAAGATCGAACTGATTGCCGAGCGGTTCGCCCGTGCAGCGAACCCCGGTCGTGTGAAGAGCATCAAGGCGCGAGCGGCCGCCAAGGAGGAGGAGGCCCAATCCGAGATGCCGCTGGGCGATGCGAAACTGCGGGTCGTTCTGGCGGGAGTGTCGGTCGATTCGACGTCGGCCGCGGACCTGGTGTGCCGGCTCGACGAGTCCGCCTACTTCCAGCAGGTCAGCCCCTCGTTCTATCACGACAAGGTGAAGACCTCCTCGTCGCCTTCGAGCGGGGCGGCGGGCCTGAAACGTCCTGAAATGCAGGATGTTACGTCGTTCGAGATCACGTGCTACCTGGCGAATTACACGGAGACCGAGGTGCAATGAGCAAGGCCGACTCCAAGCCGTTACACCGGAAGGAGCAGATCTGGGTGTGCGTGGTCGCGGGACTGTTCCTCTGCGACTTCGTCGTCTGTGGCTGGTTGCCGTCCCGGCAGCGGCTGACCTCGCTGCAGCAGGCGAGGTCGGAGCAGCGACGGACGATCGACCTGGCCGCCGCGCAGGGCGTGGAAGTCGCTCGGTTGAAGGCCAAACTGCGAGACACGGAGCGGCTCGTCGAGCGGTTCGACGCCTCGGTGCCGCCCGAGAGGATGCTGGGCAACTTCCTGCAGCAGATGGGGGCCGTCATGGCGCAGTGCGAGTTGACGAATCCCATGGTTCTCCCCGGCAAGGAACTGGAATCCGGCGATCTTGGCTGCATCCCCGTGCAGGTGGCGTGCACCGGCACGCTGCCGCAGTTGTTCAGCTTCTTCGGTCAGCTTCGGACGCTGGACCGACGGGTGCGGATCGGGCAGGTGATGGTCGAGAATGACGCCGCGTTCACAGGGCAGCTGCGTATGCAGGCGGAGGTGGTCATCTTCTACCAGTCCTCGCGTTTCCGAGCGGAAACCGCGGCGCCATTGCCGTTGGTCGAGGAGGTGAACCGTGGCGCCTAAGCGAATAACGCGTGTGACGCAGTCCGGTCGGATCGGTGATCTGTTGGCGGATGGCAAAAGGGTCGTCCTGGCCGGAGCGCTGGTCGTGGTGATGGCCGTCATGTGGATTCGGGTCCTGGTTGGGCACAAGCCGGCCTCGGCCGGCGCCGCCACGGCGAAGAAACAGACGACGCAGACGCAATCGGATGAGCCGAACGTCAGGGTCCGGAAGGTCGAAGTGCCCTTCGTTCCCGGACGGAACGATTCGATATCCCGAGATTGTTTCAGGATACAGGACCGGGCGCCGTTCCAACGGTCGGCGACGGTCTCCAGCACAGGCACTGACACAGAAGTACCGGTAGTTCCTCCCAATCGTGATCCAGAAGTGATTCAACAGGTCGCACAGACGTTGAAGTTCGCAGCGGTTCTTCGCAACGGCAGTCTCCAGGCCTTCCTGAATGATCGACTGCTGAAAGTGGGGGACACGTTCCCCGTGGAGCGACAGGGCCGCGTTTTCGAATTCGAAGTGTTGCGGGTGTATGACGATGCAGTGCTTGTGAAGTGCAATGACATACAACTGACGCTCCAGTTGGCGCAGTCAGTGGACGTACACAAACAGTAAAGTGATTCTCATCAAGATGCGGGTGCCAATGCCCTTGGCAATTGGCGAATAGAACAGGAGTCAAGCTATGAATCAGGAAACCAATATGAAACACACAGGCAGTCATTCGAGCGTGCGGTGGCTCTGTGCCATCCTGCTCGCAATCGGTACGACGGGGTGGGTCGGCGCAGCCGAACCGAACGCGGTCGGCGCGGACACGTCCGTCGTGGCGAACGATGAGACGGTCGATGCGAACCCCGTGGTCAAGGTGGACCCGGCCAGCGGTCGGATCGAAGAGATTCGATTCAACAAGAACGGCAATATCAAGCAGGCGCTGAGTCTGCTGGCGCAGTACTCGAAGAAGAACATCGTGCCGGCCTCTGGCGTGGATGGTCCCGTGACGCTCACGGCGTTGTACGATGTGACGTTCGAGGAAGCGTTGGATGCGATTCTCGGCTACGGATTCCGGTATCGGCAAGAGGGCAACTTCATTCGTGTGTACACCGCCGAGCAGTATAAGAAGATGCAGGAAGACCCGGAGCGGATGGTGCACAGGGTCATCCAACTGTACTACATCACGGCGGAAGAGGCCATGAAGCTCGTCGAGCCGGTCCTGAGCGGGGCCGCGTCCGCCAAGGTGCAGTCGAGCACCCTGGCTGAAACGAGCATCAGTACGGATGAGAGCGGCGTGGGGACAGGTCAAGGCGGCGGCAACGATCCCGCCGGCAACGACATGCTCGTCATCTACGACTACCCCGAGAGTGTTGAAAAGGCTGAAGCGATCATTCGCGAGGCCGACACCAGGCCGAAGCAGGTTCTAGTCGAAGCCACCATCATGTCCGCGACTATGACCGAGAACATGCAGTTCGGGATTGACTGGAACCTGTTGACTGGCGTCGCCATCGACGGTTATGCCTCGGGCATCACCGGGTATGGCACGAAGGCCCAAACGGCCGGCTTCGCGAATGATGCCGGTGGCACGGGATTGACCGTCGCTTTCTCGGCGGACAACGTCCAGGCGATCATCACCGCACTCGAGACCGTCACAGACACGACCATGCTGGCCAACCCCAAGATTCTGGCTGTCAACAAGCAGGAAGGCGTCGTGTTCATCGGCAAAAGGGACGGGTATCTCGCCCAGACGACCCTGAACCAATCCGGCGGGACGAGTTCGTCAGTCGATTTCCTGGAGTCGGGTACTCGTCTGGCGTTCCGCCCCTATATCGGTAACGATGGTTACATCCGCATGGACATCTATCCCAAGAGTAGTAAGGGCGATGTCGAAGTCCAAGGCGGGATCACGCTACCCACGGAGAACACGACGGAACTGCGTACCAATGTCGTTGTCAAGGATGGCCAGACCGTGATCATCGGCGGCTTGTTCCGTACCAACACGATTACGACCAAGACCCAGGTTCCGTTGCTGGGGAATCTGCCGATTGTGGGTGCCCTGTTCCGGGGCACCAACGACAGCCAGGAGCGAGAGGAAGTGTTCGTAATTCTGACGCCTCACATCATCGATGAGCCGGCAGAGGCCAGTGGCGACGCTGCCAAAAAAGACGCACGGCGTGTGTCCCAGGGCGCCACAGACGGCCTACTGGGGATTGACAACATCAGATTGGCCGATGATGCCTATGCAAGGGCCTCGCGGTACTACCTTGAGGGCGACGTCGAGAAGGCGATGTTCAACCTGAAGATCGCGCTGACGCTGCGTCCGACCTATCTCGAGGCCTTGCGCCTGCGGGAACGGATCATCGCGGAGACCGATCCGGAGCAGTTCCGCCGACTCGACAGCATTGCGACCGAGCAGGTGGAGAAGCTGCAGGCCGAGAAGTGATTGAGGCACTGAGCAGTGGTGTGGTAACGGGCGGCGGACCGTCCGCCGCCCTATGGTTTCGGAGGAGTGTGGGTGAGAGGGCAACGAGGCATCATCTGGATCGCCACGGCGGTGGCGGTCGGTTCCCTGGTGATTGCGACCGTACTTCGGTCGCAGGGCGCCGGCGCCCCTGCGGGGGCCGGGTCGGCCGCGTTGCATCTCGCCATGTATTGTGCAGGGGCTGTGGGCGTGATCGTCCTCGGCATCGGCTACAGCCGACTGGCCGGGGCGGTCACGTCCATGGCGGCACACTGGAAAGCCAATTCGTCGTTCCCCTCCCGTAGCGTACCGCCGGCGTTTCGCGCGATGACCCTCGCCATCGAGGATTGCCTCGCGGAGCGAGATCGGGCGGTTCAGCAGCTTCGAAATGAACTGAAGGACATCGAGATCCGCTCGCAGCTTGCGGAGCGCCAGTTGCAGCACACGGAAGCGATCCTCTACAGCCTTCGCGACGCGGTGATCGTCATGGACGGTTCGGACCGCCTGCTCATGGCCAATGGTCCGGCGGCCCGGCTTTTCGGATTTGATCCCCAGACGGCCCGTCACAGGCCCGTCGCGGAGACGATGGGTGCGGCGCAGGGCGAGTTCGTCGATCTGCTGCTTCAGAGTCGGCGGAACCACACGGAGGCGACCAAGCGGGAATTGCAGTTCGTGCACGAGGGCCGGCCCCACATCTATGACACGATCCTCTCGTGCGTTCAGACGGAAGGGAAGGTCTCCGGCGTTGTGGCGGTGCTCCACGACATCACGCGGGAGAAAGAAATCTCGCAGATGAAGAACGATTTCGTCAGCCACGTCTCGCACGAGCTCAAGACGCCGCTGGCCTCGATCACGGCCTACTCGGAGATGCTCGCGGACGGGGAGGCGGACGACGAGGAGACCCGCAAGGAATTCTACGCGGTCATTCAGAGCCAGGCCCAACGTTTGAACCGGCTGATCGAGGACATCCTGAACATCTCTCGCATCGAATCCGGCCTGATCAAGGTCAACAAGGAACGAGCGAGCCTGACGATCCTGATCGAGGAGCAGATGCAGATGATCCGCAGCTACGCGGAGGAGAAGAACATCACCGTGACCGGCGGCCAGCCCATCGTGTACGACCAGGTGCTCGTCGACAAGGACATGATCTGCCAGGTCATCGTCAATCTGTTGAGCAACGCGGTGAAGTACACGCCGGCGGGGGGGCGCGTGACGATCGGCACGGAGGTGAACGAGGCCTCCGGATTCGTTCGCGTCAGCGTAACCGATACAGGCGTTGGAATCCCTGCGGACGAGGTCGGCCGCGTCTTCGACAAGTTCTACCGCGTCGCGGCGAACAATAAACAGGCCAAAGGGACCGGTCTGGGGCTAAACCTCGTCAAGCAAATAGTCGAAAAAGTACATGGCGGCCGGGTGTTCGTCACCAGCCAGGTCGGTGTCGGCAGCACGTTCGGCTTCGATCTGCCCCTGGCGACCGCCCGTCAGGTCGCCCTCGTGTAGAGGGATCCGCTCGTATGGCATCACGGAGGAGTGATTGTCTACAGGGTATCATTCAAGAAGAGGACGAGAACAATGGCCAACAAGGTGCTCGTTGCAGATGATGAAATCCATATCATCCATGTGGTCGCCATCAAGCTGCGGAACAACGGATACGAAGTGATTGCCGCCAACAACGGCGCCGAGGCGTACGAGCTGGCGTGCCGCGAGAAGCCGGATATCGTGGTCACGGACTATCAGATGCCGCTGCTGACGGGCATCGAGCTGATCGAGAAGATGCGCGAGGACGAACGCACGAAGGAGATTCCCGTCATTCTGTTGACCGCCCGCAGCTTCGCCATCTCCCCGGAGATGCAGGAGAGCCTGGGCGTCTCGAATTGCCTGAGCAAGCCCTTCAGTCCGAAGGAACTGCTCAAGACGATCCAGGACATTCTGTACCAGAAGGAGCTCGTGCTCAGCAAATGATTGTATCCGCCCTACGGCGTCAACGGTCTGCACATTGCGATAGGTAGGCTCGTGGAAACGGTCATGCCGAACACAACGACTTCGACCCTGGCGCCGGCGCGTCGTCGGGAACTGGAGAAATGCGGAGAGCGAATCGCTCGCCTGGGCGTCAACTTCGCGGTGGTGACGGCCGACGGCCTGATCCCCGTCCTGGTGGGCGCCGGTCTGTTTGAGAGTCATCCGGAGCAGTTGGCGCACGCCGGGCGGTGCGTCCTCGGCCGGATCGAGGACCAGCGGTACGATGGTCCCGACATCCCCCTGTGGCAGTTCAACGAAGGCCACTCGCTGGTGGCCGCCCCCTTGCTGATGCCCCTGGTGATCGGCGGGTATCGCCATCCGGCGGGCGCCGTCGTCATCGATATGGGCGATCCGTCGGCTCGCCCGGGAAACCCCGGGCAGGACGTTGCCTGTTTCAGCGAAATGCTGCGCCTCATCGCCCTGAGCCACCAGACGACGATCCGGACGGAGGAGCAGATCGAAACCGTCGGCGTCGAGCTGTCGCGCGTCTACGAAGAACTTGTCCTGCTTCACCGGATCAGCACGAACATGCGAGTGACGGAGTCGGACACGAACTTCCTCCAACTCGCCTGTGACAGTCTGACCGACATCATTCTGGTGGAAGGAATCGCGGTTCTCCTGGAACGGGTCGTGGAGGGGGACCGGCGATTCGTCGTGGCGGCGGGCTCCGGGCTGATCGACATCGATGAGACCCTGGCGATGACCCTGCACAGTCGCTTGGCCGAGCAGATCGCCGAGGGGGGGGAGGCCCTGTTGGACAGCGAGGTGGATTCGCCGTTCCGGTACAATTGGCCCGCGAGCGTCCGGAGCATCATTGCGGTGCCTCTGTGCGTCAAGGACAAGGGCGAGGGCGGCTCGACCCGTCGGACCAAGGGAAACGTCTCCATCATCGGACTGATGGTGGCGATCAACCGGATCGACAAGCCCGATTTCGACAGCACCGACATCAAGCTTTTCAACTCGGTCGCGAGCGGCTGCGCCGTGTTCATCGAGAACGGCCGGCTCTTCAACGATCTCAAGGAGCTGTTCGTCGGCTCGCTCAAAGCTCTGACCAACAGCATCGACGCGAAGGACCAGTACACGCGCGGTCATTCCGAGCGGGTCGCGTTGATATCCCGCTGGATTGCCGAACGTCTGGCCGAGCGGGAGCCGCTGGAGGAGGAGCAGATCCACAGAATCTACCTGGCGGGTCTGCTGCACGACATCGGCAAGATCGGGATCGACGAGGCGGTCCTGCGCAAGAACGGCAAGCTGACCCCCGAGGAACGGGCGTGCATCCAGTGGCATCCGTCCATCGGGGCGGGCATTCTGCGCGGGATCAAGCAGATGCGCGACATCGTGCCGGGAGTCCTGTGTCATCACGAGCGGGTGGACGGGAAGGGATACCCCGACGGCCTCTGCGGAGACGAGATCCCTCTTACGGGCAAGATCGTGCAGCTTGCCGACAGCTTCGACGCGATGACCTCGAAACGAGTCTATCGCGACGCCATGAGCGTCGAGCGTGCCCTGGACGAGATTCGCAAGGGGCTGGGCGCGCAGTTCGACGAGCACATCGGCCGGCTGTTTCTCGAAAGCGACGTCCAGCGTCTGTGGGAGATGATTCAAGATGGCGGGGCGGAGGGCGGCGACGCAGCCCATTTCGCGGATTACGGGACCGAAGCAGTGGGGACCTTACTGCGATGAGAATCCGACGGCAAGATTACGATGAAGTGACGGTCGTCGAGCTGCAAGGCGAGATCGACGGGGAAGTCGTCGAGCCGCTGCGGAATGCCGTCACCGAGATCGCCGGCGGCCAGAGGAAGGGCATTGTCCTGGACATGAGCGACGTGAGCTTCCTGGACAGCCAGGGACTGGAGCTGTTGCTGTGGGTCCGGGATTACTGCCGCCAGAACAAGATCCAGCTCCGCCTGGCGGGTCTCGATGAGAACTGCTGCAAGATCCTCGAAATCACGAGGTTGCAGGACGAATTCGATTGCCACGCGGAACTGGCGGAAGCCGTGAAGAGCTTCGCGTAGGGACGACCTGGACGTATTGAGGTAACTATGGTGCAGATTCTGCTCGAGAACAAGTCGCAGCTCGGCCAGCTCCTGCTGGCGCGAGGCGTCGTCTCCCAGGAGCAGATCGACAAGGCCCTGCTGGAGCAGCGGGAGAAGGGCCATCGCAAGCTCCTCGGCGAGTTGCTCGTCGAGATGGATTACTGCACCGAGAACCAGATCGCGGCGGCCCTGGCGGAGGCGTACGGCGTGCCCTACGCCCAGATGAGCCCGAAGATCTGCGACGCCAAGGTCGTCGAGGTCCTCCCCCGGGAGTTCCTCGAGGCGCATGTCGTGCTGCCCCTGTTCAAGGTGCACGACGTGCTCACCGTCGCGATCAGCGAGCCGACCAACGTCTTCCTGATCGACGAGATCGAACGGATCAGCGGGTGCCGGGTGCAGGTGGTCTGCTCGACGAGCAAGGACATCAAGGCCACCCTCCAGACCTATCTGCCCGCGGCCAACGTCTTCGTCATCGACGACATCATCGACGAAGAGGGCCTCGAGGAGTTCTCGCTCATCGAGAACATCACCCAGGACATCAGCAACCTGGAAGAGGTGGCAGGGCAGTCGCCCGTCGTCAAGCTGGTCAACTACCTGCTGTACAACGCGGTCCGCGAGAACGCCAGCGACATCCACATCGAGCCCGACGACAAGAAGCTGCGGGTCCGGTACCGCGTGGACGGCAAGCTCTACGAGAAGATGCGCCCGCCGTACCAGATGCACCCCGCGATCGTCTCCCGCGTCAAGATCATGGCGGAACTGGACATCGCCCAGCGCCGCCTCCCCCAGGACGGCGGCATCCACGTCCTGGTCGAGGGCCGACCCATCGACCTGCGTGTCTCCGTCATGCCGGGCAACTTCGGCGAGAAGGTCGTCATCCGTGTCATCGACCCGCAGAAGATCCTCTACAATCTCGAATCGCTCGGCTTTACGTACGACAATCTCCTTCGCTTCCGGCAGGTCATCCAGGTCCCCAACGGCGTCGTCCTGGTGACCGGGCCGACGGGGTCGGGCAAGAACACGACGCTCTATGCGGCCCTCTCCGAACTCAACAACGAGGAAGTGAATATCTGCACGGTGGAAGACCCGGTCGAGTGCAACATCTCCGGCATCAACCAGTTCCAGGTCAACACCGCGGTCGGATTTGCGTTCTCGACGGCCTTGCGAAGCCTGCTGAGACAGGACCCGGACATCGTCATGGTCGGCGAGATCCGCGACGAAGCGACGGCCAGCATCGCCGTACAGGCGGCGCTGACCGGGCACCTGGTGCTCTCGACGCTGCACACGAACGATGCGCCGGGCGCGGTGACCCGACTGCTGGATCTGGGCGTGGCTCCGTACCTGTTGAGCGCGTCGCTTCGCGGCGTGATCGCCCAGCGGCTCGTCCGACGAATCTGTTCGAGCTGCAAGACGGAGTACGATCCCCCGGCCAGCATCCGCAAGATGGCGCAGCAGCAGGGCGGCGAGGTCACGAAGTTCTATCGCGGCGTCGGCTGCAAGAAGTGCCGCAACACCGGGTACTCCGGCCGAATCGCCATTCACGAACTGCTTGTCCCCGACGACGAGATCTCGGAGATGATTACCGAACGCATCAATACCAAGAAACTGCGAGCCAAGGCCATGGAGAAGGGAATGCTCCCCCTGGTCCACGACGGCATCGAGAAAGTCAAAGCCGGGATCGTCTCGATCGAGGAGATCCTCCGGACAGCGGCCATCGACGGCCCGGTCACGTAGAACGCGGCCCAGATGGCCAGGCGGCAAGACCTATGAGCACACTGCTGACTCAAATGCAACAGACACGGACCGATTCCTCGGCGACGCACGACGCCGGCGTCCAACGGGGCGCCGCGACCCCGAGGGCGAGCCGTGCGACGCCTTCCCAGGAACGGCTGTATCGAGTCCGCGCCAAATCCGGCGACCTGATCCTGTTCACCACGCAGTTGGCGGTCATGCTCGACAGCGGGGTCATCCTGAGCGATGCCCTCGATGCCATCGCGGAGCAGGCGGCCGATGTCCGATTCAAGGCCGCGATCCTGGACATCTCCGAGCACGTCAAGGGCGGCGACACGTTCTCCAAGGCATTGGGCTACTATCCACACACCTTCAACTCCATGTTCATCAGCATGGTCCGGGCCTCCGAGGCCTCCGGCAGAATGGTCGAGATGCTCTCCGTCCTGACGGGGTATCTCACGTTCGAGACGGACACGCGCAAACAGATCAAGAGCGCGTTGACCTACCCCATCATCATGGTCCTCATGGCGATCGCGGCGACCGGCACCCTGATGTTCTTCGTTTTGCCCCGATTCATGCGGATCTACGCGGCCCGAGGCGCCTCGCTGCCGAAGCTGACCCAGATGCTCGTCGGCTTCAGCAAGATCATCGGCAACTTCGAGATCATGACCTGCATCATCACCGCGGTCCTCGTGGGGGGCGGCGCCCTGTGGTACTGGGCCAGGACCCCTCATGGCCGGCGGCTGCTCGATGCGGCCAAAATCCACACCCCGGTCATCGGCACCATGTTCGTCGATATGGTGGTCACGCGGAGCATGCGGATCATGGCGACGATGGTGAACACGGGCGTTCGCCTCCTGGACGCCATTCGCGTGATCCAGGGCGCCGTGGACAACTACCACTTCCAGAAGCTGTGGGAGCAGGTGGACGCGAAGATCCAGGACGGCTACCAGTTGTCCGAATCGATCCTCATCGCGGAGGGGTCGGACCTGATCGCCCCCGGCATCATTCAGATGCTCCGCGCGGGCGAGAAGAGCGGCCGGCTCGGCGAGGTCTGCGACAAGGTCTCGATCTTCTATCAGAAGAAGCTGGAGACCTCGATCCGGAATGTCATGACGCTGATCGAGCCGCTGATGATCACCATCCTCGGTGCGATCATCGGCACCATCGCGGTCGCGCTGCTCTTGCCGGTCTTCCGCGTATCGAGCGTCATCGCCCACTGAGGTCTCGTGGGTCCAGGATCTCCTCGTCCTGCGCCCGCCAGGCGGGGTCCACGATGCACAGAAACACCAGGTCGTCGGGCCCGAGGTTCTCGATGTGCTGGATGGATCGGGGATGGATGTAGACTGCGCTACCGGCGACTACCTCGGCGGATTCCGCGTCGATGTGCATCCGCCCTCGTCCTTCGATGATGTAGTAGACCTCGGCGGTTCCAAGCCGATGCGGCGTGGTCTTCTCGCCGGGCCGGACCCTCGCGTGCGCCAGACTGTAGCGAATCGCCACGTCTGCCTTATCCGGGTGCAGAAGCTCGCGAAGGATCGAGCGATCCCCGCCCACGAATTCCTCACAGTCTCGCAGCGCGATGATCTTCGATTTGTGATCCTTGGTTCGACCTTCCATGCGATACCCCAAAATCAACAACCAACCATCAACAATCACAAATCATCGCGGATTTCCCAGGAGAATGGACCCTTCCGTGAAGAAAGTGCCCGCGACGCAGGCGGTCATCAGGCAGGCCAGCGTGGCGGCTGCGAGCGCCCGGACCGCGACGGTCCCGACGGTCTTGGTACACTGCGGCGCCAGGGCGCAGAGGCTCCCGACGAAGATGGCCATCGACGCGACGTGCGCGAACCCGCACAATGCGTACGTTGCGATGACCGCGGATCGCGGATGCTCCAGCAATCCCTTCTCCATGACCTCCGCCAGATCGTTGTAGGAAGTGACTTCGGTGACGATCAGTCGCTCCCCGATGATCCGCGAGATCTCGCCGACGTCGCTCGACGGCACGCCCAGGACCAGCGTGAGCGGATAGAAAAGGTATCCGAACAGGCCGCCCAGCGACCAGGAGCCTTTCGTGCCGAGCAGGGGATTGAGCCAGTTGCCGATGCTCGACAAGACCAGATCGGCCAGCGCGACCAGACCCTGCACCGCGATGAGCAGGGCGGCGATCCCCACGATCATGCGGACGCCTGCGTTGGCGCTGTTGATGATCGCTTCGAACAGGCTGCTCTCTCGCTCGTAGCAGGGCTCCACGTGCAGACCCAGGGTCTCCGGCGTGCCGCTCTCGGGAACCAGGATCTTGGACATGACCAGCGCCGCCGGTGCGGACAACAGCGACGCGGAGATCAGATGTCCCGCGATGGTGGGAAACCGTTGCTGAAGAGTCAGGACGTAGAGCGCCAAGACGTTCGATGCGACGGTCGCCATGCCTGCGGTCAGGACCGTGCACAGCTCGGAAGGGGTCAGCTTCGCCAGGTGCGGGCGGATCGTCAGGTTCGATTCCGCGCCGACGAAAATGTTGCTGGCGGTTGCGAGGGACTCGGCGCCCGAGACGCGCATCAGTCGTGTAAAGACCCAGGCGAAGGCCTTCACCAGGCGCGGCATGATCCCGACGTAGTACAGGATGCCGATCAGCGCCGAGAAGAAGATAATCGTCGGAAACCCCTGGAAGGCCAGGATGAAGCCGAGGGATTCCACGCCGTTCTCATCCACCTGTCCCGGCCCCAGCGCCAGGCGCCCGAAGACGAACCTCGCTCCCGCGCCGGCCGAGTCGAGGACCTTCACGACCGCGTCGTTGACCACCAGGAACACGCGAGCGCCTGCGGGGACCACGAAGATGAGCATCGCGACGAGCAACTGCAGGCCGATCCCCCAGCCGATCACACGCCAGTTCATGTTCCGACGGTCGGCGGAGAGGACCCAGGCGATTCCCACGAGGACGAAGATGCCCGCGAAGCTGACGAGGTTGTATGCGTCCATGGCGTCGGATTGTACCAGGGACGCGGGGCCTCTGCAATAACGTGAAAGCACGAAGCACGAATGTCGAAATCCGAGACAAATCCCAAGGACCGAAACTCAAATGACGGAAACACTGGCGTGGATTTGTCGGGCGACCCGTTTGGAGCATTAGATTTTGGTCATTTGAGCTTGTTTCGGATTTCGATATTCGGATTTCGGATTTGCCTCAGGGGGTTATGTCGAGATCTCGCTGACATCCTTGAGGATATGGTGCGGCTTGTAGGGGTAGCGGTCGAGATCGGATTCCTTCGTGATGCCGCTCAGGACGAGCACGGTGTCGATGCCCGACTCGATCCCGGCGACGATGTCCGTGTCCATACGGTCCCCGATGATGACCGTTTCGTTGCGCTCGCAGCCCAGCAGGGTCCTGGCGTGACGCATGATGAGCGGATTGGGCTTGCCGATGAAGTAGGCCTGTCGCGCGGTGGCCATCTCGATGGGAGCGATCAGCGCCCGGCACGCGGGTCCGACGCCTCGTTCGGTCGGGCCCGTGAGGTCGGGGTTGGTCCCGATCAGCTTGGCTCCGGCCAGCACGAGGAGAATCGCGGTCTCGATCTTCTCGTAGCTGTAACTGCGGGTCTCGCCGACGACCACGTAGTCCGGCTGGCTCTCGTCGATGGACAGGCCCGCTTCGTAGAGCGCCTGGTACAGGCCGGAATCGCCGATGGCGAAGACCCGCCCGCCCGGACACTGCGACGCGATGAAGTGGGCGGTCGCCATGCCCGAGGTGATGAAGTGGTCCTCGCCGACCTCGATACCCATGTGCAGCAGCTTCTGGTGCAGCTCCCGCGGGGAGCGAGCGGAACTGTTCGTCAGGAACAGGAACTGCTTGCCCTCGGATTTGAGCCAGTCCACGAATCCCTTCGAGCCCTCGAGCAGGCGCGACCCGTGGTAGATCACGCCGTCCATGTCGCAGATGAAACCGCGTTTGTTCTTCAGTGATTCCATAGGGCATCATCCCGCAGTAGAGGTCGGGGCCGGGATCTCGCTTTCTTCCTCGTGGTGCCATCCCAGCCAGGCATGGAGTCGAAGCGAGGCTTTGGTGAGCATCACGTACATCGCCGGCACGACGACGAGCGTCAGGACTGTTGCGAAACTCAGACCGAAGATGACGACGATCGCCATGTTCTGCCACCACTGGGTCGATTCGCTCTTGAGGGCCCAGGAGAGCGTGTGGAAGTCGTAGGAGACGCCGGAGGCCATGGGGATCAGGCCGATGACGGTGGTCGCGGCGGTCAGCATGACGGGCCGAAGACGTGTGGCGCCCGCCTCCGCTGCGGCTTCAATCAGGTCCATGCCGCGGGCCTGCAACTGGCGAGTGTAGTCGAGCAGCACGATGGCATTGTTGACCACGACGCCCGCCAGGCTGATGACGCCGATGCCGGTCATGATGATGCCGAAGGGCAGACCGACGACCAGCAGCCCGATCAATGCGCCGATCAGCGACAAGATCACTGTGGTCATGATGATGATCGGCACCAGCAGGGAATTGAACTGGATGACCAGGACCAGGACAATCAGGAGCAGGGCGATCAGGAACGCCTTGGCCAGGAAGGCCTGCGCTTCATCCTGTTCCTCCTTCTCTCCGGCGTAGCGAATCTCATATCCGATCGGCAGGTCCAGTCGCCCGCCGGGGGCGATGACCTTGGGCAGTGCCGCGACGAGAGCCTGGCGGTTGAGGAACTGGATCTCCTCATTGGCGAGGTTCTCGCGACCTCGCTTGAGCAATTCCGCGCCTGAGGAGGGCAGTTCCACGTCCTGGAAGTCCTCGGCCTGAAAGAAGTCGGGGATCGCAATCACCCGATTGAGCGACTGGAGGATCAACTGGTTCTGTTGCTCGTCGGCTGTCGGGGCGGCCAGCGCGTCGGCCAACAATCTCGCGTCCTTCTTCGAGCACGCCTGCCAGACCCTGGCGCCAACGCTGGAACCGGACTGGTTCTGCGCATCGGACAGGGCGCGACGCAGCGCGTCCCAGTCGAGAATGTCACCGGGAGAAAGGCGAGGGTCGCCCAGTGGATGCAGGCGCCTCTGGACGTCCGCCAGCACGGCGGAACTGAGACGCCCTTCGGTGTCGGCCGTCACGGTGACGACGCGCTTCTGGTCCACGCGGTTGATCGTGCCGAAGCCGCCCTGGTACTCGAACTTCCCCAGGGAGCTGAGCGGGACGGACTGGCCGGCCGCGTTCGGGATCTGCAGCCGATACAGATCGTCGATGTTGACGCGGTCCTTCAGCGGCAGGCGGACCGTGATGTCGTATTCGTCGTTGAACTGGCGGTAGGTGCCCACCTTGGTCCCGAAGATGGCCATCTTCAGGAAGTTGCCCACGGTGGCGGTGTTGACGCCCAGGAGGGTTGCGACGCGTCGATCCACGGTGAAGGCCAGCTCCGGACGCGTGGCCTCCAGGTCGCTCCGCAGGTTGACGAGGTTGGGCACGTCCGCGATCGTGCGTTTGACCTGGTCGCTGAGCCGTTCCAGGGTCTTGAAGTCCTCGCCGACGATGCGGACGGTGACCGGGGCGCCGGTGGGCGGGCCTTCCTCCTCGCGTTCGACCTTGATCTCCGCGCCGGGGATATCGGCGATGGCCTTGCGGACCTCTGCGATGATCTCGGTGGACGGGCGTTCGCGGACCATGAAGTCATAGAAGACCATGGTGATGTTGGCCAGGTGGGGGCCGCCGGCGCTGGCCATGAGGTCCATGCTGCCGCTGGCGGAGCCGACGTTCGTGATGACATCGTCGAACCACGGCTCGAACGGCTTGATGCGTTCCTCGATGGTGCGGATGAGACGGTCGGTCTCGTGGATATTCGTGCCCTGCGGCGTGCGGACGCTGATGAACGCCCGCTCCGGATCGCCCTCGGGGAAGAACTCGATCCCCTTGCCGATCTTGCCGTAGAGCATTCCCATGGCGACCAGCAGGCACAGGGACAGGAACAGCGCCATGCCGGGATTCTCAAGGCCCAGACGCTGGAATCGCTTGTACCCCTGCATGAACCAGTGGCGATGGTTCTGCTCCTTGACGGCCCGCCCGGCCCAGATCGACGTGATGACCGGGCTGAACACCAGCGCCACGAACAGCGACGCCAGCAGGCCGATGGTCAGTGTGATGGGCAGGTACTTCATGAAATCGCCCATGATCCCCGGCCAGAACATCAGCGGCAGGAAGGCGCAGACCGTCGTGAACGTCGAGGTGGTGACGGGCCAAGCCACCTCCCGGGCCCCGAGGAGGGCCGCCTGAATCCGGCTGTAGCCGAGCTGCATGTGCCGATAGATGTTCTCCACGATGACGATCGCGTTGTCCACGAGCATCCCCAGCAGCAGAATCAGGCTGAACAGCACGATCATGTTCAGCGTGTAGCCTAGCGCCTGGATCAGGAAGAATGTGATCAACATGCTCAGGGGGATGATCAGGGCCACGATAGTGCTCGGCCGCCAGCCCATGAACAGCATCAGGATGGCGACGACCAGGATCAGGGCCGCCAGGACGTTGTTCTCCAGGTCGGACACCGTGTTGCGGATGTACTTCGACATGTCGTAGATCACGTCGAACGTGACGCCGCCGGGGATCTGCTTGCGGGCCTGCTCCACGACCGCCTTGACCATGTCCGAGACCCACACGACGTTGGCGCCGATCCGCTTGCGGACGAGCAGCGTCACGTTGTCTTTGCCGTTCAGTCGGGAGAAGCTTTCGCGGTCCTTGTATGTGTCCCGCACGGTGGCGACGTCGGACAGATAGATGGGTTTGCCGTCGCGGACTGCCAGCAGGAGATGATCGACTTCTTCCGGCGTGACGAACTCCGCGGGGATGCGGACGTTGAACTTGGTCCCGGGCGTCTCGACCCCGCCCGCGGAGATGTTCACGTTCTCCGACGGGATCAGCGCCAGGATCTCCGGGATCGTCAGGTTGTACTGGGCGACGCGGTCGGGGTCCATCTCCAGGCGGATCTCTCGTTCCAGTGCCCCCTGGACGTCCACCTTGAGCACGCCGGGAACCATCTCCAGCGCGTCCTCCATGTCGTCGGCGACTTCCTTGAGCTGGAAGGGAGAGACGTCGCCCGAGATGCTGATCTGCATGATCGGGAACTCGGCGATGTTGATTTCCTTGATGACCGGCTCCTCGACTTCCTGGGGCAACTCGCCGCGGGCCAGATCGACGCGGTCCCGCACCCGCTGGAGGGCGACCTCCGTCCGGACGTTCGGCGTGAACTCCACGCTGATCAGGGATATGCCCTCGGCGCTGCTGGACAGGACCTCCTTGACGTCGCGGATTCCGCTGAGCTCCTTCTCGATCTTCATCGTGACGGAGGTTTCCACGTCCTCGGGCGAGACCCCCTCGTAGATCGTCGTGATCATGATGTACGGAATGGGGATGTCCGGAAACGCCTCGCGGGGCAGGGAGACATAGCTGTAGCTGCCGAGCAGGACGATGATCAGACCCAGGACGGCGACCGTCGTACGGTTCTTGATAGAGACATCGGTGAGCAGCATAAGACCTACTTGCCTTCAGAAACCTGGGAAACCACATTCACCTGCTGCCCGGGGGCGACGAAGCGATGACCTGAGACGATCAGCTTGTCTCCGGGTTGCAGGCCGCTGGTGACTTGGATGCGATCGCCCTTGATGATGCTGATCTGGAGCTGGACCTCGCGTCGGAGGGCCTTGGAACCCTCCTCCACATAGACGGCGTACCCATTCTCCATCGGGATGATCGCCAGCAGGGGGATCAGGATGGCGTTTTGAAGCACTTGTCGCGTCAGGCGGGCGCGGACGATCTGGCCGCTATGGAGCAGGCCGTCCGGATTGACCAGCGTGATCTCGGTGCGTGTGGAGCGAGTCCGTTCGTCGGCCACCCGGCTGATGAAGGTGATCTTCCCCTCGAATGCCTGCGGGTTGCCCTTGATGTCCGTGTAGACGGCCGCGCTCTGGCCCGTCGAGAAGAACGCGACGTCTCGCTCCGGGATGTCGACGGCCACTTTGACGATGTCGGTCTGGACGATTCGAGCCACCGGCGTGCCCACCTGGACGTACTCGCCCGTCTCGACGAGCAGGTCGTTGAGGACGCCGGACGTGGGAGCGGAAATCCTCGCCCGCTCCAGGCGAGCTGCGACCTCCTGGAGTCTCGCGCCGCTGATGGCCAGTTGCGTCGCGGCCTGATCCAACTCTCGCGTGGGAGAGGCGCCGCCGGAGACCAGTCCTTGCTGACGCTCGAACTCGGTCCGGTCGTTCTTCGCCTGGGCCTGGATGCTCTCGAATTCCGCCTGCAGGAGATCCGTGTTGAGTCTCAGGAGCAGGTCGCCGGCCTTGATGGGGGAACCCTCACGCGGACCGATCCACTCGACTCGCCCCGCGACCTCCGCCGCGACGGTGACGATCTGATTCGGCTCGATGACCGCGGGAAGATCGAAGGTGTCGGGCACCTGCGCTTCCGCCGTGACCGGCAGGACCATCACGTTGACCGGCGGCGCTTCCGACGGGGCGACCTCTCGTTTCGGAGAGGGCATGTAAGCCAGGAGGAACAGCGTGCCGACTGCGACAATCACCAGGGCAAGCTTCACGACGATCCTGCCCGGCTTTCGTCTTGGGGCCTCGCTCCTTGTGGTCTCTCGAACCTTCTGCGCCATGGTATTCTCCACAGACTCCTTGGGTCCCGTTACCGCTTGGTCAAAACAGACGTTTCATGCGCCAGTTTAAAACATCTGTTTAACCCGTCAAGTGTCTAGGGAGGGATTTTGGCGGAAAAAGCGCACGCAATGACGTAAGTGCTTGTCCCTGCGTATTCTATGAAACGCTTGATGTCAGACGGATGGCGGCTCCGTGGCCTCCGGAACGCCGACTACGACGCCCACTTGACCAGCTCGGGGTGGAGGTCCTTGAGGATGGGCGACGCGGGCTTGATCCGTGCGTTGATGGTGAGCAGACCTCGCCCTGCGATCTCGAAGCCGCACTCGAACACGACCGGGCGGTCCGACGCGTTGCGCGGGCGCATCGGGATGACACGGTGCTCGTTCGTGTCGCGAAGCATGTAGAACAGTTCCACATCGAACAGCTTGGCCGGTGTGCCGTTGAGATCGACGGCGCAGGCGACTTCCACGTGTTCGCCCTCGGCGACGACGTCCTTTTTGTCCACGCTGGTGGTCAGCCCGCCGATGCTGATGCTGTCCCACAGACGGGTGATTTCCTGGGCGTCGTGCAGGGCCTGCTTGAGCGACGCGCAGTTGTCTCGACCCAGGTCCTCGACCAGGGTCTTGGCCGGCGCGTAGAACTTGTCCATGTACTCGGCCAGCACGCGGTTCATATTGAACTGGCTGCAAACGGAGCAGACGGATTGCTTCATCATCTCGACCCACCGGGTCGGGATGCCGGCTTCGTTGCGGTCGTAGTAGTACTCGCTGATCTCGGCCTCGATCAAATCGTAGATTTGCTCGGCCTCGGCCGTCTCCTGCATCTCGGGCTGATTGCTGTACTCCGCGCCGCGGATGGCCCAGCCGTTGCGCCCGTTGTAGCCCTCAGGCCACCAGCCGTCGAGGACGCTCATGTTCAGGACGCCGTTGATGGCCGCCTTCATGCCGGAGGTGCCGCTGGCCTCGTTCTCCTTCACCGGGTTGTTGAGCCACACGTCGGCGCCCCAGACGAGGTGCCGTGCCACGTTCATGTCGTAGTTCTCCACGAAGACGACGCGGTCTTCGAGGTGGTAGCTCTTGGCGAACTCGATGATCTCGCGGATCATGCTCTTGCCGAGGCCGTCGGCGGGGTGGGCCTTGCCCGCGAAAATGAGCTGCACGGGTTTCGTGGGGTTCGTCAGGATCTTGGCCAGTCGCTCCTTGTCCCGCAGGATGAGCGTGGCTCTCTTGTATCGGGCGAACCGTCGGGCGTAGACGATCGTCAGGTACTCGGGGTTCAGCGCCCGGGTCAGCTTGGCGACCTTGGACTCGATGTACCCTCGCGCCGCCAGGTCGTCCGCGAGCTTCTTGCGGATGAAGGTGATCAGGCTCTGCTTGTTCCGATGGTGGGCCTCCCAGATCTCGTCGTCCTGAATGCCCTGGATTCGGTCCCATGCCTGGCAGTCGCAGGCGCTGCGGATGTAGTCGGTCCCGACGTGTCTCTTGAACAGGTCGATGAACGACTCGCTGAGCCAGGAGTGATGCACGCCGTTGGTGACGTAATCGATGGGGATCTCGACTCTCGGCTGGCCGCGATACAGGCTCGCCCACATCCGTCGGGACACGTCCCCGTGCATCTTCGAGACGGCATTCAGATGCCGGGCGAACCGCATGGCCAGCGCCGGCAGCCAGAAGCTCTTCGTATCGCCGTCGATGAAGGCGTGCGAGGCCAGATCCTCGAACGACAGACCCAACGTCTGGACCTCGGGCTCGATGTATTGCTTGACGAGGCCCGTGTCGAAGGTCTCGTTGCCTGCGATCACCGGGGTGTGTGTCGTGAACACGGTGGAGGCCCGGATCAACGCTTTGGCCTCCGGGAAGCTGTGCTTCTCGCGGAGCATGAGCTGCTGGAGCCTGGCCAGGATCAGCAGGGCGGAATGCCCTTCGTTGATGTGGTAAATCCGCGGCTTGATGCCCAGGCGTTCGAGGGCCCGGACGCCGCCGATGCCCAGCAGCATCTCCTGCTGGAACCGCTTGGTGCGGTCGGCCACGTAGAGCTCCTGGGTGATGTCCCGCAGGTGGGCGGGATTCTCTTCGAGGTCCGTGTCGAGGAGGATCAGACGGGTCTTGCCGACGTCGATTTGCCAGAGCTTGACCATGACGGTCTGGTCGAGCATCCGCATTTCGATATAGGCCAGGTCTCCCTCGGGCCCCCTCGCCTCGTGCATCGGAATCAGGTGGTTGTCGAATTCCGCGGACTGCTCGTACTGCTCCCCGGTGGCGGTGATCCGTTGTGTGAAATAGCCGTACTTGTAGACCAGGCCGACCCCGACCACCGGCATGTTGACGTCCGAGGCGGCCTTGAGGAAGTCGCCCGACAGGATGCCGAGGCCGCCGCCGTAGATCGGGATGCACTCGTGCAGACCGAACTCCATCGCGAAGTAGGCCACGATATCGTCGTGATTCAGGACGCTGTCATACGTGGTCTTGAACCGTTCGTCGTACTGCATGTACTGCTGGAACTGCTGCCAGACCTCGTCCAGTTCGAACAGGAAGCCCCGGTCGTGCGAGAGTTGCCGGATTCGCTCCTTGGGCAGTTTGACGAGGAACTCGATGGGGTTGTGGTTCACCGCTCGGAAGAGCTGTGGATCGATGCGATAGAACAGGCGGATCGCCTGGTAATTCCACGTGCACCAGAGGTTGGATGCGAGCTTGTGCAGCTTGCCGAGGTTCTCGGGCAGCTTGGGATAGACAAAGAGGCTCTTGAGGATCATCGTGTTCACAGCTCCAGTTCATTTTGCTACCGTGTCGTCGGCGTTCCAGCTTGCGGCCGGTACGATGGGGGCATAGCCGCCGGACGGCGCCATGGACCCTGCTCTCTCTTTGTCGGCGAATCAGGTGTTGTTTCTCCATAGTCTCTTGGCATCGGGTCGTCGGATCGTGCATTTCAGCCGTTCGGGAGCCATAAAGAGACGGGAGAGACCGCGGGCGGCGAGGGGGAAGGTCCGATAAGGATCGAGCGAGCGCCCCCGCTCTGTTTCCCCCCCCCGGGAATCGAGATGGCTTCGTCGCGAGGCTCCTCGCAATAACCTGCGTGAGACTTGTCCGGCGATTGTGCGTCCGCCGTGATTGACCTGCGGCGGGGGCTTGACGGTGACCGCCCGAGGCTCTACGATGAAATCGCTGGGAGAAGGTCTCCCGTGGCAGTGTGTCTCGCGTGAGACCCCCCGGACGGGGGGGGAAGGAGAGTCGAGGTGTGAGCTATGGCGTCTGTTATTGTGACAAACGGCAAGCAGGAGGGGAACTACTATCCACTGGGTCGCCGCACGAACGTCATCGGGCGGGATGAGGCGCTGCCCATCCAGATCCTGGACGGCCTGGTCTCGCGCAAGCATCTGCAGATCCGATTCGACCCGGCCACGAACCAGTACGTTGCCTATGATATGAAGAGCCGCAACGGAGTCTATCTCAACAATCGCCAGATCCAGGGCGAAGTGCCTCTTCACGACGGCGACCTGATCACGATCGGCATAACGACCCTGTTGTTCGCGGACCGGGACTTCAAGGACAAAGACAGCGCCCTGCTGCACTACAAGAAGGTGGGGGAGCGGATGCGCGTGACCGCATACGAAACCCAAATCGCAGAGCCTGGACCCGTCGGGCCGGGCGAGACGGGCCATCCCGTCCCTCGTTCGTAGTCGCGTTCCGCGGGTCCGTCGCCGGCTCTCAGCAGCGGCGCAGGGCCACTCGGACGCGGGCCTCGATGAATCCCCAGGCGATCCCGATCCCCAACCCGACCGCGTGGACCATGTTGGCGACGTTCGGGATCAGTCCGAACAGGCACAGGAAGAACCAGACGATGGCGAGACTGATGGTCTGCGGGTGCAGCGAGAGCCTGGAGGCCGGATTGAACCGACCCTGCATCCAGACGTACCCGAGCAGGCCGTAGTTGACGCCGGACATGCCTCCGAAGCCCGGGCCGGTGTGCAGGTACTGGGCGAGATTCGACGTCCCCGCGATCACCAGCACCAGCGCCGACAGCAGCCAGGAACTCCTGCGCGCTTCGATCATGCTCCCGATGTCCCGCAGCCAGAGCATGTTGAAGAGGATATGCGGGATTCCGAAATGAAGGAAGATGGGGGTGAACAGCCGCCAGATCTGGCCCCGGCGGATCTCCGGCAGCTCTTCACTCCAGTGAATGTACTCCCCTTCGACACGATACTCCGTGATGGACAGCGGCTGGAGGGACTGTGTGTTGTCGCCCAGCGAAGTGAAGACCGCCACCCCGACGCTGATAACGATCAAGGCGATGGTGACGGGTCCGAGCGGGACCGGCGGCACGTAGAACATCGTCCGGGCATCGACGACGCGAGCCCGCCGGGAGGGCCGGGTGGTTTCATCCAGGTGTTTCTGTCGGGCTGTGACACGCGACACTTGGGCGAAGGCCGGATCGTCGGGATTGGCCCGGAACTGATCCAACAAGGACCTGGAGGTCTCGATATGGTCGTCATCCAGAATCCAGATCTCCCATTCGCCGCCCGAAGTCGGATCCACCTGGTTCTCGATGTCTTTGGCGTGGAGAAAATCACCGAAGTGCCTGGCCTGCGTCTCGTCGTGCAGCGTGCCGATGGGTCTCATGAGTCGGCGATCTCCTTTCCGCAGTGGGGACATCGCTGCGTCTTCTTGCGGCTGGCCAGGTCGTCCAGGAATCCCGCGCCGAGGACAGCGGTCGGCAGGGCGAACATCCCGATCCCCAGCATGGCGGTCATGGACGCCATTACCTTGCCGATCGGGGTGACGGGGTAGGCGTCGCCGTACCCGACGGTGGTGAGCGTCACCGCGGCCCACCACATGGCGCCCGGGATGCTCGAGAACACCTCCGGCTGGGCCTCATGCTCCGCGTAGTACATCAGCGAGGACGCCACGACCAGGAGAATCACCAGGATGAACACCGCGCCGAGGAGCTGGTCCTGCCGGCTCTTGACGACCCGCACGAGCATCTGGAGGGAGTCGGAGTAGCGGGCGAGCTTGGCGATCCGCATGATCCGCATCACGCGGAACAGACGAAACAGCCGCAGCACTCGCAGGTCCACGCCCAGGAAGGGCAGATAGAAGGGCAGCACCGCCGCCAGATCCACCAGCGACAGCGGCGCCAGAGCGAAACGCATCCGCCCGACGCGAGGACTCGCATAGGCCGGGTCTTCCACGCACGACCACACCCTCAGCACGTACTCCACCGAGAACACGCCCACCGAGAAGTACTCGAAGACCGTGAACCACAAGGGCACGAGCGAATGGACCCGCTCGACCGACTCGACCACCATGGCAGCGATGTTCAGCAGGATCAATCCCACGATGAACACGTCGAAGATGCTGCTGGTCCTGTCGACGGTCTTCGCGTGAGTCAGGATCTCGTAAACGCGCCTGCGCACCGGCCGGCGGGACCGCTGGGGGATGTGGTCGGTCCCTTCCACAGTTGATTTCTCGGACGACATCGAACCTCCGGTATTCCGGGTCTTCAGGATATCCAAAACGGCATTCTACCGGCTGGTTGTGCCCATGACACGCAAATTGTGCGTTGCCCCGGGACGTGCGCTCGCGGCGGGTGTTGGCCCGACGCGGGGCATTTGTTATGCTTTCACTGGCTGTTAGAGTCAGGCGGCAACGGGTTGTCGCCTTTCGTATGCTCACCTCGATTCTCAAACGACATACCGAAATCGGCGGCGAACTGGGCTACTTCGGACTGGGCGCCTGGTGGATCTCGACATTCTCCGTCGGACAGCGTAGAAGCATGGAAGCGCTGTTCCAGGGGCCGGACATGCCGAAGAAGGCAAGGCCGCTGACCCGGGACCGCGGGTTGCTGCCCGCGCAGTCGGCTGGGGAACTGCTGGTCCTCCTGGCCGACCGGCTGTGTGACCAGCCCCAGGACCGGCCTGTCGCCTGCCTGGTCCTTGCCAAGGCCGAAGAAAGAGCAACGGCCGAGAACGACGTGCTCGGCCTGCACTTCGCCTATCACCAGATGATTCGCCTGCACCTGCGATGGAAGGACCGCTTCCCGGACGCCGCGGACCTGGCGTTCGCGGCCTGCCACAAGCAGATCCGGATCTCGACCGCCGCCGCACAGGCCTTTCGCTCGCGGGCCGCCGGAAAGCCGCTTCCCGTTCATCTGGGCTACCAGCACGCCGCGACTATTCTGGAACAGCAGGATGTCTGCGCGCGGGCCATCGAGATCTGCAAGCAGGCGCAGGAGGAGGGCTGGAGCGGCAACTGGGAATGGCGGATCGTACGCCTGGCCCGACGGTTGCACGAGCGGGACGGCACCTTGAGGATCATATCATCGTCCGGCATGGGCCCGGTGTAGCGGCCGACGCCTCTCGCATTCTCCGCGTCCCGACGAAATTCGGCTCGCTCATCCGCCGCGATGCCGATGCACCAGCGACAGTTCCGCACGGTGCTCCTGGCCGACCGCCACCGGCACCGCGACGCAGGACATCTCTTCACCCAGTCGGTTCTTCAGTTGCCGGCCGTAGACCACCGTCGGAATCGAGATCTCGACGTTCGTGACTTCGTGCTGCACGCGGGTCTTGACGCCGCCCATGATCATGTTCGCGATCTCGCCCATCGCGTCGGTGATCTCGGTGTCGGCCAAGGCCGAGCTGTCGTCTGTGCACAGCATGCCCGCGGCCGCCGCACGCGCGCACGCGTCGTTGCAGGAGATCCCGAAGCAGCCTTCCAGGTCGCCTTTGAACGTGATGGTCGCGAGGAACATCAAGTCCTCGCTCGCCGGCCCGGGGTCGGCCAGTCGCTCCATGGGGATCGCCACCATGGATGCGAAAACCTCCTTGGCACTGTCCAACATCACGTCTTCAAGCGATACGGTTGTCACCATACGTTCAATCTCTCCACGGACCTGCTGGCCACGCGCAGATTCCCTACCCTCTGGGTCCCCCGGCGCCGTCGCCGAGGCGTTCATCGTCCGCTACATCGGCCGAACTCGCGTCCTGCTCCAGCGTTTTTCTCCCGCTCGTCCGCCGGTGGGGGTCGCGGAAAGCCGTTTGGCTGCGTCCGCCGACGGACCCGTGGGCGAGTCGCGTTGTCCTCTATGTCCGGTAACTCGCGTGCGGATCGTCGCCATTCAACGTGGCAGGGGGGCCCGGCCGCGGGTCACGAGCCCCATTTCTCGTATCCCGGCGGCGGGCCGTCGGGGAAGTTCAACCAGGCGAACTCGCCGTGCAGCTCTTTGGCCTTCGCGTCGCGCGCCAGCGCCGCTTCGATCTCGTCGTCGAACAGGCCGATGACGTACCGATGCCCGTCGTGCGTGATCTTCGCCTTCCATCGGTCGCCGTACCGGCTGACGCCGATGTACTGCGAGCTCTTTCGCTTGCCGTTGGGCCGGACCTTCCGGCTGGGTCGCGTGTTGTACCGATTCTGGGCCCGCGTCACCAGCCGCAGGTTCGACCGGTGGTTGTCCAGCGTGCTGTTGTTCTTGTGATCCACCCACATCCCCGGCGGCGGGTCCATGATGAGCCGGTGCATCGACACCGGCTGCCCGTCGATCACCGTGCCAGCGTAGAACCGGCCCTCGCTGCACTTGGCGTGCCAGGTGTACTCGCTGAGCCACTCGTAATCCTCCGGATCGACCAGGGCGAAGAGGTTCCGCGTCAGGGGGATCTGCCGCTCGCCGGCGTAGGTTCCCGTCGTTTGGTCCTGGCCCTCTGGTTCGGGCTTGGGCCGCCAGTTCCGGCACGGCCCCCGCTGGAACACCCGGCGCATCTGGCCCGGCCAGTCGGGGTGGTTCGAGCACATCGGCAGGCGGGCCCAGCCCGACGCGAACGACTGCATCAGCTCGTAGGCGTCCCACACTGCGTGCAGGCAGTTGTGGCACCCGCGCAGCTCCGCCGCCTTCCGCGGCGCAGACTCGGACTTTGAACCCGGATCGCCTTTCTTCGCTGGCTCTCGCACGATGCGCATAACTCGGTCCTCCCAATCCCGGCGACGAACGTCGCCCGCTTCCGATCTTCGCCGGCCCGACCCGCACCCCCGGCCGGCACGCCGCACACTCGTGCGACGTACTCCCCAAACTACCGCCCCAGGAATGCGATGTCAACAAAAATATATAGAATTTCGGAACCTAAAGAACACTCCCGATGTGCGCACCACAGAGACTCAGAGAACACCGAGCTTCCTGCCTGTACCTCTCTTCGGCAATCATCGATGATTCATGCCAACGGGGCCTGCGAATGGGCGGCAGCGGTAGGGTGGGCTATGCCCACCGTTCTTCTTCACCACGAAGGGCGCGAAGGTAGATGAATCTGCTCAGACCCGGACACCGAGGGCACGAATACGAAGGCTCCGGCAGGGACACTCAGGATTCACACAGATCAGACTCTGTCCTCGCGAGCGCATCGCGGCAATCTGCCTTCCACCGCGAAGAAAGACGAATCCACTCTCGCAAAGACGCCAAGCCCGCAGAGGGCCTCCGGCCTGTCGTTCCAGCCACACCTGCCCTCGACCCGATCGGGGGGAAAGCGGGAATCCATCTTCCATTCACCGCAGAGGCACAGAGGACCCAGAGAAGAGGGTTTTGCCACGGATGCACGGAGGCCCAAAGATCGAAGAATGTCAGAAACCGCGGATGAACGCCGATGGACGCTGATGCGACTCGGTCATTGCGAGCGCGGCGCGGCAATCCCTTCTTGTCATTCCCGCGCAGGCGGGAATCCAGGCTTTTTCACCGCAGAGAGCACGAAGGGAGATCATCCACAGATTACTCAGATTTCACAGATTCCGAGTCGGGACAGTCTGCGGAAGTCGGCAAAATCGGCGGACAAACCCTCTTGCCTGCCTCTGTGGCTTCGTGGCTCTGTGTGAGATATGTGCCTGCAAATGCGTCTTGACTCCTTTGTCTTGCCCGCCCATAATCAATCGCGGTTCGCCTGGCTCGGATCTACCCTCTGAGGATCGAGAGGCGATGCGTTCAGATGGCGCCAAAGGAACAGACCTTACACCTCGCATTCTCCTGGATGAGATGACAGAAACAAGATTGATGGAAAAGCAGGTTGTCTCCAAGAAGAGGGTTGCCGATCATGGCGAGGTCTTGACCGGCAGACGCGAGGTCAATGCCATGCTGGACTTGGTCCAGCAGGAGACCGAGCGCATCGACTCGCGCTTTCTGGAACCCGCCTGCGGAACGGGCAACTTCCTCACCGAGATTCTCGAACGGAAGCTGCGCGTCGTGGACAGACGTTATCGGCGCAGCGACATCGAGCACGAGCGATATACTTTGCTCGCGGTTTCATCCATCTACGGTATCGACCTTCTCAAAGACAACGTTGTGCAGTGCCGCCGACGCCTGCTTGCAATCGTGGAGAGCCACTGCAAGAGTCTCTTCAATGAGGATTTCCTACGGACAATTCGGTTTGTCCTCGAACGTAACATCATCCACGGAAACGCCCTATCCCTCAAGACCGTCAGTGACGAACCGAAACCCATTGTCTTCTCCGAATGGTCACTGGTCAACGGCAGTATGGTGAAACGCAGGGACTTCGAGTTCCACGCGTTGCTATCCTTCGCCGGGACGAAGGGGGAGCCGCTCTTCTCCGATCTCGGCGAAGAAGCCTTCTTCCCCGAACCGATCAGAGACTATCCTCTCACCCATTATTTGAAGCTCGCTGATGCTCAAGGGAAGTAATTACAACCCGGATGTCCTCAACTGCTTGGCGAACCTCAGCAGCGATGAGGTGTTCACGCCCCCAGCGATGGCCAATCGCATTCTCGACCTGCTGCCGGCGCAGATCTGGAGCGACAAGAACGCGACGTTTCTCGATCCAGTCTGCAAATCCGGCGTTTTCCTGCGTGAGATCGCCAAGCGGCTCGACGCGGGGCTGGAAAAGGTCTTCCCCGACAAACAGAAGCGGCTGAACCACGTCTTCGGTAAGCAGCTCTATGGCCTGGCGATCACCGAGATCACCGCACTACTCTCGCGGCGGTCGGTCTACTGCTCCAAGACCGCCAATGGCAAGTACTCCGTCTGCGGAAGCTTCGACGACGAGCAGGGCAACATCCGCTTTGCACGCACCGAGCACACGTGGAAGCGTGGAAGTTGCACCTTCTGCGGTGCCAGCGAGAAGAACTATAATCGCAGCGAGACGCTTGAGTCGCACGCGTACGAGTTCATCCACGTCGATGACCCCGAGGAGATTTTGAGAATGAAATTCGATGTAATCGTCGGGAATCCACCCTATCAGTTGAGCGACGGTGGATTCGGTCGTAGCGCCTCGCCTATTTACCACGAATTCGTACAGCAAGCGAAGAAGCTGAACCCACGGTTCTTGACCATGATCACTCCTTCTCGCTGGTTCGGCGGCGGGAAGGGGTTGGATACCTTCCGCGATGCGATGCTCCACGATCGCCGCATTTCTCACATAGTTGACTATCCGAAACTCTATGATGGATTCTCCGGCGTAAAGATTCGCGGCGGCGTGTCGTACTTCCTGTGGAGCCGCGATTATGACGGGCCATGTTCGGTGCAGACCATGTGGGACGGCGAACCACTTGGACCGCCGGTGACGCGAAGATTAGATGCCTACGATGTTCTCGTCCGCCGGAATGAGGCGGTGCCGATCCTTGACAAGGTGCGTGCTTGCCGCGTCAATGGCCAGCCGGAACCGACATTGGACAAGCGAGTCTCCAGCAGGAAACCATTTGGCTTTCCGACGAACTACCACGGGGCGTCATCGCCCAAGGGTATGCGCCAGGCCGTCAAGCTCTATGGATCACAACGAATCTCTTGGATCAAACGCTCAGACATTCAGAGGAATCCGGAATGGGTCGACCAGTGGAAGGTCCTGGTGACACGTCTTCAGGGCACTAGCGCGGCGGTCGAAACGCAATTCGTTAGCAGACCGATCATTGCGGGCCCTGGAGAAGCCTGCTCAGAGACATACTTGGTCGCAGGGAGATTTGGCAGCAAGCGGCAAGCTGAGCGTTACGCCACCTATCTGCGGACACGTTTTGTTCGTTTCCTCGTGTCCCTACGAAAGGTAACGCAAGATGCGACGAAGGATGTCTATTCTTTCGTTCCGGATGTTCCACTTGACCGTGATTGGACTGACAAGGATCTCTATGAGCGGTACGGTTTGAACAGGGAGGAGATCAACTTCATCGAATCCGTTGTCCGTCCGATGCCCGAAGCCAATGGCGAGGAGCATGCGGAGGATGGTGATGAGTAACGGATTCTTCCCGCTGCGTCCAGCGTCCCGGCCGACCATCTACGCCTATCAGGACTCCAACCCACAGTACGACGGGCAGCTCAAGGTCGGGTACACAACGCACATGGCCCGCGAGCGGCTGGACGACATCTACAACATCAAAACGCCCGGCCCCAAGCCATATCGAATCGTGCTGGAAGAGTCGGCCATGCGGCACGATGGCACCGCGTTCACCGATAAGGAAGTCCATCGCTATCTGAAAGCGGCGGGATTCAAGAATTCGGCGGGCGAGTGGTTCAAATGCTGCGAGAGTGACGTGCGGGCCGCCATCGTCGCGCTGCGCAACGGGGACGAGTTCGAGCACAAGCGAGACTGGGATTTCGCGATGCGCCCGGAGCAGGCGGAGGCCGTGGAACTGACGGCCATGTATTTCAAGCGATGGCGACGCCAGAATGCCGATAAGCCGCCGCATTTCCTCTGGAACGCGAAGATGCGTTTCGGCAAGACTTTCGCCGCGTACCAACTGGCCAAGCGCATGAGGTGGCGTCGCATTCTCGTGCTGACCTTCAAGCCCGCGGTGCAAAGCGCCTGGGAAGAGGACTTTCAGCGGCACGTGGATTTCGCCGGCTGGCAGTTCATCCGGCCCGGGGGGCTCACCTTCGAGAAGGCAGATAAGAAGAAGCCGATTGTATGCTTCGGATCGTTTCAGGACTACCTCGGCAAGAACCCAAGCACTGGCGGCATCAAAACGAAGAATCAATGGGTGCACGACACAGAATGGGACGCCGTGTTCCTGGATGAGTATCACTTTGGCGCGTGGCGCGAGAACGCGAAGGCATTGTTCGAGGGTGAGCCGGTGGAGTTGGGCGAGGAAATCGAAACCGACGAGCCCAAGGCACAGAAGGATTTCGACGAAGCGGCCATGCCGATCACGACGGGTGCTTATTTGTATCTGTCGGGCACGCCGTTCCGCGCGATCGCAACGGGCGAATTCATCGAAGAACAGATTTACAACTGGACGTATTCGGATGAGCAGCGAGAAAAGCGTGAGTGGCCGGGGCCGGAGCCTAACCCTTACGCGGCCCTGCCACGCATGGTCCTGATGACCTATCAACTGCCCGATGCCATCCGCGAAATCGCGATGCAGGGGGAGTTCAACGAGTTCGATCTGAATGTGTTCTTCTCGGCTGCTGGGACCGACAAGCGCGCTCGTTTCAAGTACGAGAATGACGTTCAGAAATGGCTCGACTTGATCCGGGGAGCGTTCCAGGCGACCACCGTTGACAATCTGAAGCTTGGTGCCAAGAAGCCGCCCATGCCGTTTTCCGATGTGCGGCTCCTGAACGTTCTGTCGCACACGTTCTGGTTCCTGCCGGACGTTGCCTCGTGTCACGCCATGCGCAACCTGCTCGCGCAGAAGCAGAATCGCTTTTACCACGACTACGAAATCATCGTGGCTGCGGGACCCGGCGCAGGCATGGGGCCTGCGGCACTGCCTCCAGTGCTCGAAGCCATGGATGATCCGCTGAAGACAAAGACCATCACGCTTTCCTGCGGCAAGCTGGCAACCGGGGTTACTGTACGCCCTTGGACCGGCATCTTCATGCTGCGCAATTGCTGCAGCCCGGAGACCTATTTTCAGGCTGCGTTCCGCGTGCAATCGCCCTGGACGGTGCAGAATCCGGATGGGGATTCGCCCAACGAAGAACTCATCATCAAGAAGGAATGCTATGTCTTCGACTTCGCACCGGAACGTGCGCTGCGACAGATTGCCGATTACAGTTGTGGGTTGAATGTCGATGAGGGCAATCCCGAGAAGAAGGTGGAGGAATTCATCAGTTTCCTGCCGGTGCTTGCCTATGATGGCAGTTCGATGACGCAGCTTGATCCGGCGGACATTCTGGACATCGCCTCGCGCGGTACCTCGGCAACACTTCTCGCAAAACGCTGGGAAAGCGCGTTGCTCGTGAACATCGACAATGCAACCTTGCAGCGACTGATGGCCAACGAGAGGGCCATGAAGGCGCTGATGAGCATCGAAGGATTTCGTAGCCTGAACCAGGACATCGAGACCATCATCAACAAGTCTGATGCCGTGAAGAAAGCCCGCAGGGAGAAGAACGATGAAGACATGACTCCGAAGGAGCGGAAGGAACTCACGGAGGAGGAGAAGGAGTACAAGAGCAAGCGAAAGCAGATTCAAGAGAAGCTCATCAAGTTTGCCACGCGAGTGCCGGTCTTCATGTACCTCACGGATTTACGGGAACGGTGCCTCAGGGATGTTATCACGCAACTGGAACCCGGTCTGTTCAAAAAGGTAACCGGCCTATCCATTAAGGACTTCGAACTCCTTGTCAGCTTGGGCGTGTTCAACAGCGCGCTGATGAACGACGCGGTCTACAAATTCAAGCGGTATGAGGATGCCAGCTTGAGCTATGTAGGCATCAACAGACACGAAGGCGAGGATGTCGGTCTCTACGACACCGTTCTAAGTTCCGACGACTATGGGACAGCGTTCGAGAACATGCCTTCGCGGACCTGACAAGCGCGGAGCCCACCTTGCAGCTGCCGCCCACTTGTGCGTTCTTTCCCCGCTTTCGCGAGGACAGGCTGTGTCCTTCGCGGTGAGGAAGCAGTTCCCGGCTGCCGGCTGACATTCTCTCTGCGCCCTTGGCGTCTCTGCGTGAGAAAAGGCAGTCGCTGGTTACCGGTTTCCGGCTGAGAATCCGCGTTTATCGGCGTTCTCTGCGGTTGAATAATATGGATTCCCACTTGTCCCCTGATCGGAGCCTGCCCCCGAACTGATCGGGGGTCGAGGGCAGGCCTTTGCACATGTGCGGGGAGCCGTCTCACACAGAGCCACGAAGCCACAGAGATCGGGATCGGAATCTCCTTCGTGCCTTCGTGTCTTGGTGTGAGCCCAACGGTTCTTTCCCCTTCGGTCTTGGCATCTCGGCGTGAGGAGACTCGTCTGTCTTCGTGTGCTTTCCCCGCTTTCGCGAGGGCAGGCTGCGGACTTCGCGGTTTCAAGGTCGTTGTTCGGCGGATCGGGCGGTCGGGCTCTGGGTGCTCGGTGTCTCTGCGGTGAGAAGGATGGAAGAGAATGGAGACGAAGGGAATCGAACCCTCATTCCGGCGATGCGACCGCCGTGTGCTCCCGTTACACCACGTCCCCAGGGATCGTATAGGCCATCTTACGGGCTATCGGCCGAATGTCAAGAGTTATTTAACTGCCTTTTGCAAAATCACTTAAGCGCGGTCAGAAGTGCCATTTCTCGAAGGCGGCGATGCGTTCAAGGGGCTCCCGGCGGTGCTCCTTGGGGGCGTCGGCGGGGTAGCCCAGGGCCAGCAGCTCGATGATCGTCACGTTGTCGGGGATGCCGACGATGGGCCGGACTTTGTCGGGGTAGAACGAGCCGATCCAGCAGGTGGCGAGCCCTAACTCCGTTGCCTGCAAGCACATGTGTTCGAGTGCGATGGCGACGTCGATGGGCCCGACGGCCTGGCCGCAACGCATGACGTGGTCGCTGACGGTACAGGCGACGATCAGGGCGCCGGCGGTCTCCAGGAAGGTCTGGTTGTTGGCCGCGGCGGCGAGCCTCTTCTTGGTCTGCGCGTCGGTGGCGACGACGAATCGCCAGTCCTGGAGGTTCTTGGCGGACGGGGCCGACCGGGCGGCCTCCAGCACCGCGAGCAGCTTGTCCCGCTCGACGGGTTTGTCCTGGTAGTTGCGGCAGGACCAGCGGGTGCGGATCGCCTGGGCAACGTCCATGGGTGTATCCTTCTGAAACAGCGTAACTTCGGCAATTCAATTTACATACGGCTCGCGAGAATATACGAGCCCGCACGTATTGACGCAAGCACGAAAAGCCGATATTCTCAAGCCTTCGCCGGGCGGTTAGCTCAGTTGGCCAGAGCGTCTGCCTTACACGCAGAAAGTCGCAGGTTCGAATCCTGCACCGCCCACTCCAGAATTCTGCACACTCCTGCAATCCGCTGCGACGCCGTGAAAAACGAGACTGTAGCAACGTTGCAGAGCATTTCTATCCTGTCTCACGGCGTTGTTGATGGAGAGTGGCGGTGGTTTGATAGCGGGCGGGAGCTTGCAGGTCACGCTGCATGTCCAAAGCGATACGGCAAC
>JAGOLX010000110.1:0-2922 GCA_017993835.1 Phycisphaerae bacterium
CATGCACAACGTTGATTACGCAAGCCGTGGGTACTGGATTACCACTCCTGCGGCTGATTGCCCCAATCAGGGTTGGTGCTTCACCCAGGGTCTCGGGCCTTACGGTTCAGGCCTCCTCAGTGCCTTTCAGAGCGAAGCGGATGCGAATATCGGAGACGATAGGGTCTACCCGACGCACTACAGTTGCACCAGCGACTACGCGGGCGTTCCTTTCTCTAGCATTTATAACGACTACGTTTTCTACGCCGGGCGGCCGGCGATTCAGTCATTCCTCTGGCACCTGGGCCTCCTCAACAGTTCGACGAGGCTCTTGGATTGCCAGAACGTTTGCTGCATCGAGAACTGCTCGAACGCCAACACCTTCTTCAAGCATCTGACGACGAAAGCACGCGACCCCTGGAACACCCATTGGCAAACGGTCTTCGAGGTCTCTAAGGCGTTCCACAACCGGATCACCGACGCGAATCCTCAGATCACGTGCAACGGTGGCGTCGTCCAGATCGGCGATCCGGACAACGACACGTTCCCCTGGGCGGACGACATGACCAACATCACCTTCTACGCGCCGCTCTTCACATTGAACAACCCGCCACTGTACGACATCGATACGGCTGTGACCCGCTGGGGAACCGCGAAATATGGACCCGACACTTGTACTTCTACATCGCCGACGTCCTGCAAGCGTCTTGCCCTGGACTTCACCTGGGACATGGACAAATGGGGGCTGGTGGCCCGGGCTGGCGAGGAGTACTTCCTGAAGACAACGAACGATCATCTGGAAGTTGATACGAAGATGGAGATCCGCGACGCGGCTGGGAACGCTGTTGTCAACCAGTGCGGGGCAAGCGGGACGAGCGCGTGCCTGAACGACGATTGCCCGAGTGGGTGCAGTGGATCGGGGATCTACTGCTCCTGCCTGACGTTCAAGCCTACAACAAGTGCGGTTTACCGAGTTTACGTCTATCCTTACCACAGCACTGGCGGTTGGAACTCGGAGGTCGGGTCGAACGCCAAGTACTCGCTGACGATTGACCAGATGGGTGACGATTTTGGCGACACTTACGACGCGGCCACCCCGGTTCCTCCGGATGGCCAGCTCCGCTTGGCGCACCTGAACAGCAATGACCCAGAGGACTACGATTGGTTCTACGTGGTGCTGCCTGCTAACGACACCCTGTCGTACGGACTCTGCTCATTGGATGGCACCTTCCAGCCGCTTCTCAACCTCTATGACCAGAACCGGAACTTCATTCGCTCTTACTGGGGCAGCGACTGCTTCGCCATGGACTCAGTCAGCTTGACGAAGGGGCTCTACTACGCCCGCATCTGGAATCCAGGGATGAACTACGGCGCCTACCTGTACCGATTCCAGACGACTGGCGACATTGGGAATACCACGGGCACGGCTTTCAACCTCTACGATCCTGGCGTCGCCTATCCGAACGCTGTCAGAGCCGTGCCATCCGTGCTGTCCAGTGCGACGGACAAGGATGTCTTCCGCTTCTGGGCCGCCCAAGGCGAGATGGTCCAACTTGATGTGGAGGCGAACTTCAACTCGGAAGCGAATCCGATGATGAAGATCGTCACGCCGGTGGGGGCCTACACGTCCAATTTTGGCGGAGGCGGGAGCGCCTGCGTTAATGGTTCGCTACAGAAGTACCTCTCGGGCCCGCCCTACATTGTTCGCGATAGCCAAGGCGGAGTCGTTCGCGATGACACCGAGATCCAGAAGAACAGCCACATCGCGATGACTGCGCCGCGTTCGTCTTACTACTACGTGGAGGTCTCGAATCAGAGTTCGAACGACGGTGGGTACGTCTTGCATTTTTATCCGACGGGTCTCGTTCTCGGGAGTCCGGACTTGCCCTAGGCGGTCCTTGTGAGAGGCAAGCATGGCTGAACGAGGGAGGCTGAAATGCGAAGGACGCTCACGAGGCTCATTGCAAGGGAGGCTGAAATGCGAAGGACGCTCAAGAGGTTCATCGGGTTGTTCGGCTGGATGATGCTGGTGCAGGCGTTCGGCACCGCGAGCGGCTGCGACAACGTGGCGGGAGGGGACAAGGCCCCGTTTGAGCCTCAGCGCTTCGGGTCGGTGGCGGAGTTCCTTTCCATTCAGCAGGATCCTTCCGACCTGTGCGCTGACGGGGTCGCCGAGGTGCGGTTCAGCGGCATCGAAAGAGCGTTCGGCTTTCCGATTTCGCTCGCGGCAGGCGACGAGCTATCAGCCGACACCATCGGCACGGTCGGGCTGGACACGATCCTGGCACTGTACGGCCCGGCGGATTCCGACGGCTTCTTCGGCGAAGTCCCGGTCGCTGCCGACGATGACGGGGGAGGGGGCTCGACCTCTCACATGACGTGGACGGCGAAGAGTACCGGAGGGTTCCAACTCGTGGTGGCGACGTACGACGGCAAGGGAGAAGGCGCCGCCCTGCTTCATGTCGCAGTGAATGGGACCCCGGGCTGTTCTGGCGGCCCGCCTGGTTGCGAGGTGGCGCCTACAGCGAACTGCGCGATCAACGGAAGTTCTGCCGACTGTAGCGTCGCGTTCGAGATCAGCCATCCGGCCGTGCCCGGGGACAGTCCGAGGGCCAAGTGCGACTCGCTCTGTTCTTCCGGCGATTCCACCCACCTGAACGGCATCTTCGGCGACAGGACGCCGTGCCAGGTCGTCATTCAGGGATTGGACTGCAACGCCTGCTGCACGTTGTCGGACAAACCTGTCGCCGAGGACTCCTGCAGGTGTCCGCTCTCGGTGACCGCAACAAGCCCGACCTGCACGATCAATGGGAGCCCTGCCGACTGTAGCGTCGCGTTCGAGATCAGCCATCCGGCCGTGCCCGGGGACAGTCCGAGGGCCAAGTGCGACTCGCTCTGTTCTTCCGGCGATTCCACCCACCTGAACGGCATCTTCGGCGACAG
>JAGOLX010000110.1:3022-4872 GCA_017993835.1 Phycisphaerae bacterium
GACGCCGTGCCAGGTCGTCATTCAGGGATTGGACTGCAACGCCTGCTGCGGCCTCTCCGATGCTGCGCTTGCCGAAGTCCCCTGCATTGTACCGTAGCGCGTTGGCCAGTTCGCGGCGTCTCTGACGCGAGGACCCTGAGGATCCTCCACGGGTGTCTTGCTCCCCGGCAGGGCTGTAGCCGCGCGTGAAGGAGTGCGGGAATCAGAGCATCATGGCCGGGTGGACTGCCTACGCGGCCGGCTTCATGCGCCGGAACGACCGCTCCGCGACGAACGTGACGGTAGGCTCGTCCGGCGTCTCCGGCCCCGCCGCGCGATCGGTCGACACGATCCGAATCACGCCCCGATTGGGGAACTGCTCGAGCTCGGGGCTGCCGGCTGCCCGGCAACCGGAAGGGAGCCGGTTGGCGCAAGGACATCGTGCTCCGGGTCCTCCGGACCCCGCTCTACGCTGGGCTGATTCGGGCACCCGCGCCCGTGGAGGTCGACCCGGTCGCCAAGCGCAAGCGGGACATGAGCATCGAGGAACTGCGCGCCGAGTACCTCCGGGTGGTCGGAAGGCCAACCTCCAGTGACCAAAGGCGCTACCTACTCTGGAAGCTGTCTGAAGCTGCCAAGGGCCGGATCGCCCTGGGCGCGATCGAGAAGCGTCCCGCTCGCGAGAAGGCCGACATGCAGGTCATCCCCCTCGGGATGGAGCGCGAGGTGGCCGCGAAGCTCGACACCGCCTGGAAGGCCCTCGGGTTCAAGAGCCGCATGGCCTTCCTCCGCGATGCCATGGTCACCTACCTCCGCGACGAGGACCTCCCCGAAGCCACCGCCGCCGCCGACGCGATCGAGGCCGAGGCGAACGGACGCCCCCGAGGGCGCCGGGCTGCCTGGACGGTCATCAGCGTCCAATACTCGTTGGAACCGCGACTTGACATGGTACACGCACGTGGGGACATTACCTCCAGGCCGGGTTCGTGCGACCATCCTACGTCGGAGGAGGGGGTCAACCATGAAGGCAGCCATCGCACTGCTGGCGCTGTACGCGGCCTGCACGACACCTGCCGGCCCGGATGCCAAGGATGTCCCTCTCAACGATGCCCGGCTCGACGCGCAGCGGGATCACGACGTGGCAGACGGGTCCCCTGACGCAGTGGGCCAGGAGACCGTGCCGGACCAGGCGGTGTCGGACGGGTCTCCTGATACCGCATTGGGGCCTGACACCGTGGACGATCCTGGATCCGGCGCAGACGGGGCCCCCGACGGCGGGTTGCCAGACGGATGCTGCCTGACTGACGCGGACTGTCCTGCGGACCAGCGATGCGTGGGCGTCTCGCCGGGAGCCGCGGGGGCCTGTGTAACCCGTGAATGGGACACGGGTTACCCAACCTTCCCTTGCTGGAGCAACGCAGACTGCGCCGACGGACTGCCTTGCCGGCACTCGGACCCGCCCACGTGTGCTGACCAGCGCTCGCGTAGGCCCGGCGGGTGCCTGGCAGCCGGATGCTGCATGGAGGATTCGGATTGCCCTGCGGACGAGCACTGCCGCGGGGGCTGGTGCCTTCCCGACCTGCGTGCGGGACGATGTCGGGACAAACTGGACTGCGTCCAGGGTCGCGAGGTATGTAACGGGGCGGAATGGTGCGGTTGCCCAACAGATCGGCCGAATTGCCATGGCTGCGACTCCTTGACGTGCCAGGAGCGCCTGGGCTACTGCGTAGACTGCGTGTAGGAACTTTCATGCACAAAACGCCTGCATGAGGCGAGTATGGCCTGGTGGCCGGGTGCCGCAGGTGTGTCAAAGTCGGTAATCGGAATAAACCGTCAGTTCGGCCCGTCCTGATCGTCGGTCGGTCAAGAAC
>JAGOLX010000073.1 GCA_017993835.1 Phycisphaerae bacterium
CTCTCGCGAAGGCACTGCTCGACCTGCGGCGTGATATTGATGAACTCACGCCGACGCTGCGCGTGGAACCAGAGTTCCTTCCTATAGCTCTTCATGGGCTGTCCTTTCGGGAACCAACTGGCGATAGACAGACTCAATCGTATCGACCATCGTATCGGGGGCGAACTTGGTCTTCACGGACTCCTGGGCGGTGCGGCCGAGTCTCTCGCGCAGGGCCCTGTCCCGGATCAGCTCGGCGCAGGCTTCGATGAGCTGGGGGACGTTCTTGGGCTCGACGAGCCGGCCCGTGCTCGGATTCACGACCTCACGGGCGCCGTCCACATCGAAGGAGATCGCCGGGCGGGCGCAGAGCATCGCCTGCGGCAGCGTACGGGCGAGACCCTCGCGGAGCGAGCAGTGCACCAGGATCTCCGAGGACTGGATCGCCAGCGGAATCTGGTCGGGCGGCACCAGGCCGGTGAATCGGAAGCGGTCCGCCAGGCCCAGGTCGCGAATCCGGCGTTTGTAGGTGTCCGCCAGATTGCCGTCGCCGACGAACAGCCAGATCACATTGTCGAAGCGTCTGGCCAGTTCCTTCGCCGATTCGATGATGTAGTCGTGGCCTTTGAGCATGAAGAGCCGCGCGATGGTCACGAGCACCACCGCATTGCCCGGGATCTCGTGTTTGCGACGGAAGGCCGCCCGCTGGCGCTCGGGGATCGGGGTCATGAAGAGCTCTTCGTCGATGGCCGAGTAGGCGGTGACGTGCGGCTTGTCCACGCCGATGCCGGCGGCCCGGTTCTGCTCGGTCATCGCGTCCGCGACGCTGATGAAGTAGTCGGTCCGCCGGCCGGTAGCCCGCTCGATGGCGATGTAGAACCAATTGAGCCAGGGGCTCTGATACCGGTGAAACGATAAGCCATGCAGAGAGTGTACGACGCCCGGGCGGTTCGGCGCCCACCGGCCCTTGAGGGGCCACGCGGCGAAGCGACCGATGATGCCGGCCTTGGCGCTGTGCGTGTGAACGATGTCCGGCTGGATGTCGCGAAGAACCTGCTTGATCCGGACGTAGCTGCGCCAGTCCTTCACCGGCTCGATGGCCCGACGCATCTCGTCCACGACGATCGTGCGGTACTTCTGCCCTCTCGTCTGGTCGAAGAGCTGCCCCTCGGGACCGATGGCCGGCCCGGTGATCAGGGTGACCTCGTGGCCCCGCTCGGCCAGGAGCTTGCATGTGATGAGTGTGTTTTCCTGGGCGCCGCCCAGGATCAGCCGGGTGATGATGTGCACGATCTTCATCGAATCATCGTACACAACGGATCGCCAATCGTCAACGTCGCGAGACGCCGCCGGACGACTGTGACGCCATCTGCTCCTCCCACAACTCAAGGAACGAAGCGCGGTCGCTCTCGTCGACGACGCCATCGCGGTTCACATCGACATCGAAGGGCGACTCGCTTCTCTCGGCGAACGCCGTCCCGCCGTGGGCGCCGACGTTCAGGCGGCCGCCGTTGGGCATGGGCTCGCGGGAGGAATCGTCGGCGGGATCGCCTGCATCGATGCACGGACTGCTCACGTCATCGAGCGTCCACACGCCGTGCTCGGGCCAGTACCGCCCCCGTTGGCTGCGCACGTGGTAGTCGCCGTTCTCGGCGTCGACGAAGAGGGGGTCCTCGCTGAAGTTCCCTTCGCCTTCATCTGGACGTTCGATGCAGCTATAAGTTGCCCGGCAGCCATACAGGTCACTCGCCGCGTTGCCCCAGAAGATGCTGTTGCGGATGTCGGGATGGGAGTTTCCGTAGGCCTCGACACCCAGGACGTTGCCCACCACGGTGACATTGGCAATGGTCGGCGAACTGTGCGAGCAGAGGACGCCGACATAGCTGTTGGCAATCACGAAGTTCCGCAGCACGGCGCCGGGTCCCTCTCCCATGCAGAAGAACACGCCCAGCCCGTCCGGGGCCTCGATGACCGCGGCATCCAGCGCGCTCTGGACCGTGATCGCCTTGCCCAGGAACCGCACCTCTTCCCGATACACGCCGGGATACACGTTCACCACGTCGCCTTGTTTCGCCGAGGCGATGGCCTTCTGGATCGTCGCAAGGGCTGTCAGGGAGCGCAAGCCGTCGTTTTCGTCGCTGCCGTGTATTCCATCGACATAGAGGGCATGCCATGCCGACGCCTCGTCGTAGAGCCGCTGGACCTCTTCCGAGGACAAGGCGCGATCGACCAGCATCAGCTCATCCAGCATTCCCTTGAAATGGGCACGAGGGGATCCAATGGTCGTCGTGTAGCGGCCTACGTTGATGTGGTTGTCATCGTAGCCCCCGACGAAATCGATGGATGTCGCCGAGCAAGCCCGCCAGGCATCCATCTGGCCGTCGATGTAGATCCTCTGCAGCGTCCCTTGCCGCACGGCGACGATGTGATACCAGCGATTCTTGACCGGGATCACCTGCGAGGGGAGATCCTCATCGGTGTTCCGCATCGTCGCCATCTGAAACTCGAATCTCCCGGTGTCCCCACGCCGGAATACGACGTACCCAAGCTCGTTCTCAGGATCGCTGCTGGAACCGGCGTTGAAGTCCACGAGGACCTCATTATCGGCAATCGATGAGCCCCGGTCCCGCTCGAGGTACACCCAGAAGGCGATTGTGAAATCGTTGACGGGCAGCCAGACGGGATCGTTGTCCGGGAGACTGACATAATCGTCAAGTCCATCGAACCGCAGTCCGCTGCCGGTCTGTCCATCCACCCACGCCGCCCCGTGCACCAGACCGTCCCGGTCGCCGGTCCCATCGCTCGCCAGGGTCCCTTCGCTCTCGTCGAACGTCCAGAGATGGACGCCTTCTTCGGCCGCACAGGCCGTTCCCCAAGTCCACGTCATCGCGGCCGCCAACAGACAAATCGTCGCTCTCATACCGACACCTCCACAAAGAAGCCTCTCTGTCGATCCATCAGGAACAACGCTTTTCTGTTCACTTTTCCAGACCCTGTCATTATAAGGCATCGCGGCGTTCGCGTCCACCCTGAGAATCGACAAGGCGACGAATGACGAATCGAGCGACGCCCGACACAGGTCCGGCACGCGCCTACTCGCGTGGGTTCCTCCGCGAGGGATCGCCTCCACCGGCCGCACTCTTGCGGATCGTCGCTTCCAGCTTGTCCCCGAGGCCAAAGGGCCTGCCGGACCAGTAGTAGATGCCGACCAGGGTCTTCTTCACCCACAGCCTCCGGGGTGCATTGCCTGAGGCGGTCTGGGCAGGCTTCTCGGCCTTTCGCTTCGAGAACAGTTGATAGACGCCGTGGATCTCGGGGATTCCGTAGCTGGCCACCCGCACGCCCGCGGGAGGGCCCGCCGGCGTCGCCCGGCGGAATAGGTTTCGCAGAGTCCCGGCGGTGAAGTAGTTGCAGTGGCCGGGCGGACTCACGAGCCGGCCCTTCACAAGCCGCAGGCGAATCGGCAACGAGCCGTAGTTCGGGACCGTGAAATAGGCAATGCCGCCGGGCTTGAGAATCTCCAGGACGCGCCGGACGTGTTCCAGGGGCCTCGCGATATGCTCCAGCGCCGACGTGCTCGTCACAATGTCGAAGGCGCCGGGCTCGATCTCCATGTTCTCGATGCGGTCGAACAGTGTGTATCCGTATCGCTCGGCGCACGCGCGGGCCCAGGGCGAGGGATCGCTGCCAAAGCACGTGCAGCCGCGTTTCTGGAATTGTCGCAGGAGGACCCCGTTGCCACAGCCGATATCGAGCACCTTGAGTCCGGGTCTGCCCCGCGTCAGCCGGGCGGTGATGCGGTCGAACCAGAAGTAATCAACGCCGGTCTGGATTTCGCTGTAGTGGCATTCCGCGGACTCCTCGTAGCGGAAGTTGACCTCTTCTATCTCTTGCTCCGTGGCGGCGGCGTAGACGAACCTGCACCGCCCGCATTGGAGCAGCCAGTGTTCTCCCACTCGGACATGATTCACCCCCGGGCCGTCGCAGATGGGACAAGGTTTCATCTTTCGACCTCACTGATTCCTTTCGCCGGCTCACGATCACGTGTTCTCCTCGATCCGGAGAACCAGGCGAGTTGATATCCGGCGCCGATGATCGCCATGAGAACCGACGTGGAGAACAGAATCATCGACATCAACAGGGCCCCCGGCTTCTCCACGCCGTAGGAGGCCAGGAAGCCGACCAGCGTCACCTCGCGCACACCTAGATTGGCCAGCGAGATGGGCAGCCGCCCAAGGACGTAGATGATCGAGCTGACCCACACCAACACGCCCAGCGGAACGTGGATATTCGCGGCCCGCGCGGAGCCGACATAAACCAGCACGCCGATCACGCAGCTCGCCAGGAACGTGATCATCGCGATCTTCGCGTGGAACCGCACGGGAGCGGATTGAAACACGGCGATCTGCTCCGAGACCTTCTGCACGCGTTGCCTGACAGCCGCCGGCAGAGGACGCAGCCAGAACAGAGACGCGCGAACCATGGGGCCGCCCGTCCGCGGGTTCAGGAGCAATAGCGTTGTGACCACGATGCCCGCCAGGAGCAGGCCCGCCGTGACGGGCAGCACCCACGGCCGCGTCGTGTCCGACAGTACGACCGAGATCGGGTTGGTGACGATGATCCCGGTCAGCCCGAACGCCAGGACGATGACCGTAATCGACAGTTGGTTGTACAGCATGCTGCTGAAGACCGCACTGCCTTTGCCGGTGTCTTTTTCGAGTACGTACCACTTGGCGGCCGTGCTGAGGATTCCCGGCACGATCATGCTATACAGTGCGGCGATCGCGCTGGCGCCGAAGATGATCCCCACGCCTGCGTGGATGCCCTGCTGGCGCAGGATGATCCGCAGCTTGATCGAACTGACCCAGAAGTACAACAAGGTCAGCAGCCAGACGAGAATCAGGCACTCCCAGCGGACCGTCCTCGCGGCTTGCCAGAACTGGCCTCGGACGTTCTGCTGGCTGAACACCCAGACGAGCAGACCCGCGGTAACCGCGAGCCGCAGGAGGAGCTTGATGACTTGTTTCGCACCGGTGGTCATAATACGCTGGCGGTCAGGTCCTCTCGATGACCAGGCATGTCAAGTGGTGCTTGTCGTCCTTCGACACGGGCCGCGGCGGGCACAGCCGTTCTCCGAACGCCCACAGATCGCCCGCGAAGACTTCGTAGTACTCCTGGTCGACGATCCGCCCACGTCCGTCCGCCAGCCATAAATCGATCTGTTCTCGCGAATAGACCTGGCAGATGAACGAGTAGTCCTGGCCGTACGAGACGCCGGGCAACCGATAGACGTTGTCCACATAGCGCCGCTCATTGTAGGGGAACGAGAGCACGAGATGCCCGCCGGTTCCGAGCAGGCGGAGCATCCCGTCCATGGCCGCACGATGATCTGGGATATGTTCGAGGACGCTCAGGCAGGTGATGAGGTCGAACGTCCCGGCGAGCGCCGGCGCGGTGATATCCTGGTTCTTCACGTAGTAGTGACGATTGAAGAAATCCCCTCTCCAGTAGCCCCTGATCTTGTCGATCGCGGTGACGTGGAAGCCGCACTTGGCGACGAGATCGGGCCAGGCGCTCCGCCCGGAACCGACATCGAGCACCTTGCGCGGACAGGTCTTCGCGAGCCACGTGAGCGCGTAGGTGTACTCGACCGGCCTCTCGTTGCAGGCCGCCTGGCCCGCTGGCTTCTGGAATCGGTATTCCATGTAAAGGAGGGGGAAGAGGAACAGCCGTCCCAAGACCGCGTAGAGTCTCAGGAAGACATTCCGCACCACCCAGATTGCCGCATTTCTCAGCATCGAACACCTCAGCTACGATCCAGTTCGCGAGACGATCATTCCGGCTTCCTCCCCGCGATCAGCACCTTTCGCAGGAAGGACAACTGGCCTTTATACAGCTTATAGACAACCTTGCTCTCCGGCAACACGGCATTCCACCAGCCAAAGGGGACCAGGCCAAGCAGTGACGTGGCGATCAGGGCGGCAACGCCGGTCATCGGGCCGCTCATGTACGTGCTGCGAATCGCGACGAAGCCCGCATCCTGGAGCAACTGGGTGAGCCGGCGGCGGGTCGTGACGTAGTTGTGCGTGAAGTCGCAGTTGAAGAAGTTCAGCCGCCAGTTCAGATAGTCCGGCGAATGGATGACGAATTGCCCGCCCGGACGCAGCAGGCTCCAGACCTGCTGCGCCGTCTGCAGGGCGGCGCTCATCGTATCCATATGCTCCATCACGTTCACCATGATGACCACGTCGAAGGTCCTGTCGAATTCCGGCAGCGGCGGAACTCGCGCACAGACAACGTGGGCCCCCCGCTGCCGAAGCGAATCCGCCATGGACTCGTTCGCCTCGACAGCCGAGTAGTGGATGCCCCGCTGCAGGCACAAATCGGCGAGAGGGCCTCGGCCCGGTCCAATCTCCAGAACGCTGCCGCCCTCGGGAACTTCCGCGAAAGCGAAAATGCGACGAGACAGGGCGCCGACCATGCGCAGACCCATCTGGGTCGGCTGATCCCCCTTGCTGAAATGCTCGAAGAAGCCATCGGTTCGTTTCTGCGGCTCACTCATACGGATTCCTCCACTCCACGCGCGGTCGGCGGGACGGATTCGCGCAGGAAGCCGGCGATCTTCCGCGCTGTGGCCGGCCAGTTGTACGTTTCGCGGGAGACTGCCAGTGCGTTCTTCGAGCACTCAGCGATCTGTTCCCGATGCCCGGCGATCTCGATGATCCTCCTCGCCACCTCCGCAGGCTCACAGGCGCACACCCAACCGATGCAGCGGCTCTCGAAGAAGCCCCGCGCGTCCCCGAGATCCTGTGCCAGGACGGGTTTTCCCAAGGCCAGGTACTCGAACACCTTGATCTGCGTCACCCCGATGACGTTGCGATACTCGAGATTCTCGTCCGTGCGGCGGTCGAGGCACAGGCAGAAATCGGCATTCAGCATGTAGGCCGGCACCTGGTCCCAGGACACAGCGCCGCAGAATACGAAGTACTCCTGTAGTCCTTGAGCGACGATCCGCTGTTGGAGTTCCGTCTGGCGACTGCCGCCGCCGATGATGAGGAACTGCACGCCTGCGCACCCCTTCGTCTGCATCTCCTGGGCGATCAAGACCAGATCCTGGAAGCCATGATGGCTTTCGAAACTCCCCATCCAACCTGCCAGGACCGCGTCTTTTCTTGCGGGCACGTCCACACGAGGCCGGTCCGGATTGAAGACGTCGGGGTCGGCCGCGTTTTCCGCGACGAGGACCTTGTCTGCACTCACCCCGAGGGTCGTGCAATAGTCCTTCATCCCGGAGGAGACAGCCACGATCCGGGTCGCGGATCTCAGCACCCGTTTCTCCAGTCCGCGGAAGAATCGGTAGGCGAGGGACCCGCGGCGGTAGTAGCGCCGGATCAAACCTTCATACAGGATCAGGCCGTTGATCTCAAAGGCGTATCGCACGCCGAAGAAGCTCATCATGTAGGCGAACAGCCAATCCCTGACGTAGAACAGATCGAACTTGCGACGGCTCGCTGCGACCCGAGCCAACAGGGCCAGTCGGCCGAAGACCATTCGCAGGAAGGTGAGGAACCGCGACTTCCCTCGCGCGGCTTCCGTCGGACCGGCCAGGACGACCACGTCAAGCTGGAGTCTGCGAAACTCCTTCAGCAGGCTGGCTGTGTGTACGGCGTCCGCCCTGAGCTTGCTCACGTCCACGAATGTGATGAAACCGATCTTCACGCGTCCTCCAACGACCGATGCCGCGCAACGGACATCGCCGCGATCTCTTCGTAACAAGCCACATATTGGCCGGCGACGCTGGGCCAACTGAACAGACGCACCCGCTCCAGGGCCGCGTTGGCAAGCTCTGCCCGCAGGCCGGCAGACTGGACCAGTTCCTGCAATCGTGCGCGGATGCCCGCCGGGTCTCGCGGCTGAACCAGCAGGCCCGCCTCGCCCACGACCTCGGGACAGCCGCCGGCGGTGGTCGTGATGATCGCCAGGCCGGCCGCCATCGCCTCCAGCAGCACCGACGGGAAATTGTCCGCTTCCGAGGGGAAAATGAAGATCGACGCCGTATCGAAGAGTTCCGCCAGCCGCGGGTCCTTCTTGTCCAGCCAGCCCCAGAACCGGATCGGCGTCTTCAGACCCGCCGCCATTTCCTTGAGTACAGACAAATACGGACCATCGCCAACGACATCCACTTGCCAGTCGAGGTCCATCTCCCGGATCGCCTCGAAGGCGTACTGGAATCCCTTGAATGCGAAAATGCGGCTGCACATCAGAATGCGATTCCCCTTGCCCTGCGGATCGCACGCTCGGACGTGAATGCCGTTGGGGATCACGCGGACCTTCGCCTGGGGGCAACTGTGCAGGATCGTCTCCTTCAACGCGGCACTGGGCGATACCAGCGCCGGCGCCCGGCGGGCGAGGAACCGCCATGCCGGCGCGATCAGTTTGTGCAGGAGAACGAACCGGTCCGGATTGTGCTTCGGCACATCGCTGCCGTGACAGGTGATGAGGAACGGCGTTCGCGTCAGCGACCCGACTGCCCATGCCAGTGGCCCGCCTGGCACCATGAAATGACAGTGGATGAGGTCGTAGCGATTCCGGCGGATCAGCGACAGAGTCCGGAAGAAGGCGCCGGGAAAGTACGTCGCCAGTTCGTGCGCATGACCGATGTCCGGGCGTTTGCGAATCGCCGGCGTGCGATACACGTTCACCCCCTCGATGACCTCGTGCCGGGCCAGGGCATCGTAGTGCATCGTCACGAGATCGACCGAATGTCCCAGGCGGACGAGCTGCTTGGCCAGCTCACAGACCACGGGACTGGCGCCGCCGCCGACCGGCGGAAACTCATGGCTGAGCATCAGGACCTTCACGGCAGGCTCCGATCGCCCGTCTCGCCGTTGCGCGCCACAACGTACAGGTTGGTCTGGAGGCATAGAGGCAGCCGACGAAAATCCACATGTCGAAACACGAAACCGATCGGACCCAACTGGCGGATCTTCTGCAGAGTGAACTCGTTGATCGGGTTCATCTTGACGAACTGCACGCGGAATCCATGCTTGTTCAGCCGGCGTCGCAACTGTCCCGGCGTATGAAGGGAAGGATGATAGCGCCGCCAGCCCAGGGATCGCGTCCGCAACACCTCGAAGGGGATATTGCTCCATTTGTTCGGGGTTTGAAACAGGTAGTAACCGCCCGGCTTGAGGACGCGGCGCACCTCGGCGACGTGCCGGTCGATGCTCGCGATGTGTTCAAACAGATCGAAACTCAGGACGACGTCGAAGGTCCCGTCTTCGAACCCCAGCTCTTCCGCCGGTTGCACCTGGAGCTGGATGTCCTTGTACTTGCTGCGGCCGTACTCGATGGCCACCCGGGAGAGGTCCGTGCCGCGGACGTCGTATCCCTGCCTGGCCAGCTCGAAGACGATCGTGCCGATGCCGCAGCCGATCTCCAGGATCTTGTCGCCCGGCTTGAGCAAGCTCGTCTGGGCAAGAAAATCGAGATTCGTCTGGAGATTGCCCCGCTGCTCCTTGCCCTGCGCCAGCGCGCTGTGCCAGCCGGCATCGCACTGATTCTGCTGGCGATTCAGTTGCTCATTATTTTCGCTTGAACAGCACTTGCTGACCATACACGCCCACGATCTGGTAGTTCTTCATCACATACTGTCGCAGCGGCCGCATCGCCTCGTAACGTTGCGACTCGGCAGGCTCGAACTGCTGATTCAGAAACGCAACGTATTTCTCGTCGAACCGCTTCACGGTCGCCTCATCGGGGGGCAGGAAACCATTCGTCGTGCTGGGCCACAGTTCATAGGCGGGCCGGTTCCAGGGGAAGTGCCGCTTGCGGGTGTCCACGACGAACTTCGGCGGATTCTCCTCGAACGCGGCCAAAATCTGGCCGATCCTCTCCTTGAACTGCTCTGGCGGCCGGATGTGCATCATCCCCTCGAAAGCATTGGGCACCGAACTCGGGCGCTGGGCCTGGACGTAGATGCCGGGGACCCAGCCCCAGACATAGAGCGGATCGTTGGGCTCGGAGTTGGCACGGATGAAATCGGCAACGCGCACCCACTCGTACTGCGCATGCGACGCGATCTCCTGCCATTTCTGCAGGTAGCCGCGGTCCCGACGCGTCGTGCCGGTCCGCGGGTCCGCGTAGAGCCGTCCCGTGTGGGGACTCCTGGCGACGCCAAAGAAGATGTGCCAGGACATGACGATCATCGCCAGCAGGCCAAGCAGGCCGAGGACGACCCAGCGGGCGTTGCCGGCGTCCGTAAGGAGCTTGTTCGCGTACAGGCCGACAAGAGAGCTCCCCAGCACGGCCCCCGAGGCATTCAGAGGCAGATAGTACTGCTCGTACGAGTGCGGACTGATCCAGACAAACGCCATGTCGAAGAACCACCACAACCCGAACAGCAGAACGAATCGGCCGGGGTCCTCCTCGATTTCGGCCTGTCGTCGGGCGCCCCTCCGTCGCAGAAGGACGATCCCTCGGGCCGCGATCGCACCCAAGGCCAGCGAGATCGGCAGGATTAGCTTGCCGTAGTAGCGCAGCACGCGCCGAAACGCCTCCGCTCGGTCTTCCGGACCAAGCAACTCCCAACTGCCGCGGACATAGCCCGGCAGCAACCTGAGAATGAGACCGCTCTTCGATGCACCAGCGGCGCCCGGCTCGCGCGAAGGCGAGACGCCCTCCGACATGGACTGGGCGGGCGTCTGCGTCCGGAGACTCGTCGTCTCTGTCTCCAGATCGACGCCGGCCAGCTTGAACACCGGCGCGAATGCGAACGAGTAAGGCCAGTAGTGCAACGGCGTGTCCATGCTGGCATACCACGCGACGATCGGCGTCAGCGTGATGGCGGCGCCTGCGACCAGCAGCAGAATGTCCAGACCGACCTTCTTCCAGCCGTAGCGATGCAGGATCGCCTGGGCCAGCGTGAACAGGCCCACCGCCGCGATGGCGGAAACGCCCGTCTGCTTGAACATGGGCCCGCCGATCAGGAGCATCCCGGTCAGCAGCGCCCACCACCACTTCCCGGTCAGGTGATACCAGACGAAGGAGCAGATCCCCATGACCATCAGGGCGATCATGAACTGCTCTTTCACGTTGCCGAACTTGGCGATCAGCGGCGCCGAGAGGTACACGGACGCGACGGTCACGCCGATCACCGCGGCAAGACTGCCGTACAGGCGTCGGATGGTGACGAACATGAAGGCGACGGCCGCGGCCTGGAAGAGTCCCTGGAGGATCTTGGAACCCGTCTCGTTGTAGCCGGAGAGGGTCACGCCGAGCATGTTCACCAGGAGCGTGCCCGCCTGGGCGCTGGGCTTCTCGTCATATCCGATCCGCGCCCCCGACAGGATGTGCTGCGCCGAGTACACGTACGAGCCGCTGTCGTAGGGATCGGCGACTTTCAGCTCGAAGTACTTGCCCAGGAGGAATGGAATCCCTGCGAACACAGCCAGCGCACAGGCGACCAGGATGTGCTTGCTGCCGCCGGACAGGGACCGCGACGGGCTCGACGCATGGGAGGGTGTCGGCTTCTTCTTTCGAGGAGCTGCGCTCATTCGCTGTCTCCATGGCTCTCGGTCGAATCGAGGATTTCCCGGATCACGTACGTCGGGCGATTCTGGGATTCGTGGTAGGTTCGCACGAGCAGTTCGGCCAGCAGACCCATCAGGATGAACTGGACCGTCGTAATAACCAGCACGGCGGCCAGCAGCAGCAGCGGGTTGCCGCTCATGTCCGTTTTGTGCTCGATCTTCTGATAGACCACCAGCCAGGCGAAGAGAATCGCAAGCAACGCGGTGAACAGGCCCAGGCCTCCGAAGACATAGATCGGCTTGGTCGAGAACGAGCCGAGGAACTTGACGGTCATCAGGTCCAGGACCACCTTGAAGGTCCGCGCCAGGCCGTACTTGGCTTTGCCCGCGGTCCTCGGACGGTGGTTCACGACGCACTCGGCGATCTTCGCACCGCTCCAGCTCGCCAGGGCGGGGATGAACCGGTGCATCTCGCCGTAGAGTCGCGTCTCCGCGAGGACCTCCCGGCGGTAGACCTTCAGCGTGCAGCCGTAGTCGTGCAGGCGGACCCCGGTGATCCGCGAGATCAGCCAGTTCGCCATCTTGGACGGCAGCAGACGCTTGATCGCGTTGTCGTGGCGCTTCTTCCGCCAGCCGCTGACCACGTCGTAGCCCTCGTCAAGCTTCGAGACGAGCGCCGGGATGTCCGCAGGGTCGTTCTGCAGATCCGCGTCCAGGGCCACGATCACGTCGCCTCGCGAGTGCGCGAAACCCGCGCTCAGGGCAGCGGTCTGCCCGAAGTTCCGTCGGAAACGGATCACACAGACCCTTGGATCCGACGCCTGGAAACCCTTGAGGACCTCGAAACTGCGGTCGGTGCTGCCGTCGTCGATGAAGATCAGCTCGTACTCGTACCGGCCCGCCAGCGCACGGGTGATCTGCTCGTACAGAGCCGGCAGGTTCTCCTCCTCGTCCAGGAGGGGCACCACCACCGACAGTTGCGGCTGCTTCGTGTCATTCGTTGTCTGCGTCATACTCTCTCTGAGCTAGGCCTGTTCCGTAAGTCCTTATCCTACCGACAGAAAGACCCTCCTGCAACCAAGGTCCATGAAAGAATTATCGGCTATGCAGCATCGGCAGGTCAGTTAAAATACCCTTGGCTCCCTGGCCATTGGCGGCCAGTGCAACAGGACCGATTGGCAAGGAGACAATCATGCTCAGCGTGAAGGGCCGATTCAGGATCGTCGCGTTCATCGTAACAGCAGCCGCAACCATAGCGTGGGCTGGGGACAGAACCGTGGTCGTCCATCCCCAAGACACGGGTGACGCCCTCGCCAATCCCGGCATGGGATGGGTGCTCCACCACTATGACAATGTGGCATTCCACTACGGCGGCAAGCTCGAACCGTCCGATACTGTCGATGATTTCCCAGGCGCCACAGTGGTCTACCTGCGGATCGCGTGGTCGCATATCGAGCCCGAGGAGGGCCGGTTCAACTGGTCCGTGCTCGATACACCCGCCCAGCGATGGCTCGACAAGGGCAAGCAGATTGCTCTGCGCATCTCGTGCAGCGAGTCGTTCATGCGGTACGCGACACCCCAATGGGTCGAGGAGGCCGGCGCGAAAGGGTACAACTTCACTGTGGGCAAGGGCGTCGATCCCAACGGTCCCTTCTGGGAGCCGGACTACGACGACCCGGTCTTCCTCGAGAAGCTGGACCACTTCCTGGCCGCCCTCGCGGATCGTTACGACGGCAATCCGGAGGTCGCCTTCATCGACGTGGGCTCTTTCGGCGTCTGGGGCGAGGGCCATACCTACGCCAGCACGAGACTGCCCTACTCGGCCGAGACAGTCCGTCGGCACATCGATCTGCACACGAAGCACTTCAAAATGACGCTGCTCGCGGCCAATGACGATTTCGCGTCGCAGGACCGAGGTCGCGGGACCATCGAGTACGCCGCCCAGCATGGCTTGACCCTGCGCGACGACAGCATCCTCGTCCAGGGCGGCCAGAACGCGTACTTCAACGCCGACTTCGCGCCGCTGTTCTGGGAGCGCACGCCGGTGGTGTTGGAGAGCGAGCACTTCGGCCCATCGCAGGACCGCGGCAACTGGAAGGACGGCAGCCAGTACCTCGAAGCCGTCGAGAAATACCACGCGAGCTACGCGTCGATCCATTGGTGGCCCAGGGAGTTCCTCGCGGAGAACAAGGACCTGGTCCGAAAGATCAACCTCCGCCTGGGCTATCGGCTCCAGCTCGTGGAGGCTTCCTGGCCGAGCGAAATCTCCATGGACGGACGATTCTGGTTCGCGACCACCTGGCAGAACGCGGGCGTCGCCCCCTGCCTGCCCGGCGGCCATCCGGCGCTGACGATCAAAGACGCCAAGGGAGGGATCGTCGCGGTGTTCGTGGATGATGGCATGGACATGCGAAAGCTGCTCGTTGCAGAACCCAACGGGGCGCCGACACAGACCCACAAGGCCGATTTCGGCCTGCCCCTGGCCTCCGACGAGCGAACCCGCCTGCTGAAGCCGGGCGACTACGAGGTCTACATTTCGGTCGGCACCCCGACCGGCACTCCCAGAATCGCGCTGCCCCTGCCAGACGACGACGGTCATCATCGCTACCGCCTCGGCAAGCTGACGGTCCGCGCAACGACCCAGGTTCAGACGAGTTCACATTCGGACAAAGTGGCGAATGTTCCAAACGTAAACTATTGCCCAAAAAGAAGTTGACAAAAGTAAAGTTGAAGTTTGATAATGGCCACATGTACATAAAGCGTGCAATCAGCAGCACCCTTCTTCAGGCGTGCCGGCAGTTCCCGGCCGTGCTGGTCACGGGCCCGCGTCAATCGGGGAAAACCACACTCCTCCAGGAGGAGCTTGGACCACTTGGATACACGCTTGTCAGCTTCGACGATCCCGTGGTACGGGCATTCGCGCAAGAGGATCCCCGCGGCTTCCTGGACAGTCATCAGGACCAGCCCATGGTACTGGATGAGGTTCAGTACGTGCCGAAGCTCTTCTCCTACCTTAAAGTCCGGATCGACAGTCAGCGAGCCCGGCACGGCCGATTCGTTCTGACCGGTTCCCAGCAGTTCCAGATGATGAGAGACGTCAGCGACTCTCTCGCAGGTCGAGTCGCCGTGCTTGAGTTGTTGCCGTTTGGCTTGGAGGAACTGGGCGAGTGGATCGCACCCACGGTAGCCGAACAGATTTGGCGAGGCGGATACCCGCCGGTGGTGCTGAATCCGGATAGTCGCGCACTCTGGCTAAGGAGCTATTTATCCACGTACCTCGAGCGCGATGTTCGCCAACTCCAGAACATCCGGGACTTGGCCCAGTTCCAGTCCTTCATCACGTTATGTGCCGCGGCCCACGGACAGGAGTTGAATCTGGCCCGCTTGAGCAGACAGTGCGGGGTTAGCCAGCCCTGTGCGCGCCAATGGCTGGGTGTATTGACAGCGTCATACATCATCCAATTGGTGCCTCCTTACCACAAGAGCTTGGGCAAACGCGTAATCAAGTCCCCCAAGCTCTATTTCCTCGATTCGGCCTTGGTCGCCGAACTGACCCGCCAGCCCTCCGCAGAGGCCCTGTGGGCAGGTCCCATGGGCGGAGCCTTCTTCGAAGGGTGGGTCATGAGCGAGACCACCAAGTTTCAAAAGGCCCGCGCCGGACGGCCCGACGCCTACTTCTGGCGCTCTCACGACGGGCTGGAAGTGGATCTCATTATCGAGTCGCATGGCCGCGTGCATGCGATCGAGATCAAACAAACCGCTACCCCATCGGTGCATCACATCGACGGATTGCGCCGCTTCCGAGACCTGGCTGGCACCGAGTCAATCGGGTCGCTTGTGCTCGTCTGCGGCATTCGGGAACCCACCTCTCTTCCAAACGGCGTCAAGGTCATTCCGTGGTATGGGTGGCCACAATGGATGCAAGAGAACCTGCTCGAGTAGTCGTGCCGCTCGGCGCACCACCGGGCTTCAACATCGTCTTGAAACCGTGGTTCAATGGTCATAGGATACGCCCATGCTGGAAATAGGACTGGTGCAGATCTATACCGGTGACGGCAAGGGCAAGACGACCGCGGCCTTCGGGCTGGCGCTGCGTGCTGCCGGACGGGGCCAGCGGGTGCTGATCTATCAGTTTCTCAAGCCGCCTTCGCTGGAACTGGGCGAGCGTCTGGGGATCGAGCGGTCCGGCCTGACCATTCGACTGGAGGCTCTCGACGCGAAATGGGACTTGTTCGGCTCCCTTCGCAACGAGCAGGACGTGACCCAGGCGAGAGCGGCAATCAAGGAGGCCCTGACCAAACTGACGGGAGCCGCCTCGACGGGGACATACGACATTCTGGTCCTCGATGAAATCGTCTTCTGCGTCGCCACGGGACTGGCCGAACTGAGCGATGTCCGGAACCTCGTCGAGCGGAGGGCCCCGCACGTCGAGCTGGTCCTGACGGGTCGGGGCGCGACGCCGGAGCTGGTTGCCCTGGCCGACCTGGTGACCGAGATGAGAAAGATCAAGCATCCGTTCGACAATGGTGTGCCGGCAAGACCGGGAATCGACTACTGACAGTTGCCGCGAAACGAAGGTCTGTGCTGTCATGGTGAGCGGAGCGAACCATCTGGGCATCGAATGAGAGGTTTCTCCAGTTCGCAGCCCGGGTTCTTCGCTTCGCTCAGAATGGCACAGGCGTTCAGAAACGAAGGAGTGACACGTGTCCAAGAAGGTGGCAGCCATCATCTGTGCGGCCGGGCCGGGAAGCCGGTTCGGGGGCAAACGCAAGAAGCAGTTCGTCGAGGTCGCCGGTCGGGCGGTCTTCATGCGAAGCATCGAGCTGTTCGCCAGCCGCGACAACGTCAAGCAGGTCCTGCTGGGGATCTCCAAGGACGACCAGGAGACCCTCAAGGTCAACTGGGGCGCGAAGCTGTCCTTCTTCGGCGTCCAGACTTTCTTCGGCGGCGACGAGCGGTTCGAGACGATCCTCAAGGCGCTCGAACTCATCAAGGAGGGGATCGAGTTGGTCGCGGTCCACGACGCCTGTCGATGCTGCGCGAGCGAGCAACTCGTCACGGACGTGATCGCCAAGGCCGCCGAGACGGGGGCGGCCGTCCCCGCGGCGCCGGTGACCGCGACGATCAAGCAGGTTCAAAACGGCGTCATCGTCAAAACCGTGGACCGCGCGGGCTTGTTCGAAGCCCAGACTCCCCAGGTCTTCGATCTGGCCCTCCTGAAGAAGGCCTACGCCAATCTTGCGAACGTGGACAAGGCGGTTGTCACCGACGACGCCTTTCTCGTCGAGTCGATCGGGCACCCGGTGGCCATCGTGGAATCAGACTCGTCGAACATCAAGATCACGCGCCAGAGCGACCTGCCCCTGGCGGAGGCGATCCTCAAATCGAAGCCCAAACCCAAGATCGAAGGTCCCAGGGGACCGTTCGACGAGGCCCAATGGTGAGAAAATTCTGGATTTTGCTCTTGACAAAGTCGAGTCCAGCCGATTTAATATATAGATTATGGTGCAGAACGTGGGAAACAGCTTCGGCTTTTTGGGGTATTGGTGGCCTGCAGGATAATTCCGGCAGGCAAGCGAAGATTTTGCACTAAGAAATAATAGCAGCAACCAGAGTTCTTAAAGCAGCCTGTCGGAATCGACGGGCTGCTTTTTTTATGGGCGTTTTCGGCCGAGTATATGTGAGTGAGACCTTCAGGTGAGAAACGGACCATGGAAGACTATCGCCAGATCATAGAGAACGCCGAGCCGGGCCAGATCGTTCCGATCGTCAAGCGGATCGACGTGGACGACCCGCTCGCGTTCTTCGCCAAGCTCACCGATTACGGCCGGGCGAAGAACTGCTGCCTGTTGGAGTCCCGCGAGTACCTAGCGGGCACGACCGCGTTGAGTTTCGGCACCGCCCGTCCCGCTCTGTACCTGACCGGGACCGGCGCCGACTTCACGATCAAGGCCCTCAGCAAGCCCGGCCGGCGAATGCTGGGCTACCTGGCTACCCATCCGGAGCGATTCGCCTTCTGCGAGGCCATCGACTTCGGAACAGAGACTATCACCGGCCGGATCCGACGCTGCGAGGGAATGGTTGACGAACAGACCCGCCTCCGCGCCACGAACCAGATGGATGTCCTGCGCGCGGTTGCCTTTGCCTTTCGTCTGGCGAGCAAACCCTTCCGAGTCACCTGCGGCCTGCTCGGGGCCCTCAGCTACGATTTCGTTGACCAATTCGAGAAGCTCCCGCCCAGCAGGCAGGACCTGCTCGGGAATCCCGACTACGAGCTGTACTTCGCCGACAACATCTTTCTGATGGACCACGCGAGCAACCAAGGCTACGTCGTCGTCAACTGCATGATCACCAACGGGGACCGCGAAGCGGTGATTGCAGAGGCACAGAGCAGCTTCGATTACTATTTCAATATGGCCCGTTTCGACCCACCCAAAGGGCGCAGGCACAGTGCCTCCCTGCCAGCCGCATCGACCGACACCGTCCAGCAGGAATATGAGGACATGGTCGAGCAGGCGAAGCGTCACATCCTCGACGGCGACATCTTCCAGGTGGTCCTGAGCCGGACACTGACCGAGCCGTGCCCCGACGAGCCGCTGGACGTTTACAAGCGCCTCCGCGAGCTGAACCCTTCGCCGTACATGTTCTATCTGAATACGCCCAACACGATCCTGATCGGCTCCAGTCCCGAACTGAACCTGCGGGTCAGCGGGACCGGTCCTCGATGCGTCGAGATCCGCCCGATCGCGGGCACGAAACCCCGCGGTCGCATCGACGGCCAGATCGATACCGACACCGACTTCCGCTACGAAGCGGAGCTCAAGCTCGACCGCAAGGAGCTGGCGGAGCACATGATGCTGGTGGACCTGGCCCGCAACGACATCGCCCGCGTGGCGAATCCGGGCAGCCGGGTCGTCAACGAGCTGCTCACCGTGGAGAAGTACGAGTCGGTCCAGCACCTCGTGAGCAACGTCAAAGGGATTCTCCGGGCGGACCTCGACGCGTTGAGCGCGTACCTGGCGACAATGAACATGGGCACGCTTACGGGCGCCCCGAAGATCGAAGCGATGAAGATCATCCGCCAGCTCGAGAAGAACAAACGCGGCTATTACGGCGGCGCCGTGATGTACCTGACCGTGGACGGCCAGTTCGACAGTTGCATCACGATCCGCAGTCTCCAGGTCCGGGACCGCACCGCCTATATCCGCGTCGGCGCCGGCATCGTGCACGACAGTGTCCCGAAGACCGAGTTCGAGGAAACCGAGCATAAGGCGCGGTCGTGCATCAGGGCAATCCGAGGCAAATAGCTGTGTGAGCGAAGCCATGGCGTCTTGCAGACAGGCCGACAGTCGCACTTGTCACCCCCGCGCAGGCGGGGGTCCAGGAACCTTCGAGAGGCGCCTGGATTCCCGCTTTCGCGGGAATGACAATGCGTGTGGCATGACCGTAGTATGAAGGGAATTCCGATGGAATCGACTGAGAAGAGAGTCTTGTTCATCGACAACTTCGACTCGTTTACCTACAACCTGGTGGATGACTTCGCCAAGCGGCAGTGCCGGACGCGGGTCTACCGGGCGGATACGAGCATCGAGGACCTGAAGGCGGTGGCGGATGAGTTCGATCCGGACCTGCTCATCATCTCGCCTGGACCGGGCAATCCCGACACCGCGGGCGTCTCGCTGGCCGCGGTGGACACCTTCAAGGGCAGGCTGCCCATCTTCGGCGTGTGCCTGGGCCACCAGGTGATCGTCCAGTACTTCGGCGGGGTCATCAGCCATGCCCCCGAGCCCATGCACGGCAAGCCCTCGCGAATCACCCACAACGGCAAGGGCCTCTTCCAGGACATCGAGAACCCGCTGCAAGCCGGTCGCTATCACAGCCTCGCGGCCAGCAGGCTCCCCGATTGCCTGGAGGTCACCGGGCGGTTCGAGGGCGTCGTCATGGCGGTCCAGCACAAGACGCTGCCCATCTTCGGCGTGCAGTTCCATCCCGAGAGCATCCTGACGCCCGCGGGCGGCAAGATCATCCGAAACGTTCTCGACATCGCGACGAATCACAAACAAACGGTAGGGAGCTGAACATGGCAAACATCACGCAGTATCTCGAAATCATCCTCAACGGCAGGGACCTCACCTTCGAGCAGGCGAAGGCCCTGCAGGACACAATCTTCGAAGGCCAGGTGACGGAGGTCCAGATCGCGGCGTTTCTGGCCATGATGCGGATGAAGCGGGCCACCGCAGGCGAGATCGCCGGTCTGGCCCAGTCGCTGCGCGACCACGCGGTCCGCGTCCAGGTCGATTGCGACCATCTGATCGACACCTGCGGCACAGGCGGCGCAGTTGTCAAGACGTTCAATATCTCCACCGCATCCGCCCTCGTGGCGGCCGGCGCCGGCGCCCACGTCGCCAAGCACGGCAATCGCGGGATCACGAGCCGGTGCGGGTCGGCCGACGTGCTGGAAGAGCTGGGCGTCAAGATCGATGCCACCCCGGACGTGATCGCCCGGTGCATTCGAGAGGCAAGCATCGGGTTCATGTTCGCGCCGAAATTCCACCCGGCGATGCGTTTCGTCCAGCCGATCCGAAAAAGCCTGGACTTCCGCACCGCGTTCAATATCCTGGGTCCCCTGGCCAATCCCGCGGGCGTCAAGGCCCAGGTCATGGGCGTCTCCGATGTCCAACTGCTCGACCGGATCGTCGAGAGCCTCAAGATGCTCGGCGCCAGGCGGGCCATGGTCGTCCACGGGCAGGGCATGGATGAGATCAGCCTGATCGGCAAGACCCGGATCGTCGAGCTGCGGGACGACAAGATCGCATCGTTCGAGCTGGACCCTGCCGACTACGGGATCGCCAACGCCTCGATCGACGCCCTCGGCAGCGGCGACGCCATCGCGAACGCCGGAGTCATTCGCGACATCCTGGCGGGCAAGGAAAGAGGGCCGAAGCGGGACATCGTCGTCCTCAACGCCGCCGCGGGGATCATCGTCGCCGGACTGGCGGACGACTTCGCCCGGGCCATCGAGCAGGCGAAGGCTTCTATTGACCAAGGAAAGGCGTTACATTGTCTGGAGAGGCTGATCGAGGTTTCCAATCGAACGTAGCCTCCGAATCGAGTTGAGAGTATGTTGATCGCAAAAGTCAAAATCTGTGGCATTACGAACTACGATGACGCGGTGGCGGCCACCGAAATGGGAGCGGACCTGCTGGGGTTCAACTTCTACCCGAAGAGTCCGCGGTACATCGCGCCGGCCAAAGCCGGGGAGATCATCCGGAGACTCCCGGCCTTCGTCGATTTGTCCGGCGTCTTCGTGAACAGCACGCTGGATGAGATCCGTGAGGTCGCCAGCCTGTGCCAGTTGGACTGGGTCCAGCTCCACGGAGACGAGAACACCGACTTCTGTCGCTGGCTGTCCTACGACAGCGTCAAGACGATGAAGGTCATCCGCGTCAAAGGCGCCAACGATCTCCAGCAGGTAGACAGTTACTTCACGGACGCGGTCCTCCTGGACAACTACAATCCCGATCGCTACGGCGGCACGGGCGCATCCTTCGACTGGAACATCATCGGGCACATCGCCAAGCGGATCTTCCTGGCTGGCGGGATCACTCCCGAAAACGCGGCGGCGGCCGTCTCACTCGGCGTCTACGGCATCGACGTGTGCAGCGGCGTGGAATCGACGCCGGGCAAGAAGGACCACAAGAAGATGAAGGCCCTGTTCGACAACATTCGACATTTGAGAGCGTGACATGAAACACACAGGCAGATTCGGTGAGTACGGCGGCTGCTACGTCCCGGAAGTCCTGATTCCGGTGCTCGAAGAGCTGGAGGAGGCGTTCGACCGCTTCTCCGTGGATCGGGCGTTCGTCGCCGAGCTCGATCAGTTGTACAGGAACTACGCAGGCAGGCCCACCCCGCTCTACCACGCCAGGCGTCTGAGCGAGCACGTGGGCTTCCAGGTCTACCTCAAGCGGGAGGACCTCCTCCACGGCGGCGCCCACAAGGTCAACAACACCCTCGGACAGGGCCTGCTCGCCAAGTACATGGGCAAGACCAAGCTCATCGCGGAGACCGGCGCGGGCCAGCACGGCCTGGCGACCGCCATGATCGGCGCCCTGCTCGGCATGGAGACGAAGATCTTCATGGGCGTCACCGACGTCGAGCGCCAGAGCGTGAATGTCCACAAAATGAAGCTCTGCGGCGCCGAGGTCATCGGCGTCGAGGGCGGCACCGGCACCCTCAAGGACGCGATCAACGACGCGCTGCGGTACTGGACCTCCCACGTGAGCGACACGTTCTACCTGTTCGGCACCGCCGCGGGGCCACACCCCTATCCGACCATCGTGAAGCACTTCCAGAGTTGCATCGGCAAGGAGGCCCGCAAGCAGTGTCTCGACCAGATCGGGCGGCTGCCCGACAAGGTCGTCGCCTGCGTCGGCGGCGGCAGCAACGCCATCGGGATCTTCGCGGGCTTCCTGGAGGACAAGGACGTCCAGCTCGTCGGCGTCGAGGCCGGCGGCAAAGGCGTCGCCACGGGCAAGCATGCCGCCAGCCTGACGGCCGGCCGGCCGGGCGTCCTGCACGGAGCCCGGTCCTATCTCCTCCAGGACGACGACGGCCAGATCATCGATACCGAGTCCATCAGCGCCGGACTCGACTATCCCGGCGTCGGACCCGAGCACTGCCTGCTCAAGGACACCGGACGGGCCCAGTACGTGCCCGCCGACGACGAGGACGTGCTGGAAACCTTCGGCCTGCTCACACGGATTGAGGGAATCATCCCGGCGCTGGAGAGCACGCACGCGCTGGCCCACGTGGTGGGCCTCAAGGGCAAGTTACCCGCGGAGACCGTGGTCGTGGTGAACCTCTCCGGGCGCGGGGACAAGGACGTCGGCATCGTGGAACAACATCGGCCGCTGAAAGACTCGCGAAGGAACACATAGGTCCGATCCGTCCCATAGGTCCTATCAGTCCCATCGCACTGAATCTCATGGAGTCTCATCAATGAAAAGCTATCAAGACGTGTTTGCCGATCTGAAGCGCCAGGGTCGAGCGGCCCTGATCCCCTTCTTCGTGATCGGCGACCCGGATTACGATACCAGTCTGGCGGTCGTGAAGGCCGCAGTGGATGGCGGTGCAGACGTGCTCGAGCTGGGCATCCCGTTCTCCGACCCCATCGCCGACGGCCCGACGATCCAAAAGGCCGACGTCCGCGCGGCGCGGAGCGGCATGACCGTGCGCAAGGCGTGCGCGTTCATCCAGGAAATCAAAAAGCACAAAGACATCCCCATCGGCCTGCTGATCTACTGCAACCTCATCGAGCAGTATGGCGTCGAGCGGTTCTGCCGGGATTTCCACGAGGCCGGCGTCAACAGCGTACTGGTCGCGGACCTGAGCATCGACGACGCGGACGAGATCACCGGTCCGGCCCGGGCCGCGGGACTCGACACCGTCTTCATGGTGACGCCCAACACCGCCCCCGATCGGATGCAGCGAATCGCATCCAAGACAACGGGCTTCATCTACACGGTGTCCCTGCTCGGTGTCACAGGCAGTCGGGAGACGCTCTCCACCGCGGTCGATGGCCTGATCCACCGGCTCAAAGGCCTGACGGACGTCCCGATCTGCGTCGGGTTCGGCATCAGCAAGCCCGAGCATGCCAGGTCCATCGCGGACGCCGGCGCGGACGGCGTGATTATCGGATCCAGACTGGTGGCCATGATCGAGAGCAACATGGCGCAGCCGCAACAGGCCATCCGCGAGATCACACAATTCCTGACGGAGGTCGGAAAGACGCTGTCCGCCAGGTGAGTGGCTCGCGCGGGCGGGACTGATGTTTCCAGTATAGCACCGGTTCGTTGAAGCCAAGCCATCGCCTTGGCTCTGTCATCCTGAGCGCAGCGAAGAGCCTGCCTTGAGTCTTCCGAAGGGATCTGGCCCACGAATGGCGAAACGTCTCGTTCGGTACCCAGATGCTTCGGCTTCGCCTCAGCATGACAGATTCCATCCGCTGGCCAGGAGAATGAGTCGCACGCTCCCGCGCGGGGTAGAGTCGAGACGTGGCGCGGTGGTTTAGGGGGAGCCTATCTGTTTCCGGCCCTTTCGTCTGCCGGTGCCTCAGTAGCTCTACCTTGCTCCGTTTCCACGTCCCGCTCATCGAACCGGACGT
>JAGOLX010000074.1 GCA_017993835.1 Phycisphaerae bacterium
CCATTGTGTTGTCATATGAGAGTAGTCACGGGGCTTAATAAACCTTCCGGTTTCAGCAGGCCCGATTGATTCGTTACAAAAGCGAGGTCAATAGCACGGGGAATCGGCCCAAGCTGGATCATTGACAGGTACTCGATACTCACGGTCGCCTGAGACGAGGGACGGCACCACAGTTACGGAATCGGGTAGCCGCCATCCATTACGGAGACCGCAAGGCAGAATTGCTGGCCGACGGCGGCCGATTTGTGATAGGATGTCTGTGACAAGCTGACCGCGGTGCCCTGAGGCCCGGTGTTTCCGCTGTCTCTGTCCGAGCGGGGAGTCATCATATTTGGAACATCGAAGTCTGCAGAAATGAAGATAACAGGAAGCATGAAGGCCTATGACTGAAGAAACCGCTCCATTCGCCTACAGCCTCGCAAAACCAACGAACCTGGCCACGTTCTGGATCGTCATCGCTACCTACTCGCTTTCTTCCAATGCATTGGCAGAATCCGCTGGGATCGGCCCCGGTTCTTCGGCACTGGCCCCGGAGGCGTCCCCGGACGTTCGACAGAGCTGGGAGGATGACTATGCCAGTCTGAAGGCCGCCTTGAGCGGCCGGGACAACCGCTATGCCCTGCTCAGAACGGGCGACGAACGCAAGGATGTCGCCCATATCCAATCCCTCTTGTGGGAGAGCGACCGAACTCCGGCGGACGTCGCTCTGCGCCGCACCGCAGTCTTGCTGCAGCACTTGAAGAGTATGCCTGAGGCGCCCCATCTCGGGGCCTTGGAAGAGCAGTTGGCTGCCGCCAAATCCAGGAACAGCGAGGCTGCGGATGACAAAGAGACTTACCTGGCCACGCGTGCGATCGGCCGGGCCGTGGCCTTGGCCAACCCGCTGCTGGATTTCGACCAGTTGATCTTCAATCGCTGGTCGAGCCGCTACGGGCATGTCCAGGAGGCTTGGGCGAGTTCCGTACTCGAGGATGGTGGTCTCTACATTCTGTCAGGGCTCAAGACCGGCCCCGTCACAGTGCGCAATCTGCTGGAAAATTCGCGTTTCGAAAACGGCCCGTTCCAGGGCCGTAGAATCCTGGAGGTCAGCAAAATCGTCCGGTCCTTTGACCTTTCTTTTGATGGCAGGAAAGTGGTTTTTGCCTGGCTCCAGCCATCGCCGCGGGCCTTGAAGATCGTGAGTGTTAACGTGGATGGCTCGAATCTAAGCCAGTTGACGGACGGCAGTTTTGATGACCTGGATCCGGTCTGGCTGCCCAACGGCCGGATCGTGTTCGTCTCCACTCGCGTCAAACTGACGGTCCGCTGCAACTTCGGCCCTGCCACCCCGCAGGCCGTCATGCACTCGATGAGAGCCGACGGCACGGATCAGGTGCAGATCAGCTTCCACGAGACCAACGAACGGTATCCGAGTGTGGACAACGATGGGCGGCTTATTTACATGCGCTGGGACTATATTGACCGCGACTTCTCCGCCGCGCATCACCTGTGGGTGTGTAACCCCGACGGGCGCGACCCGCGCTCGCCCCACGGCAATTATCCGGAACCGACCATCTGGGGCGACCAGCCCCGGGATGGAAGAGGGGACCGGCCGTTTGCGGAGTACTTCATGCGGGCCGTGCCCGGCTCTCCAAAATACATGGCCATCGCCTCCACGCACCATGCGCCGCCCTATGGGATCCCAATCCTGATCGATCCCACGGTGCGGGATGACAACAAGGTCTCGCAGGTGAAAGTCATCGTGCCCCAGGGCCTCCCTTTTCCCAGTGAGTGCGGGCGTTACTCGAAGCGCGGTCTTTATCAGGGGATCTCGTTTGTGCGGATCAAAGACGATTGCGCGTACTTCGATCCCTGGCCCCTGAGCGAGACATTCTATCTGGTCCCGTGGGGACCGATCGAAGGCGGACGCGGCGGCCTGCAGGAGGAGTACACCAAGGTGCCTATGAAGCTCTATCTACTGGATGCCTTCGGCAATCGCGAACTGCTGAGCGACTGCAATCTGGCCGGCGGGGGCTACTATTTGACGGCACGCCCCTTGCGACCCCGTCCCTTGCCTGGGGTCATCCCCACCGCCACCTTTCAAGGAGAGCGGGCGGGCCTGCCGGAGCACACGCGGGCCACAATCATGGTGGCCGATGTCCGTCGCACAGATCGCCCGTGGCCGCCGGGCGTGAACATCAAGAGGATGCGCCTGGTGCAACTCTTTCCGCGGCCGTGGACCTCGCCGAACGTGGAGAAGCCCTTCACGGGCTGGAGTGAGGGTGGAATCTGCCGCGCCTCGCTGGGCACGGTCCCCATCGAGGCAGACGGCAGTGTCTATTGCGAAGCACCGGTCAATAAGGCTTTGCTCTTTCAGTTGCTGGACGAAAAGGGCATGGCCGTGCAGACGATGCGATCGCTAACCTATGTTCATCCCGGCGAGCAGCTTTCCTGTGCCGGCTGCCACGAAGACAAATGGGACGCGGTGCGACCGCCTTCGGCTGTCCCCCTAGCCGCGCGCCGTCCTCCTTCCCCTCTTGAGCCGGAGGCCGGTGGGCTGGCTCCCGTGACCTTCGGATTGGTGCGGCCCATATTCCAGAAGTCCTGCATTCCCTGCCACCAGGAGAAGGGAAAACCGCCTTTCAGTTTCGAGTACAATCTGCCCGCGCCCGCCTTTCCGGATCCGCAAGGCAAGTCGAAGCTTTCCGACTACTGCTATTGGTTCGACGCCAGCAACAACAACGATGGACTCGGGCCGTACGGCGGCTATCGGTCCACTCCGCTGAAGTTCGGCTTTGCCAATTCACGTTTGGGCAAGGCCCTGCTGGCTACCCACGCCGAGTGGGTGAAGCCGGAGGACCTGCGTCGCATCATGCTGTGGCTTGACTTGAATGCGATGCGCCTGGGCACACCAACCTTGGATGAGGATGAACAACGGGCACAGGAGACCGGCGAAGGCACCTATCAGTGGCCGCCGGAGATGGACCCGAAGAATCCAACTGGCGTCGAGCGGGACAGGCCCTTGCCGGGTTCGACCGAGAGCAGACTCGGGGAGGTTGTGTTCTCTGAGAGACGTGCGGCGGCTGGACAGCCGCCAGGAGACCAACCTCTCCAGGCCAAGACCTGGCGCAAGAACGCGGCAGTGAAGCAGCCCTCACTGACGCAGGACTGACAATGGGCAGGTGTCACAGAGGGGGGCAACGCAGCGGCAGAGAATAGTAGGCAGGAGCAGGAGGAGGTGGCCCAGGAGTAGGTACAATTCGCGATGCAACAGAGCAACTCATAGTGAGTTGGCGCGGGTATTCGGACGGGTTGTCCGATGCGCCTTCACGATTTGGCTTGAACTTGCAGCTCAATCTGCGGTTCACGTCACCAGCAGGATAATCTGCAAGTTGTAGCCCGGATGGCAGGATATTGAGGAAGACCCCCAGATTGATTGTCCGCATTCTGTGCTCGCGCCTAAAGCACGATGGTTCAAGGGCTGATTGAAACGGGTTGCCCGCATGCCCTCGCATGGGCTCGTACTTGATATCCGTCGAATTTGCACGGCGAGAACGGCTATGGCGACACCGCCAATCGCAGTGCCTCTTTAGCGGACCGAGTGTCGACCACGAGGTGCGAAATCAGCCTCTGTCTCGAGGCCAGAATGGCTGATAGGATCCGAGACTTTGTCCTTTGGCACATGGCGCAGGGGCCTATGACCAGAAGAACGTACTTGCCTCTCTTGATGAAAAGGGGCAGTTCGCGAAGTTCGATGAGGGTCATGGACCGGATCCTTGTCGGGACCTCAAGAGGCCCCCGTGACCCTATGGGAAGCCACAGCATGTCGCCAATGCAACCGGCTTTGACGAGCATTTCGGAACAGCCGACTGATTTCTCCATGTACTTGCGGAACGTACTGTGTTCATCCGACCAATCCGCGGCCGAAGTGACAATGATGTCCAGATCCTTGGCGTATTCATAGGATTCCCTGATTCCTTCGGAATTCCGAAGGGCATCATATTCGCTTGCCTGAACCACGGGAGGAGTGTGAAGTCCCACAAACTCAAACTTCGTGTTCACGCTGGTTCGGTTCTGAAAGAGGGTAAAGAAGGTATTCGGATCGGTCGTAGGGTCCAGTACTTCGAAACCAGCCACAAGGGCATGGAGAACCAGTGTCTCAGGGAGCTCAGCATCTGATTCATCCAGGAGCTGCGTGAAGATCTGCACTAGTCTGCGCACGGCGTGGCCTCCAGCGAACCCAATGTGAACCTTCCGTTTCGCCTCTCGATTCCCATGTTGCAGGAGTGTTATCAGTGTCTCGGCCCCTTGGTACGCGACGTCTTCGAATTGGTTGGTGTGCACCACCTTAACATCCGCAAGCCAGCCGTATTGAGCTCGCAATTTGCTGGACAGGGTGAAGCTAGCCTTGGGCACGAATCGCAGGCAACCGGATTGGGCGGCCTTCAGGAGCATCGGGTAGGCCGACTGACGGGTGAATGTACTCACCGCATAGTCCTTCCGGATTCGCCGTGCGATTGCGGTTGGGCTGTTGCCCTCGCAGAACAGGCGGCACACCACGGAAAACTGCTCTTCCGGAGCGAGTTCCTCCCACGCCGCCGGGGATTTCGAGGAAGAAGGTTTCTGGGAGACTCCGGGGCTTGGGTTCGGCAGCGGGCGCAGGTGGCGTTGGCAATCCTTTTGAGCCATCAGTTCAGTCCTCCAAATGACAACATGGAAGCAGAAAAGGGCGTCAGAAGCAACAGGGAATGTAGGAGAACTGCGCGACACATGAGGCATGGAGGCTAAAGGGCGATACAGCTCAAGCGAGGATCCTAAGAACTGTAACGTGCAGGTAACACCTAATGGCTCGGGTATCAAAGCTGTCAAACGATGTCCGACAGTCGTGCCTTTCTGGGTGTCGGCTGCGGACTCATGTTGGCCGTTTCCGGTCTCCACCTCGATCGGTCGTTGACCCGCGTCGGTTCCTATACGAGTCTTGTGATTGTGTGGCCCATTGGTTGTCCATGCAGTTGGAGAAGTAAATATGCGGAAGCCCGATACCATTAAAGATGGGGTTCAGAGTGCGATGTTCGATGTCGGCTACGCCGAGGCAAAGAGGTTGGTTTTAGAGGATAACGATTTAGACGCCGCTATGGATTGCCTGAGCATGGTCAAACCCGAATCCAAGTCAAGCTTATGGCAGTGGACGGATTTGATGGCAGCCCTGCTATTCCGGAAAGGTAGACACTCGGAATGTTGCAGGGTATTAGCTTCTTATGACACCCGCTATCCAGGGGATCCTCGCGTTGGGTCTCTAATCCAAATGTTAACAAAGAAGTCTCTGGAAACCGGCATGCGAGACGACGTCACCTTGGGAGCCGAAATGAGATGACAGCGCCGTAGCGGCGCAGCGTGAATCCAGCTTCGAGACTTCGTCCTTGCCCGAGTTATCGATGATGGTGGCCTGCCTGCAGACGAACGGACCCAGTCGTGTCAGATTTCCTTCAACTTGTCAACAAGGCCCAGTTTGGCAAGGGCCTGCGCGATCACCCTCAGGCTCTCAGGGTCCTTGGTCAAGGCGTTAAGGATCTCATCCGCTTTCTTTCGCTTCTCGTCGAGTGCTACAGCGGCGGCTTTATCCAGGGCCCATCCGCATTTCTTGCAGAAGACATTGTTGTATTCATTGGGCTCTTTGCAGCGTGGACAATCTGCTGGGGACAACTGGCTCGCATTATCGTTGTCGTGGGTCTTCTTCATGCCATACACTGCGAGGAGAGCATCATCGACGTCTCTCCCGGATAGGTGTACGTAAGTGGCGGCCATTCTGGAAGCCTGTCCCCACCCGAACATGTGTTTGAGCTGTTGTTCCGTGAGCTTGTTGGCCAGAAAGGTGGCGCGGGCGTGTCTCCAAGCGTGTGGGTTGACCTTCTTCTGGACGCCTGCCTTCTGGGCAAGCTCTTTGATCATCTTGGCGATTGCCCGGTACTTCATGGCATAGCCCCAGTCCGATTTGCGTGTGCCGGCCTTTGCGGCGTCTCTGGCGATATTCTTCGTTGTACCGATAACGACCCAGAGGGGAGCTTCGCGATCGCTCTTGTCCGGGTGCACGTTCATCCAGGATGCCAGGATCGGTGCACTGAAGACCAGCCTGACCCGCCGGCTCCCGGTCTTGCCGTGCACGATCATGTACGCTCCGTATTCATCGAAATTGACGTCTCCGATCCTCAGGGCCGCAAGTTCCCCGATTCGGCAGCCGGACTCGTAAAGGCTTGCGATCAGGGCCTTGTTCCTTGGATGCTCTGCCGCCTCGATCATCTTCTTGACGTCTTCCTCATTTGGGAGATTATGGGGTAGCTCCTGCTTGTCTATGGAGACGTTCGTGCTGATCCATCGCACCTCCGGCGGATACACGCCCTTCTCATCACATCCACGCAGCCACTTGAAGAACTTCTTGACGGCGACACGGTAATCCTTCTTGGTCCACTCCGTGTAGTCCATGCGGTTGACTCTGCCCATCACTTCTTCAATGTCCTTTCTGGTGACCTTCTCAAAGTCCGTGTGGATCCAGGTGGCGATCATGGAGAGCCGGTTGAGGTAGTAGATGACCCTGGGCAGGCTAAGGGTGTCAGCCATGAGCCTCTCGTAAAACCTCAGGATGGTCGCCTTGTTGGCCTCTGAGATCCTGGGATGACGTTGGATGCGGCTTAGGACTCCAGTGAGTTGCCTATCATGCTCGTGTATGTCGATCTTCTTTGCAGTCGCCATGCAGGGACATGGCGAACCTCCCTTTTATACTTTTCGGTGTTTTGTGCACCTAAGGTGGAATGCTCCCGCCGTTACTTGAACCTAAGGTGCAGAAAACACCGCCATTCATCGGCATGATCCCATCCCTGATCACTGCAAAGAGAAACGCGGTTCCACGTACAACGGATTCAATGCCCGCTGCCCATTGTCATCGCTATGTCCCGAGAGCCCACGGCGTCATTTCACCACAGGGGCAACGCCCAACCCGAACTATGCCCCGACCGATTAATTGTGAAAACCGCATTTCTTGCGATTGATAGGGGGGCTCAGTATGCTGGTTCTTGCTGGGATCGATGCGGGTGGAGACATCTTGGAGTCAGGATGTCACGGGCGACTGCAACTGGCCTCTTGCTGCATGTCGAGCGTCTCCATGACAGTTCTTGTGCGAAGATTTCATACATGTTGCGAGATGTGCGAGTCATATCCTCCAATTGTATCCGTGTCCTCACTTGTTTCCTGCGTGATGGTCGTTCTCAAACGCAGATAAACGACTCATGCCGGACAGAGTGATGGTGCCGTCGCGATGAAGAATGATCTCATGTGTCGGGACACCCGTAAAATCCTCCGGCTTGTACCGTTTGGTCAGGAGATGGATCTGTTGGTTGGCGGAACCGAGCAAACCGCGGCCAAGATGTTGCGAAACGACATAGCGCCCTGCGATCAACACGTCCACGTGACCAATGATCTGCGGACCCAGTGTGAGTCCTCTGACCTCTTCCAGGGTGTAACCGGTGAACACCAGGCGACTCAATCCTGAGTCTGCCAGACGTACCAGCAGATCAAGCAGGACCTCTGGCTGCTGGAAGGGTTCCCCACCGGAAATGGTCACTCCCTCGACCTGACTGCGAAACGACACTATTTGTTGAGCCAACCACCCCACGTCGACGAGACTTCCCACCTCGACATCGTGCGTGCCGGGATTGAAGCAGCCGGGGCAATGGAGCGTGCATCCTTGAAACCAGACGACTGCCCGCAACCCTGGGCCATTGGCACGGCTGGCGGGCTCGAAGGCGTGCATACGGAGTTCTGTACTCGTCACAGGTTCAACCCTCGAAAATCGGCAAGGCAGGCCCTTCGGGCCGCGCTCGCTCCGCTCGCTTAGAAGAGGGGGTAAAGGCGTAATGGTTCATGGTGTAAGAGTCCTGGCCAACCGAAACCCATAAAAGTCGAGGCTCGACACGTCGCGGCAGAAGCGGTTCGCGCACCGGAAGGAGACCGGAAAGTAGTCGAACGAGCCGCCACGCAACACACGAGACGACCCGGAACCAGGCAGTCGCAGGTCCCCTCGCTTGTACCGTTCATACGCCTTCCCATCGTACCAATCCTCACACCACTCCCACACATTGCCCGCCATCTGATACAAACCCCACGGACTGCTGCCCTGGGCATATCCCCAAACACCACACGTCTGTTCAGAACCCTTGTTGTTACGATTCCGGCACTTGATCTCATCCCAGTCGTTGCCCCACGGATACTCACGGCCGTCGGTACCCCGTGCCGCCTTCTCCCACTCCAGCTCGGTCGGCAATCGACCTCCTGCCCACTGGCAGTATGCTTTCGCATCGCAACTCACACACACTACCGGATGGTCCGCCTTCTGCGGTGTTTCCCAGGCACGGTAATCCGGCGGCCGGTGGCCTGTGGCGTCCACGAACTTCTTGTACTGGGCATTCGTCACCGCGTGCATACCCACGTAGAACCCCGGCAGATCCACTTCAAACTTCTCCTCACCCGCCAGGAACTTGCCACCGGGAACCAAAACCAAAACGCTGCCGTCCGTGGGGTTCTCGATGATCGGAGGCGGATACAGCCATTCCGAGGACGGGAAATCCGCCAGGTACAAGACCTTCGGTTCCGGGATATCGGTCATCATGGTTCCTTTCAACTGGCCATCTTGGCGTGGCCCTGGGCCCAAGCGACCATGGAAGCGATCTCGGGGGCCCTGGATCGCGACAAGGGGCGGGTTTCGGCCGCCGTCGCCAGCAGATCGGCTGTCTGGATTTCCCGTCCGGCGTCGAAGGCCGCGAACAGGCCGCCGGCAACTACCTGTTCGAGCTCGGCGCCGTTGAAGCCCTCGGTCGCCTTGGCCAGTTCGCCTATATCGAAAGCCTTCGGATCGCGTCTTCTCTTGGTCAGATGAATGCTGAGGATCGTCTGCCTCTCTTTCTCGGCGGGCAGACCGACGAAGAACATGTCATCGAATCGGCCCTGGCGGAGGAACTCCGGCGGGATGCCACTCAGGTCGTTGGCTGTCGCGACGACGAAGACGGGACTGCGCTTGTCCTGGAGCCAGTTGAGGAAGCTGCCGAAGACCCGTGCGGCCACGCCGCCGCCGCTCTGGCCCCGCACGCCGGCGAAGCCTTTTTCCACCTCGTCGATCCACAGGATGCACGGGCTGACCGCCTCGGCCGTCTGGACCGCCAGACGCAGGTTCGCCTCGGACTGACCAACGTAGGACCCGAAGATCCGGCCCACATCCAGACGCAACAGCGGCACGCCCCACGAGCCCGCTAGGGCCCGCGCACAGAGGCTCTTGCCACAGCCCGGGACGCCCAGCAACAGGACGCCCTTGGGCAACGGGACCCCTGCATAGCGAGCGGTCTCGGCAAACGCCAGGTTTCGGGTCCGGAACCAGTCGAGCAGCCGGCTCAGGCCCCCCACATCGGCGAAGGATTCGGGATTGTGGTAGTATTCCAGGATGCCAGTCTTGCGGATCACCTGGGTCTTCGCATCGACCACGCGGCGGGCCGTGGCGGCCGACAGGCCCTTGTCCGCGACCAACGCACTTCGCAGGGCCAACTCGGCCTCCGCCATAGTCAACCCCGCGGCCGCTCGAACCACAGCGGCACGGTCCGCCTGGCTCAGGTCCACCGCCATCCCGGCGATCTGCGCCTCCTGCTCGACCCTGGCAAGGACCTGCCCCAGGAGCGGCCGATCCGGCAACTGGAAGACCGAGAGGGCCACCTCCTTTTGCAGCTCATCCGGCACCTGCAGGAAGGGCGAGACCAACAGCAGCGACTTGCGCGTGATCCGCACCGCCCGGGCCGCGTCCCGGACCAGGCGGGTCGTCACAGGCGAATAGTGTCTGCGCATGTCGAGAAAAACGTACAACGCATCTTCCTCATTTGAGATGACGTGGTCCAGGGCTGTGGTCGGGTCTTCCACCGAATCCGGACGAACCAGTTGTCCCTTCTCATCCCGCAAGCCCTGAGAGGCGGACCAGATGTACAACTTGCGCGGCGTGCGGCGCTCCTCGCTGAGCCGGCGTGCGATCGCTCGCACCGCTTCGAGGACTCGCTGTTCCTCGTAGGAGAGCACGCACACCAGCGGCACGCGGGCGCGGATCAGGACCTCCAAGCGGCTTTCGTCATCGTCCACAAGTCGGGTGCGACGGGCCACGGCCTCCAGGTCGTCGATCAGTTCGTCGGCAGTCTGGTATCGCTGCTCGGGGTCCTTGTTGAGCATCTTGCGGATCACACGGACGACCGCGCGATCCACTCCCTTGGCAAAGAGCGGCTTCTCATCGTACCGGTCCGTCATGATCTGCTGAATGAGCTCGCCCACCTCGCCGGCAAAAGGCCGCCCGCCCGTGAGCATCTCATAGAAGGTCACGCCCAGCCCCCACAGATCGGCGTTGGTCCCTGTGGCGCCCCGCATCTGCTCGGGGGCCATGTACTCGATGGTCCCGATCTGCGTGCTGACCACTTGGCGGGTCGTCGTCAAGACGCGACCGACCCCGAAGTCCAGGAGCTTGGGGACATCCTTTTTGGCCAGGAAGATGTTCTCCGGCTTGACGTCCCGGTGGATGACCTTGGCCGCATGGGCGTAGGCCAGAGCCTCGCCGACCAGTCCCACCAGACGCAATGCCTTGTCCTGCGGCAGGCAGCTCGCAGCTCTCAGGCGTTGTCGAAGGCTCTCGCCCTCCACGTATTCCATGACCAGAAACGCCACACCCTCGTGACGCTCCAGCCCGTAGACCCGGCGAATGTTGCGATGCTCCAGGCGACTGGCGACGGCAAGTTCCTTGCTCAGTTCCGCGATCCCCTCCTCGTCCTGGAAATGGGGGAAACCCAGCGCTACGATGTCGGGAATGTCCGCCGGCCCACCTTCACGACGGGCACGGTAGACGCTCTTGAACGCCCCCCGACCCAGATATGCCTCCAGGACGTAGGGACCGAAGTGCTGCCCGATCTTATAGGGTCCGCCGTGGCTGGGCCTGTCCGTTTCTCCACTCATGGTCTATACCTCGAATATCCGCTTGGGTTTCTGGGGCGTCGGCGGGGGTTCCGGCAGATTTGCCTGGCTGACGGGCCCGGCCTTCTCTTCGCTCGACGCTCGACGCCACTTGTCGGCGGCCTCGTGACGAAGCATCGCGATCAGAGACCCCATGGATTTGGCCAGAGGAACGGTCTCCGCGATCGCGGCGGCCAGATGGCGATTCTCCAGTTGAGTCTGATCGCCTTCGGCGAACGCCAGGTAGAGGGCGGAGATCACCGCCTGCTCGATCTCGGCGCCGTTGAAGCCCTCGGTCGCAGCGACGTGGGCGGGCAGGTCGAACTCGCGGAAGTCCCGATGATGCTTGGTCAGGTGGATCGCCAAGACGTTCGCCCGTTCCTGCGGCGTGGGCAGGTCGATGAAGAACACCTCGTCGAATCGGCCTTTGCGAAGCAACTCGGGCGGCAGACCCTCAATGTCGTTGGCGGTGGCGATGGTGAAGACGGGCTTGTCGTTCTCCTCCATCCACGTCAGGAACGTACCGAAGACCCGCTGTGTCGTACCGGAGTCGCCGCTGGGTCCACGGACGCCGGACAAGCCCTTTTCGATCTCGTCGATCCACAGAACGCATGGAGCCACCGCTTCGGCGGTCTTGAGGGCCTTGCGCATGTTCTCCTCGCTTTGTCCCTGGAGACTGCCGAACACCTTGCCCAAATCGAACTTCAGCAGCGGCATCTTCCACTCGGCGGAGACCGCCTTCGCGCAGAGGCTCTTGCCGCAGCCAGGCACGCCGACCAGGACCAGTCCGCGAGGATTGGGCAGGCCGAAGGCACGAGCGGCCTCGGAGAATGCCTTGGCCCGCTGGCGGAGCCAGGCCTTGAGGTTGTCTAAGCCACCGATGCTGCCGAACCGCTCGGGCGTCGAGTAGAACTCCAGCATGCCGGACTTGCGGATGATCTGCTCTTTTTCCGTCAGCAGCAGGTTGATGTCCTCGGCGTCGAGCCGGCTGCGGGTCACGATCACCTTGGCCAGGGCGTTTTCCGCTTCTGCGCAGGTCAGTCCCGTGAGGGCCTTGACGATCTTCTCGCGTCCTCCCTCGCCCAGGTTGATCTCGACCTTGGGATTGTCCTTGACCTGGTTGGCGGTCTCATCGAGCAGGGCCAGCAGCTCCGGCTCGCCCGGCATATCGAGATCGACCACCGTCAGGTCCTTCTCCAACTCCGGCGGCAGCTTGAGAACGGGCGACAGCAGGATCACCGTCTTGCGAGAGGCCTTGAACGGGTCCACCAAGTCGCGAAGCTGGCGGACGATCAAGGGGGCCGTCGGGGATTTCTCATCGAGGAAGAAGTGAAAATCCTCCAGGATGAAGACCCCGGGGTCTGCCTGCTCCAGCAGAAATGGCAGGATCCGCTTGGGGTCCGCCACCTTGCGGTCGATGGCCTTGAGATTCACATCGCACAGGCCCCGCGAGACGGACCACACATACGCCCGCCGCTTGGCGAGGTCGCCTTCGGTCAGGGCCGAGCTAATCAGCTCGATGGCCCGATCCTCTTCCGCCGTGACCACGTACAGCAGCGGATACCCCGCCCGCAGGTACACACGCAGCTTGTCCTGGAACGAGTTCGCCGTCCCCACCGCCGGCGGGGCAGCAGCCTGATCCTGACTCATCATTCCACCTCCCGCTGGCGTTCGGTTTCGTGCTCCACGGGACCATAATCACATTTGTGAACCCGTTCACCTATTGGCTTGCCCAGACGCTTTTCGAGTTGTCGTGTGAACTCAAGGCAATCCTCGGGCCCCTCTGCGCCAAAGACCTCGACCTTCTGAGTGCCGTCTTTGTGTAGTGTGATCTTGATCTTCTTCATCGTATCGTCTCCATTGTTTGTCTGTCGTTCTATGGCCGCGCTCGCTCCGCTCGCTTAAAAGAGGGGGTAAAGGGGTAATGGCTCATGGGGTTAGAGTCCTGGCCAACCGAAACCCATAATCGTAGTTGCGGCGCGACGGGGCGCCGTAGGAGTCGCGAATCGCGCACCAGAAATCGCCCGGAAGGTTGCAGACCCACGAGCCGCCCCGCAACACACGAGACGACCCGGAAGTCGGCGGTCGCAGGTCCCCGCGCTTGTAGCGCTCATACGCATTGCTCTCATACCAATCCTCACACCATTCGCGCACATTGCCCGCCATCTGGTACAGGCCCCACGGGCTGCATCCTTGGACATAGCTCCACACACTGCACGTCATTTCCTGCAAACCTCTGTTATTGTTGTTCTGGCACTTGCTCTCGTCCCACCCGTTGCCCCACGGGTACTTCCGCCCATCGGTCCCCCGAGCCGCCTTCTCCCACTCCAACTCCGTGGGCAGTCGACCACCGGCCCAGTTGCAGTACGCCTGCGCATCGTCCCAACTGACCCGCACCACCGGATGGTCCGACTTCTCCAAGGGAAACGACTTGCCCTCCCACACCGGCGGGCTAAGGGTCTCCTGATCCGGCGGCCGATGGCCCGTTGCCTCCACAAACCGCTTGTATTGGGCGTTCGTCACCGCGTGCATGCCCAGGTAGAACCCAGGAAGATCCACTTCGGACGGCCTATCTCCTCGGGTGAAGACATTTCCACCCGCCAGGAACTTGCCGCCAGGAACGAGGACCAGCAGGCTGCCGTCCTTTTCGTTCTCAATCAGGTGGTACGGCTCCTGCAGCAGGCCATCCCACACCCGCTCGCTGGCGGGGAAGTCCGCGGCGCTGAGGACCGGCGTTTCCGGGATCTCTGTCATGGATCTACCCTTTCATCGGCCACCAAGGGCGCTCTTTCTATCCTCGTTCCGACAGCGTAATCACCACGTCGCCGTTGGCCAGCGTCTGTTCCTCTTCCACGACCAGGTTCTGCTCCTGGATCTGGTCGCGGATAACGTTGTAGGCGTACTGACGGTTGATCTGCTGGAGGAAGTTGTCCCGACGGATAGGCTGGCCGTCGATCCGCAGCGGGCTATTGCGTGCCACACCGTAGTCCCAATCGGCCACCGCCTCGTACAACTCGCCCCGCCGTCGGAATCCGATATCGTAGCTGCACTGCGTGTCTACGACCACCTCGGCCCGTTCCTTATTGCCGGCGTAGCCTCGAACCACAAGGTTCTCGCCCTCTCGGAACTGGTAGTGCAGATCGCGCAGCGACTTCACCAGATGCTCCCGCTCACGGATCTGTGTCATGATGCGTAAGAAGTGTGACATGCTATGTCCTTTCCCAAACTCGGTTCTGCTGTCTCTACACGTCCAGTGGACGGCCCCCGGGCCTGGTTGCCGACGCAACCTCTTCGCTCGATGCCGGCCGGGCCCGGTGAGCGGTCTTCCATTTGCGCAGCTCCTCCACCACCTCGGGTTGCGATTTGCTCAGGGGGACCGTATCGGCCAGGGCCCGCAACAGGTCATCCTGGGTGATCTCCCGGTTGCGGCATTTCTCATCGGCAAAGGCCGTGAACTGTGCTTCCCGCACAGCGGCCTCGATGTCCGCGCCGACCATGCCCCGGCTCTTTTCCACCAGCTCGGGCATCCCGCGGAACTGGTTCGGGAAGGTGATCCCTGCCCCTTTGAGATGGATTTCGAAGATCGCCCGCCGTTCCACATCATTGGGCAGGTCCAGGAAGAACACCTCGTCGAAGCGGCCCTTACGCATGAACTCCGGCGGCAGGTTCTCGATGTTATTGGCGGTCGTGATCACGAAGACCGGGCTGCGGTGCTCCTGCATCCAGGTCAGGAATGTGCCGAAGACGCGCGTGGGGACTCCACTGTTCAGGCCGCCGGCATTGACGCCGGCAAACGCCTTTTCCACCTCGTCGATCCACAGGATGCACGGGCTGACCGTCTCGGCCAGGTCGATGGCCTTGCGCATGTTCTGCTCGCTCTCGCCCATCAGCGAACCGAACAGCGTCCCCACGTCCAGCCGGAGCAAGGGCAGCGTCCACATCCCCGACAGCATCTTGGCCGACAGGCTCTTGCCCGTGCCGGGAATCCCGATCAGGATCACCCCCTTGGGAAAAGGCAGGTTCACCTCGCGGGCCTCGGCGCCGAAACCCGCCTCTCGCTTCTTGAGCCAGCCCTTGAGCAGGTCCAGACCGCCCACGTCTTTCTCGCCCTCATGGGCTGGCCAGAACTCCAGGGCCCCGCTCTCGCGGATCACCTGGCGCTTGGCCCAGGTCACCAGGTCGATGCCCTTCTCGTCGAACTGCTTATAGGTGGCCCAGACCCGCGAGAAGGCCAATCGGGCCTGCGTCGTCGTTAGTCCCAGCGCCGATTGCAGGAGCTTCTCTTTCACCGCCGGTTTCGGGAGTTTGTGGCGGTCGAGCCGGCCGGTGACCTCATCGAACAGTTGCCCCAGCTCGTGCTGGTCCGGCAGCGGCACCGGCAGGACCACCACATCGTCCTTCAATTCCCGCGGCAGGTCCTGCTCGGGCGCCAGGGGCGGCGTAGTAAAGATCAGGTACTGGCTCTGGCTGCGGAGTTTGGGGGCCATGTTACGGAGCTTGCGCGTGATATACCCCCGCTTGCCCATCCAGCAGTGATGGAAGTCCTTGAACACCAGGACATGGCCGGAGGGCATCTTCTCGGCCACGTGGGCCAGGATGGTGTCCGTCGTGCAATCCTTGACCGGGAACTTCTGCTGAACCTCCCGGACGGTCTTGAACTGGTCGGCGATGTCCCAACTACTGATCCCCAGAGAGCGGCCCTCTTCGATCTCCGTCAGGACCCGCAGGACCCGGTCCTCTTCATACGTCACCAGATGGATCAACGGCACCTGCGCCGCCATCAGTCCCCCGAGTTCTTGTTTCAGATTCATGGCTCAACGTCTCCTTCTGTCACTATCGTATCCTGTCGTTACCCCCACGTCATCCGGCCGCGTTCGCTCGCTTGAAAAGGGAGTAGAGAGACGGTAGTTCATGGCCTAAGACTCCTGGCCAACCGGAACCCGGTGTCGAGGCTGCGGCAAGACGGGTCGCTACGGGCCACGCTGCGATCGCGAAACGCGCACCGGAAGAAGCCCGGAGCAAAACCGCGCCGCGAACTGCCACGTAACACACGACCTCTTCCGGAAGCCGGCAGTCGCAGATTCCCGTGCTTGTAGCGATCATAGCTTCCTACGTCATACCAATCCTCGCACCACTCCTGAACATTGCCTGCCATCTGATACAGGCCCCAGGGGCTGCAGCCCTGTGGATACGCCCAGATACCACACGTGTCCTGCGAGCCTGTGTTCCAGTTGTTGCTGCACTTGCTCTGGTCCCACTTGTGGCCCCAGGGAAATTCTCGTCCATCAGTGCCCCGCGCCGCCTTCTCCCACTCCAGCTCCGTCGGCAGGCGGCCTCCGGCCCACTGGCAGTACGCCTGCGCATCCTCCCAACTGACACACACTACCGGATGATCCGCCATTTGCGGCGTGTTCCAGTCCGCCCGATCCGGCGGCCGATGCCGTCTGGCGTCCACAAACTTCTGGTATTGGGCATTCGTCACCGTATGCATCCCGATGTAGAAGCCAGGCAGGTCCACTTCGAACTTGAAATCACCTGCCAGGAACTTGCCATCGGGAACAAAGATCAACAAGCTGCCGTCCTTGGTGTTCTCAATGACGAAGTTCCCGGCATGAGCCCGCTTGAAACCGTCCCACGGCTCAAAGGGCCTCACTTTGATTGGTTTGTTTGCATGGCCCATGAGTCTCTTCTCCCACCTACAGCCTCACGACCGGATGATCCTGCATCAGGATCTTGCCATGGAAATTGTCCAGGACCGTCACCAGCAGGCGCCGGTGACCATCGACCCAGAACGAGCACAGGAACCGCTTCTGGTCCCGCTGGAGGTTGACCGGCGGATCGGCCAGGATGAACGTGGGATTGCCGCAATTAAGACACACGTACTGGAACTCCGTCGCCACCCGGCTCTGCGGCTCTGGCACGAATACTCCGCCGTCATCCACAAGGGAGGTCTCCAGCTTTCGCCGTTTCACACGGGAGACCTCGAAGATCTTCAGACCGATCCGGGTCATCCCGTCGTAACTGCCGCGGGCCCAGAGCTTGACCGCCTCCCGGCGGGTCGGGTAGTCCGTGCCGATCTTGAACAGCGGCTTGAACTCGTACTCTTTGTTCTCCTGGCGGTAGCTCTCGATGGCGTAATCGTGCTGCAGAATAGGCGCGACGACGCCGCGACAGGCCCCGGAGGCCACCGCGTCGAACGGGCTTTGCAGCTCTACCCTCCCGTCGAAGTAGCCCCGCAACAGCTCGCCCACACTGGGCACCAGGCTCGTACCACCCGTGACCAGGACCTTGACGATGCTGTCCCGGCGCACGCCCGCCTTGACCGCCGCGTTTTCCAGGGTGTGATCCAAGGTCTCATGCGTCTCTTTGAGAAAGTCGTTGGTCGTCAGCAGGCAGCCCAGACACCCATCGCTATCCGAACACGTGTGGCCCGGCGCCCCCGGCCTGCACCGCGGACAGCAGCGGTGATAGGTGGTCTTGAGCATCCGGACCTGGCCCCCACGCTCACGCGGAACGGTCATGTCCGCCTCGGACTGGTTCGGATCGGACAGGGCAATCTTGGCCTCTTCGGCCCTGCGGAGAATCACGGCCTCCAGGTCCCGCCGATCGGACTCGCCCAGATTGTGCCTGCGACAGAAGTCCTCCGCCAGCCAGTGGTCCAGGTTCATCCCGCCCAGGTCCCGTCCTGCCTGGCCAAGCTGGATGGCCTTGCGGTCCTGGACCGACGCGAGGTCCAGCTTCACAATCGAGACATCCAGAGTCCCACACCCGAAATCGAAGGCCAGGAAATGCTCGTCCTTTCGAGCCGCACCGTGGTAGCCGAGGACGCACGCGGTCGGCTCATCGAGCATCCGGAACCGCTTGATCCCCAGAGATTCCGCCACCGTCCGCAGCCAGTCCTGGAAGGTCTCGAAGGCCTCCACCGGCGCGGTAAAGGTGAACTCATCGTTCGCAAAATCCAGCCGGTCGGAGGCGTAGTTCAGCAGCAGCGTCAGGAAGTCCGTCCCCGCTTCCGCGGCGCTGCGAAAACCTTGTGCCGTCTTCTTGCGCCGCTTGTTGCCCTGGGCGATCGCCCGCTTCATCCAGCGGAACGTGTCGTTGTGCTCGGCCAGACCCCGAGACAGGACCTGATCGCCGATCAGCCGCTCCTTGTCGGAGTAGTACACCAGCGAGGGCGTGGCGTGGACGATCTGCTCCGGGGCGTTCGGGCCCAGCCGATATCGCATCGGCGTCGTGATGCCGGGGATCTGCAACGTCTCGACCCGGCCCAGGGCCTCATTGAAGATCGCGATGACCGTGTTGCCGGTCCCGAAATCAACACCGATCCTCGTCATGTTCACTCCTCTTTCGCCGTGACCATGGCTTTCTGAAGGATCTTGTCGCTGAGCCGATAGCCAGGGATGCGCACCGTCACGGTCCCGCCAGGGCGCACAGCCCCGCCGCTCATCCGCTGATGTACCGCCACATCAAACGGCGTTTGCTCGCCGGCGGCGCCGATCCGTTCCAGTCCGGCGGTAGCCAGTTGTTTCTCCAGGTCCGCCACCAATTGGGCCATGTCCGTGACCAACACATCCTTCCCAGCACGGTTCGCCTCAGCGAGCATGACCAGGTTTGACAGGGGTCCGCACAGCCTGCGAAGCAGACGTTCCGTCTGCTCTTGGCCTGCGCCTGCCGTAGCCCGATCTCGCTCCACCTGCAACGCCCCATATTCCTTCTTCACTTGCTCCAAACGTTCATCCCGTTCCCGCAGATCAAGCTCCAGACCGGCGATCCGGGCCCGCAATGTTGCCTCGGGCATTCCATCCGCCGCCACGGGCATCAGCCCGGACCGGCCGCGCAACGCCTGCCAGAGCCCTCGGAAATAGGTGGCGATCTGTCGTGACATAGTGTTGCTCCTTCCTCGCGCCGCTGGCGCGCTGCTGCGGCTATGATGGTTCGGCTTCCACGAACTCAGCGTCGGTCGCGCCGGCCTCCACGAACATCTCCTCGAAGACACCCGTTGTGATGCGGTAGCCCATAATGCTGCGCAGCACCTTGCGGGCGGCCCCGAGCTTACCGACAAACGCCTCCGGCGGTGCGGCCTTGAGCCGGTCCAAGTCGGCGGGTGTCGCCTTGCCGGGCCAGAACTCCAGCACGCCAGCCGCTCCGGCCAGTTCGTTGACCCAGTAATTGGAGTCCTTGGCCGGCTCGGTGAGCAGATCCCTCGTTAGGCCGGTCGCCAGGCCCGCCAGGCGGATGAGCCAGTGGTCGCTGCCACGCACCGCATGGACGGTAGCCTCACTGCACTTGCCTTTGGCTGCCAGGGCAGCTACGATCGACACCCCTTCCGGCGGGTTTACAGAGCCCAGTCGCTGCACGAGGTCCGCTTCGCTCGCCTGGGTGAACTGGGGTTCTCGGCCCCGCGCCAGCCACCGCTCGAAGACGGTGCTGGTCGCATTGGACGAATGGGGCTCGGACACTACCTGGCCCTTGCTGTCGGCCAGCAGTTGGTGATACAGGCTCTTGAGTTCCGGCGACTGTGGCTCCCACCCGGACGTACGAAGCGGGTCCAGGGCCGGGAAGCTGTATTTCAGCGGCAGTTCCAGACAGGCGGTGAACAGCCGATCCCAGTCCTGGTGGCGGAGACACGACTCGATCGCCAACTTGATCTCTGCCTCTGTGCACTCATGCAGTGCTTTGCGTGGTCGCACGACGAACGGCAGGCACCGCCGGTCCCCGGAACGGACCACCTCCATGACACGCGCCTTGAGCCCGGCATCGGCCTTCTCGAACTGAAGGCGGAGGTTCTGGAACTCGTAGTCCTCTTGGAAGTAGGCGTCCAACTGGTTTGTCACGAACAGGAACAGGCACGCCCGCTCCGGGTCCGATGGGCGGTAGCCCTTTTCCAGGCATAGCCGCCGTGCGGCCTTGCCGCCCGGGTTCTGGAGGGCCACCTCGCAGAGGGCATCGATCGCGGTCTTGTGGTCGCCCAGGTCCCGCAACGCGACCGCCGCCAGCGCAGCTACCTCATGGTCTTGGTGGTCCAAGGCCCCGGCCAGCAACCCGACCGCCTGCGGATCATGGCGATGTTCACAGAGCGTGCGGATGGCAGACCGCCGCTTCCACGCCCCGATCAGAGGGGCTCTTGCATCCAGAGCCTGCTTGAGTTTCTCGAACTGAAGTGTCGTGCTCATGTTTGATTCTCCCAAATTCCGTTATCGTTCTCTGGCCGCGCTCGCTCCGCTCGCTTGAAAGAGGGGGTAAAGGGGTAATGGTTCATGGTGTAAGAGTCCTGGCCAACCGAAACCCAAAGTAGCCGCCGGGGCGCGCCGGGTCGTCGAGGCGGTCCCAGCACCGGAAGAAGCCCGGATAGAGGTCCTCCCACGAGCCGCCACGCAACACACGAGACGGACTGAAAGCCGGCGGCCGCAGGTCGCCCTGTTTGTATCGATTATACGCGTTGCGATCCCAGCAATCCTCGCACCATTCCCACACGTTGCCCGCCATCTGATACAGGCCCCAGGGACTACTGCCCTGCGGATAGTTCCACACACTGCATGTCTCCTCGGACCCCCTGTTCTCGCAGTTCCTGCACTTGCCCGCGTCCCACTCATTGCCCCACGGAAACTCACGACCATCTACACCCCGCGCCGCTTTCTCCCACTCCAACTCCGTCGGCAAGCGACCACCCGCCCACTTACAGTAGGCCTTCGCATCCTTCCAATCGAAAGACACCACCGGATGGTCTGCTTTCTGGGGTGTATCCCAGGCGCTGTCATTGGGCGGTCGATGACCCGTCGCCTCCACAAACCGTTTGTACTGTGCATTCGTCACCGGGTGCATGGCCAGGTGGAACGCCGGCAGGTCTACCGCGAACTTCTCCTCACCCGCCAGGAACTTGCCCCCGGGAATCAAAACCAGCAGGCTGCCGTCCTTCTCGTTCTCGATCAGCCACTGCGTTCCCGGTTGGAGCGTGATCTCGTTCATCGCGTTTCCCCTCGCTTTGACATCGCGTCAAATCACTTCTTGGGGGCCTTCACCATGCCCAACTCCCGTTCGACCAACGCTTCCACCCACTTCTGGATCGACGTGTCCTCCTCGGCTACCCGAATTCTCAGGGCCTTGTGAACGTCCACCTTCAGCCGCACGATGATCGTCCGGCTGGTTTCCGTATCGGCGGATATCTCTTTCATGACACACTCCTTATGCAGATCGGTAGCATCTCAATCCTATCGATCCGATTCTACACCGTTGATACTATTGAATCAATGATAAAATACAATCTCTGAATAGCTTTCTCTACGCACCGTGGTCTTCCCCCCGTTGTACTACAATCCTTCGAAACGTTGTTTTTCATGGTTGATTTTCGAAGCTACTCACCACAAGTAGCGGAAACCAAAGGGATTATGTCTCGCAAAGACGCCAAGATCGCAAAGGTGAACGGCACTGCTGTCCTGTCTTCTTGGCGCTCTTTGCGTCTTGGCGAGAGAATCGGCTTTGGTTGCGGCCGAAGGCCGCGATGGGGCATCCATGGCAACTACGAAGGCGAATTGGGCAGCCGGTTCTCGACCCGGATCGAGGGCACCTGCCTCAAACACTTCATGGCCAACTCCGGTCTGAAGCTGTACGACAAGTTCGGGATCCTCCTGCGGCTGGAGACGGTCACGAACGACGTCACCTTTTTCCAACACTACCGCAAGGTGGAACATCGGGACGGAACCTGGGAGAGGAAGCAAGCCCCTCTGCCTAAGACGATCTACAGCTTGCCCGACCTGGCCGAACTGCTGCCCGCCGCCAACCGGCGATATCTGGAGTTCCTCTCGGCGGTGGACGATCCGACCAACGGGATTCGGGCGGTGCAGCAGGTGAGCCGGCCGGTCCAGAAGAACGGTCGCAGTTACCGGGGCTTTAACCTGTTCGACGAGGCGGAGGAGAAGCTGTTCCGCGTCCTTGCACGCGGTGAGTTCAATCTGCTCGGTTTGCGCAGTGGCGATCTGCGTCGCCACCTGCCGACCCAGAGTCCAAGCCACATATCCCATCTTCTGAGACGACTGCGCAACCATGGTATCCTCAAGAAAGCCCCAAAGCGGTACCGCTACTACGTGACCGCGCTCGGAAAGCGAATCATCGCCTCAGCCCTCAAACTCAAGGAGATGTTTTTGATCCCTTCCCTATGCGGCCTCTTGCCGCAACCCTGAAATATCTCGATCATTTTGCACAAGAGTTCAGCGATAAGTGACTAAGCGATCGTATCTGCACTTCCACCATCGACACCGAGGCGTAAGAACAACGCCAAATCACAATGTACTTCCCTCCGTCGGTTCAATGGTCTCGTCAGGTATTGAGGTTCGAAAGCAGGCACCAATATCTACAAGAGAACAAAGGGTAATGATAACTGCCAGCGGTAGGATGCAGCATGAACATAGAGGGCATATTCTGTATACGATCGTATTCCCGCCGTACCTGCTGAATTTGGCTCTCGCTTCTTGCCGGCTATTCCATAGAGATCTGAACTCATCCTCGTACCCCGGCCCCGACAGACAGGCCCCAAGTTGCGAAGCCAGTCTCCTCTTTTGGTTGCACACTTGGTCATTAAGACACGTCGCCTCTGCCAGGAGCTTACGTGCTCGAGGGGCACACCCGCCTGTGCGACGCATCTCGGCCAGTAAATACTCTGCCTCAGCCACACAGGCGAACACCTTGTTTTCTGTTCTCCGAATTCTCTCGACGTCTCGGGCATCAATTAATTCGCGAGATGTAAAATACTCATATAATGCAAGCTCGCAAGTGCAGATTTCTTCGGCGAGAGGTTTCATCACCCGCCCCCAGTACAGCATGAAAGCGAGCATTGTCCACATAAGTGCAACAATAATGGTCAACACAACTACTTCGACTACTGGTCGTGGTCTATCGTTGCCTGTAACTGTGACTTCTTCCATCCGTCACCTCCGGATCCCATGGGAATACCTGTCTGGGACCTCATAGATCCATACTCTCGGTGTCGGAACAGAACCTGGACACCTTCGTGTACATCATGGTCTTCGCCCCGCGTACAGACGCTTTCTCATCCCATTGAGTTTGCGTGCCGACGATCACAATATGGTCGCACACCCAGGTTCATCCACCAGACGCAGACACTACCGCAGCGAGATTCTCTTGTTGGCATAGTGAAATGGGAAACTGCCATTCCACCCTCTTTCCCAGAGGATAGGCTCGATGATCTCCCGGCGGGCATACTGCCGCTTGGCATCGTCAGGCAGTGAGATAATATCCTGCCATGCCTTCCATGCGAAGAGGGGATCTGGCACTCGATCAAGTACGCTCTGCGCGAGATCCCCGTAGTTCTGTCCTTTTCGGAGCATGCAACACCGCGCGCGGATTTGCTCGTCGTGTCCCAGCGATCTCCCGGCGTCGATGAGCGCCTGGTGGCTGGTGGTAATTGCAGCGAGCTCATGGAGCCACTCAAGTTCGCGGCGGCCGGGGTCGTGCCCCAGATTCTGATGGATCATGGCATGGACCTGTTCGTGGAGCAACACATCCACAAACTGCAGCGACGGATCACTCCGAGCGGCAATCACGTCCAGTTGGATCACGACAGAATGCAGGGCTGGTTCATACTGGCCGCAGATAGAGGGCCCCAG
>JAGOLX010000075.1 GCA_017993835.1 Phycisphaerae bacterium
ATAAAAGCCTCCATGGCGTTGCTCCTCTGGAACGGTACTGTTTGCCAAAAGCGATACCGTACCCCAAAGCGCAACGCCTTTCACCCCTTGGGTTGCGGCCGAGCGCAGCGAGGCCGCGCTGGGTCCTCTGCGGTTGGAGAGTGGTAAAGGAAAAGAGTCATGGCCGTCTCGGATGAATTTGCGGACTACGTCGTCGAGCAGCTTTCAGAACCCCGATTCGGACGTACTACGAGATCCCGGCGGAGGTTCTGGAGGACCCGACGGAACTGGCGAAATGGGCCCAGCGCTCCTGGCTCGTCGCCCGGAATAGAGGGAAGAAGTAGATCCCCGCTGTGTTGCCCCTGACGGAATTGGACATTCCCGGATGAAGATGCAAATCCTGCGCCTGCATCTGCTGGAGCCCAAACCCATCTCCGAGGTCTGCCAGCAGTACGACCTCAATCCGAACCTCTTCTACCGCTGGCAGCAGGAGCTGTTCGAGCACGGAGCCGTGGCCTTCGAGCGGACGAACCACGGCGTGGAGGACCGCGCCGCCCAGAAGCTCCAGAAGGAAGTCAGCCAGCTCAAGGCCCGCCTGGCCTCCAAGGACGAGGTCACCGCCGAGATCATGGCCGAGCAGGTGTGTCTAGAAAGAACACTTGGCCTGAGCTGAAAGATGCCTGGGCCCAGCCGGACGTCCGCGATGCGGTCGTGGACTACGTGCGGCATTGGAGTGACCGGACCGGCATCAGCTATCGGCGGATCGTCCAGTGGATCGGCATCCCCCGCAGCAAGCTCTACCAGTGGCAGGATCGCTATGGCAAGGTCAACGAGCACAACGCCTGGATCCCCAGGGACTTCTGGCTGCGCGACGAGGAGAAGCAGATGATTCTGGACTTCTGGAATGCACATCCCGGCGAAGGGTACCGCCGGCTGACCTACATGATGCTCGACGCCGATCACCTGGCCGTCGGTCTTCGCCATCGTGACTCCCTTCCGTTTCCAAGTCGTCCGTCGGGTGCGACGCGCCGGTCCGCACGGCGCTGCCCCGCACTCCGTTAGGTCTATATTAAACTATACAAATCCGCATGTCTATACAAAAATGCAGAAAAGGAACGAGAAGCGATGGACGCCACCTGTTCTCCCATTCATCGTCGTGGGTGTGGGAGACATGGATTCCCGCTTGCCCCCGATCGGGGTCGAGGGCAGGTGTGGCTGGAATGACCAAGAGGGATTGCCGCGCGGTCGCTCGTACGGACAGGGTCGAATCTGTGTCCATCCGTGTGAATCTGTGTCGAGAGCGCCTTCTCTGCGGCTTGGCGTCTCGGCGAGAGGCCGGGCCTTCTTGCCCTCCGACCTTCTCACCTTCCCACCTTCTGACCTTCTCTTCTCGGTGCCCTCTGTACCTCATGCGGCGAATCCCGTGGCCGGCGCAGCGGAAAGGTCGGATAAGTGCGCGGAAGTATGCAGAAAAGCGGCGGGGAGTGCCGATATAGACTCCAGTTGGCACTCGACGGAGGCGGTGCCGACACTTACAATGCGTGGATTATAGGACGGGGCTCTCGGGTGCGGCACGCTGCGTTCGGGAGCCCGGATAGCTTGGAGTGGATGCGGTGAAGAAGAACAAAGGATCGCGTGGCAGGAAGGCAAAAGAGATCATTTTCGGACCCGGTAGCCGCGTCGCGGCGCTGTGCCTGGGGGGGATATTCTGCGTGGTGCTGCTGCTCAGTTGTCTGAGCTTCGACATCGCCGATCCGCCCAGCCCGTATGTGGTTCCGCAGAACGACCCGCCGGCGAACTGGTTCGGCGCGACGGGTGCGTTCCTCGCATACTTTCTACTCTATTATATTGGGCCGGGCGTCTTCATCGTCCTGATCTCGGGGTTGTGCTACTGCGTCGCGAAGCTGGCCCATCGGCAGGTGGGGCAGGCGATCTTTCGGATCATCGGCCTGGTCCTGCTGACGACCGTGGCGTCCGCGACGTTCTACAGCTTCTGGCCGCACAAGGTGTACACGTTCCCGATGGGTTCCGGCGGCGTGCTCGGCATCTGGATCACGATGTTCCTCAGGAGCAACCTCGCGCCGGGCTGGGTGTTCTTCGTGATGCTGGCGACGTGGGTTCTCGGCCTGCCGCTGCTGGCGGACAGCCTGATCGTCGGGTTGCTGGCGACCTGCGGCGTGGTGGTCCGCCGAATTGGCGGGATCGTCGTGCCCGCCTGGGCGGTCGCCAAGGAACATTCCGAGGCCCTCGGTGAGATCTGGGAGCGGCTCAGCGCCTCGCAGAAGGCGCCCGCCTGCGCGTCCGAAACGACCGAGTCGGCCGACGAGGCGGAGGTGGTCGAAGAGGGGCCCGAAGTCGAGGAGGGGTCGGCCGAACCCGCGGCGGCGGAGACTCCGGAGGCCGAGCCCGTCGCGGTCCCGCCCAAACCCGAGGCGGCGGAGATCAAGCCCAAGCCGCTGCCCGTCAAGGTCGAGAAGCCCCCGTTCACCCAGCCCTCTTACGACGACTACACGCTGCCGCCGTTGAGCTTGCTGGCGGAAGCGGAGTTCGGCTATGAGCAGGTGCAGGAGAAGGTCGTCAAATCGAAGTCCAAGGACCTCGAGAAGCTGCTGAGCGAGTTCAACGTCAACGCGAAGGTCGTGGCGGCCGAGACCGGGCCGGTCGTGACCATGTTCGAGCTGGAGCTGGCGGCGGGCGTCAAGGTCAGTCACATTTCGAGCCTCTCGAACGACATCGCCCGCGCGCTGAGCGCCGGCGCGGTTCGCGTAGTCGCTCCGATCCCGGGCAAGCACACGATCGGGATCGAGGTCCCGAACAGCGAAAAAGAGAAGGTCCGCATGAGCAACATGGTGCAACTGGCGGGCGATGCGCCGTCGAAGATGCACATCCCGCTGTTCCTGGGCAAAGACTCCTCTGGTGAAGCCCTCGTCTCGGACCTGACGAAGATGCCGCACCTGCTCATCGCGGGCACGACGGGGTCCGGCAAGTCGGTCTGCATCAACACCATTGTCGTCGGCATCCTGATGACCAAGCGGCCCGACGAGGTGAAGATGATCCTTGTGGACCCCAAAATGGTTGAAATGACCGCCTTCAATACGGTGCCCCACCTGATGTGCCCGATCGTGACCGAGACGCAGATGGCGGTCCAGATCCTCGAATGGGCGACGGTGAAGATGGACGAGCGGTACGCCCTGCTGGCGGAGGCCCGCGTCAAGAACATCGCGGAGTTCAACAAGCTGGGCGCCGAGGAGATCGTCGCCCGGTTCGACCCGAGCACGCCCGACGAGGAGGCGAAGATCCCGAAGAAGCTGCCCTACATCGTGATCATCATCGACGAGCTGGCGGACCTCATGATGACCGCCAGCAAAGAGATCGAGTCGTACATCGTTCGCCTGGCGCAGAAGAGCCGCGCCGTCGGCATCCACATCGTCCTGGCGACGCAGCGACCGCAGGCGACCGTCGTCACCGGCCTGATCAAGTCGAACATGCCGTGCCGCGTCGGGTTCCGCGTGGCCGCCCGCATGGACAGCCGGATCATCCTCGACCAGAACGGAGCCGAGACCCTGCTCGGCGAAGGCGACATGCTCTTCCTCAAGCCCGGCACGTCCGATCTGATCCGCGCCCAAGGCACCTTCCTCGACGACGCGGAGATCCGTCGGATCGTCAAGCACCTCAAGGAGGTTGCCGAACCGCAGTTCCATCCCGAGCTCACCCAGCTTCGCAAGGTCGAGGCGGGCGATATGCCCCAGGACGATCTCTTCGACGAGGCCGTCCGGGTCGTCTTGGAGACCAAGCGGGGCAGTGTCTCGCTCCTGCAGCGCCGCCTGAGCATCGGCTACGCCCGCGCGTCGCGGATCATCGAGATGATGGCGGGCGCCGGCATCCTGGGCGACTACAAGGGCAGCCAGGCCCGCGAGGTCCTGATGACCCTCGAAGACTATGAGCAGTTCCGCAAAGACTTGGACGCAGGCAAGCAGATGTCGCTGCCCGGCATGGAGGAGGAGCACGAACCCGAGCCCGAGGTGAAGGCCTACGCCACCGAGGGCCAGCAGGGCTATCTCTCCACCGACGCCGACGAAGAAGAAGAGGAAGAAGAGGTGGAGCAGTAGCTCTTGGGGCTGCTCCTTCGACGCGGATTCACACGGAGGGACATGGATTCCGCTCTTGTCATTCCCGCGCGAAGCCTGCCCCCGACCCCCGATCAAGTCGAGGGCAGGCTCTGATCGGGGGCGGGAATCCATGCGAGCCGCGTAGTACACCGTCCATCTGAAAATGGTGTGCAAACGTCGCAGACACCGTTTGGAGTTCCGCCTTCAGGCGGATGAAGACCGCGTAAACGCGGGACTCCTGTGTTGGTTCAGCGGGAATTGGACAAACGGCGGGCGAAGCCCGCCCCACCGCTGTCGCCGAGTTTCGTGTTCCCTTCTGCCCGCTGCGTCCTCTGTGGTCAAGAGGAAGATGGATTCCCGCTTCCGCGGGAATGACAACTGGGAAAGCCCCCGCGGTCTCGGCGTCGCTGCGTGAGTCCAGGTCTTTCTGCCCTCCGACCTTCTCACCTTCTTACGTTCTGACCTTCTGTTCTCTGCGGCCTCTGTGTCTCCGTGGTGGAAAGAGGGCGGCTCGTATCTCCACGGAACTGGCGGCTGTGCGAGAACGTAAACTCTGTGTGGGTTGAGAGGAGGGTTGCGGCGGGATCGGGGTGGACAGGCCGACCGGCGGGGTTATTATCGAGCCTGCGGCGGTGTCCGCAGTTTCCGCGCAGGGCGAGCGTCCCCGCTCGCCTGAGAGTGTCGTGCGGGGACGCACGACCTACGAAGGAGCCGCCTTGCGGCCGCATCTGCCGGGACAGGTTTCGCCGCAAGCGGGATGTGCAGGGTGTTGCGGCGGGGTGGTTTTGCCGATACAATGTCCGTGGCTGTGCTGTTACGAGGCCGACGAGGCCGGGGCAGGGGCCATATCTTCCCCGCTGGGCGGGTGTGGATTGAAATAGAACGCTATGCAATGCCAGATTTGTAACAAACGAACCGCGACGATCCATCTGACTGAGATCAACGATGGGGTGCGGAGCGAAATGCACATTTGCGAGCAGTGTGCGGCGGAGCAGGGGGTGGCGTCCCAGAGCCAGATGTCGATCAATGAGCTGCTGAGCCACCTGCTGGCGGTGCAGCCGTCGGACGAGGAGATGTTCGGGCCGTCGGAGAAGGAGCAGGCGTGCCCGACGTGCGGGTTCACGCTGGACCGGCTCCGCAAGGAAGGCACGCTGGGGTGCCCGCAGGACTACGAGGTCTTCGAGCGGGCGCTGCTGCCGCTGATCGAGCGGGCGCACGACGGGAAGTCCACGCACTGCGGGAAGGTGCCCGTGAAGGCGCCGAAGGATACGAGGCGGTTCGTGGAGCTGTCACAGCTTCGACGGCAGTTGGAGCAGGCGGTGCAGAACGAGGACTACGAGTTGGCGGCCAGCCTGCGGGACAAGATGAAACAGATGGAGTTGCCGGGGGGCAAACCGGGGTAGGAGGTCCGGGCCGCGGGGCGGGGGGCTGCTCGCGGTGCTGCAGCCTGTGCGTTCGGCGTCTCACGCGGATGACGACTATGGAAATGAACGAAATCAGCCACGATATCAACGACTGGTTCAGCGGGTCCGGGCCGCGAGCCGACGTCGTCGTCTCCTCGCGGATTCGACTCGCACGCAACCTCGCGGGGCACAGGTTCCTCGGCAGTTGCTCCGTCGAGGAGAAGGCGGAGATCCTCGAAGTCCTCAAGTCCGTACTGCTGTCTCTCGATCTCGGCGGTGAGGTCTTCTACGTCAATGTGGAAAAAGAACCGGATCTCACACGCAACTTCCTGGTCGAGCGGCACCTGATCAGCCGGCACCACGCAATGGCCACCGGCCCGCGCGGCGCCGTGATCGCCAAGGATGAATCCTTCACCGCCATGGCCAACGAGGAGGACGCATTGCGGCTGCAAGTGCTCAAGTCCGGGTGCCAGCTTGCCGCGTGCGCCGAGCAGATCGACCGGATCGACAGCATGATCGAGGAGCGGGTGGAGTACGCGTTCAGTCCTCGCTTCGGCTACCTCACCGCGTGCCCGACGAACCTGGGCACGGGGATTCGCGTGTCCGTCATGCTGCACATGCCGGCCCTGAAGATGACGGGGCAGATCGAGAAGTGCCTCGCGGCCGCCAAGGACATGAACCTGGCCGTCCGTGGCCTGTTCGGCGAGGGGACCGAAGCCGCCAGCGACCTCTACCAGATCTCCAACCAGGTCTCGCTCGGCGTCAGCGAACACGCCATCGTCTCGAACTTCGAAAACGTCATCATCCCCGAGATCACCGAGTACGAGAAGGCCGCACGCAAGCAGCTCCTCGCCAAGCAGCCCGACGTCCTCGACGACAAGATCTCGCGGGCCATGGCCCTCCTCCAGAACGCCCACCTCATCAGTTCGCAGGAGGCCCTCTTCCTGCTCAGCCACCTCCGCCTGGGCCTGAACATGCACGAGCACATGGGGGCCTCGACGCCCGCCATCGAGCGGCTCTGCGCCCTCCGCGGCAGGACCTCCGCCGGCAAGCCGCGCGAGCTCACCATCCGCACGATCAACCGCCTCTTCATGCTCACCCTGCCCGCCCACCTGCAGCTCAACTCCGGCCAGGTCCTCGACCCCACCCGCCGCGACATCCTCCGGGCCCAGATCATCCGCGACGCACTCAACCCGAAGTCGTGAAACCGTCCCTCGTCTCTCGTCGCACGTCGCTCGAACCGCCCACACCCCCGTCTCACCGCAGAGGCCCAGAGTACACGGAGAACAGAAGGTCAGAACGTGAGAAGGTGGGAAGGTCGGAAGGCAAGCAGACCCAGACTCACGCAGAGACGCCAAGCCGCAGAGAAGGAGCTTTCACCACGGAGGCACCGAGGGCACGGAGAAGACCCTGTCATTGCGAGCGGCAGCGCGGCAATCCCTCTTGGTCATTCCCGCGCCAAGCGGGAATCCAGGCTTCTTCAGCACGAGGCAATGGAACCGCTGATGAACGCGGATGCACGCAGATCGTCATGGTTGTCATTCCCGCGCCAAGCGGGAATCCATCCGAGTCTTCCTCACACAAAGGCACAAAGGCACGAAGAAGAGAGAGTCCGACAGCCATTTTGAACTCTGTGGCTTCGTGGCTTGGTGTGAGAAGACCTCTTTGAGCCCCGAGCGACGATACTCACACCGCGAAGGACGCGAAGGTAGCCCGAATCATCAATCGTCAATCATCAATAATCAATTCCAGGGGGCCACGAAGGCAAATGAAGTGCTTCACGGAGAGACCCGGACCTGTAGAGTGGGCTGTGCCCACCGCTCTGGCTTCAAATCCCCCATGGCACTTTGCTCTTCTACCTGCCCACTGTGGATGGCATAATAGGGTTGTGCGGCAAGACCAATCGAGAATGATGGAGGCGCCGGAATGGATACTCCCGAGAATGTCGCAGGTCTTGTGGACGAGTACCGGACCCTGTTCGAAGAGGCGGACAGCAGTTCATCGGATGCCCTCGAAACCGCCCTCGTCGACGATGCGGAATGGACCCCCGAAGCCGACGGGCATCTGCTCCAGTTGGCGAGAGAGAACGGGTCCTTCATCCTTCGAAACGCCCTCGCGATCTCATTGGATCACTCTGCGCAAGGATGCGTCTCAGTCTTCTCGCGACTCGCTCCGGTCTGCGCAGACGGCACTGCCATACTGTCACTATCCGCCATCCGCTACCGCGGAGTTTCCGCGCGACGGTATGGTCTCGTCTTATGTTCGTCTTTATCTTGTTGGTCCAGAAGTCCACGTGACTGGTTGGTAACTTCGCCCTTGGACAATTCGCGTGTCCGTGCCAGAAACAACCGTTCACGAATACCGCTATCTTCGCGGAGCCTATGGAGAAATCAGGTCGTCCGGGCAGAGTCTTGTCGTTTCTTCGAAACCTCACCCCGAGTTCCCTCAGCATCGCAGCAACACGCTCTTCGGACGAAGTACATTTGTTCTTAACGCGAGACATTATCTCGCTTCGCTTGGATTTTGTGTAAACGTCCGTCACAATCGCTATCTCGTAATAGCAGGCGGTAAACGTTTACGCCCTGCATGAACATCATCATGACATTTGCTGCACAACACCACAAGATTCTTCGTGATGTTCGGCCCTTTCTTAGCATGTTCCTGTATGTGGTGAAGCTCTAGGATTCGTGGGTCTTCCTTGGACCATTTGTCACGCGTCCATCCGTCCATCTGGCATGTATTGTTATCTCTCGCATAAACCTCTTTCTGGACATCGAGGGGGATCTTCCTATCATGGGGGGGAGCCCTTCTCTCGGTACTCTCAAGAACGTACTCCCCCATCTTCAAGTCCGGTCTGCCGGTGAACTTCGTCGCTATCGCATAGCCCTGTTCTGTGCGAAGTTCTCGCACTCGCCGACCGAATTCCTTTGCTCTCGCAACGTAGACAAGTTCCTCGTTGGTAACAATCTCGCCAACATTTGCGAGCAGGTATCGTAGCAGACGACCACTGCTGCCAGCTTCTCCATCTTTGCGGATCCTGTTGGCTATATGCCAACGGTGGGCTAACGTCAAGTCTGGTCTTGGGTCGAGAAGCAAGTACTCATTGGGCTTGAGATTCAGCCCGAGCTCGGGATCATTACTACTTCCCGTGAGGATCTTATAGCCGTCCTGAACACGGAGCTCGCGCACGCGCCTTCCGTATTCGGAAATTGCTGAAACAACGGCCAACTCCGTCGCCTTGATTGTCTCCCCAATGTTCTCAAGTAGATAAAGTGATATGCGGTCACGTGCCGACACCTTCGCTGCGCCGGGATTTGTTTGCTTGCTCAACTTGCGGAATGACGTGTTCATCTTGACGAGAAGAAGCACCTTTCCGCGCCAGGACAGTCCTTTATACCTCTGTCTATAGTGAGAAAGATGTTCCTCTACTTCGCAGATCAGCACTTCAACTATCTTCTCTTCAGACACGGGCTTCCACCAATTTCTTACCGGTCTTCCCGGCTACCTTTTTCTTCCATACGGTTATCGCCTGCGCTACGGCGATACCTATCTGATGGGCCATTGGAGGGGCAACAGCGTTCCCTATTTGAATGCCTACCTCGATCTTCTTACCTGCGAACGCGAAGTCATCGTCAAATCCCTGCAGACGTGCTGCCTCTCTGTGTGTGATTGGCCTGTCCTCTTCAGGGTGAAGATAGCGTCCCTTTTCAGGCTTATAGAACTCGGTTCTTATGGTTACTGAAGGGCGATCCCACCAAAGGCGTCCAAATAGGTCGGTGCCTCCCTTCGTCTTTCTCTTCCAACACTCAGGCATAAGGTTTGGCGGCAAATCCCACCGGTTTCCACCAGGAGGGATGCAACGGTATCGTTTCAGTGACATCTGCGTCGGGCATCGTCCAATGTGCCAGTTCTGCCCATCAGGCTGAGGTGGAAGGTCCCCGATTACATCGCGCACGGTTCTCCAGCATGGCAAATCATGTGTTTCAAATGTCATAGGATCATTCGGGTTGCGGTGGGTCTGGCGAGGGAAGATGGGTTCACCTATGCGGCTCCCGACGATGAAGGCGCGTTTACGCACTTCGGGCGTGCCATAGTCAGCAGCGTTGAGAATGCGTCCGGCCGTCTTATACCCTAGTTTCTCCGCTTCTCTCTGTATCTCTTTGCCTTCTGCCGACTTAAGAATCGGTGGTACGTTTTCCATTATGAATATCATCGGTTGCGCATCACGGAGCGCGCGGAGGAAATGGCGCCACAATTGCCGCCTTGGATCGTTGGGAACGCGCTCACCAAGATTGCTGAAGCCCTGGCATGGCGGACCGCCAACGAGCAAATCACATGAGGGGAATGTGTCCACTTCTTGGATCGCGCATTGCAGAATTCGCGGGCTTATGTTCTTCCTGAACGTCTCACAGCACGATGCGTCCCACTCGACCGCTAGCAAGTTTTCGAATCCAGCCTTCTTCAGGCCAATCGAGAATCCTCCACAGCCAGCGAACAGATCTATCGCAGTGGGCTTTCCGCCTTCAACCGGGGGCCAGTGATCGGGTACGCTTGCACCTTCTCGCACATTCTTGCTTTCGAACGGATAAACTCGGTAGGTGAGCCGGTCAATCCGCTCGATTGCGACCACGTCTCCTTCTTGAAGATCATGGCGCCGGAAGAATTGCCGAGCCCACCTCCGATTACGAAGGAAATTCCTTGGCCGACCATTGCTCGCGTCCATGGCGATATCGGTCTTGGCAGGTTCACCCATGCCGTCGGCCAGAAGAGTCATTTCCGTTCCTATGCCGTTCTTCTTGTTGGAAGCACCGTAACACTCGGGCGGAAAGAAATCATGATGTTCACCGATGTATAGGTGATCATTCCTGAGGTTTGCTCCGTTGATGGAGATGAGTCTCTTTCTATTGCTTACGTCACCACTCACGCGTGAATCTCCTGATCATCCTGTCAGGGATGGCCATTGTGCGTACTGCCACAGTGATGATGGAGGCCGTCCCTGGTTCTTCCTTTTGCTGACGCACCTTCGCGGACGCGTTCTACTTATCCTTCTTTTCCACGCGGAGTTGCACATTCCTCACGAACTTGGCCGCAGGCACGTCGAGCGCGTGACACAAACGAAAGAGCACGCCGAGCGTGGGGCTTTTGGCGCCTCGTTCGATCAGGCTCACGTAGGTCCTGTGAATGCCGGCGTCGAAGCCGAGCTGTTCCTGGCTGACCTGCTTCTTCTGCCGACAGGCGCGCAACTCCGCGCCGACTGCCTCTTCAAGGTTCATAGACCAACTCCATTCGATGCCTGCAGCGTACCGGGGAACCGGGGAGATATCTTCAGACTATAGTGTGAACGGCGGAAAAGAGAGGGAGCAGGAGAAGGCAGGCGGCTGTCAGACTCCTCTTCGTGCCCTTCGTGGTGAAAAGCCCTGGATTCCCGCTTGGCGCGGGAATGACCAAGAGGGATTGCCGCGCAGGGCTCGCAATGACAGGATCGGGCGGGCGGGGAGTCGTGTCTCGCGAGGCGCAGAACCACAGGAGAAAGGACGTTGAATTGGGTCTGTTCCGGCGGTACAATGAAGAAGGTCGCCGAAGGCCGAACCGGTGCATGGAATATGTCGGATGCAGATTGACGTGGTTGGGGAGATTACTGATATCGAGGTGATCGCCGTTGGCGGCAACATCGGCGATATTATGCGGCTCAGACGGCAGTTTGGGCCCGGTCGATGGCGAAAACTGAAGGGCGTTGCCAAGGTGCGCGTAGAACATGGCGGCGTACGTCTTGCCGAACTGCACTGGTACGAGGCCCACGGCGTGGGCCGCAAAAAGATGAAGATCAAGAGATTCCTGGATTGATGTATGGCAGAGCCCCGCTCAGATAGACGGTTCGCGTTGTGCGTCGAGAACAAGGACAGCGAAGACCTTGAGACTCGGAAGATCTACGTCGTGGTTCCCGACGAAGATGCGGAGAGGGAGGGCTATTTCCGGGTGGTGGACGAGTCCGGCGAGGATTACCTCTATCCGGCGTCCTATTTCATCCTCGTGGAATTGCCGGCAAAGGCACAGCAAGCCCTCCGCGTGGCAATCTGACGCTCGTGTCTCGATGAGTGGATCTCACACAGAGCCACAAAGCCACAGAGGGCAGACGAGGATCAGACTCTTCTTGGCGCCTTTGTGTGAGCCGGCGAGATGTTGGGCACAGCCCACCCTACACGTCGACTCACCCTCCCGACCTTCTCACCTTCTCTCCTCTCCGTGTCCTCTGTGCCTCTGTGGTTCAGAAGTCGTTGCTCGGGACTCGGCCCTCGTCGCTCGGAGGGATTCCCGCTTTGCGCGGGAATGACGAAGGGAGGGATTGCCGCGCTGTCGCTCGCAATGACAGAATCGAATCCGTGTCCTTCCGTGTGAATCCGTGTCGAGACCCTCTTCTCAGCGGTCTTGGCGTCTCCGCGTGAGTATAGCAGTTTCCCTTCGTGGTGAGAAGATCATGGATTCCCGCTTCCGCGGGAATGACACGAGGGAGAGCCTTTGTGCCTTCGTGTGGGGCAGACGATGGGCACAGCCCACCCTACACCTGACCTTCTCATGTTCCTACCTTCTCACCTTCTCTCTTCTCCGTGTCCTCTGTGTCTCCGTGGTGGACAGGGTCTTCGTCAGTCGCATTCCATGGGGAAGTAGGCACGGGCGTTGCGGTAGCAGATGTCCTCGACCATTTTGCCAAGCAGGTGCAGGTCGTCGGGCAGGAGTCCCGCTTCGACGTCGTTGCCGAGCAGGTTGCACAGGACCCGGCGGAAGTACTCGTGACGCGGATAGGACAGGAAGCTGCGGGAGTCCGTCAACATGCCGACGAATCGGGCGAGCAGGCCCATGTCGGCCAGCGTCCGCATGTGGTCCTCCATGCCGTCCTTCTGGTCGAGGAACCACCAGCCGGAACCGTACTGGATCTTGCCGGGCACGGAGCCGTCCTGGAAGTTCCCGATCATCGTCGCGAAGAGGGCGTTGTCACGCGGGTTGAGGTTGTAGAGGACTGTCTTGGGCAGGCTGCCCTGCTGGTCCAGGCGGTCGAGGAACTTCGCGAGCGGGCGGGCGACTTCGAGGTCGCCGATGGAGTCGCAGCCGATGTCCGGTCCGAGCTTCTTGAACAGTCGCGTGCAGTTGTTCCGCAGGGCGCCGAGGTGGAGCTGCTGGACCCAGCCTCTCGCGGCGTCCATCAGGCCGAACTCGAACATCATGGCGGATTTGAATTGCAGGACTTCGCCCGGGTCCAGCGTGCGTCCGGCGCGGACCTTTTCGAAGATCGCCGTGATCTCGCTGTCGGTGTAGTCCTCGGCGTAGGCGGTTTCGAGGCCGTGGTCGGAGAGCCGGCAGCCGTGATCGTGGAAGTAGGCGTGGCGGTCGCCGAGGGCCTCGACGTAATCGTGGAAGCTGGCGATCTCCATGTCGCACAGCTCTTCGAGCTTGTCGATGAAGACGTTGACCTTGGTGAGGTCCTCGACGGCCATGGCCTGGTCGGGTCGCCAGGCGGTGTGGACCTTGACCTCGAAGCGGTCCCGCCTGATCCGGCTGTGGTCGTCGAGCGAGTCGAGCGGGCCTTCCGTAGTGCAGACGAGCTTGACGTTCATCTTCCGCATGATGTTGCGGACGCTGAACTCGGGCGACTGGAGCATCTCGGTGCACTCGTCGTAGATCTCGCGGGCGGTGTCGGGTCCGAGCAGTCTGCCCTGGATGCCGAAGGGCCTCTTGAGCTCCAGGTGCGTCCAGTGATAGAGGGGATTGCCCAGGCAGGCGGGGACAGTGGCGGCCCACCGCTCGAACTTTTCCCAGTCGGAGGCGTCGCCTGTGACGTACTTTTCGGGCACGCCGTTCGTACGCATCGCGCGCCATTTGTAGTGGTCGCCGAGGAGCCAGGCCTGGGTGAGGTTCTCGAAGCGGTGATCGGCGGCGATCAGGTGGGCGGGGAGGTGGCAATGGTAGTCATAGATGGGCAGGCCCGCGGCGTGGTCGTGGTACAGCGTCCGGGCGGTCTTGGTCTGGAGAAGGAAGTCGTCCGTCAGAAACCGGCTTGGCATAGGGTTCCCTTTCGCGGTCGAATGGCCATGTGCCTGCACGGGGACGGATGGGACCTGTGGGACGCGCAGGACCCGTTCCGCTCCCGCCCGCGGCGGCCTTTTGTCACTCGTTCGGCGGTTTGTCGTGATCGGCGGGCTTCTTCGGCGGCGCCGGGCTCTTGAAGGCCGCCATCTTTTTCGCCCAGTCGGACACCTCGCTCTGGGTCTTCTGGAGCCGCTCCGATTTCTTCGGCGGCTCCTTCTCCTCCTGCTCCTGCATCTTGCGGTCCCAGATCAGGTAGGCGATCCAGCCGCCGCCTACGATGATCCCGCCGACGATCATGAAATACCCATACCAGCCCATGGCGTTCTTCCCTTCATCGACTCCAGACCCCTGACCATCTGACGCCGCGACAGACATCCTACCCCAATCCGAGGATCGGGTCAACCGGGATCGACGGATGTATGACCGTGCTCGTGCGTCCAATAAGGGTCCACGAAGACTCTCGATTGTCATTCCCGCTTGAACGCTGCTGCTATTGACGATACCATGATACGGCCCGTGCGGTTCGGGACAATCCGCGAGCGGCGGGCGACGGAGTGCAGGTTTTTCCGGAGGTGTCTGCCATGAGTCCGAATCCGTTCATCGCGGCGATGGTGTCGCTGGCTGTGCTCTCGTCGGCGCCGGCCCAGTCCGTACGCGTCTACCTGGGGACCTACACCGGCTCCGGGCCGGGCGCCAGCCAGGGGATCTATCGCAGCACGCTCGATCTGCAGACGGGGGCCCTCTCGGAACCGGTCCTGGCCGTCGAGGCGCGGAACCCGTCGTTCCTGGAGATTCGTCCCGACGGGAAATTCCTCTACGCGGTGAGCGAGGCCGGAGAGGGCGGACGGGTCTTCGCCTACGCCATCGACCCGGGCACGGGCGATCTGAAGCTCCTGAACGAGTGCTCTTCCGGCGGGGCGGGCCCGTGCCACGTCAACGTCGATCACGCGGGCAAGCACGTCCTCGTCGCCAACTACAACAGCGGCAGCGCCTCGGTCATTCCCATCCGACCCGACGGCGGGCTCGGCGAACCGACCGGCTTCGTGCAGCACGCGGGCTCCAGCGTCAATCCCTCGCGCCAGAAGGAGCCGCACGCCCACTCGATCAATCCGAGTCCCGACGACCGCTTCGTTTTCGTCGCCGACCTCGGGCTCGACAAGATCATGATCTACAAGCTCGACGCTGGCAAAGGGACGATTGTCGCCAACGATCCTCCATTCGCCCAGGTGAAGGCGGGCGCCGGGCCGCGACATTTCGCGTTCCATCCGGGCGGCCTGTACGCCTATGTCATCAACGAGCTCGACTCCACGATCACCGCCTTCATGTATGACGCGGTCCGCGGTTCTCTCGGCGAGATCCAGACCGTCTCGACGCTCCCGATCGGATTCAGCGGGCCGAGCTGGTGCGCCGAGGTCCGCGTGCACCCGAGCGGCAAGTTCCTCTATGGCTCCAATCGCGGCCACGACAGCATCGCAGTCTGCCGCATCGATCCGACGACCGGGCTCCTGACGCTCGTCGAGTACGAGACCGACGGGATCAAGGTCCCTCGCAACTTCAACATCGAGCCGACGGGCAAGTTCTGCCTCGTCGCCAACCAGGACGGCGGCAGTGTCGTCGTATTCCGGATCGACGAAAAGACCGGGGCGCTCGAGCCGACCGAGTACAAGATCACGGTCTCGAAACCGGTCTGCATACGGTTCCTGTGAATCGGCGGCTCGAGCCCTAACACGGCTTCATTCTGTCTCCACGCTGCCGTTCCGGCCGATGTAAGGCGCGATCCCGCCCTGTCCTCTCCGCACGGTCTTTGTGACATCGTCCCGCGTCTCGCACACCAGAGTTGCGAACGGATCGCCGCTGTAACAGACCTCGTTGAAGTAGGCGAAGGTCGATGCGTCCTCCGTAACGAACATGGGAGCCAGCTTGCCGGCGGTGGTCGTGTAGCTGAAGGTGCCAAACAACTCGGTTTGACCGCCGTCTTTTGTGTGGATCAGCGTGCCTCCGCGTTCGGTCTTGTACCCCAGAATCCACAGTCTGCCTCCCTCATTGGTCACATGGGTTCCCTGGTTCTCCACGTTGAGCTGCCGGGCCCAGGCGTTCTGCAGCAGGTTGACCCGGAGCTTGTGTGTGCAGAGGTCCTCCATGAACAGGTCGCCGCGACCGAGATTGAAGATGCGGGCTTCAAGGCTGCGAAGGACGACCGTGCGCCCCGTGTCAATCAGGATACCGCCACCGATGGGCGCCAGATGCTCCATGACGATGACGGGGGACTCGCCGTCCTCGATGATGAAATCCGGGCTGGCATCGGCGCCATAGTTGATGGCGCCGCCGGTGCCGGTGATCCGGCGCACCCTGCCGCGAACGATGACCGGAGAACGGAACCTCAATCCGTGCCCCAGCAGAATACTGGTGGCGCCGGAGTCGATGGCCGCCTGAATAGCAGGGGCTGCATCGGCATGGCTGGCAGTTGCTTCGATCTGGGCCCACCCGTCGACATCATCCCACGGGACATCGGGTGTCTCCTCGACCGGCAGGTTCAACGATTGGACGGGTCCGCCGAAAGGGTTGGTCGGCTTGCCGGTCATATACTCCGCGACGATCGGGCCCGGATCGCCTCTCTCTCCGTCGGCCACGATGGCGGTCTGATAGCCGCTGGTGGTCACGTTGCGGGCGAAGAAGCTGGTCTTGCCCACCTGAATGGCCGGCAGCTCGCTCGCACCATCCCGGCCGACGAGCCTGGAATCCAGCAGACACGTGAAGCTGCTCGCGCGCAGGGCCGTGACGGCGTTCTCGCTGTAGAGCCCCCGGATCGCGATGCTCTGGCCGTCATTGGTGAAGCCGTACTTCGACTGGCCGATCAGACTGATGCGCTCGAAGGTTTGGCTGTTGACCGAACTGGCCGCACGAATCCCCACGGCAAATCCCCGCACGACGACGTTTCGAACGAGCAGGGGCCCATTCATGTCGTTGCCCAAGTCCAGGCCGGTCGCGCCGTCGCCATCCTGCGAAACGAACTGCACATCGCGGATGGCTCCGCTGTTGTTCGAGTAGAAACTGAGCCCCACGGCCCCGGGGTTGGCCCGCCCCACGTCGAAGGTGACGTTCTGGATGTAGTTATGAAACCAATCAGCCGAACCGAAGCCGCCGCCCCAGAGGATGGGCTGGGGCTGACCGGCGTCAGTGAAAACACCATCCTTGAGCCGGACGATCGTTTGGGTCGTGCTCTGTCCCTGGAGCCAGTTGCGACCCCATGCCTCGCCGCCCCGGGAGTCCTGTTTGGCGTGCCGAAGCGTCTTCGACACCAGATAGATGCCGTTCGGGAGGTACACGATCTTGTGGGCGCCCATCGTATCCGATAGCGCCCTTTGGATTGCATCGGTATCGTCGGTCCGGCCATCGCCCTTGGCATTGTATGGCGGCTTCGTAACGTCGACTACGGCGGCACAGGCCGGAAAGGCGATATTCTCCTGCGAGAGCGAAGCGCCGACCAAGCCCTGGGCCGGGGGCGTCCAGGCTGTAGCCGACAAGACCAATCGCAGAAACACGGCAACGAAATCAGCTCGCAGGCGTCGCATATCCCGTCCGTTTCCTGCGTTTCAGTATTCTCGATCCTTCACGATCCCCGGCTGGGGCATCGGGTACCTGCCGTCGGTGCCGGCGTGGATGGGCGCGGACGAGTCCGTTGTCAGCTTGTCCAGGTCCGGCGCGAACTCCTCTTCGCAGTTGAGCATTTCGTCGAATGTCACGATCTGACCCGTGTGGACCGCCCTGCGGGCCATCGCAGTCACGAGACTGGCCTCGGCGCCGCGTTTGGCTTCGTTGTGCGGCCTGTCGCTGCGAATGGCTTCGATCAGGTGGTCCCATTCGAGCTGGTACGGATTCGGCTCCGGCTGCGGGAACGACCAGGCGAGGTTCTCCCTGGCGAAGTCCTGCGATTTGTAGATGCGGCACTTGGCCGGCGTGTGCATGAAGGTCGAGATCACCGCAGAGCCCTTCGTCCCGTGCGCGTAGCTGGCGAACTCCGAGTAGCAGCCCGGCATGTGGCGGTTGTTGAGGAACAGCTTCGTGCCGTCGGCGAACGTGTACTCGACATCGTAGTGGTCGAAGTTCTGGTCCACGCAGTCGCCGCGATAGCAGCGCCCGCCCGAGCCCTGCGCCTTCACCGGCCAGGCGTCCTTCATCCAGCAGCATTCGTCCACGTTGTGAGCGACCACGTCCTGGAACAGTCCGCCGCTGGCCCAGAAGAAGCCCAGGTAGTTGCGGATCTGCCAGAGCAGCTCGTTGGCGTTCGGCTCTCTGGGTCCCGCGAAACCCGCCGGTCCCTGCTGGCGGTAGGTCCGCATCATGTGAATCTCGCCGATCTGGCCGGCCTTGATCCGGTCATAGAGTTCCCAGCGGGCCTTGCAATGCCGGCACATCAGGCCCACGCCCACCTTGAGGTTCTTCTTCGCCGACTCCTCCGCGAGGGCCAGCATCTTCCGCGTGCTGGGCCCGTCCACGGTGATGGGCTTCTCCATGAACACGTTGATTCCCTTGCGGATCGCGTGGGCGAAGTGTACCCAGCGGAAGGCGACGGGCGTCGTTAGGATCACGACGTCGCCAGGCCGCAGGCAGTCCATGGCCCTCTGATACGCGTCGAATCCGAGGAACTTCCGTTCCGGCGGGACATCGATCTGCGCCGCCTGGTAGCCCATCACCCAGGTGTCGGCCGAGCCGCTGGTCCGCGGCGCGCTGGCGGCCTCGATCAGCCCGTCGTAGCAGCGCTTCAGGCGGTCCTCGAAGACGTCAGCCATCGCGACGAGTTTGATCGGTCCGCCCTTGGCTGCCAGGGCATTGGCGGCCGCACCGCCTCCGCGCCCGCCGCAACCGACGAGTGCGACTCGGATGGTGTTGTCCTCGCCCGCGTAGACCCGCGGCCCAACCGCGGCTAGAAACGCCGACCCCGCGGCCACTCGACCGGTGTCTCTCAAGAATTCACGACGCGACGTGCTATGCCCGATGCCTTCGCTCATAATCAACCTTCCTCAATGGACGCCCACTGTGAAGACGCGACCTTCCGCGTCTATGCCCGCCTATTATCGCCGACGCCCTGTCCTTGACAACCGAATTCCGCTTGACAGCATGACAAGACCGTCGCGGACTGCTCTTGCATCTTGCGTTCACGACGCCGACAATACGATGACTCGAATAGCCCTCTGTGGACAAGGAGAGCATTGTGCAGAAACGAATGATTCGACTCATCGTACTGACGGTCGCAATGTGCCCTGCAAATGCCGGCGCGTTCGCCGCGGAGTTCTACGTCGCCCCCGCCGGGGATGATGCCAATTCCGGCGTGCTGGAGCGACCCTTTGCGACCCTCCAGCGGGCCCAGGAGGCGGCGAGGCAGGCGCCCGACGGCGAGGCTGTCACTGTGTATCTGCGTGGCGGGACATACTACCTGCCGCAGGCGTTCGTGCTCACGTCCGAAGACTCCGGGACACAGCAAGCTCCCGTGACGTATGTTGCCTACCCCGGTGAGACGCCCGTTCTCAGCGGTGGCGCCCGGCTCGATCTGCAATGGCAGCCCTTCCGCGACGGGATCATGAAGGCCGCGGTGCCTGCGGGACTGGTGACAGATCAGTTGTTCGTCAACGGCGTGCGTCAGCCGATGGCGCGGTACCCGAACTTCGATTCGACGGTTCGCCACTTCAACGGTTTTGCCGCCGACGCATTCAGCCCGGCCCGGGCCGCACGATGGGCCGACCCTCGCGGCGGCTTTCTCCATGCGATGCACGCTCACGAGTGGGGCGATTTCCACTACCTCATCACGGGCAAGGGGTCCGACAACGAGATCACCTACGAAGGAGGCTGGCAGAACAACCGTCGCATGGGGATGCACAAGACCTATCGCATGGTGGAGAACATCTTCGAGGAACTCGACGCGCCGGGCGAGTGGTTCCACGATGCGAAGACCAACGTGCTCTACTTCTATCCGCCGGCCGATGTGGATCTGAGCAGGGCGGTTGTCGAAGCGGTGCGGCTCAAGCACCTCGTTGAATTCCGCGGTGCGTGGGACAAACCAGTCCGATTCATCCGCCTGCAGGGCCTGACGCTCCGTCACGCCGCCCGCACGTTCATGGAGAACAAGGAGCCCCTCCTGCGAAGCGACTGGACCACCTATCGCGGCGGGGCGATCCTCTTCCACGGCGCCGAAGACTGCGCGGTCCGGGACTGCACGCTTGACCAGGTCGGCGGCAACGCCGTCTTCGTCAACAAATATAACCGGCGAATCGTCGTCCGCGGGTGCCACATCGTCCGCGCGGGCGCCAACGGCGTCGCGTTCGTCGGCGACCCCAACGCGGTCCGCAATCCCCTGTTCGAGTACAACCAGCGCCAAAGCTACCACGACATCGACAAGACCCCCGGCCCTCGCACCGACAACTACCCTGCGGACTGCCTGGTCGAGGATTGCCTGATCCACGAGACCGGCCGGGTCGAGAAACAGACCGCCCCTATCCAAATCTCCATGTCCATGGGCGTCACGGTCCGACATTGCTCGATCTACGACGTCCCGCGAGCGGGCATCAACATTTCCGAGGGCACGTTCGGCGGCCACCTCGTCGAGTTCTGCGACGTGTTCGACACGGTCCTCGAAACGGGCGATCACGGCTCGTTCAATTCCTGGGGCCGGGACCGCTATTGGGGCCTGAAGGACATCGACCTGGACACGGTGACGTTGGGGGGAGATCCCAAGCTGCCGGAAAAAGGCGGATCGGGCCTGCTTGGGGAGGGAGGAATCTCCTCATCGATTTCTCCCTCCCAAACCCAGGACGCGCGTCGGGAGTCTCGACCGCTCGATTCTTCAACGAAATCGAGCCAAGAGATTTCGTTGAAGAATACGGGCCCGATCCGCCTTTTTCCGACAGGTCAGGGCCCGGACCGCGAACTGCCAGTCCTGGACATCATCAAGCCCAACATCCTGCGCAACAACCGCTGGCGGTGCGATCACGGTTGGGACATCGACCTCGACGACGGGTCCAGCCGATATGAGATCTACAACAACCTGTGCCTCAACGGCGGCCTGAAGCTCCGCGAGGGATTCTACCGTGTGGTCGAGAACAACGTCATCGTGAACAATTCCTTTCACCCGCATGTCTGGTACGCCCATAGCGAGGACATCTTCGCCCGCAACATCGTGTTCACCGACTACCGGCCGATCCAGGTCCGCAAGCCCTGGGGCAAGGACTGTGACTCGAACCTTCTGCACAAGCCAGGCCGGGGACAGCCCGTGCCGGCCGTGACGTTGCAGCAGGCCAGCGGTCTCGACGCCCATTCCATCGAAGCCGACGCGATGTTCATGGATCCCGGACGCGGCGACTATCGCGTCCGGCCCGGATCGCCCGCCCTGGCGCTCGGTTTCCAGAACTTCCCCATGGACCAGTTCGGCGTGCAGAGCCCATCGCTCAAGGCGGTTGCCCGTACGCCGAGGCTCCCGAATGCAGCGGCTGCCGATGGCGAACCCAAGAGCACGCGCGACGCCCGCGTCGTCGAGTGGCTCGGCGCGAAGATCAGGAATGTCGTCGGCTTGGGCGAGGTCTCCGCCGCCGGACTGCCGGGCGAGGTGGGCGTCATCGTCCTCGACGTGCCCTGTGAGAGCCAGGCTGCGACGAGAGGTCTGAAGTCCGGTGACGTAATCCTCAAGTGCGCCGGTGCGGAGATCGAATCGCTCGACGATCTGATGCGAGCGCGCCAGGGTATGCCTGCCGGACAGGAGGTCACGCTCGAAGTCTTCCGCGGGCAGCAGCGCATGGAACTCCAGGTCCCTGTGGGCCGGCCGTGACGCCCGGTTCGTAGTGTGCCCGTAAGGGCATAGAAGGAAGTTCGGAGTTGCAGACTTGAAATTTCGGGTTCTTCACGGAATTGCGGGGGCGCCTGTCGGAAGGAAGAAACGGACATCTCCGGAATCCGCCGCATTGCGGCGGGCATTTCCCGCTTTAGGCCAGCAGCATGGAGGTAGAAGAATCGGTCGCTCGAACAGAGCGTGTCTTGCCGTCTTGTCCTCCAATTTCACGCTGCTGGCCCAATGCGCCAAATGCCGGGGGCCTGGGGGCAGCGCCCCCAAATGAAGACACGTGGAGAACAAACGAGTGCATTACGTGTCTCTCAGAGCCGTGCCGATGCCCCCGCAATTCCGTGAAGAATCAAATTTCGAGAGCCGAGAACGGTTCCCCACACTTCACACTTCAAACATCAGACTTCAAGAGACAACGCCTTACGGCGTCACTGCGAGCGGCCAGACTACGGAGCCGGGAAGAACGGGAACAACTCGCGGATCTCCTTCTTGGACGGCTGCCGGCCGTACTCGCAGATCTCGAAGGCCTCGGCAGATAGGATTTTGCCGGCGGCCTCCTGGCCGTACCAGTCGGCGAGCTGCTTGCGGAACTGATTGGCCGTCTGGGCAAACGAGCGCTCGAAATAACCTCGCACTTGTTCCTCGCGGGCCTGGCGTTTCTGCGGGTCGTTCGGGTAGAGATCGGGCGAGCCCTCGCAGCCGCCTTCGAGAGTCTGGGATTCCAGGGCCAGAGCCGCCGCCAGCTTCTTCTCGACGACCTCGTCGATGCCCACCGCGATGTCCGCACTGAACGGGTTGGGCTTCTTGAATCCATCCTCGTAGTACAGGAACACAGGGTTGCGCGTCAGATAGGGTATATCCGGGCAGAAGAACGGCACCGCGACCATGTATCCCGCGTCCTGGACCAGCAGTCCCACGTTGCGATGGTCGGGATGATAGTCGTTGGACCGGTGGCACATGACGATGTCCGCGCCCCACTGGCGAATCAGCCGGACGATGGTCTTGCGATTCTCCAAGGTCGGCAGCAGCTCGCCGTCGTGGATGTCGAGGACTTCCGTCTCGATGCCGAGAATCTGGGCACAGCGTTTGACCTCCGCAGTGCGACGCTGAGCGAGCGCTCCGCCGGCCATGCCCCAGTGACCGATATCCCCATTGGTGCAGGAGACGAACTTCACGTGATGTCCGCGGGCCGCCCACAGGGCCGCTGCGCCGCCGGCGCTGAACTCGCAGTCATCCGGATGCGCGCCGAAACAGATGATCCGCAGCTTGCCGTCGCTCGGCGCCGGGGCGGCCGGGGGTTTGAACAGTGCCGCACCGCCGGATGGTTCCTGGTTCCCGCGGGCGACGGCATTCCCGAAAAGCAGCAAGACGCCGATGGACAACAGGCTTGCCGAAATGCATCGTGATCGTACCGTTCTGCCGTTCATTGTCTGATCCTCCTATAGTTCGACACCACGTTCTCTTCGCATCGACAGGACGATTCTATCCGGGTTGGGAAACGAGCGGAAGTGCGGGCGGCTGTCTCTTGATTGGCAAAGGTCTCGCCGGTAGCATGGGCGATCAGTGCCAGTTCCGCCGGGGATGCGGACTCTTATTGTCACCGCTTGGGAGGGTTAAAACCCTCGCCTTTAGGCGACAGCTTTAGCATAATAGGCGGATGGAGTCGTATCGTCATGGCAGTCATTCGGTGTTCAGCATTCACGTGCACCTGGTGTGG
>JAGOLX010000023.1 GCA_017993835.1 Phycisphaerae bacterium
GGTAGTTCTCCCCGTCGCCCCGCCCGGTGGTGGGCTGGTCCTTGTACTGGAACCAGTGGGTCCCCACGATACAGGGATTTCGCAGGGCGCTCTCCAGGTAGCTTCGGTACTTGTCGGCGCGGTCCTGTTGGCTCTCGGTCCGGCGAAGGCCCGTGTGGAACAGGCCGCGGTCCAGGGCGCCGAAGTGAAACTCGCCGATGAGGATCGGCATATCGACGTCATCGGGCAGCTTCAGACTCCCGACGCTGTACTCGTACCGGTTGTAGCTGACGACGTCGCAGAACTTCGTGGCGGCCCGGGCGGCCAGATCGTTCACCGAGGAGAACCGGCATCCCAGGTAGAGCTGTTTGGGAGCGACTCTTCTCAACTCCCTGCGGATCGTGCCGAAGTAGGTTTCCGCGGTTTTCGCGTAGAATTCGCGGAGGTCATCACCGGCTTTGGCTCGGTCCGGCGTCCTGCGGCTGCCCAACAGGGCCTCCCACGATTCATAGCTCGTTCCCCAGACCTCGTTGAGATTCTCGATGATCTCATACTTGGCCTGGAGGTCGCCGACAAACGCGATCTTCGCCGGCTGGTCGGGCGGCGAGACCAGTGCGGCCACCGCCAGGGACGTGTCGTCGCCCCAGGACAGCTCGTTGTCCACGAAGTAGCCGATGCACCAGGGGTCGTCGGCGGTCTTGCCTCGCTCGGATTCGAGCCGTTTGCGGAGGTTGTCCTGGAAGCTGGCGTCGAAAACATCGTAGAACTTGCCCCAGTAGCCTTCCGAACCTTCCAGTCTCCTGGACTCGAAGTGAATCGTGCCGACATAAGGGGTCAATCGCAGCAGGTACACCCGCTCGTCGGACCAGTTGGCGATCGTATTGATGCCCCAGCTATCGAATCGCCGATGCGTGATGTCCGCGAAGGCGGTCTCGAACTCCTCGCCGTACTTGCGAGAGAGGTTGGCCCGACCGAAGTCGTAGGTCGTGTAGGGGGTGTGCTCGCTGTAGTAGCCGTGGGGGGCCCTGGACCCCCGGCCGTAGAACTGCACGAAAGGCGAATCCTGCGCGGGCAGACCGCGGTAGTACGACTCGCGATTCGTGATCGGCGTGGCGTCGCCGCTGTGGACGCAGTCGATTCCGTGCGACCAGAACAGCCTGCCGAGCGGGTCGACAAGCCACCACTTGCCCTTGTGCTTCTGGACGCGGAAGAAGCCGGTGGCCTTGAGCCGGGGGCCGTCCGCCCACCCGCCGTACTTGTTCCACTGGGGCGGGCGGGGATGGGCTCGGAGGTTCGCCAGTTCATCCTGATTGTGCGAGAGCAGTCCCGCGACTGCGCGGACCTTGCCCGGCCAGTCCCTGTGAATGTACTGACCGTACTCATCGATGAATGGCAGGAACGTCTCGGCTTCCAGGACCTGGATGCTGCCGCCGGCGCGGATATTGTCGATCTCGATGACACGGCTCTCCATCGGACGGGTCAGGAAGACCACCAACTGAGTGACGTTCGACGGGTCGATCTTGCCCGCGTGGACGGGATTGCCTCGCATGCCGATCAGTTCCAGCGGCTTGTCCAGTTTCCATGGGACCGGGAAGACCCGGACGGTCAGCGTCTGCGAGATCCCCCGATCGACGGAGACCTGGTCCGTGACGCAATGGTCCGTGCCGTCGGCGCCGGGATTGTCCACGCGGCAATAGACGGTCAGGGGCCGATCGCTTCGGTTTGTGACATCGAGCGAGACGTACTCGCAGGCGGACAGGTCCCATTTGCCCTGCGGTGCCTTGAGAGTCACGCCCGGCCACGGACCTTGGTTTCCCAACTCGACCCGCAGCGTGCCCTCGGGCGTCACCGTCGCCTTGGCGTCGCTCACGGCAACGGTCCCGACGTCGAAGCCCGCTCCGAAGTCGAACAAGACCACGGGCTGCGTGCTGTTCCCGGCCGAGACCGGCCATGCCGCGGCGAGAATCACAAAACCGACTGCAATCAGATGGCATCTCATGGGCTTATCCCCACCAACGAGTTCATATGTGGATCACTACAGACGCGGAACTGCGCCATTATCTTCCCAGGTTCTTCACAATCATTCGAATTCAATTCGATAGGCGAATTCACCGCGACGGGTCGTGAATCGGAGCAGGTCGTTCGTCTGCTCGAAATCGACGCGTCGGATTCCCTCTCCATCGGCGTTCACGCCATCGATCGATTGGGCCTTGGCTCCCGCCGGCCATCCGAGTCTCTCGGGTCGCAAAGCCACGGAGAACGGGCCCAACTGCGGCAGGGGGGTGACCACGAGCGCATCGGGCGTCCGCTCGCAGCGGAACGCGCCCTCCGTCATTGCCGGACCGAAATCGACCGCAACACGCCCGGTGTTCCAGAGAGCGGTTGTCGGGGCCGGCATGTCGGCTGCGACCATGCGGATGGCGCCGATTGTGCCCGCGGTTCCCTCCACGACGAGTGTGCCGACGCGATATCGCGTGGTTCCATCGTCGTCTCCCATCAGGCCGTAGCGCCTTCCCGTCGTCGGGTCCCACAAGCCGACCAGAATTTCGTATTCGCCCGGGCCATACTGCGAGGGAACCTGCACGACCCAGTTGTCCCCCAGGCGAATCGTGCCCGCCCACTGGCTCGTGGCAGGCGAAGGCGATCCGCCGCTCTGGAAGGCGATGCCGTCCGAACGGTTCGACTGGTCGCTGGTGAAGTGGATGAACACGTGCAGATCCTTCGGCGCAGGCTCCTGGGCCAGCCAGTTCGTGATGAGCTTGAATTGTCTGTCGCCGAGGTACTCGACGCTCGCTGCCTGGGGTCGAATCGCGAGTTGCCCTTCCGGCCCGAACCCTCGCGCGTTGAAATACCATCGGTCAGCACGACCCGATCTCTCGACCACGACGCCGTCGATTTCCTCGATGCTCGATTCAATCGGGCCGTTGATCGCATAGTACCCATACTGCGGCAGCGTCCTGCCGGCCACGCGCCAGTCGCCGGCGCCGCGATTCACGTAGACCGTCGCGCCGGATTCCCACGTGATGATCTGCCTGTGGATATCGCCGTCGACGAACTGGACGCCCGCGATCCGGTCCGTCGCGATGCTACGAATGAGATCCTGGGCCAGCCAGTATTTCCGCACGGCCCCTCGTCCGAAGGCCTCCGCGTCGATCATCATCGCATGGCCCTCCAGGACCTCGGCGCTGAGGTAGTCGTCGCTCTCGATCCCATGTTCCTGGCGGCTGCGCCCGCCTTGATACCGCCCGGAGTAGCCCACGCCGTGCAGGCTGAACTTGTCGTGCAGGACCGCGTCGTACCATGGGACGCGCTCCCAGTCCCGGCAGGCGAGCGTGATGCAAAACGACTTGGCTTCGGACGAGAGTTGGAGGTGCTGGCAATCGGCGCCGTCGAGGTAGCCGATCAACTGGTCGTCCCCGGCTTCCGACGTCATCGGCGCGTTGCCGCCGAGCGTGTCGCGAATGCAGGCGAAGGCCTGGCCCCAGCACTTACGGGTTTCGAGCATCGAGTGGTACTGTCCCGCCCGGTCGTAGTAGTCGAAACAGTCGATCGATGTGAAGACGTCGATGAAGTAGTGCGTGGGTTTGAGATTGGGCCCGATCAGGCCGAGGTTCCGTTCCAGCCACGGCTGGAAGCGATCCGGCCGCCAGCGGTAGCTCTGCGCGTCCCGACCTTCGTTCAGCCATGCCCGAATGGGCCTGCCGTCCTCGGTGAAGCAGATGTCGTCGTAGCTGTAGTCCTGGGCGTCGGGATAGAAGTCGATATAGTTGTCGTGCAGGCCCCAGGGGATATCGTGCTCGGCGCAGACCCTGGCGATGCTCTGCATGTCCTCGACGGTCCCGAGCGAAGGCAGGGGCGGATAGATGTCCGGCAGGCGGTAATCGTATCCCCATCGCTGCCAGACGTGGACGGTCAGGAGCGAGTCGGTCAGGCCGTAGGCGATCATCTCCTGCATCGTCCTGGCGATGTCCGCGTAGCGACCGCCCCAGATATCGAAAACGAACCGACCCGCCTTGCGACCGAACCCGGGGGAGGCCTGTTTGTCATAGAGCGGCCGGTACTTCTTCGCACAGTCGAATGCGCCCACTGTGCTGGGCACCAGCGTCATCGTCGCGTCGAGATGTGTGTGCAGCGCGTAGGTCCGGCTTTCCGGGGTGACCTCCAGGAAGTCCGGCGGATGATCGCACGCGACCAGGAGCGACAATCCCTCGTCGAAGTCGAATCCGACGTGGCTGGTCGAGAGATTGTGCCCGCCGAAACCCGCCTGGAACGCCTCGGGCTCGACGATGCAGTAGCCGTGTCCGTAGTAGACGCGAGGGGCCTTCTGGTCCGCCGATCCGAGGGCGAAATCCGTGATCCTCTTCGGGGAATCGACCTTGATCCGCAGACCGCTTCCTTCCGCGCGGATTCGGACGGTCAGGTCGAATGTCTCGCCCGCCAGTTCAAGGGGCTGGGTGACATTCAGGCTGTGTCCATCGTCCGCCCAATCCGTCCTGCCCGCCATGCTGATGGCAGAAAGACTCGATCCAACCGGATACCCGAGGATGGAGATCCGCAGGCCGTCGAAGACGACGCAGGTATCCTTGTTTCCGATGGCGACGGCCCCGTCGAGAAGCCCGGCATCGCCCGGCAGGAGGGCGACGCGATAGCCGTCTTCGAGCGCCAAGAGCGTGCCTTCGCCCTCCCCGGTTCTTGCGAGGGACCGGGCCGCGTCTCGCCTCTGCTGCTTCTCAGGTTCGGGCGTCGGCTTGGGGAGTTCTCCCGCAATGAGGACCGGCTCGGCCCAGAAGGAAGAATCGCACGTCGTGTCGCGTTTTGGGCCCGGATGGCTCTCCAGACGCAGGAGCACCGTCTGGCCGCGATAGGCGGAGAGGTCCGCGGCGCCGTCGAGCCACGTCTTGCTGTCGGTGTGCCTCTCGAAGAGCTTCTGCTCGCCGATCCAGACGCGGAAGGTCACGCCGTCGCTGGGCGGTTCCGCCGCCGTGTTGTCCCGGATGGCGTTGGCGAAGGCCAGCGTCAAGGGCGTCGTGTCGGGCAGCTTCACGCGATACTCCGCGAAGATCGTGCCGCCTGCGGGCTTCCACGGCGGGTGCATGGTGATCGCCTGTCTCATCGTGCCTCGTGTGACGGAACCGATGCCCAGATAGGCCGAGGACTCCGACGACGACCCCTGCCAGCCCACCGGCATATAGGCGAGCGGCTTGTCGAAGAACTGCCATGCGACGCGATGGGTCCGCAGGGACCACAAGGGCAGCGCGCCGCGGGCGGAGAGGACGTTGACCGGCAGTTCCGGCGGCCTCGTGCTGGACGCGACGGGTTTCTCGAAGTTCGACTCGAAGATGCGGACCGCGTGGGCGGTCACGTCCTGCCCGCCGGACTGAAACGATGCGTAGATGTGGACCGGGTACAACGCGGACAGCACACCGGGCGAGGCGGCGATCTGGAACGCCACCTGGATTTCACTGTGTGACTCGATCTGCACGTGCCGACTTGTCTCGCCGACCGCGTGCCACTCGTCCACGAGATCGTCGATGCGAACATCCACCTCCAGCGGCGCGGCGCCGGTGTTCTCCAGCGTTACCGTGACATCGTACGGCTGGTTCACGCGTGTCACATCCGTCAGCTCGCCGATCGAGAGGATGAGCGGGCCTTCCGAGACCCGGTGACCGTCGAACGCCATCGCCGGAGCCGCTGCCCACGAGGCGACGAAGACCGACACTGCTGCTGCAACGAGGTTTCTCATAAAAAACGCCAGTCCTTTATTTCGCTTGCCGTTCGAGCAGATACCACATCGTCGCGTACTCGGGCGACATGGCCAGAGTGCCTCGTCCGTCTTCGTAGGTGATGGTCACCCGCTGCTTCTTTGCACCATCCGGGGCCAGTGCATGACATGTCCATTGCCCCTCCGGCAGAACCACAGTCCCCTTGACGGTTTCGATCTGCGCGGGCGCCTCGCCCCAGTTGCGTCCGACCGTCCGGCGGTCTGCGGAGAACTGCATCCCGACATTCTCGCACCGTCCGCAGGCGGTCACGAAGATGCGATCTCGTGCGGCCAGGGGGATCCACTCCTTGCCGCCCAGGGCAGTCATCGTCAGTGTCGCCAGTTCGGGCCCTTCGATGCGGATCTTCCCTTCGGTTGCTTCCTGGAACCGCGCCGCGTGTCCCGTGTAGACGGACCCGCTCCAGCTCTGCACGGCGTAGAATCCCTTGCCTTCTTCGACCGTCCAGTCGATCTGCGTGCGCGAACCTCGCGTGTCCAAGTTGGCGCGCCGGCCCGTCAACACCGCGATGTGCGGGCGGCCGAGCAGATCGTCCCGCGAGAAGCCGGTGGCTGCCAGCATGTTGCTGCCGTGCCGGATGTGCAGGGTCGCCAGCCCCGCGGCTACATCCTTGTTGTCCGTCAGAGTCAAGAACGCGGGACCGTCCAGTGGTGTGATGCAGCGGTCGCGGAAGATCGCGGTTGCCGCTCGCATGAAGCCCCACTTGGCGGGGTTCGTGTCCATGTCGAAGAAGCCGCTCATGGCTTGCCGGCCCCAATCGTCCGTCGCGTGTGAGTAGGTGAACAGCCAGATGCCGTCCCAGTCCTGTGCCGCCGCAAACGATGCCACCATCGGCACGCACTCTGCCTGGGCGTCGAGCGGGGCAGGGTGGTTGTACTCGCTGAGCGTGAAGGGCTTGCCTGCGAGGCGCTCGGCCGCGATGCGAAACAGCGTCGCCTGCTCGGGGTAGTCGGTCATGGGCCTTTGCTGGATGAGCCAGTTGTTGCCATCCCACGCTCGGCCCGGGAAGCTCGGATGCTGCCAGTAGGAGTGACTGTCGATGTAGTCCATGTCGCTCTGGGCGTACAGGCCCAGCGGGCCGAAGACGATCGTCCCGGTCACCAGGGCCCCGCAGCCCAGATCGTTCTTGATGTAGGATCGCATGTCGTCGAAGTATGCCTTCTCGGTCGCGGCCAGGAAGATCATCCGGTCCACAACGCGAGCGGTGCTCTCGCAGTCCTTGAACAGCTCGACATTGTCGGTCCTCACTGATTCGCCTTGAGCGAGGCCCACCTGTCCGCCCGGATGCAACTCGACACGGGCAAGCTGGAAGGATGTCGGATCGCCGCTGAACGCGAAGCTGATTCTGGCGTTGTCGTCGGACCCGGTGGCGACGAAGCCGAACTTGAACGTCTGCCAGTCCGTGCCGAGCGACACGCTTCGAGACAGGCCGAGGTTGCCCCAGGGGTCGTGGGCCTGGCTCACGGTGCATCCGATCGCTCGTGCCTTGCTGCCGGCGGCTTCGAACGAGAGCGTGTAGTATCGACCGGCAGTTGTTTTGAATCCTCCCTGGGTGAACTGAAGATGCCACTGCGTCTCATCGGCCTGTGCAATGCTGATCTGGATCGCGTTGTCGGACGAGCCCTCCCGATGCGACAGGGTGGCCCGACAGTTCTCGTGTTGTTCGAGATTCCAGTGTCTCGGCGTGCTCGCGCCGACATCCCATTCGAGCAGATTGCCGTTTCGCAGCATGTTCTCGCCCAGGGGTTCCGTTCCTTTGCCCCAGGCGGATGCCAACGCTTTGTCCGAGCCATACCGTTTGCTCAGCCAGGCGTTGAACTGGCTGCGGAGGATCGCGGCGTAATAGGCCGGCAGCGTCCGCAGGGTCTCGTCGGCGTCCCACATGAAGAAGCTGTCCTCGTTGGTGATCTCGACGAAGGCGACCGCCGGGTCGTCGGCGTAACGCACCTTGCGATAAGGGTTTACGTGTGTGAGGATTTCCCTCGCGTACTTCTTCTGGGCGTCGATCAGCGCGGGGGTAAATATCCCGTAGATCTTGTCGAATTCGCGATTTGTCGTCGGTAACCCCAGTGGCTCGCTGTGTTTATAGCCGACGTGGAGGTTGACGTTGATGAAGATGCCCCGCTGAGCGAGTTCGCTGATGAAGTAGTCCAGCCTGTCGAGGGCCTTGGGTTCGAGGGTCCGGCCGTCCTGGGCGTTCCAGATGCCCCTCGGCCAGCGGGCGCTGTCCATGTGATGGAGCCGAACGGAGTTGACTCCGGCGGCCGCCAGGCGGGTCGCGACCAAGGACGCGTCCTCGTGAGTGGGGAAGTTCGCGCCGAAGCACAGGTTGACGCCCCAGATGCGAACCTGGCTATCTCGGTAGAAATGCCCGCCGCGGGCTTCGAGTCGATCCGAATCGACCGCGATGGGTTTGCAGTCGTCCAGCCAGATCGTCTGATTCGGATCGATCCGCAGCGGGATGGCGAAGGGTGCGAACTCCTGGGCCAGGACCGGGCAGACTGCAAGGCACGCCAGGCAGATGGTCGGAAGCGCCAGCAGATGTCCCACCCGGCGGATCGCACGGCCAGCGACGGGGTTCTCCTTGGGGGTATTCGTCGCCTGTGTTAAGCTGTAAGTCTTTGCTGTAGATAGGATTACATCAAGGGTGCATGGTGATGGGTGGCAGCTTCTCATGATTGATCTCCGATTAGAAACAGTCCACGGCATTCATATCAGATCACGCGCACGGCAGCAACACAAAAACCGACGTGGGAACCTGGACGCCGTCGCAGTGGGACCGGTCCTGTCAGGGCCCGAAAAAATCCGGCAGCAGTTGGCAGAATACGCTTGCCATCGGACGGAATCCGCGCACAATGATGGATTGAGCGGAATCTTCGCAGTAAGGTCGGGCGCCTGTCTCATGGCCCTCGATGTAGTAGGAGAACATGGATGAGTTCAGTGAGCGTGACGCAGAAGAGTATGACTGTTACGGAGATCAAGGCCAGAGCCAGAGTCCTGGGTATCGAGCCCGGGAAGAAGAAGAAGGCCGAGTTGATTCACGCAATCCAGGTCGCGGAGGGGTGTACGCCTTGTTATGGCCGCTCGAACGGGAGTTGCCCCTGGACGCAGTGCTGCTGGAGAGCCGATTGCTTCAAGACCAAGGCATGATCCGCGAGGTTCGTGCCCAGGGAAGATCGGTGGTACTGTGTGCCCAAGACAGTGGTCTGGGGGCGTTGTCTTCGTCTTGAAGATGACGAAATGGGATTGACTTGGCCGTGACAAGAGGGTATCCTCTGAACCTGTGTTAAGGCGTATACTTCCCTCCCTCGGAGCATACCCTGATAATCACTTGAGGGAAAGGGTGTCCGCGCAACTCGTTTGGCCGTGGACCCCTGGCTTGCTGTGCGGACCCGGCGACGGTCCAAGGAGAAGACAACGTGGCAAGAGGTACGGTAAAGTGGTTCAACGAGAAAAAGGGATTCGGTTTCATCACGCCCGATGACGGCGGTGAGGATCTGTTCGTCCATCATTCGCAGATCTCAGGGGAAGGTTTCAAGACTCTTCAGGACGGCCAGGCGGTGGAGTACACTCCCGCTCCCGGACGCAAGGGGCAAGAGGCGACGAACGTGCAACCCTGCTGATCGGCAGCATCGGAAGTCCCAAACGAAAAAGGCCCCGTCGGTTCTCTCGACGGGGCCTTTCTATTTGATGCATTCATCATCACGAGGACATCCGCTCTCGCTGGCACGGAACTTCGCGCCGAGGATCCTGCTCCCGGCCGGTGGCGCCGACGGGAGCATCAAACGAGCGCCACACAGGACGTCAGAGGCGATTCATTACCAATCCTTGCCCTCATCCTCGTCGAAATCCTCGTCCTCGTCTTCGTACTCCTCTTCCTCCTCGTCGTCCTCGTCTTCGTCCTCATCCTCATCGATGTCGTCGTCGTCGAAATCGTCGTCCTCTTCCTCGTCTTCGTCCTCGAGCTCCTCCTCTTCTTCTTCATAGTCGAGCACTTCTTCGATCGGCTCGCACGTGCAGTTGCTGGGTTTCTCGCCGCAGCTCGAGCAGACACCGTCCTCTACGGGCGCGCCGCACGTGTTACAAGGGCTGCATCCACATGAATCACACATTCGCTTACCACCTCGTTTTTCCGAATGGATTCTCCGAATCACACGGGCCCACGCCGAGCCCGCCCATAAAATGTCGGAATTATCGTATGCTCGACTGTACGAAAAGCAATACCCTTTGTGCAAATTTTTTCGCGTGGTTTTTCGGGGTTCCGGCGTGCCTCCGTCACCCTCCGTTTCTCGCAGATCGCCCGCCTGGATCGGGTCGCCGGCGGGTCGCCGATTCTGATCCCGTCAGCCCGGTGGATGCCGTCCAACTCAGTCGAGCAGGTCGCCTAGAACCAGGACCGCCTCCTGGCGCACAGTCATCAGTTGGCGGAGGTCTTGGCGCGCCTTGGCGAGGTCCTGACGGGCTTTCTCCTTCGCGGTCCGCAACGCGGTCAATGCCCCCTTGATCTGTTCGGGCAGGGCATCCTGATTGGCCAGGAGCTGCCGGAGTTCGCTCTTCTTCTGTTCGACAGGCGCCATCGGCCGGGCATCCCCTCGCCCAAACTGCTGCGCAGGGTGCACCAGGTCGTAGACCGCCTCCAATCGCGGCCTGATGACCGCCCACTCCGGGTCAGAAACGCCCAATTGCCCCTGGAAGTCCGCGATGGCCCGGCTGCGTTCCCAGGCACTGCGTTCCTCCATGATCTTCGTCCGCTCCTCCGGGCTGCCTGCGTTTCGCAGCCGCTCGAAGAACGCCCGTGACTGGTCCATCCGCTCCTGCATGTCCTGGGGCATCCCTGCACGTCCGGCGTCCCTCCCTTCCTCCCGCCCGCAAACCGAGCCGGACAATAACCCCAGGATCGCCAAGCTGGAAGAACTCATCGCGACCCGCCGGGAGATCACAGGGTCAGGTTGTCTCGTGGGCCTGTCAGTTGTCTTGCAGGTCTGTGTCCTCATTCTCTTGACTCCCATTTGCCCCAATGGCCTGCTCTATTGCATCCAATCGTTTCTTGAGAGACCGATGCTCTCGCGACGGCTTGCCTACCGTCGCGTATGCCTGCTGAGCCGCAGCCAGACTCGCTTTCGCATGGGCCAGGAGCCGCTTCTCGTCGGCGTCGATCAATGCCCATCGGACCTGTGCGATGTCCAACTCGCGATCGATCATATGATCGGGGTCGGCCGCCATCTGGTAGATGCCTGACAGCGCGATGGCGTGATATGCCTGCGCGTCGAATCGCCGGTCCGCGGGCATCGCAGGACTTGCCAGGACCTTCTCCATGAGCTTCAGTGTGGTCCAGAATCGTTTGGTCGCGAGATTCGCGGAGGCAAAGTCCAGCAGGGAGTTGGGATCGTTCTCTGAAAAAGCCGCGTCCAACCACAGCGGCAGGAGTCTGTCCGCGGCACGGAACTGGGCCCATCGTATGGTTGTCTCAATCACGTTCTGCCCGCCAAAGAGGATCATTCGGTCGAGACTACTCGCTGACAACAGGCAGATGTATTCGCGGAAATCCTTCTCCAGTGACGGCGTATCGTCCAGCATCCAGTGCAGTTGCATCAGCAGATTGACCCGCTTCAGTCGTTCGCCCAGTGTGGCGTCCGCGCCGAGCGATTCCGCGAAATGCTCGCACAGTCCTTGCATCGCGTTTGCATCCGCAGACGAGAGGTCGCTTGGAGGTCTCATCCAGTACTTCAGGAAAAAACCACGGCAGACTGTATCGTACGAGTCGAAGCCACCGAATCGCAGTGCAGTGGTTCTGATCTGCTCTGCAGTCCCTGGGCAGTCCCTGTAGTTGTACAGTCGAGCCGAGCGCAGAACCTGTTTGTCAGCTCCCGAGAGCACCGTGATCTGTTCAGGGAGCGATATGATGTGTGAAACAACTTTGACGGGTGCGTAATCAACAATCCACTGACGCCCGCCTTTATCTTGCACTGTCTTGAGTTCAGAGTAGCGACGTGTTTCGCCCCCGATGGTGATTGCGGGACCTCCGTTACTGAAGGCAACCGTGATCGGCCGTTCAGGCAGGACCACACGCTGTCTCCACAGCAGTCTTGCATTCGCGCTGTCTGCGTATTCAGATTCTACGTTTTTGAACAGGTCGAGGGTTTCTTGTTCGGCAAAACGAAGGTCGGACAAGGCGTAGCTGTTGAACCGGTGCATGAAAGGACCGCGAGCCCCGACGGGCTTGGCAAATACACCATTATATATCTGTTGAATCTGATGACTGATCTCAAACTGGTTTGGATCGCTGACAATGAACAACGTTGAGGGATAGACGGGATAGTTGAAGCTACCTGCATGGGGTTCCGCCCACACGACACTCAAACGGTAGTAGTCCGCTGATACCCAGTATCGCGCGAAGAGTACCACATGCGTCCGACAAAGGGGGGCGTTCAACTCGATGGAAGCGTCTGAGCACTCCTTGACGCCCTTGTCATCCAGCAGTGCCTTCTGCATGAACTGCGCCGGGACAAGCAGGAAATCCACATTCTCTTTCATTTCCAGAGAAGGTGCAAACATCTCTGTGACCGCGCCGGTTGCCATTCTGAGGGCTGCGTCGTAGGTTTGAGCCTTTACGTTGCTACCTGGGCTCATTGTCGGCATGGTTGCCCTGATCTCCTGACCGCAGAGCGGCTTCAGAGTCATGGTACAGATTAACAACAGAATCGTGATCAGGATAGGATGGCGCAACCCGTTCATCTGCATTCTCGCGTCGAGCAGCTCAACACCTGCCTACACTCCTAATGTGGAACAAACTTGGAACACCCGGCACCACAGTGCCGGGTGTTCCGTGCTGACGTCCTGGTATCGCACTGTCATCCGTTCGCTCATACATGCCATTCCATTGCTCTTCGACGTGTCCGCCGACTACGCGGCTATGTGCTGTGCTGCTTTGGACAAGTGCCTCCATCATCAGTAGAGGACAGCGAAGAGGTAGATTTGCGCTTGTGCTGAAGTGTGCGCGTTTGCAAATGCCTCTGATTCACAGGGTCCTGCACCCGCGCCGGAGTAGTCACTGCACACGACCCCACCATTATAGTAAACATAGGATGTACCACTGGGGATATTGGCAGTACTGCCGAAATTGGCCTGCCACTCAGCGGAGCAGTCGTAGTAACCACTTCCGCCCCATGGTTCCTCTTCATAGATGGCATAGCCTGTCTGCCCATTATCGTCCGGCGTGCCGTATGCTTCTGCATCCGCGCTGGCCCAATCCCAATCTTCGACATATCCAAATACACTGCCATATCCATACGCACCAGCCTCTTGCGAACCGGTTCCAGCCCCGTAGCAGTCGGCACTGGCCACGCTCAGGGCTCCGCCGTCGGTCGATGGGTCTGAATGTCCATAGCAACTGGCGAAGCCTACCCCGTCGGAGACCCATTCCAGCGTAGCACCCGGTGCTGTGCCGGGAGGGCCATCCCACTCCCACGATTTCTGCCAGCCAGCCACAGCCGATGACGAAGCAACTGCGCTGTCGGCGTGGATAGCGGCCGTGTATGTGCTCACTGATGCTGCACAGTAGCCACAACTTTGGGCTACAGCGGATGCGTCTGCCTCCGAGATGTGCGTAGATGTGTGGCTGGTTGCAGTCTTGTCGGTGTCGTCGGGGGTATATGGGCCGCTCACAGCATATTGATAGGCACTTACATTCTTGATAGCCCCCACCGCCAGCAGGAGCGAGCCTGCGAAGACGGGGGCAAACCACATAGATTTGGAGTGCATACTATCTTCCTTCCTTGTCCTTGAGTCCTGTTGTCTGAAGATCTTGTCTCGTCGCCAAACACACGCGGCGCTCAGGGTCCCATGGCCATCATTGTCACCTCCTTTCTACCACATAATGAGCATGCCTGCTGCACATACGCCGATGCCGTATTGTCTGAGACGATGAATCAGGGGCACTGCAGTAACAATGTGATCCGTCCACGGAGACCGTCTCGCCCCTCTGCGTCAGAGACCGCGTCCACCAGAGCCCACGTTCTGCCAATCCACTCTCTCTATCCCATTGTGGACAATCGTCAGTTCCTCTGTCGCGCCATTGACGATCAGGCGGGAGACCCAGCCGTCTCGAAAATCCCACTGTGCTACTGGCTCGGACGTATCCGCGCGATACATGATGATGGTGCCATCCCGAACTGCCTGCTCCATGTTTCCGTCTTCCATCGCCTTTCGCCACGACCACATCTCCTTGCCACTTGGCCCGGTCCGCCTAAGCGTGATCGTGTGCCATTCTAAGGCGCCCGGGACACCACGCTTGACGGTGATCGCATCCGTCTGATCGGTGGTTTCCTCCACCTCGTTGCTCGACCCCAATCCGAGACACTCATTGTAGTCGGCCACCTTGTCGCCATAAAGCTCAAGGACAAAGGTGAATTCGGAGGACTCAGACGAACCCAATGTGACGTTGTCTTGCTGCCCCCAAAGGCGGGTATCACGGACCAGGCACATCGAAAGCAAGACCACACACAGAAGGATTGTAGAAGGCCAGGAATATGCGCGTTTCATTCTCGAATCTCCCATTCAAAGGTATCCTTTTCTACCGCATCTCACCCCAATCACGAATCGGGAGGGTTGTGTCACAATGCTCAGTAGTCCTTGAATCCCTGCATCCACTTGGGCCAGTCCTCGGGCTGGACGTTGCCGGCTTTGGTCCAGGGTCCGGCCGTATTCCAGTACAGGCGCCATTTCAACGTCCAGAGCTCTTTGAGCCCGATGGAGCGAACGGACCAATCGAAGAACAGACCGTTCATGCAGCCCTGATGGCGATTGATAATGAGCCCTCCGGAGGCCCCCGAAGGCTCTTCCTTCGGAGGAGGTGATCTCTCGCTTCCCAGTGACGAGCTCGGCGCGACGCAGTCGAAGAGCAACGGGATCGTGTCACGCGCCCTGAGAGAGAACACGTGCAGATCCGATGCGTAGATCTCGCTGGGATGCGGACTCTCGAAAAAGGGGCTGAAGACCTTGTCATTCAAACCATAGCTCATGCGGAACATTGGCTGAGGCTCGGTGATCTCCCAAGGGGAGAAGTTCAAGCCATATACTCCCTTCAACCAGACCCTGCCAGTCGATCCTGAAGTACCGCCGAAAGTGCCCGGTCCACTTCCCCTGGTTGCCATTGGACAGAGGGCAATGCCCTCAGTCCGCACGCTGTGATATCGCCCGGACGTATTGGGGTCCACATCGTTCCCGATGTGGATGCCCCTGAGAAGGGATAGAGCGCAATCGAGCCCATTGTCGCCATTTCGTTGAAAACAGCCTTCGTGTTCCTCCGTGTACAGGGCAAAGACCCTCCCCCACTGCTTGAGGTGAGCGCGACAGACCACCGACTTGGCTTGCTTGCGGACCCGGCCCAGCACCGGAAGCAGGATCGCCATCAGCACCGCGATCACCGCGATCACCACGAGCAGTTCGACAAGGGTGAAGCCCTTGTGATTGATGAAGGATGATGGACAATGGATGATCGACACGGCGTGCCGCCTTGGCGGATACCTGCTCGCCCTCCGAATCCCTCTTTGCCTCTCGTCGCAGCCCACCGCGTTCGCTCCTTTCTCCCGAAAGAGCGCCACTGCACTCGCCCGAACGACCCCTTGCTCGCCACTGTAACGTCGAAATCGCTTCAATTAACCAAAGGCGCCAGTCTCGGCTCGCCCACACATCTGCTATTGTGTGGGCCCCACCTCGTATATGTCAACATGATTCTGCGGAGCATTCCACAGTGCTCTGCGGTGTGGGAATGCCGGCGGGTCCGTGTGATAGGACGGGCTACATTTGCGTCCGGCGGGCGGATGTTTCGCTTCGTTCGGCGTGATGACTCGGGTGCGGTTGGCGGAGACTCGGGTCGCCCGCGAGCGTCAGGGTGCTTGCGCGACCTGCGCGGAGGGACTGGCCATACGGGGATTGTGGATGGCGATGGTGCAATCGAGCAGGGCATCGTTCGTGGCGTCCTTGCGAATGTGCAGGCTGCCGACCCAGATCGCCGCATCGGCGGTCTCGACCGCGGTCAAGAAGGCAATGAGCTGCTTGGGTGTGATGTCCTGCATTTCGAGGGTGACGACGGTTTCCGCGTAGTCCGGCTGGGGCTGCAAGACGTCCTGCCGCTTCGTCGTGTGGCCCGCCAGCTTGTGACGCGCGATCATCGACTCCAGAAAGGACAACAACTGGAAGCCCGGGTCCTGCGACGCCATCTTGGCCCGCAGGTCCTTGAACTGGTTCTCCAGGGCGACGTACTCGATCACCTTTGCCTGAATATCTCGCACCTGCGTCTGTTTCTCGGGCAGGATGCGTTCCAGCGTTCGAATGCGTTCCTGCGTCGGCTGGATGGCGAAGGCCCAGGTGCCCCACACTCCGACCGTCACGGCCAAACCAACGGCGAGCTGTCTCTCTCTGCGGTTCATTCGGATCATGATGCCTTCCTCTGGGCGGTGGACAGCGAGACGGTGAACCGCACCTTCTTGGATTGCGGGTCTTCCTCGGGTTTGGGGGCGCCCGACAGGCGCAGTCCCGGCGTCTTCTCCAGCAACTGCTGCCACGCGAAGAACGTCGCGAACGAATCGCACGTGCCCCTGATTCGGACGGAGTCCCCCGTGATCAGCGTGTCTTCGAGTTTGAGAGTGCCCTTGGTGGGCATCTGCTGACTCAGCAGGGACAGGACCTCCAGCGGCGCGGGCCGGCCCGGATTGAAACTGGCGAACATCTCGCCGTCCTGGCGGAGGGCGTCCAATCGCTGCTGGAGCTGGGCGGCGGGGTTCACGATGGTCTTCTCGTCGGGCGCCACACGCTGGAAGATCGCCACCTCCTGCTCCTTCAGGTTGGAGAGCCGTGATTCGAGAGACGAAAGCTGCACGAACAGGCCGACCGCCCAGAGGACGACGGCTGCCACCGCCAGGCCGCCGCAGATGGCCAGTTCTCTCCTGGGTTGCAGGGCCGGACGGGTCCGGGTCTGATAGGCCGCAAGGAAATCTGTGCTGTCTGAGGTCCGCGACTGGAGCGCTCGTCGTGCCAGTCCTTCCGCGACGCACAGGGAGAAGTCCGCCTCGATGGCCTGGGCCTTCTTGACGCCGGCGTACGGATCGATGGGGATCACCTGACTGTCGATCTTCTCCGGGATCGCGCTAGCCAGCGACTCGGCCATCCGGTGCGAGGCGATCAGGAAGATCCGAAGGCCGGGCTCGGGGGCTTTGCCGGACAGACGTTGCCATGTGATCTCGATCTCCTGCGCGACGATGTCGGCCGTCTGGCGGGCCAGGGTGAGCAGGTCCTGGTTGTCGTCGGACAACATGGGAAGACTACGGACCAGCAGAATGCTCCCGTCCCGCATCACGGCCAGGCTGAGCGTGGATTCGTCCACGTACAACATGACCGCCAGGCCCTTGCTGGCCTGGGGGTGATTCGCCAGGATGGCGGCGCGCGCCGCCGTCGTCGGCGTGTCGATGCACGTCGGCCGGATGCCCGCCTCCGCGAGCACCGACAACTGCTCTCGGAGCGACTCGCAGGAGACCGCGGCTACCAGCAGCACGTTCTTGCCCGCTTTGCCCGGCAGTACAGAACATACCCGAGAGAGGATGTCCTCTGCGGCAATCGGGAAGCAGTCCTTCAGGTGCGTGGTGTCGCCGGCTCGGATAGCCTCCACCTGCGACGGATCGGTCTCGACGTCCGCGAAGAAGAAGGTCTGGTGAGGCAGCGCGACCGCGACGTCTGCGTGCGGATCGAATCCGTGCTCGTGGGTCAGCGAGTGGAGGACCTTCGCCTGCGAATCCGTGCTGCGCCGGGCCTGGATTCCAATTCCTTTCTCGACCTGGATTCCGTCCGGGGTGCGGGCGATTTGCACCGCATGCACGTGGAGACGTCCGATATCGATGCCGATGCACCTCCTGGGCGTTCTCTTGCTCCGGCCGATGTTCCAGCCGAGCTTCTGTGCGAGGGCCGTCAAACTCAGGTTCCTTATGGGCACAGGCCGCAGGTTCTTCAACGGAATCATCTCCTTGATCTTCCCCAGCCAGCCGGCGGTCCGCGTCCGCGCAGGCCGGCAGCCCGGTACGCGGGAGAAATCGCGAAGCAGCTTCTGCTTGTTCAATGCGGATCGAATGCCCATCTTGTCCAAGTCCATTCCCGAGATCCTGTCGGCCAGGAGATCACATCTCCCGATACAGGACAATATCGACCGTTCCGGCCTGTGTGTTTCTCTGCAAAAGCGCCTCGACCAAACACTGGCGGTCGGCCGTACTTGTCTGCGACCGGACGCGGTAGAATCGCTCCGTCGGTCGGACGGCGATTTGACCCTGGATGGCCCGGTACACGTTATCGGTCATTCCCGGCATGCTGCGGATCTGTGGGAGGCTCTCGAAGGGCCGGAGCTTGCGCTGATTGAGGATTATCTGAGCCATCGCGCCGTCTATTTGTTCCGACAGGGACTGGATGACGAGATCGGGCGCCGTGTTGATGTTGATCTTCCCGTCGCCCGCGCACGTCAGATAGGGGCGCAGGCGGTTCAGGACTTCCGGCGTGACGCCATTGACCCCGAACAGGTCGTCCACCGAGTCGAGCGGCTGGTTCCGGCACCGACCGGGGGGCGACAGCGACTCGTAATAGCCGTCCTCGGCCCCGGTGTTCTCCCGCTGGACAAAGGGCAGGCACGTCACTTCGTCGTCCGAGTCGATCCAGTCGATGATGCACGGGACGATGCCATAGCCGATCCTCTTGGACGGGTCCTTCCGTTGCGCATTCAACAGGTCGATGAGGCGCAGCAGCCGATCTATGCTTCGGCGGTCGATCTGTCCGTCCGCGCTCTTGAGGCGGTTGACGTTGAGCAGGCCGCTCTCGTCGATGACGGTGAGGGAGCACTGCGCGTCCTCGACGGGGAACGTGCTCTCGCCTGCGAGCAGCCCGGCGAATCGCGAGTCTGTCCCGAGGTCGTCCGTGTCCCGAATGGCCGCCAGCGCGATCTGGAGGCCTGTCCGGGCTCCATTGGCAACCTGCTCCATCGTCTGGAAGCCATCCGCGGTGTTCAGGCGGGTCCGTGCCGTCTGGTTGAAGCCGAACAGCAGAGCGGAGAGGATGAGGACCGCCCCGAGCACGACGATGAGAATGAACCCGTCTCGTCTGTGGCCTGAAGGTATTCTGGTCATGATGGCCCGCCCGCTTTCTTGACCTGTTGCGTCCGTGGTGTCCCTCGGCAGATGATCGGGACCGTCGTTCCGTAGTGATGCTCGCGACCCAGTTCGTCCGTGACGGACAGAGCGATCTTGACGGCTTGCGGCATGGGACCGCTTCGCTTCGAGTCCCATTGCGATTGCCAGTTCCGCCCGTCGTAGAAGCCCAGTTCCACGTTGGTGACGCCGGCGAGCATGGGACGCCAGGTATCGGTGCGTTGCGGGTCGTCCGAGCGGCCCGTCCGTGGCTCGCACGAGATCGAGAGGGTCCTGCTCGACGGATCATAGCGATAGGCGACCCGGGAGATGCCCGTGGGGCCGTCGTGTTGCTGGCCGAATCCAGCGGTGGTGGCAAACGAGAGGATGTCCCCTCGCAGGTTCCGCGGTTCTGCCTGGAACGTTGCGGTCGAGGCCGGAGTCGTCGGCGCGTAGATGCAGCGAATCTGTCGGGCCATGATGCGCAGCGCGAGATGAGCCCGCTCGGAGCAGGCCATCCGGCGGCCGTAGACGTCCAGGGATCGGGACGTGGCCGCGTAGCTGCCGTACACCATCGTGACGATGGTGCCCACGATGGCCAGCGAGACCAGCATCTCGATCAGGGTGAACGCTCTATGTGCGGTCCTGCGTCTCACGAATCTTGTTCTCCGCCACGCACGTGGTCAACTGGATCTGTCGTTCGCGAGGGCCGTCTCCGCAGGTAACCTCGACTGAGACTCTCCGCAAGCGGTCGAGCCGGACGCCCAGCAACTGGCGCTGCGAAGCGGGTGCATCCGTGACCTCGGTGCGCCAGCCGAACTGGACGCCGTCGCTTTCTTCGACGCCGGAATGCGTCCCCAACGAGGGATATCCCGACGCGAGGACCTCCGCCATCTTGGCCTGCGCGAGAAAGACCGCCTGAGTCGTCATCTGCGACTTGTCGGCTACCCGGATGCTGACCAGGTGGAGCTGCAGCAGTCCGAGCAGGGCGATCGACACGATCGCCAGGGCGGCGACGGTCTCGATGAGCGTGAAGGCGTTGGTTCTCGCGAATCTCATCTCACACCTGCGGACTTCTCTGTCATGTCATGCCGAACGAAGCGAGGCATCCGGCCCGCGAACGCGTCTGCTCATGGGTACCGTTCCTCCGTTGGCCAAGTCCTTCGCTCTCGCTCAGGATGACAGAAGGCTACACCCACGACACCAGATGCTCGCACTCAGGATGACGGGCGTCGCCGTCCGCTCAGCCTTCCAGGTTCCAGCTCTCGATGTCCGCGTCCTTGTCGTTGCCGCCGTCGTTGCCGTCCTTGCCGAGGGACTCGAGGTCGTAGTCCTTGCTGTGAAGGCCGGGACTGAGGTAGATGTACGGATTACCCCAGGGGTCCCTCGGCACCTTCTCCAGATAGCCGTCGGTGTCGAATCCCTTGAGTCCCGGGTTGGCGACGAGCGCCTGCAGGCCTTCGGCGGTGGTGGGGAAGCGCCCCGTGTCGGTCTTGAACATCGCCAGGGCTGACTGAATTGCACGGATATCAACCATCGCCTTGGTCCGGCGTGCCTGGTCCGGCTTGCTCAGGATCTTCGGCATCACCGTGGTTGCCAGCAGACCCAGAATCACGACGACGATCATCAGTTCGATGAGCGTGAAGCCCCTAGCAATTGATGATTTACGATTGATGATTGATGATTGACTCATATCTTGTGGTCCTTACTCGATTCTCAGAGCGATTGGTTGATTTCAAAAATCGGCAATAGGATTGCCAACACGATGAACGTGACGATGCCGCCCATGACGAGCAGGATGACCGGCTCCAGGAGCGAGGTCAGCGTCCGCACGGAAGCCTCCACCTCCGTGTCGTACATCTGGGCGATGTCGATCAGGCCGTCCTCGATGTTGCCGGACATCTGGCCCGTCGCGATCAGGTGATACACGACCGGGGGGAACATGCCGGTGGCCTTCATCGCGCCGGCGATGTTGTCGCCCGTGTGTACCGATTCCCGGATTGCCTTCATCGCATCGGCAATCACGCTGTTCTGGATGATTCGCTGGGTGATCTCCATGGCGCTGATGACAGGCAGGCCGCTCTTCATCAGCGAGCCCAGTGTTCGCGTCAGCCTCGCCAGTTCCAGTCGCAGCAGCAGGGGGCCGAACACCGGAAGCTTCAGGACGACACGGTCCACCCAGGCTTTGCCCTCGGCGTTCTTGTACATCGCGACGACGGCGACCGCGCCGCCGCAGAGCAGGCCGAGGAGGATCGCGACATACGCCCGCGTGAAGCTGCTGATCGAGATTAGCAGGCGGGTCGGCCAGGGCAGCTCCTGCTTCATCTCGGTGAACAGGCGCGTGATGCCCGGGACGACGTAGGCGATCAGGAAGATCACCACGCCCGTAGCCACCAGGGCCATCACCGTCGGATAAGTCATCGCGGCCTTGACCTTGGCGACGAGCTGAACGCGCTTCTCCAGGATGTCCGCGACGCGCCCCAGGACCTCTTCGAGGGCGCCGCTGCTCTCGCCCGCGGAGACCATGCTGACGAACAGCGGCGAGAACACGCCGGGGTGCTTGCCCAGCGCTTCCGCCAGGCTGATGCCTTCGTTCACGTCGTCGCGCACCTGGCGGATCGCCTCGGCCAGCGGCTTCCTGCGGGCGATCAACGATCCGCCTTTGGCCTCGGCTGGACACTCCAGTTGCTCCACGAGCGCCGACATCGCGGGCACCAGGGGCATTCCCGCGTGCAGCAGGGCGGCCAGTTGTCGCGCGATGCGGCACAACTCCTTCGTGCCGGCCCTGTGCAGGATCTCGATGCCCGCCTTCTTCTTTGCAGCAGGGCGATGGACCTCCTGCTCGGCCGCAACCGCGTGGCTTTGAACCTCGTTCATGAAGTCTGCATCGAGCAGTGGCATCTCAACTCTCCCGTCCTGCGATTGGCACGCTGTCCTGGGTCACGCGGACGACCTCCTCCAGCGTGGTGGTGCCCGCCAGCGCCCTCCGCAGCCCGTCCTGTCTCAATGTCGCCATCCCGTGTTCGATGGCTGTTTGTTTGATGATGTGCGAGCCCTGTCGTCGGACGATCAGGTCCCGGATCTGGTCGTCGACGAGCAGCAGCTCGAAGATGCCCGTCCGACCCAGGTATCCGCTCTCCAGGCACTTCTCGCAGCCGGCGCCCTTGTAGAGCTTGACGAATCCCTTGGCTGCCTGTTGCAGTTCGCTCCAGGAGACGATCCCGCTCTGGGGATCGTAGGGTTTCTTGCAGCTCGGACAAATCACGCGGACCAGTCGCTGGGCCATCACCGCGACGACGGTCGAGGAGATCAGGTACGGCTCGATCCCCATGTCGATCAGGCGGGTGAAGGCGGAGGCCGCGTCGTTCGTGTGCAGCGTGCTGAGCACGAGGTGCCCGGTGAGCGACGCCTGAATCGCGATCTCCGCGGTCTCGCGGTCGCGAATCTCGCCGATCATGATGACGTCCGGATCCTGGCGGAGGATGTGTCGCAGACAGTTCGCGAACGTCAGGTCGATCTTCGGATGGACCTGCATCTGGCCGATCCCGGGCAACTGGTATTCGACCGGGTCCTCCACGGTCAGAATGTTCCGCTCCTGGCAGTTCAGCTCGTTGAGCCCGCCGTACAGGGTGGTTGTCTTGCCGCTGCCGGTGGGACCGGTGATCAAGATGATCCCGTGCGGGATCGCGATGAGACTTCGGAAGGTCTTCAAGAGGTCCGGCCCGAAGCCAATGTCCTCGAGTTTCAGCTCGCCTCGGCCCTTGTCGAGCAGGCGCAGCACGACCCGCTCGCCGCCGGCGGTGGGGATCACGGAAACGCGGATATCGACGACCTCGTCGCCGATGCTGACGCGGCTCTGCCCGTCCTGGGGCAGGCGGTGTTCCGCGATGTTCAGGTTCGCCATGATCTTCAGTCGCGACAGGACGGGACTGACCTGGATCTTGGGCAGGGTCAGGATGTTCCGCAGGACGCCGTCGATGCGGAAGCGGATCTTCACCTCCTGCTCGTATGGCTCGATGTGGATGTCGCTGGCCCGGCTGTGCACCGCGTGGAACAGGATCTTGTTGACCAGCTTGATCGCGGGGGCTTTGTCGTCGATGTTGAGCAGGTCTTCCGCCTGCGTTTGAACCGTGCTCGCGAGATCCGCAGTCGCGGCGTTCTCCTGTCCGTCGGCTTCCGGCGGATCGGGCGAGAAATAGTTCTCTTCCTCGCCGGGACTGAGGTAGTAGCATCGGCTGATTGCCTGGTCGATCTGCGAGGCCTCGCACACGATCCGCCGGCAGGGCCGGCCCAGGATGCCCACGATCGCGTCGTAGGCTTCGAGGTTCAGGGGATCGGCCAGCGCGACCGCGGGCTCGCCCTTCTCCAGGAGGATGGGGATCGCCCGTTGCCTCTTGAGGAACTCAAGGGGCAGCCGTCGCATCAGCTCGGAGCTCAGTTGCTCCGGCCGGATCTGATGCAGCGGTCGGTTCTCCGTTCGCTCGATCAATCCCTGGGTCACCTTTCGGCCTCCGCACTCGGTCTCACTTGCTCTTCTTCTCAAGCGCCGGGGCCATTTCGTCCTTCTTGCGGTCCGTCATGTTCGTCAGGTCTTCCTGCGAGGACATGATGTGCGGCGTGATGAACAGCAGGAGATTCGTCTTCTGCACGAGGTCTCGCTGGTTTTGGAACAGGCCTCCGATCAGCGGCAGGTCGCCCAGCAGCGGGACCTTGGTGACCGCCTTCGTCGTGTCGTCGCGGATCATGCCGCCGATGACGATCGTGGCGCCGCTGCCCATCGTCACCACCGTCTGGGCGGAGCGCTTGGCCGTGATGGGCGTGTCCTCCGACAGGGTGGTGACATCCTCGGTCAGCTTCGTGAACTCGCTGTTGACTTCGAGCCGGATCAGTCCGCTCTGACTGACGTGGGGCGTGATCTCCAGCGTGATGCCCACGTCCTTATATTCATAGCTCTTGATGACCGTGGCGTCGGTGGCCTCGGTGCTTTCCGTGATCCTTGCGTCCGTCACAAAGGGCCGGTTCTCGCCGACGACGATCTTGGCCTTGCGATGGTTCGACGTCAGAATCGATGGCGTCGAGAGGATGTTCACGCCCGACTCGTTCTGCAGAGCGTGGAGGATGGCTCCGATTTGGATGCCGCTGTCGGTCCGCTTCCAGGCGCCGACGTTCAGGCCTTCCGACGTGCCCGCCAGGTAATCGACGCGAGGACCGAGGTTCGTCACGCCGAACCCGCGGATGCTGTCGGACACCACCGTGTCCATCGTGGCCCAGTCGATGCCGATCTCTCGGAGCGACTCTTCCGTGACCTCCATGATGAGCATCTCGACCAGGACCTGCTCCCGGACGATGTCGAGCTTCTCGACGATCTGGGAAACCACCTCGAAATCCTGCGGTGAAGCGACGATCACCAGGGCGTTCGTGCTCGGATCGGGCGTGACCTGGATCTGCTGGGAGATGCTGTTGCTGCCGGTCAGTCTCATGCTCGACAGGGCCTGTTCGAGCGACCGGCTCACCTCGTTGGCGTCGGCGTTCTTGAGGTAGGTCACATGGACGTTGTTCATGCCGGTCGGCCGCTCGATGTCGAGCTGCGCGATGAGGTCGCTGATGGTTTGTGTTTCCTGCTCGCCGGCGATGACGAGGATCGAGTTCGTTCGTTCGTCGGGCAGGAGGCGGGGACCGCTGCTCGATGCGCCGGCTGTCTGGGCCCGTCCTGCCTGGGCCGTCGGGCCCTTGCCCCGTTCGAGAATCCGCGTGATCTGCTCGCTGAGCACCTGCGCCGAAGCGTGCGTCAGCGGGAACAATCGGGCCTTCTCCTTGGAGCCCGCGACGTCGAGCTGCTGGATGATCTGGGCGACGTGATGGAGGTTCGCCGACGTGTCGGTGATCATCAGGGAGTTGGTCCTTGTGTAGGTCGCCATCTGGGCGCCTGTGGACAGGACGGGCTCGATGATCTGGCTGACTTCCGATACGTCCGCATACTTCAGTGCGATGATCTGCGTCACGATCCCGTCATTCTTGGGGATGTCGGCCGGGTCGGCGCCGATCCGCACCTGTACGTGATTCTTGGCCGCCTCCGCCTTGGGGACCACCTTCACGGCGTTCTCCGTCTCGATCGTGGCGTAGCCGTGCACGTCGAGAATCGATTGCAGAAAGGCATAGAGGTCGCCCAGGCGGATCGGGGTCGGAGACATGACGGTAACCGTGCCGGTCACTCGTTCGGCGGGAATGAAGTTGATCCCGGTGATGTCGCCGATTGTTTTGAGCACGGTCCGGATCTCCACGTTGTCGAAATTCACGGAGACCATTTCGTCGGCCATGCCAGGCCGAAGAGAGGGCATCACCTGGGGCACGAGCGTGACCCCGGGTGGTTGCTCGGCCACAGGTTCCTGCGCCGGGCTGGGAACCGGCGGGGCCAGTTCGACCGGAGTGATGACCTCCTTCTCCGCGAGCCATCGGTTGGCCGGGATGTCCCGGGCCGGATCCGCACTGTTTGCCCTTGCCGCGACGGGCGGCTGCGTGATTCGCTGCGGCACGGGCGGCGAGACCTGCGGCGCATTCTCCACCGGCTTTGCCGGCTCGGGCTGTGTTTGTACGACCGGGGTCGGGGCGGCGGGAGTCTCTGCCGCTTTCTGATTCTGGGTCTGGCAGCCCGACACGGTCGCCAGGGTCCATAATGCCAGGGCCGACAGTGCCCCGTGTCGGGCGGCACGACCGCCGCCCACGTGTATTCGGATGTGATGTCGCGTACTCAAGTTGTCCTCCGTCGGGGCCTCTGCGACGCTGCGTCGCGTCGGGGCGCCCTGTTGTCATCGATCGAATGACAGTGCTTTGCTCTTGCCATTGCGCAACAGTTGAATATCCACCTTCGATTGAGTCTTGGCCTTCATAAGGACCTGGAAAGCCTTCTGCTTGTTGGTCAGTTGTTGTCCGTTGACGCTCTGAATGATGTCGCCATTCTTGAAGCCGAACAGCTCGGCCATCGGGATCTTGTCGAGCCCGCTGATTTGCAGACCCTGCGTCTGGTTGTTCTTCACATAGGGTTCGATGGTCGCCTTGTGGAAGACCTCCGAGATGTAGTCCGCCTTGATCGGGGGGCGAGCGGTCTTCACGCCTGCCGGCGCGGGTGGCGGCTCGGCCGGCTGCCCTTCGCTGCTCGCGGGGGCCTTATCGCCGCCGGCGGCGCTGAGCCGGAGGATCAACTGCCGACCCTCGTGACACAGGACCACGGCGTCCCGCTGGATCGCTTCCACTTTGGCCGACGCGACGGTATCTCCGATTCGATAAACGCCCGTCGTCTTGGTCTTGATGTCCTGGATGTTCGCTCGGGAGATCGCGGGCCCGCCGACGATGGCGCCGACCAGGCGGAGTCCCAGTTGCTCGGCGGAAGGCATCGCGTCGAGTTGGGAAGACCCCGAATCCAGCGCAAGCTGATCTGCCTCGTCCGGGCCGGCAAACAGGCTGTTCTCGATGATCGCCCCATAATCGCAGGACGATGGTCTCCTCGGGGTCGGGGGAGGCACATCGGCCGGACGCTCGTCGCCGGAGACGACCGCGGGATCGAGCGCACCGATGTGCAGGTGCCCGGTTATCGCTCTGAATCCGGCGTAGGCCAGTATCACGATGAGCGAAGCCTTGGCCAGCCAGAAGACCTTGATGAACTGTTTCTCATTCATGAGAACCCTCGTCCGAACGTACTTATGCCACAGCGTTCATCGTCCTGCGCCGGTTTGCACTTGATTCGAATGACGCCGGGGTGAACGGTTGTGCGACTCGCACCGGGGAGACGGTCAGACGCACGGTCTTATCGGTCAGTGTGCGTCCATAGCGTCAGGAAGCTCCGATAAGCACGTCTGTGCCACGGGTCATGCGCAGGTCGCGGCCACAATCCCGTAGGAGACGTTGGCGAGGCCGTGAAAGAGGATGGGCGCCAGGAGGGAGCGGGTCCGCACGAACAGCCAGGCCAGGAGCAGGCCGGGCAGGAACGTCAGGGCCGATACTATCTGACCCTGGACGGCGACGTGGGCCAGTGCGAAACACGCTGCGGAGACCAGGATGGCGATCCGCTGCCGGGCCTGTGGAGACAGGCGCCGCTCGCCCAGCCACCTCATGGCGTTGGCCTGGACATACCCACGGAAGAATACTTCTTCGGCTGTTGCCACATAGAGGAACTGATAGAGCACCCAGGTCGGCAGGCTTTGTCCTTCCGCCAGGACCGGCTGCAAAGGAATCGGTACGCCCGACAGAGCCAGCCGCCATACGACGAAGCAGACCGCGGGCAGAGTGCACAAGCACGGCAGCACGACCGTTCTGAGGGCGAGCCCCCGATGCTCGCGGGTCAGTCCGATCGGTGGGAAGTCCCGCCTGGCGATCCACGTCGGCGCCAGGGCGGCGGCGACCAGCACACAGGGGATCAGGAACCACTGAAGGTCCGCGGCGTCGCCGACGTGGAGCAGGCGGACCACTGCGATGGCGCCCAGGGCCACTACGGCTGTTTCCGCGGCCAGTCGCCCGGGCGACTGCGCCCGGGCGGTCGGCGTCGCCAGAGATCCGGGCTCAGGGAGAGTGCAGACGCCTACGGCGCCGTGTGGACCTCCAGACTGATCCTGCGGCTCGTTCATGACTCGATGCATTTTACCGCTCGTCTCTTGTCTCTGCGCCGAAGGATGATCATGGCGACGACCACGAGGCCGTACGGGACCAGCAGGTGCCTGGGCGAGCCGTTGGCGTGCGGGGAAAGGGAGCAGCCGCCGCCACCGCCGCCGTCGTTGCTGCTGGACGCGATCACCGGAGAGTCGTCGGCGACGACATAGTACGGCGTGAAGTGCGTCGTCTTGAATCGCAGCGCGCACAACTCATCGCTGATCGTGATATGCTCGATGTCGGTGATGCCTTGCTGGCTCAGTCCGCCGGTGAGGGAGTCGTACCAGTAGGCACTGGCTCGACCGCTCGCGTCCGAGACCGCATACGGGATCGTCACCGTCACTGCCTTGTCGAAGTCGACGCCGCTGGGCCCGAAGTCGTAGCTGCCCAGGCAATCGCTCGACGAGACGAGCGGATTGAGGATCTTCGAGATGGTGATTCGCAGGTCCGTCGGGCAGGCGCCTGCCGGCACGACGATGGAGACGTCGTCGGTATCGGTGATTGCCGCAGGACTTGTGCCGACGGTGGCTCCTGTTGCCGCGGCGACCAGGGTCGAGTGCAGCGGAGTGGAATCGACGTACGTCGTCGCTGCACAGTAGATTTCCGTCGCGGTGGTGCGGTCGTCCGTCCAGATGACGTAGGGTTGGCCGGCAGCCGTCACCGCGATGACCGGTTCGCTCTGGTTGGCCTCGCTGCCGCCGTCGCCGATGAGGATGTTCGTCTTGCCGGCGCCGGAACCGATTTCCGCGAAATACACGTCTGTGTCGGCGCCGTAGGCGCCGATGTTCCTCGCGTCCTGCCAGCAGACGAAGACCTTGCCGTCGGCCGAGCAGGCGATGGCCGGATCGCTCTGGGCGGCGCCGGAGGTGTCATCGATCAGGCTGGCGCCGGTCACCGGGGCGCCGGGCAGGCCGCTGGACGAAGCACAGCAGATATCCGTGTCGCCCGACGCGCTATCCACCCACACCCAGTGCAGGAACGAGCCGCCCGGCGCGATCGCCAGGGCCGGATCGGTCTGAGAGCCGGCGCTGGTGACCAGGGGGTGATTGGCCCAGGAACTCGCGGACGAGGCTCCGTAGATGTCCGCCAGGCCGTTTCGCTTGTCCGTCCAGACGAGATACGCCGTGTTGCCTGCGTCCACGGCCATGTCCGGCGCAAGCTGATCCGAAGCATCCGTCGTGACCGCCGACGTGGTGACGCTCGCGAAGGCATTCGTCGAACTCGCGACGTAGATGTCCTGATTGCCGCTGCGGTCGTCCTGCCACGCGACGTACGCCCGCGCGGGCGATCCGCTGTCGATCGCCACGACCGGCGTGATTTCGTTGTCGTTGGAGTCGGTGACGAGGGTCGCCCGTGTGAAGGTCTTGCCGTCGGAGGCGAGGGAGACGAAGACGTCCCAGTTGCCTCGACGATTGTCCTGCCAGACGACGTACAGAGTGCCGTTGCTGCCCAGTGCAACGTCCGGATTGCACTGGTCGGCGGCGTCCGTCGTGACCTGCACGGGCGTCTCAAAGGCCTCTTTTCCCGCCGGCAACTGAGCGATGTAGATGTCCCTCGCCCCCTCCGGGCCGGCGTGCCAGGCCGCCCAGATGTTGCCGTCGGAATCCGCCACTGTCGCGGGGCTTGCGGTAGTGGCCTCGTTGGCTTCGCTGACCTGGATGTTGGTGCCGAAGGCTCGCATCTCCGTCGTGAACGAGTACGAAACCTCGGACATCGTGTTGCCCATGAGGTCGGTGGCGTTCACCGTCACGGTCACCGTGTGATCGAAGTCGAACAGTCCGTCGCGCTGGTAGATGAACTCGTAGTCGTTCTTGGCGCCGGACCGGCTGCATCGTCCGGATGTGCCGGTATACAGGGTTGTGTCGCCCTCATAGATGAGTTCGCCGTCGACGGTGATTCGGACGGAACCGGCGTCCACGCCTCTTCCGGCGTCCGTCACGTGGAGCGTGACCACGTTGTTCAGCGGGACCTGGATGGTCCCCGCGGCGGGGGACTGCCGGGCCACCGTCGGGGGACTCTGGTCCGCCGAAGTGCTCACGACCGTGACTGTGACGGTCTCGGAATCGGTGCTCTCGCCATCGTCGGCGACGAAGGTGATTTCGTAGGAGCCGACTTGATCGGCCGCGGGAGTCCAGGTGAAGCTCTGGCCCGAGAAACTCGCGCCGGAGGGGAGCCCGGTGGCGGAGTACGTCGGCGTGCCGCCGTCCGCGTCGACCGCGGAAACGGTGAACGACAGCGTGTCGTCCTGATCGACCGAACGATCTCCGATCTCGGCCAGCGCGGGAGCGCGGTTGACGTTGACGACCGAGATCGTGATAGTCTTGGAGTCCTGGGCCAGGCCGTCGCTGGCCACGAACGTCACGCTGTAGTCGCCCGCCTGATCGTAGCCGGGCGTCCAGGCGAAAGTCCGCCCGGTGAACGTGGCTCCGGTCGGGAGGCCGGATGCGGAGTAGGTGATGGCATCGCCGTCGGCGTCGGCGGCGCTGATCGAGAAGCCGACCGCCTGATTCTCATTGGCGGTCTTGTTCCCGATGGCGCCGAGAACCGGTGCGTCGTTCGACCGGGTCACCGTGATCGTAAGGGTCTCGGAGTCCTGGTTCGAGCCATCGCTGACGGTGAAGGTCACCTGATGGGTCCCGATGTCGCTGGCGGACGGCGTCCACGTGAAGGTCCGGTTCGAGAACGTGGCTCCCGTGGGAAGTCCGGCGGCGGTGTAGGTCAACGCATCGCCATTGGCGTCGGTGGCGCTGACCGTGAACGTCAGGGTTTCGCCCTGAGCCACCTGTCTGCTTCCGATGTGCGACAGGACGGGGGCGTTGGCATCGCCGGTTACAGGCCAGATGGGGCCGTACTGTGCCCTGTACGTGTCCCACATGTTGCGCGTGAAGGACCCGAGTCCCGACCACCAGCCGGAGTATTCGCCGTCAGCCGCGGTGAAAGCCATATACCGATCCGTGTAGTCAAAGTACGCGTTGTGGTTCCACAGTTCCTTGGCGCCCTCGGTCAACAGAGCCGCCAAGGCGGTCGTGTGAAACGGCGGGCCGGCAACCACCCGATAATTGGCCTGCAATGCCTTGTTGCTCGTCTCCGGTTGAGAGGAATGCCTGATACCCCACTCCGGCAACCCGATGTCCGCCGCGCTGTACGGGACCTGCTCTGCGATGCGGGGGTCCGGCGCCCACTTGGAACTGTTGGTGATGTCCACGTCCAACTGGGCGACATAGAACGTCTGATCATCCTCGCCGAAATGGATGTAATCGGGGGGGATATTCCCCGGCCCGTATCCATTTGTGTATAGGTAATCGCCTGATTTCTGACCAATGGCCTTCATCTCGCTGTCGTTCAGCATCAATCCGGCGAAGAGAATGGGCCACTTGCGTCCGCCGGCCACTCCGCCGTCGTTGAACCAGTTGATTATGCCTCCGGCGGCAACGATCCCATAGAAGTCGATCCCCACCTGAACGAAACGGCACAGAAGCGTCTCCTTCGCCTCGGGTGCGAAGTCCAGATGCAGCATCAGAGCACCGATGCCGATCTGTTCGTGCATCTCTCGTCCGTAATTCGGCATGTTCAGGCTGGGGTGGGTGTAGTCATTCCTCCAACTCGGGAAATGATCCAGCCAGGGGGCAGCGAAGTAGTCCGCGACGGTCTCCAGGGCGGGCGTCTTACTGACCGGAGGCAGCCTCTTGAGCAACGAGTAGTTCAGCATGCTCTTGTTGAACTTGATGGTCTTGTCGGAGCCGCAGTACGGAGGTCGGAAGCTGCCTGCCGCGGCGGGGGACGGCAGCACCGTCAGGACCGCCGCTCGCACTAGTTGCGGCCTTTGGTGTGGCGCATCCGCACTGATGGACGACACAAGAGACGAGTGCGCCGCGAGAGTGAGTGGCTTTGCAGCGGAGAGGCCCCACGCAACGTTCAGGGCCTCGTCATAGGGGATCGTGACTCCGCTGATGGTATTGTCATACCCTATGGAACTACTGAGCGGATCGGGGTTCACCATCGAACCGTTCTTCACGTGGTCATCGACGGACGTCGACGCGGGGTCGATCCCGATGATCTTTACCGGACCCACGACCCAGAAATCGCCGTTGACGAAGTGGCCGACGGAATGGTAGCCATCGAACTTCCATGTGATCTCGAACTGCTGGAGCGCCTTGGCCTTGTAAGAGACGTGCTGGGGCCACGCTGCGGCGTAGGTGGCCAAATCCGCCTGCTGGATGAAGACCGTATCGCCGCTGGCCGCTCCGGACTGCACGCGGCTCAGAGTCTTCCATGGTGCAGCGGCGGTGCCCGCGTTACCGTCGTTTCCATTGGCGGTGTCCAGGTAATACTCCGCCGCCTGGACGGGGGATATCGCCGCGATCAGGATGGCGAAAGAAGCCAAGCATATCCGGAGCGTGCGCTCTCCCGAGAAACGAATCTCGCCCTCACCTCGCTGCGTCGCCGATCTGCACAATGCCATAGAATCCCCCGAGACCCTCTTTGCCATTCCGTGCCAGGCTGCGCGGCGCATCGAGGGCCAGAATAAGTACCTTTGAGCAAATTGTAGCAAACAACCGGTTATCTGAACAAATCTATTGGCGGATTCTCCCGGCCGGATCCCCTGCGGCGCGGGGGATGGGCCTTCATGAGTCGGCTCTGGGCGTCGGTGATTGCACGCACGAGGCGGTGGTCGAAGCCGCCATCGCGGACGTGGCAGAGCGGATCAGACGTTCGGCACGCCGCTTTCTCGGACGCGGGCTGCTTTGGGGTCCAGCGCCGCCAGCGGAGGCCCGCCGGCGGCCGAACCCGATTCGCGTTTTTGGCTTGAGTTGCCCGGATAGCACACCGATAATAGGCCTGAAGTGTCGCGAAGTGCTGCTTTCAGATCGCCGGACTGCCATGGCTTGGCACTCCCGGCGTTGGGGCGGGCCACCTTCGGGGTTCGGTCTGGTTATGGGTGATATGGGCAAACAGCATACTACTCCAGGGGTATCCATATTGGCGTATTCCTTCGGCGGGGGTATCGATCATGTGCTTGCGAGGAAGTGATTCACTGAAGTTCCGCGTGAAGGGGGTCGTCTCCGTTCCTGTGGCGGCCCTCGTCAGCATGGTGTTGCTGCTCGCGGCCGGCGTGGCCTATCGAGTCGCTGCTTCGGCTTGGGGCAAACGGTCCGATATGAACATCCGTCTGCCGGTCCCTCTGAACACCATCCCTCGTCAGATCGGCGGTTGGATCGGCGAGGATCTGAGGATCGAGGCGGCCACCGAGGAGTACATGAAGACCAACTTCGCGGATGACTACGTGAGCCGCAGGTACGTCAACAGGACCGAGCGGCTTCTCGCGGATGCCTACGTGGTCTACTGCTCGACGCGCCCGTCCGGCATACTCGGGCACAGGCCGCAGATCTGCTATCCCGGAAGCGGGTACGAATGGGACGGCACAATACAGTCGGACTTCACCACCCAATCCGGCAGGAAGATCGAATGCCTGATTCACAGCTTTCACAGGAAGCCCCCCGACTTCCTGCAGGTGTATGTGCTGAATTTCTACGTTCTCAACGGGCGGATTACGCTGAGCGAGAACGACTTCTCCAGTCTGTTTGACCGCAGGCCGAATCTGGATGGGGATCTCGCCAGATATGTGGCCCAGGTTCAGATCAGTTCGTTCAACACGGAGTCTCCGGCTCGCGCCTTGGCGTCACAGATGGCGGACATCATCCTCCGGTTCCTCCCGGATCCGGAAGGGCGTGTCGCCGTAGCCGACGTCCTGGCGGATGCCAATCAGACGGCGGGAACGTCCCAGGGCGGACGCTAATTGCCCTCTCGAATATCGAAGTGACGTAACTGTAGTGCTGACAAAGGATTGTATCTGTCTGTCCCATGTCGCCGACGGGGACGGAGTCTGCCCTGTTCGACCGCTGCGAGACGAGGATTATCCATCGCGGTCGCGACGACCAGCAACATGTGTTCACCTCGCGACACGTGGGCATGCTCCACGCGACAACTTCCAGAGAGCTGATGAAAGGACAGTGAGCACGTGATTGAGCGCTTTGAGAAACCCATCTATGTGACGCAACCGGTTCTGCCTCGGCTCGATGTATTCTGTGAGCGGCTGAAGGAGATCTGGAACAACCGGTGGCTCACCAACAACGGTCCGATTGTCCAGCGGTATGCGAAGAGGCTCTGTGAGTACATGGAGCTGGACAGCGTGTGCCTCTTCAGCAACGGCACATTGGCGCTTCAGATCGGGTTGCAGGGCATGCGAGTGTCCGGGGAAGTCATCACGACTCCGTTCACCTTTGTTGCCACGGCCCATGCGATGTCCTGGAACAGAGTGCGTCCGGTGTTCGTCGACATCGAGCCCGACTACTACACGTTGGATCCGGAGAAGGTGGAGGCGGCGATCACCCCCTGGACGACGGCGATCCTCCCCGTGCACGTCTACGGTCATCCGTGCAAGCTCGATGCCCTGGCCGATATTGCCCGTCGGCACGGCCTGCTCCTGATCTACGACGCTGCCCATGCGTTCGGGGTCCGTGTCGCCGGCAAGCCGATCGCCCACTACGGCGACCTGAGCATGTTCAGCTTCCATGCGACGAAGTTGTACCACTCGATTGAAGGCGGCCTGCTGGCCTTCCAGAACCCGAGACTCACGAAGACCTTCGACTACCTGAAGAACTTCGGCTTCGAGAACGAGGTGGAGGTCGTGACGCCTGGGACCAACGCCAAGATGAACGAGTTCCAGGCCCTGATGGGCGAGCTGATCCTGGACGAGATGCCGACGATCATCGAGAAACGCAGACAGTTGTACGAGCGATACCACCAACTGTTGGCGGATGTGCCCGGCATTCAACTCGTCCCGCCGTTGGGGGCGGACGTGACCTACAACTATGCCTACATGCCGGTCGAGGTGGACGTGGAGCGGTTCGGCTTGTCCCGGGACGGTCTCTACGAGGAGTTGAAGAAGTACAACGTCTTCTCACGTTGTTACTTCTACCCCCTGGTCTGCGATTTCGCCTGTTATCGCTCCGTTCCGGTGAGCGATCCGCTGACGGTTGCCCGGTCGGCGGCCGCCAGAATCCTGACGCTGCCCATCTACTCGGATCTGGCCCTGGGTGACGTGGAACGAATCTGTGAGATCATTCGCCACGTGGGGGGGACCGCCCACCGGACTGGCGGTTCACGATGACCGAGTCTCTGCGGAAAAAAGCCGAACGAGGGGCGCTGTGGAGCTTTGTCAATGCGGCCGGCAGCCGAATGGTGCAGGTCGTGATCGGCATTATCCTGGCCCGCGTGCTCTTGCCCGCCGAATTCGGGCTGATCGGGATGCTGACGATCTTCATGGCCGTGGCGCAGATCTTTCTGCAGAGCGGCTTCGGCGTGGCCCTCATCCAGAAGAAGGAGGTCACTCAGGCGGACACTAGCTCCGTCTTCTACTTCAACGTGATCATCGGCCTGGCGCTGGCGGGGCTGTTGTGTCTAGCGGCCCCATGGATCGCCGCATTCTACGGTGAGCCGGTCCTATTGCCTCTGACGAGGGCGATGTCGCTCTTGCTCGTGATCGGCTCCTTCGGCGTCGTCCAGACCGCCATGCTGATCCGCGCGATTGCCTTCAAGATACAGGCCAAGGTCAGCCTGGTCTCGGTGCTGTGTTCCGGCGTGCTGGGCGTAATCATGGCCTACACCGGGTTCGGCGTGTGGAGTCTCGTCGGGCAGCAGATCTCCATGACGCTGCTGAACGTCGTGCTGCTGTGGGTGTTCAACCGCTGGCGACCCAGTCTGGTCTTCAGTTTCCACGCCCTGCGGCAGATGTTCACCTTCGGATCCCGGATGCTCGCGTCGAATCTGCTGAATGGAGTGTTCGAGAACATCTACTACCCTGTGATCGGCAAGCTCTTTCGTCCTGCCGACCTGGGTTTCTACACTCGCGCCCAGCATCTGGTGGACCTCCCCTCCCGGACGGTGGTCGCGATGGCTACGCAGGTGAGTCTGCCGGTGTTTTCGGCGATTCAGGACGACACCGCCCGGCTCAAGAGCGGATTGCAGAGGGTTCTCTGTCTGCTGGTCTTCGTCAATACGCCGCTCATGGTCATCCTGGCCGCAGCGGCCTCGTCCACCGTGGAGGTGTTGCTCACCGAGAAGTGGCTTCCCTGCGTGGGGTATCTGCAATTGTTGTGCGTTCAGGGCGTGTTTCTTCCGCTGCACGCGTTGAATCTGAACGTCCTGATGGCCAAGGGCCGATCGGATCTGTTCCTGCGTCTGGAGATCCTCAAGAAGGGGCTCACCGCCGCCAACGTGGTGGTGAGCTGGCGATGGGGCATCACGGCAATCATTATTGGGCAGCTCATCGTCTCTGTCATCTCATACTTCCTGAACAGCTACTACAGCGGGAAGTTGCTCGACTACTCCGCCCGGAGTCAGTTGCGAGATATTGCGGGGTACCTTCTCACCGCCACCGTGGCGGGCCTGGGCGCATATGCCCTGCAGTATGTCGGCCTTCCGAACCAGATGCTGTTGCTGGCAGCTCAGGTTGTCTTCGGACTGGCCGCGTACCTGTTGCTGTGCCGCCTGTTCCGCCTGCCCGCCTTGGGCGACGGCTGGCGTATGGTGGCTGAGAGGCTGCCCGGCCTCGCACGATTGGGTGTGTGATGCAGCAGGGCACAGTGCAGAGTGTCCGCCGTGTCGTGCGAATCGGGGGCTGTGGAAGGCGACTCAGACGACGGTTCGCGATCTGTGTTTGGCTGGAGCCTGATGGTGAAAGCTGACGGAGTCTATCACGAGGGAGCCAAAGGCTGTATGGGCCTTGACGGAGTGTTCCGTGACTAATCCGCTTGTCAGTGTCCACATGATTACCTTCAACCACGCGTCATGTATCGCCGAGGCGATTGACGGCGTGTTGATGCAGAAGTGCGGCTTTCCTTTTGAACTCGTGATCGGAGAGGACTGTTCAAGCGATGGGACTCGAGACATTGTCCTGGCCTATGAGAAGCGATATCCGGACATTGTCCGTGTAGTCAGATCCGATAGGAATATCGGTGGAGTCATGAACTGGGACCGCATCATGCATGCGTGTTGCGGGAAGTACATAGCCTACTGCGAGGGCGATGACTACTGGATCGACCCGCTGAAGCTGCAGAAGCAGGTTGAATTGCTGGAAGGCCACGCGGAGTACGGATTTGTGTTCGGCGATGTCCAGTTGCTCTATGAGGCCACCGGCGTGATCACGCCACATGCATTCCGCCGGTTCAGGTTATGGGAAAAGACGCCAGACGATCTGGGGTTGGCCATTCTGCTCAATGAGTATCCGATGGTCTCGGGTGTGACGTGCACGATGTGTGTGCGGCGGGATCTCGCTCTGCACGTGATCGAGAACAACCCTCTCGAATTTCGGACAAACCGGTTTTTGTTTCTTGACAGAACGTTTTGGCTGGAGTTGGCCCGCCTAACTCGCTTCAAGTACGTGGATGAGGAATGGGGAACCTACAGAATTCAGTATGAATCCGCGTCAAAATCGCAGTCGCCGGGCAAGATGCTGCGATTCTGTACATCCGTCAAGGACGTCAACCTTCACTACTGCCACAAATACGCCTATCCACCGGCGGTTCACAGGCAGCTTGTCAGGGACTCCAACCAGGTCCTGCTGTGGTTCTCGTTTCTCGCAGGCGATTTTCGCCGTGCCAGAGATATCCTGCGAGAGAATCGTGAACACGGCATTCCAAGAACGACGAGAGATCTTTGCCTGCGCATTGGTGCTGAGTGCAGGTACCTGGGTCCTGTCGTGAACTCCACGATGTGTCTCATCAGGAGAACGTTGAATCATGGCAAGCGGTGGGCATCAACTCGGCCCTGGTGCCTGCGGATCTACCGGTACTGTACCGGGAAGGCCCCCATCCTGAGAACGCGCACGGACCCTCAAACGGCGAACTCGATACCGTGAGATCGCCCATCCGCGTGACTCGCTACGTCTGATAATGCTCCCTGCCGGTTGACGCCGGCGTATTCTGATTGCCCTTCTCCCGCAGGTTCATGTGCAGTGTCTCGCGACGAGAAGGGAGACGGTGATTGAGATGCCTGACGTGAAGAGACCTTCTCTGGTCTTCGCCAGTCAGTACATTGGTTTGCCGTCCGAAGTGTGGATGTGGCGACAGGCCGTACGCTTCCGGCGGCTTTCGCTGAGGATGCTGACCTGGGGGTATGTGAACCGTGAGACGTTTCCACTCGAGAAGATCGAGGTGTATGAACTGCCATTCGAGTTCGACCGGAAGACTCGTTCGGGACGGGGCTATGCCCGCATTCGCGGTGCGCTTGTGGGGAACACCTGGGCTTCGTTCGGTGCCGAACGACGTGTGCTGCGGTCCTACTTCGCCAGGGTGAATCCGTCGGTGCTGCTCTGTCAGTTCGGTTTTGTGGCCCTCCGGCTCGTGGATGTTGCGAAGGAATCGGGCGTTCCTGTCGTCGCCCATTTTCACGGACGGGATGTCGCGTCCATGCTGCGATTTCGACCATACCGTCGGAGTCTCATGAAGAACCTCCATCGATTCGACGCAATTGTTGTGGTTGGGACGCATCAGGAACGATGGATGCTCGAGCACGGCTGTGAGGCGGAGAGGGTGCACCTGATTCCATGTGGGGCGACGGTTGATCCCTCGCCGCCGGAGGTCAGAACGCAGGGCGACACGGTCCGGTTTCTCGCAGTCGGCCGATTGGCGGAAATGAAGGGGCCGCAGTATACCCTTCAGGCATTTGCGTTGGTGAAACGGCGCGTGCCGCGATCGTCTCTGAAGATGGTAGGGGACGGACCGTTGAGGCAGGATCTGGAGAGGATGGCCGGGGAACTGGGGATTGCCGACAGCGTGTGTTTCACTGGGCCTCTGAGCCCCGAGGCGGTTCGGCATGAGTTGATCGGCTGCGACGTCTTCGTCCAGCATTCCCTCGTGGTCCCGAGCACTGGGGACTGCGAAGGATCGCCGGTGGCGCTGGCGGAAGCAGCAGGCGCCGGCCTTCCGGTGGTGAGCACCCTATGTCCGGGTATCACGGATCAGGTCCTGGAAGGGATCACCGGTTTCCTCGTTCCACAGCGCGATGTCGAGGGGATGGCCGCTCGGATGGTCCGGCTTGCCGAGGATTCCGGCCTTCGCGCCTCCTTGGGGGCTGCGGGGCGACAGCGAGTCGTCACGTGTTTCGATGTCAATGAGCAAGTCCGCAAGCTAGAGGACGTTCTGATCCACACGGCCACGGGACAACGGACATCGGCTGTATCTATGCCGACCGCGCGACGCTGAAGCGTCGATTCGCCGACGACCGTCGCCAATGGCTCTGGTACCACGGGACGAAGAACGTGGCGATGAGGCCGCTCGTGACCTTTCTTGTGCGGCTCCTTCGTCGCCTGTGATGTGTTCGACGACAATCGTGTCCGTCGTATGGCCTGCCCTCGGACGGGGCGCATTGGCTTGTTGAGTGGGTCTGCTTCGCGGGATCGTCTCGCGTGCCCATGGGGTTCTCGGTGAGATGATGCGCGACGGAAGGATGTACTCCCGTATGGATATGCCGTTCGTTAGCGTGATGATGATTACCTACAACCATGCTCCCTATATCAGGCGGGCTATCGAAGGCGTTCTCTCTCAAGAGACCCGGTTCTGTTTCGAACTGGTTGTGGGAGAGGATCGCTCCACTGATGGCACCGGCGAGATTGTCCGTGACTACGAGAAAAAGCACCCGGGAGTTATCCGTGTAGTGACGTCGGATGCCAACGTGGGGATGAGAAGGAACTACTACCGTACCGCGGGAATGTGCCGAGGCAAGTACATCGCCTTCTGCGAAGGGGACGACTACTGGCAGCGAAGGGACAAGTTGCAGCGGCAAGTCGATTATCTGGAAGAGCACCCCGAGTGTGGTCTGGTGCACTCGGAACATGACAGATACTACGCCCACCTGGATCAAACGATACGAAGCTACTTCCGAACGTCGGGCAATGTCCCGCCTCGCGAATTCAACGTCTTCACGGGATGGGGCGCCCACATACAGACATGTACCGTAATGGCGCGCCACGATCTCGTGCGGGAGATACACTCGGACCCCGCAATCTACGGCCACGCAGACGCCATTGGCGGAGTCGACATCCCCCTCTTCATCGAGGTGGGAATGAGATCGAAGATCGGCTACATCGACGAGTCTCTCGCCACCTACACAGTGCACAACGAGTCCGCCTCGCACACGCCCAATCGCATACGCAAGGCGCGATTCTGCAAGTGCAATATCGAGTCGTATCTGTATCTGGCCAAGAAGTACCATCGGGAGGAGGAGCGACTTCGCCTGGAACAGGCATGGCGACGAGCCGCACTGTGGTTGGCGTTTCTGGAGAGGGACAGGACGTTGGCCGAGACAGCCATCGCCGGCCAGGATCGACGTCCGTGGAAGGCGAAGATGCTCTACTGGGGTGCGCGAAGCCCGGTCGGTCATCGGGTGTTGAAGGTTCTGGATGGTGGATACCGCCGTATCCGAGACTGCATGGATGAACGTCGCCTGGCCCGATGGGTGGAGAGGGGAGGGTCGAACCCATGCCGAGAAGGCTGATACGATTGATGAAGCGCATTCGAGGATGCCTGTGTTACCGTTGGCGATTCGGGCATTTCGGACGCAGAACCGTCCTCGACAGGCCGGACTTGCTCACGAATCCTCGGGCCATTCACATCGGTCGCTGCGTGGAGATTCGCAAAGGCAGTCGCTTGGAGGCCGTCGGTCCCTGGGATGGCAAGACGCCGAAGCTCGTCATCGGCGACGGCACGGTCATTCATCTGTATTTTCACTGTGGCGCCGCCCAGTCTGTGACAATCGGCAGGGATGTGTTGATTGCAGGACGCGTCTACATCAGCGATCACGATCACGTGTTCGACGATCCCGTACTGCCGGCGCGGCGGGCGAGCGGGCTTCGGTCGGCGCCGGTGGTGATTGAGGATGGGGTCTGGCTCGGCGAGGGATGCGTAATCCTCAAGGGCGTCCGCGTCGGCCAGCGGGCCGTCGTAGGCGCCAATGCTGTGGTGACGAAGGACGTGCCGCCCTTCACGATTGTGGGAGGGGTGCCCGCTCGCGTCATCCGGAAGATCGACGTGGAGGTCCCAGAGCCGGTGCGATGAAGAAGGTCCTGATGCTGTCCTATTGTTATCCTCCATCGGGGGGGGCCGGGGTGCAGCGGACCACCAAGTTCGTCAAGTACCTTCCGGCCTGCGGCTACGCGCCTCGGGTGGTCGGAGGGACAGGATCGCCCGCCGGCGGTCGGATCCCGGAAGACCCGAAGCTGATGGACGATGTCCGCGACGCGCCGCTCGATGCGGTGCGATTGTCCGCGTGGGAACGGCGGCTCAAGCGGGCAGAGGCGAAGATGGGCCGTTATCTTCCTGCGATGTCGTTCTGCTGGTGGGTGCGTGCGGCTGAACGCGCCGGACACGATCTGATCCTGCGGGACAGGCCGGACCTCCTGTATGTCACGGTGAGCCCGTATCCTGCGGCGAAAGCCGCCGCGTCGCTGGCGGGAAGACACCGGTTGCCCTGGGTCCTCGACATGCGAGATCCCTGGGCGCTGGATCCGATCAACTACTATGTGAGTCGGCTCCACCACGCATGGGACCTCCGGGCCATGCGGGTTGCGTGCGAGCAGGCGACGGCAGTCATCATGAACACGCCGGAATCCCTGCGAGCGCTCCAGGATGCGTTTGGGCACCTGCCCGTCGAGAAGCTTTTCTGCATTCCGAATGGGTGGGACCGTGGCGACTTCCAACCGTCGGTGGATTCTACGCCGCGTCAAGACGCCGGGGGCAGATTCACCATCGTCCACACAGGCCAGTTCCACACGGCGGGCGCCCGCAGGGTGGATCCGGGCAGCCGCGCGGTTCTGGGCGGACCGGTCCGGCTCAGGTGGCGCGACAGACTCCGGTACTCCGTGGGACGCCCGCACCTGCTCGCGAGAACTCCCTACTACCTGTTCAAGGCGGTTCGAAAACTGCTCGACGAAGGCAACGCGAATGCCCGGGCGCTCCGTTTGGTCTTCGTCGGATCGGCGACACCTGAAGACCGGTCTCTGGCAAGCCGGTTCGGGTTGAACGACATCACCGAGTTTCCCGGCTACGCCATGCACGCCCGGTCCGTTCAGATGCTCGAATCGGCCGACGCGCTGTTCCTGCCGCTTCACGAGCCGGCAGACCGCCGAGGCGCGTTGATCGTTCCCGGCAAGACCTATGAGTACCTTGCCGCACGCAAGCCTATCCTGGCCTGTGTACCGCCGGGCGACACGAGGGAGTTTGTCCGAAGGGCGGGCGTCGGGTTTGTCTGTGATCCGACGGATGTGGCCGGAATCGCCGCCGTCCTGTCGGATCTGCTGGCCCGCCATCGTGAGGGGGGCTTGCGATGTCAACCCAACGACGAATTCATCGAGCGGTTCGAACGATCCCGCCTTGCGGGCGATCTGGCGAGGGTGTTCGATTTCGCATTGGGCGGGGCACGCTCCCGCCTGACCTGCGATTGTCTCTGAATCGCAGGTGTTCTCCGGAAAGGCGTGGGTCTCAACCATGGAACAACCTGTCACCATAACCGGTCTGACTCTCTTCATCACGGTGGTCCTGTCCATTCTGACTCTGGCGGTGCCTCGCCGATATGCCTTGTTGCCCTATGTAATCGGGGCATGCTGGGTGCCCGCGGACCAGAGGATCATGGTGGGAGAACTGGACTTCCAGGTGATCCGCGTTCTTGTCGTCATGGGCATTCTGCGGCTCTGGCTGCGTTCGGAGACGGTTCGGATACGATGGAACCGATTCGACAAGCTGTTCCTGGCCTGGGTGCTGGTGGGCGACCTGATCTACGTCCTGCAATGGATGAGCATGGGGGCTCTCATCTTCAAGTGCGGCCAGACGTTTACCGCACTGGGACTGTATTGGGTGTTCCGGCAGATCACGCGATCCTGGGCGGATCAGCGAATGGCGTGCGTCGCCTTGGGGGTATGTGCCGTGGCGATGGCGCCGTTTGTCGCACTGGAATGGGTGACCGGATCGAATCCTTTTGGGGCGCTGGGGCGCGTGACCACGCTGCTGCGAGAGGGCAACTTCCGTGCGCAAGCGACGTTTCCCCACGCCATCATGATGGGGCTGTTCTGGGCCACCCTCGTGCCGTTGTTTGTCGGCTTCTCCAAACAGGGTCACAAGACGCTGTTCTGGCTGGCGATCGGGGCGTGTGCATTCATGATTTTCGGGAGCAACTCCAGCACGCCGATTCTGACTCTGGCTGCCGTGGTTGGTCTGCTGCTGTGTTACCGGTGGCGGCGGAATGCGGGCAAGGCGGCCTGGGCGGCGTTGATCCTGGCTTTTGCCCTCCACCTCGTGATGAAGGCCCCGGTATGGCATCTGTTGGCGCGGGTGAGCGTCGTATCCGGCTCCACGGGATGGCATCGTTACTACCTGGTCGACAGTGCCATCCGTCATTTCTCTGAGTGGATGCTTCTGGGCACTCGCGACACGGCCCACTGGGGCATGGGATTGCAGGACGTAACCAACCAGTACGTCCTGGAAGGTGTGCGTGGCGGGCTCATCACGCTCGTCCTGTTCTGCGCCATCCTGATTGTGGCCGGCAGGGCGCTCGTTCGCCTGTCTCTGCATCCCCGCGACAAGAGAGAATCGTATCTCGCCTGGTGTTGCTTCGTCTGCTTGATCGGCCATTGCGTGTCGTTCCTCGGGGTTTCGTATTTCGGGCAGATCATGCTGATCTGGTATTTCCTCTTGGCTCTGGTCGGCTACTGCTACGACAGGGCGTACGCGAAGACGGCCTCCGTCGCGAGGAAGTCGCCCCCCGTCGCAAGCACGGCGTGTGCCTGTCCGTGATTCCCCGGCACGGAGAGAATCATTCAAGCCGGTGCATGTCCCGGCCGATGATAAGGGGTGTCGTCAGACAAGGGGACGTAGCTCAAGGAGAGCGTTGGTCCGCAAGGTCCGAAGATGTTGGTGCGAATCCAACCGTCTCCATTTCGGGTCTCCCCTGCGGTTTTCCGGGGTCGGTTCGTGGTTGTGACGTGAGCCTTCGAGGATGGGAACAGAGACGAGCAGAATACAGTCCGGAGATCTGAACGCCCCGGTTCAGGCCCGTGTCCTGAGCGATGCGGTTGACGTTTCGGTTGTCATCGTCAACTGGAACACACGGGACATGCTGCGGGATTGCCTCCGATCCGTCTACGAGCAAACGCGGGATGTTTCCTTCGAAGTGATCGTGGTGGACAATGCGTCCTCGGACGATTCCGTCTCCATGGTGCGCGGTGAGTTCCCTCACGTATTGCTGATCGCGAACGAGAAGAACCTGGGCTTTGCCGCGGCGAACAACCAGGGGTTCGAGAGAGCCCGCGGTCGCTACATCCTGATGCTCAACCCCGACACCGTCGTGTTGGACCAGGCGATCGGCAAGTCCGTGCACTATGCGGAGAACGCTCCGGAGGCGGGCGTGGTCGGATGTCGCGTGCTCTGGCCGGACGGGAGACGCCAGAATTCCTGCTTTCGTTTCTCTTCCGTCGGACAGATCGCTCTGAGTTCCCTGGCCTTCTTTCGGATGCATCGTCTCTTTCGCTGGCGGATTCTCCATCCCGACAGGTATCTGAATCGTGACTTCTCGCAGGAGCAGGATGTCGACGTTGTCGCCGGCTGCTTCCTTCTGATTCGTCGCAACGTGTTGTCGCAGGTCGGAACACTCGACGAGGATTTCTTCATGTACGGGGAAGAGGCGGAGTTCTGTCATCGGGTGCATCGGGCTGGCTGGCGGGTCCGCTATTTCCCCGGCGCCCAGATCATCCATTTGTACGGCGGCAGCTCGAATCAGGTCTTTCACGAGATGTCGCTCGCCAAACGACTGGCTGCTCTCCTTTTGGTCGAGAAGACCCGAGGTTTCATGCATGCCTGGGCATGCAACCTGTTCATGCTTCTCGGGGTTCTGCTGCGCTTGCCGCTGTGGCTGGCCCACGGCGTATTTCGCCGGGGCAAACAGGGACAGCAAGTGTTCCAAGGCAAGTGGCCGATCTGCAAAGCGCATGCGGCGGGTGTGTTCCGCCCGATCTGGAGGCGAAGATAGAGCATGACGACGGGGTTGGAAGTGCTGCACGGCAGTTTTGAGACGGACCAGTGGAGTTCCTCGCAGTGGGACTCGCTGACTTCCCGTTTTGCCGCCACGAGCATCTACCAGTTGGGTTTGTACGCGGAGTTGCACAGCGCCGGCCGTTTTCGCGAGTACTCTCGGGCCGCTCTCTTCGACCAGGAACACAAGGTCGCCGCGTCGCTTCAGATGCGCATCAAACGGTTGCCTTTCCAGCAGGGAGGAGTGGCGGACGGCGAGTGGGGGCCGTTGTGGGAGAACCTCGATCAGTTGGCCGCGTTCCTGCGGTGCCTGCACCAGGAGTATGTCGAGAAGAGGAAGATGGAGCTGCGTCTGACTCCTGCCAGCACCTACTCAGACTCGTTGGACAAGGAGCTTGTTCAATGCCTCGAGGAGCAGGGGTTTCGGAGGAATGCAGAGGCCCGGCCCTATCACACGGTAGTTGTGGACCTGAGCCAGTCGCTGGAGGATATTCGCGCCGGTTTCCACCAGAAATGGAGAAACCAGCTCAACGTTGCGGAGAAGGCCGGGCTTCAGCACGAATGCGGAACGAGCGACGAGTTCTTCGACCGCTTCCTGCGGATCTATGAGCAGATGTGGCAGAACAAGAAATTCCCGACGGGTGTGCGGGTGCCCATCATCCATCGCATGCATCGCAGTCTGCCGGAGCGGCAGAAGCTCCTGGTCACTATCGTCAAAGATGGGAACACCGACTTGGGCGCGACGGTCTGTGCGGCCTATGGCCATCGCCTGTTGTACTTCCTGGGGGCCACCATGCCGGGGTTGCGAAGTGAGGCTCGTCCCGGTTATCTTCTGCAGTGGCTCCACATGAGCAAGGCCAAAGAACTCGGTCTGCGCTGGTACGACGCGGGTGGTTACGACGACGCGAACCAGGATATCGCGCGATTCAAGAAACGCATGAATGGGAATCTGGTTATCTACCCGGGCCAATACGTGTGCGGCTCGCAGAGAACCTCGGCCAAGGCCGTCGCATGGGCGGAAGTGGTCTATCGGAAGATGCGCAGGATTACCACGGGGTGCTGACGTTCGCGATTCCCAGAAGTCGTTACTGTGTGGAAATTCCCCAAGGGTAGCAGATGGTAGAACTGAGAACTCCTGTGTCCGATCGCACGAGGACAGAGGGCTCGGACTGCGCGGCAGTGGACGTGACCGTGCACGACGACTTCGACCGGATGGAGTCCCTCCGCGAGGAATGGGATCGTTTTGTTGAAACCACCTGTGGCGATATCTTCCAGACCTTTGACTGGTGCCGGATCTGGTGGAAACACTATGGCGGCAGACGCAGGCTCCGGGTCCTGATATTCCGGGAGAAGGCGAAGATCATCGCCGTGATCCCGCTCTTCCTCGACGCGATCTGGGTGGGACCATTCCGCGTCGTGACCGCCAAGCTCGTTGGTTCGGACTTCGGACTGGTTCAGTACTCTCCTGCCATAGAAAAGGAACGCATGGGGGAGGTGGCCCGTCGACTTAGCGAGCAGCTCTCGCTCCTGCATGTCGATTTGGCGCATATCGGGCCGATAGCCGGTCTGTACGGCGGTTTCCAGGAGTGGCGCGATGCCCTGGGAAGCGGAGTCCGACACTATCGTGTGAAGACCCGTGACGGCGGCGTTCAGACCTATTTTGAATTCGATGGCGATTTTGACGCCTACCTTTCCTCGCTGAGCAAGGACGAAAGAAAGCACATCCGCCAGAGCTACAAGTCAGTGGCTTCCATTCCGGATGTGGGGCCATCCCCGGTCGTGTGCCAGGTCGTCCCGGAGGAAGACCTGCATGAGAGCTTCTCCGCGTTTGTGGACATGCACCAGGCACACTGGCAGGACGCCGGACGGAGCGGGCATTTCGGGGACTGGCCCGCTTCCGCGGAGTTCCACCGCGAAGTGGCTGAAGTGCAGCAGGGGGTGGGCAGACTCAGGTTGATGAGAATCGCAGCCGAGAACGCGACGCTTGGATACGAATACGTGTACCGATGCGGCTGCACGTATTTCGCTCTGCTGGTGGCCCGTCGGGATTCCCCGAAGTCCGGGGGCAACAGCCTGGGACGGGTGATCTTCTGTGAGCAGGTGAAGCAGGCGCTGGGCGAGGGAGTTCGTCATATCGACAGCATGCGAGGACGATACGAGCACAAGCTCAAGCTTGGCGGCAGACTGTACCCGATCCGGAGCATCGTCCTGGTCTCAACTGCTCGATACGCTTCGTTCAAGGCTCATCTCTATCTGGCGATGTCCAAATGGATCAACCTGCTATACTATAAACTATGGTATTGCAGGATTCTGCCTCGGTTGAAGGTGAAGAATCGATCCCTGTGGCGCACATGGATTCGCACGCGATTGTGAAGACTCCCCTGTACTGTCCGACACGTACGTTCCGCTGGCGTGCTGTTCTTGGCGATTCCCTTGTCAACAAGGGGTTGCCGAAGTGGCCGCAACTGGATGGTGCGGAAGCGATTGCCTTCTACCAGGGGAAGGTGGCTCTGTGGTTTCTTTGCGAGTTGTGGCAGTTGCAGCCGGGTGATGAAGTCCTCATGCCGGCGTACAACTGCGGCTCAGAGGTGGATCCATTTCACGCGTATGGGACTCGCGTGGTGTTCTATCGGGTCGATGAGAGAGCCCGAATCGACGGCGAGGACCTCAAGAGCCGCTGCACATCCAGGACCCGGATTGTGTACATCACCCATTACTTCGGCTGGCCGCAATCCGTGGCATCCGTCTGTCGCTGGTGCCGGGAGAAGGGGATTCGGGTCGTCGAGGACTGTGCTCTGTCTCTGTTCTCGGTGGGCGGAGAAGGTCCTCTCGGGACTCTTGCCGACGCGTCTCTGTTCAGTTTTCGAAAGACACTCCCGGTGCCCGATGGGGCCGCCCTGGTGTTGCGCGACGGCTCAGGACCGTCCTCGCGGCATGACCTCCGCAAGCCGCCGCTGCGAGTCACCCTGCGGAACCTCAGACCCTTTGTGAAATCGAGCCTGCTCGATGTGGTGTCCAGAGTGGGAGCGTATTCGTACTTGCGCAGACGCCGGATGGACTCATTCGATCCTCCAGCGGCCGACAAATCAGACCGGCCGGAACGGCCGGACATGCCGCCCAATTACTACTTCGACAGACGGATGCGGAACTGGACAATGTCTTCGCAGGCGGCCGGCGTCTTGAGCCGGACGGAGCCTGCCAGCGTGGTCGAACGCAGGAGGCGGAACTACCATTGCCTGCTCCAGAGGATTCGTGGAATGGGGCTGCAGATGAATCCGCTGTTCGATACCCTGCCGGAGGGGGTGTGTCCCCTGGGCGTGGTCCTTCTGACGTCGCATCGATCCACCATCGTTCGGACGCTCCATGCCTGTGGCATCGCGGCGTTCGCATGGTGGCAGGGATACCACCGGGATTTCGACTGGAGCCGTTTCCCCGAGGCCGGGAACTTGAAGGACAACGCCCTGTTCCTGCCCATTTCGCAGACCATGGATGAGCGCCATATGGCTTATATAGGCGATTGCCTGAGGATGGCTGGCAGCGTCATGGAGGCGGATCAAGAGCACACCGTTTGTCGGACGACTGAGCATGGATAGACACAAAACAGAACTGCTGCATCGTACCTTCAGTGCGGGGCTGCGCCCCTTCGTTCGCGAGATGGGAATGCTCGTGAAGAGCAAACTGTGCGGCGCGACACATCTGGTCTTTGAGATAAAGAAGCAGGAATACACCCCCTTGTGCGGGGGGCCGAACGATTCGCTCTCCCTGCGTGCATACGACACCTGGGACGCGATTCCCGAGGAGATGAAAGGGACGATCGCCCGCGACCTTCATGGCGAGTACTGGGGGAAACAGGAGTGGATACAGATCGGCTGGCGGTTCTGGGTTGGAACGATCGAGCAGGAGTTGGCCATCGTTGGCTGGACCCGGGGACCGGGCCGGTGCGAGGATTTCTTCTTTCCCCTGTCGTCTGACTGCGGTCTGCTCTGGCAGACTGTCACGGTCCCGAAATTCCGGGGCCGGGGACTGTGCTCGCTGGTCTTGAGCCGAATGTCGGGCGCACTGTTCGAGAATGGCGTGGATCGCGTATACGGCTCTTGCCGGGACTACAACCTCTCCTCGAAAAGGGCCATTGAGAAGGCGGGTTTCAAGTATATCGGGCGGGGTTTCGTCCAGAAGAGGACCGGCAAGGGGATCTGGTATCCGGTCGCCCGTCCTTTCACAGAGGGGTAGAAGACGCGATGGTGTATCGACGGCACGGCCTCGGTGTCCGGATTGTCTACCTGTTGATCGCGTGTGTCGCACACGTGTTCAGCGGATTGGGCAGGCGGTTCGCCGGCCGGTGGCTCGTGTTGTGTTATCACGGCGTCTGCGATACGCACGCCAGCCGATTCCGAGAGCAAATGAGGCACTTGAGCCGCTCTGCCTCGCGCGACGCGGGTGGCAACGAACACTGTGTGAGCCGACGCAGCCTGCCTGATGTCCACATTACCTTCGATGACGCTTTCGAGAACCTCATGCGGAACGCGTTGCCCGCTCTCCACGAGTTCGGCATCCCGGCGGTGGTCTTTGCCGTTTCCGGGAACCTCGGGAAGACTCCGCAGTGGCGCATCTCTCCCGACCACCCCGAGTATGGCGAGCGACTCATGACAGCCGGGCAACTCCGGGAGATCGCCAACGGCTGCGTTGTCATCGGCTCGCATACGCAGACTCACCCGTCGTTGACGGAACTGTCCCGTGAACAGGTCCGAACGGAACTGGCCGAGTCCCGGAAGTGCCTGGAGGAGACGCTCGGCCGGCCGGTTGTGGATCTCGCCTTGCCGCATGGCGCGTACAACGACGCCGTTCTGGAGGTGGCTCGCGAGGTCGGCTACAAGAGAATCTACACGCTTCAGCCGCGGGTGCATGGGGCCCAGGAGAATGGCGATGTCGTCGGACGGTTCTCCATGTCGCCGGATGTCTGGCCGATCGAGTTCCGCTTGACGTGCGCCGGCGCGTACGCCTGGCTGGGACCATGGCGCCGATGCGCGAGGGCGATTCGCAGGTGGGCCTTTGGAAACCGTTGAACTTCAGGAGAGATCGGTGAGTGGCGTGCTGAAACCGGTGGACCAGACGGCGTGGGGGGCGTTGGCGCCTGGGTTCCTGGACTACAACTACCGCCAGATGTGGGATTTCGGCGTCGCCTGCGCGGACCGGGTCGGCGCGGTCAGTGAGCATGTGGCCGTCGAGTTGGAGGGCGAGATCATAGGGTTGGCTGACGTTCGGGTCAAGCGCATCCCGGCCCTGGGAACGGGGATCGCCTATATCAACGGCGGGCCTCTCGTGCGCCGCAACGACGACTCCAACGCGGATCGGCTGGCTCTGTGCCTCAAGAGCCTGATCCAGGAGTATGCCGAGCGACGCGGCATGGTGTTGCGGGTCATGTCGCCTGTGGGCGAGGCGAAATGGGACCAGACGCAGGCGGCGGTTCTGTCCAACGTGGGATTCTCGCCGTGCGAGGCGGTGCGGCCCTACCGGACCTTTCTCCTGGATATCGCCAGGCCACCCGAGGAGATCCGCCGGAACATGGCGCAGAAGTGGCGAAACGGTCTCAATCAGTCGGAGAAACGCGGCCTGTCCATCCGGACCGGCACGGATCCCGCCTTGCTCCGCGAGTTCTGCGATCTGTTTTCTCGCTTCATCGACCGAAAAGGGTTCACCGTCGATCTGACGCCGCCCTTCTATCTGGCCGTCCAGGAGAAGGCGCCCGAGGCCGATCGATTCGAAATCAACCTTGCCGAAGTGGATGGCACGGTCGTCGCGGGACACGTCGCCAGTCTCCTGGGCGATACGAGCGTCTATCTGCTGGGGGCTTCGAGCGACGAGGGCCTCAAGGCGAAAGCCTCGTATCTGCTCCAGTGGCGAGCCATCCAGTCCGCCCGGGAGAGGGGACTGCGATGGTACGATCTGGGGGGAATCGATCCAGAGGGCAATCCCGGCGTCTACCATTTCAAGAGCGGCCTGGGGGGGCAGGATATCACGGCTCCGGGTCCCGTGGAGTACGCGGCCTCGGGGTTCGAACGGGCCGCAGTGCGCGGATGCGAGCGAGCCTATCGTCTGCTGCGGCGAGTCCGACGGATCGTCGCTCGACCATGATCTTCTGGAATTCAGAACCGACGTGCGTGCCCGTATGACCAGCCGCACGGTTGTCGACTTGCCGCACTGCCTGTGTAGAACCGGCGCGGAGTCGGCGGCCGTCATTCTGGAGGAGCTCCATGAAACGATGCTATGTAATCGTGACCCCGGCGTACAATGAAGCGAAAGACATCGCCGGCACGATTGAGACGCTGGTCCGACAGACCGTTCTTCCGTCGCGTTGGGTGATCGTCGACGACGGTTCCACCGACGATACGGCGGCCATCGTGCAGTCGTACGCTGCAAAACACGGGTTCATCCAGTACTATCGCCGATACCGGGACCAGACCCAGACGTACTTCGCCAGCAACGTGTACGCGATTATGGAAGGTGTCGGGCAGGTAGCGTCGGAACCCTGGGATTTCCTGGCGGTGCTGGATGCGGACATCACGTTGCCGGCCGACTACTACGAACAGATCTTCGCCCGGTTCGACGCGGATCCCAAGTTGGGCGTGGCTTCGGGTGTCTATGAGAACCTCATGAACGGCAAGCTGCAGAAAGTCCTGAACGACCGTCGTTCCACCCCGAAGGCGATCCAGGTGTTTCGCAGAGCATGCTTCGAAGCCATCGGCGGGTACGTCCCGCTCAAGCACGGGGGGGAAGACACTTGCGCCTGCATCATGGCGCGGATGAACGGCTGGAAGTGCTGGTCGTTTCCGGAGGTGAAAGTCATTCATCGCCGGCCGACCGGGATGGGGGGCGCCGCGAGCATCTATCGCGCGCGATTCCGCCATGGATTATGCGAGTATGGTCTGGCGACGCACCCGTTGTTCATGCTGATCAAGTCGTTTCGGAGGTCTTTCTGCGAGTCTCCCCTGTTGCTGGGGGGGATGCTGCGTCTCGGGGGCTACCTGTATGGGTATCTGAAGCGCGAGCCCCGTCAGATGCCTCCCGAAGCGATCCGTTTTATCCGGCGTGATCAAGTCGGGCGAATCGTCGGCCTGAATCGCGTGGCAAAGGAAAACCAAGTGACTGTGGGGAGCTTATGAGCCAATACGAAGCCATCAACCTGTTGGGGACCATGATTCATGAAATGAGCATGGCCGATGTCATCGCAACGTGCGATTCGTCCATACGGACACGGAGTCCCATTCTGATCGGGGTGGTCAACGCGGCCAAACTGGTCAAGGCGCGTCACGACGCCCAGTTGCGGCAGAGTCTGGCGGAAACCAGCTTCACCGTTGCCGATGGGGTGCCCGTCGTGTGGCTGTCCGGCGCGTGCGGGTGCCGATTGCCGGGGCGTGTAGCGGGAATCGACATTATGAGCGAACTGCTTGCCCTTGCGGATCGTCAGGGGTATGGCGTCTTCTTTCTGGGAGCCACGCAGGAGGTCGTGGAGCGGGTCGTCGAGCATGTGCGGCACAAGTATCCCGGCGCGCGGATTGCCGGGTATCGCGACGGCTACTTCAAGAGCGAACAAGAGCAGGCTCTCGCCGACACGATCCGCACCAGTCGTGCGGACATCCTCCTGGTCGCTGTGCCAACTCCCAAGAAGGAAGTGTTCCTGAGCAAATGGCGGCAGCACATGGAGGTCCCGGTCTGTCATGGAGTGGGGGGCAGTTTCGACGTCGTGGCTGGCATCACGAAGCGAGCTCCCCAGTGGATGCAGAACTGCGGTTTGGAGTGGCTCTACCGGGTGATGCAGGAACCCGGTCGTATGTGGAAACGTTATCTGGTGACCAACGCCGTTTTCGTGTGGCTCAGCATTGGGGAGATCGTCCGCCACAGGTTGGGACGAGTGTCTTCCGTGGCCGCCGAGCCGATGTCCACGACACGCAGGGTCCCTGTCGAAACACGACAGAGTTCCAAAGTATAAGGTATAGAGGAGGAGTGTCCCATGCCAAAGGTCTTTCTGATCGTCGGTGCCCGACCCAATTTCATGAAGATGGCGCCCCTGTTCTTCGCCCTGAGCGAAGAGCGAATGGTGGAGCCTCTGATCGTCCACACTGGCCAACATTACGACTATGCGATGTCCCAGGCGTTCTTCGAGGATCTGGAGTTGCCTCAGCCGCACCATTTCCTGGGCACCGGGTCCGGCTCGCACGCCGAGCAGACAGCCAGGATCATGGTCGAGTTCGAGAAAGTGCTCCAAGCGGAGAAACCCGACCTCGTGGTCGTGTTCGGCGACGTGAACTCGACGGTGGCGTGCAGTCTGACGGCCAAGAAGCTCCTCATCCCTGTGGCCCACGTGGAGGCGGGCCTGCGGAGTTTTGATGAGACGATGCCGGAGGAGATCAACCGTCGCGTCACGGACGCCATTTCCGATCTGCTGTTCACTCCCTCCTCCGACGGCGATGAGAACCTGCTCCGAGAGGGTGTGGCGCCCGACAAGATCCACCAGGTCGGCAACATCATGATCGACTCCGTAGTCAGCATTCTGGCCAAGATCGATGACGGCTGTCAGGAGGAGATCCTGAGTCGCTTCGGTGTCGAGAAGGGCCGGTACGTGCTGGTGACGCTCCACAGGCCCTCGAACGTCGATACGAAAGAGACGCTGGATGAGATTCTGAAATGCCTGAACCGGCTGTCCCGGGAGATCGCGGTGGTCTTCCCGATGCACCCGAGAACCAGGAAGAACCTGGAGGCATTTGGGATCAATACATCGTTCCATCCGTCGCTCAAGATCGTTGATCCGGCGCGGTATCGCGAATTCATCGTGCTCCAGCGGAATGCCCGGTTCGTGCTGACGGACTCCGGAGGGATGCAGGAAGAGACGACCTACCTGGGTGTCCCCTGTCTGACGCTGCGCCCGAACACGGAACGGCCGATCACGATCACCGAAGGGACGAATGAGCTGGTGAATCCGGCAGACATCGACTCGCAGTCCGCGAAGATCCTCGCAGGGCAATGGAAGCGAGGGAGCATCCCCTGGGGATGGGACGGCAAGGCCGCGGAGCGAATCTCCCAGGTGATTGCCGCTCGTTTGTGCGGCAGCCTGGAGTGCATCTCCTGATTTGTCCGGGCATAGAGAGGACAGCATGAGGGTGTGTGTCGTCGGCGTCGGGTACGTCGGCCTTGTGAGCGCTGCGTGTCTGGCCCGCGAAGGCCATACCGTGGTCGGCGTCGATTCCAGCAAGGCGAAGGTGGATCTGATCAACGGGGGGATGTCGCCCATCGTGGAGAAGGAGACGCCGGAACTGATCCGGGATGCCGTGGCGAGGGGGGCGCTGCGGGCCACCGTGAGCGCCGAGGAGGCGGTGCTGGCTTCCGAGCTGACGCTGATCTGCGTGGGGACGCCGAGCCAGGCCAACGGGAACCTGGATCTGAGATACGTGCGCCGGGTCTGCGAGGAAATCGGCCGGACCCTGCGTGACAAGAAGGAGTTCCACGTCGTGGTCTGTCGGAGCACGGTGTTGCCCGGGACGATGCGCCAGGTTGTGATTCCGCTCCTGGAGGAGCACTCGGGCAAGAAGGCGGGCAGGGATTTCGGCGTGTGCAACAACCCCGAGTTCCTGCGGGAGGGGACGGCAGTTCACGATTTCTACCATCCGCCGAAGACCGTCATCGGCGAAACCGATCCCGCGAGCGGAAGCCGGGTCGCCTCGCTGTACGCCATGCTGGATGCACCGCTGTTTCGCACGCAGATCGAGATCGGCGAAATGGTCAAGTACGTGGACAACACCTGGCATGCCCTGAAGGTGAGCTTCGCCAACGAGATCGGGGACGTGTGCCGGGCCTTGAAGATAGACAGTCATGCGGTCATGGACATCTTCTGCCGGGATACGAAGCTCAACCTGTCCTCCTATTACATGAAGCCGGGCTTCGCGTTCGGAGGCTCCTGTCTGCCCAAGGACGTCCGGGCCATGACCTACAAGGGCCGAACGCTGGATCTGGATCTGCCCGTTCTCAACGCGATCCTGGACAGCAATCAGATGCAGATCGAGACCGGCCTGCGCATGATCACGGAACTTGGCAGGAAGAAGATCGGCATCCTGGGCTTCAGCTTCAAGGCCGGCACGGACGATCTTCGAGAGAGTCCGCTGGTCACGGTGATCGAGTGCCTGCTGGGCAAGGGATACGACATTCGCGTGTACGACCGGAACGTCAGCATGGCGAAGCTGGTGGGCGCCAACCGGGACTACCTGCTGAACCACATCCCTCACATATCGAGACTCATGGTGGAGACCGTCGACGAGGTTCTCGATCATGCGGAGGTGATCGTAGTCGGCAACAAGGCGGAGGAATTCGACCGCGTTGTGGACCGAGTGAAGGGCGGCCAGGTCGTGGTGGACCTCGTGCGGGTCACCCCGCGAACAACTCAAGAAGGGGTGTACTACGGCATCTGTTGGTGAGCCGCATCGGGCCTCCGTTGTCGTGGATGAGAGTCTGCCGGCGTTCGTCGAGGATTTCACAAGGCCGGATCCGATCATTATCGGAACCAGGAGCCTGCGGGCGGGGATCGAGTGCTTCGCCGCAGGCCGGCCGGCTTCGCCCCTGCGGCAGACGGTTTGCCCCCTGGACGCAGACCGGTCCGAGGCCGGCTGAAACCGAAATGCTGATTATGTCCCTCGTCGAGGCGGCCGATGATACGGGCGCGCCCTCGTTGGGCCTGTGTTTATCCGGACCCTGCTGCGAAGCCGTCGGACTGTCGATGCCAACGGCGGGGCCGAGACGGAATTGAATTGACTGGAATCGGTTGGAGTGTCGTGGTAGGATAGCCTCTCCACATGCGCCGACGTTGCTCGTGCACGAAACGGCGTGGGTGCCTCGGGGGTAGACGGCCACAGAGATTCGTTCACGCGACGGAAATGAGCTGTCCCCTTGTCATCAAGGTGGGGATGGCAGGAACGGCCCCGTGGGGGTCAGTGGGATTGACGGCAACGGATGACCGGTAGAAGCACACTGTCGCAGCTTGATCTCCGCACGATTGTGCTCGTCGGCGGACGGGACTTCGGGCGATGCCCGCTGGCTTCGCGTCTGCCTGCGGCGCTGTGGCCGATCGGGGACCGGCCCGCGCTGGCGCGCCTGCTGGATCATCTTGCGAGGGAAGGGGTTCCGCGTGCGTCCGTCTGTTGCGATGCCTCCATGGCACAGGACGTGGCGTCCTTCTGTCGGGGCAGCCGACTGGCGACGACTGTCGTGCCGGAGGAACTGATGGGGGGAACCGGAGGGTGCCTGCGGGATGCGGCGTCCGCCGACCCCGGGGAACTGATTCTAGTGCTTTCCGCCAGTATGGCTGTGCCGCCGCCCCTGGCCGATCTGATCGAAGCGCACCGGTCCAGCGGCGCGGAGATGACCGTGGTTTTCAACCCCGGACGGGCGGACGACGGATCGCTCGGCCCGTCGGCGGAGATATTCGTGTGTCGGCCGCAGGTGCTCGAACGTATTCCCGCAGGGGGGTACTCGGACATCAAGGAAGGCGTGATTCCGTCGGTCGTGCGGGCTGGCGGGGTGGTTCGCCCGTACGTGCTGGAGCGGCCGGTGGGGAACTTCAGAGAACGCCAGGGATATCTGGACGCGGTCGAGGTCTTCCTTTCCGTGGGAGAGCCTGACGGCGCCAGTTCAGTCGTTTGCGGCGACTCGCAGGGCGGGCCGATACGCGTGGGCTTGGGCGCTTTGGTGCATCCGCAAGCCCGGATATGCGGACCTGTCTTGATCGGGGAGCACGCCCAGGTCCGGGAGGATGCTGTTGTGATCGGCCCTGCTATTCTCGGGCCGGGTGTTGTCGTGGGCGAGAAGAGCGTCGTAGTTCGAAGTGCTTTGTGGACGGGGGTTTCTGTGGGCAGGAGTTGCGAGATTCGCGAATCGATCCTGGGTTTCCGCGTGAAGGTGCTGGATGGTGCGGGCGTGATCGGTCGTGCTGTGTCCTCGGCATTCTCGGGGCGCGATGCGGAGGACGGGAGGCCGTCCCCGTGTGGCTCCGCGGGCGGGCCTGGCCGTTTCATGAGGTCGTTGCCGGGTCGTTGGCTTGGGGGATCGAGCGAGGGATCGGGGCTTCCGCGGGCAGGAGTGACTGTGATTCTGGCCGCGGCGGCTGTCGTGATCTCGCTGCTGTGGTCGTACTGGCCTACGATGCGGGACCTGATCCGAGAGTGGCGCACGAGCCAGGAGTACTCCTCCGGGATGCTCGTTCCCTTCCTGGCCATCTACGTAGTCTGGTCGCGTCGCCAGGAGATGGGTTCGGCGACGCTTCGTCCGGCCCTGCTCTGGGGCGCCGGGGCTCTGCTTCTCGCCCAGGTGTGCCGGGGGCTCGGATTGTACTATATGTATCGGTCCGGCGAGCGGTTGTCTCTGGTCTTGTCCGTCGCAGCCTTGGTGCTGCTGATGATGGGCTGGGGATACCTGAAGAAGCTGTGGCCCGTCCTGGTCTTCCTGTGCCTGATGCTGCCCTGGCCGAATCGGATTCAGGCGGCGGTTTCGCTGCCTTTGCAGCGGTGGGCGACCAGTTCTGCCGTCTTCTGTCTGGAACTGGGCGGCTGGGACATCGTGCGCAGCGGTAACACCATCGACATCGAGGGGACCAAGGTGGCCGTGGCGGAGGCGTGCAACGGGCTCAGGATGATCACCGCGTTCTTCGTGATCAGTGCACTGGTCGTGCTGCTGACACGGCGGTCGTGGTGGGAAAAATTGATCGTTCTGTTGTCGAGCGTCCCGATCGCACTGCTGTGCAATACCGTCCGATTGGTGGTGACGGCCTTGCTCTATACTGTGGTGGAGAGCACGGTATGGAGAGACCGGATTCACGATGGCGACGGATACGCCATGATGCCTCTGGCGCTGGCGATGGTGGTGGGGGAGTTGTGGCTGCTGTCTCGGCTGACCACGCCTCCCATGGAAATTGAACCGGCGATCGTCTCGCGACGACAACCTCAGCATGTACCCGACCCTTGAGTACTGGGAGAACTGATTTATGAACAACCTGGAGAAATATCTGGATCAGGTGATCGAGCAGAAGCCGGTGGTCAGCGAGCCGCCAGCCGAGGTCCAGGAGCCGCCGACCACGAATGTGCTGGACAGCCTGCGGAAGCGATGGCCGATCATCCTGGTCACCGCGATTGTGATTTGCGCCGTGGGATTGCCTGCGATCTGGTTCCTGGTGGAGCCGATGTACGTCGTGCAGGGCTCGGTGAAGATCAAACAGGCGGTCCCGAGCGTGTTGACGGGCAAGCTGGAGACCGGTGAAGCCACCAACTACGCGTTGTTCGTCAATACGCAGGTCCAACTGATGATGACGGATCCGACCAGTCTCCAGGGTGTCCTCGACGAGCTGGTGCCGAGGAACCTGGCTTTCTTCAGTGGCCAGCCCCGCAACCGGATCGAGAGGCTTATCGCCCGGGTCCTCCCGAGCCACCCGGTCCCGCCGGAGGAGATCCTTAGACGGGCCATCGCCAGCAGGGAGATCGCCGCAGTCCAGCTCAAGAACACCGAACTCGTGGCTGTCACGATGACGGGCTACGATCTCAATGAGGCCAAGACTATCGTCAACACGTTCCTTCGCATCTATGTGAATCGGTCTACGTTGGCGTCCAAGACGGGCGATGCGCAGAGCATCGCCATGCTCGAGAACCAGTTGAGGGAACTCAACAAGGAGATCGAGCAAGGACGCAATCGGATGAGAGCGGCGGCGGAGCAGAACGCTGCGACGGTGCTCGATCCGAACGACCGACTGGATCAGGAACTGGTGCTCAACCGTCTGAGTCTGCTGCAGAAGGAGCTGCTCCGTCTCGAGGCCCAGAGGGTCCAGCTCGAGGGAGACATCCTCACCTTCGATCCCAATATGCGCCCCCAGATGACGCCGGAACAGACGGTTGCTGCTCGCATGGCCTACGTCAGCGCCGATCCCCGAGTCAAGGAACTGACCACCAATGTGGTTGCGATGGAGCGGGATTTGATCGTGGCCCGCCAGACGCAATTGCCGGCCTACCCGGCCCTCCAACAGAAAGAGGCCACGCTGGAAGCACTGAAGGAGAAGCTCAAGGAACGCGAGGACGCACTGGCACAGGAGTTCGACAACAGTTGGCAGAAGCAGCGGGATGAGGTCGTGGCGCAAAGGAAGAGACTGGCGCCGGAGGAACTCCGACAGATTGAAGCCCGCATCGCCCAGGTCAAGCAGATGTTGGAGGAGCAGAATCTGAAGCTGACGGATGTCGCGAAGAGCAAGCTGGGCATCCAGGGCCTCACCGTCGATCTGGCACTGAAGGAGGAGATGCGCGACCAGGTGGTCAGGCGGATTGACCTGATCAAGATGGAACAGCAGCGAGCGCCTCAGGTGATCGGTCCATACGACGCCACGCTGGTGGCGGAACAGGACAAACGGCCCAAGATGGCAGGTGTGGTCGTGTTCGCGGCCCTGGGGTGCGGCGTCGGCCTGGCGTTCCTGCGGGACAAGATGGACAAGACGCTCCAGACCCCGTCGGACATCACCCGTCAGACCGAGCTGGCGATTCTGGGGACCACGACGAGTTCCCGGACCATCAAGCCGGCCTTGTTCGCCGAGCAGATCGCGGGGGATTACCAGACCATTCGGACCAACCTTGGGTTGTTGTACAATGGGGGGATGCCCAAGCGTCTGGTCATCAGCAGCGCCGGGATGCGCGAAGGCAAGACGACGTTTGCGGTCAACCTGGCGACGAGCCTGGCCAAGTCGGGCAAGAAGGTCCTTTTGATCGACGGGGACCTGCGCAAGCCCGACATCGGGCACATGCTCAACATCCTGAACTGCGAGGGCGGGCTCCAGAACGTCCTCCTGGGCGAGGACCCCGCGGGGATCGTATGCGTGATGCCGACGAGCGGTCTTCATGTGCTGGCTGCCAATCCCCGCTACTTGGGGGACGCCTACGAGTTGCTGACTTCGTCGACGGCCGCCGATCAGATGGAGCGATTGACGCGCGAGTACGATCACATCATCGTGGACAGCCCGCCGACGCTGGCCTTCCCGGACGCCCTCGTCTGGGCCAAACTCACCGACGCGGTCATCCTGGTGAGCTTTGCCGGCCAGACGACGGGCCCCGATCTCAAGGAGACCAAGGAGCGATTCGCTCGCATCCGCGCGCGAGTCCTGGGAGCGGTCCTGAGCAACGTTCCGGCGGATCAGGGTCTCTACAATTACACCTGCAACTACCGATCCCGTGCGGCGCAGGCCGGTCGCCCGGCGGGCAAACCGAAGAAGATGCTGTTGACATCCACGGCCCAGGGCGGTGGGGAACACCCGCCTGAGGCGTGAGTTGTGCCTGCCAGATGCCCGACGGGAGCGTAGTCTGATCTGACCATGCGATTGATTGTCGTTCGAGAATCCGCAGAAAGCAGCGCCGGCGGCAGGATGAACCCGCTCCGGTATGCTCTGTCCACGAATCCTCTGGATCGCGCGGTTCGGGAGGGAGTCGATCACCTCTGGCGCTGCGGGCGAAACCTCAGCGGTCTCGGGACACCCGGCGGGGCGGACTCGACCGAGTCGCAGTGGATTCTTCCCGGCGCATGGTGTGCCGATCTGCCTGCGGGGCATCAGCCGAGCGCGTCTTACGAGCACTTCCAAGCGGGGGGTGTGCGTGGATACGACGCCCGGGGCAACGACCCGTGGGTCGTCGTTACGGAAGGACGTTTCGCGACGTGCCTGGACCTGGAGGTTCTGACGCGCCTGACGGCGGCGACAGACGCCGACGTGATGGCCGTGAATGCGACCTCGGATCTGCTCGCATATCGCGAGCGAGTTCGTCTCACGCCGGACAACGAAGTAGCCGGCTTCCGACGTCTGTTCGCCGATGGCGTCTCGCGGACCCCCGTGCCGGCGAGCTGGCCTCATCATCTGCTCGTTCGGCCGCGGGTGTTTGAGTCCTTGGTCAAGCCGAGTCTGCTGGGCAGTTTCAGCGCCCTGGTTGACCAGTGTCGCGCGCAGGGCATCAGAATGCAGGCGGTGGACGTTGCCGGAACGGCCTTTGATCTGGAATCCGAGGAGGGAATTCTGGCTGTGTGTGAGGTGGCCCTGGACCACGTGCAGACGCCCCGGGAGGTCGGTGCTGCCGGCGACTCGCGCCGGTTCATTGGTCCCGTGCTCGTCGGAGAACGGGTGATCGTCGAGCCCGGCGCCGTGGTGGCGGGCCCGGCCATCCTGTGCGATGACAGTGTCGTCGGGCGGGGCGCCGTGGTGGACGCTTCGATTGTCGGGTCGAGCGTTCGCGTCGATCCGGGCCGGGTCGTCCGAAACCGCCTGGCTACGACGTCGGAACCGCCGGGGAGCGACGGGAAAACGCGATGCACACCTGCGCGGGCTTGCGTCCCGCAGGAAAGCGCGTTTCGGCCTTGGTCGAGATTCTCTTACGTGCGGTGCTTCAAACGGGCGATGGATGTGCTGGCGGCGACGTTCGTGCTGGTTCTGTTTGCGCCCGTGTTCCCCGTGATCGCCTTGGCGGTGCGGATGAGTTCGCCGGGGCCGGTCTTCTTCAGAGACAAGCGTCAGGGGTTCCACGGGCGCATGTTCGGCTGCATCAAGTTCCGCACGATGCGGCAGGGCGCCGACAAGATCCAGGAGAAGCTGCGATTTGTCTGCGAGGTGGACGGTCCTCAGTTCAAGATGGCCGACGACCCCCGCATCACGACGGTCGGCCGGTTCCTCCGGGAGACTTACCTGGACGAGATCCCGCAGTTCTTCAATGTGTTGTGCGGGCAGATGAGCATGGTGGGTCCCCGTCCCTCGCCGGAATCGGAGAACACGCTGTGTCCCATGTGGCGGGATGCGAGGCTTTCGGTCCGCCCAGGCATCACCGGTCTGTGGCAGGTCCGTCGAACCCGCGCGGAACACAAGGATTTCCAGGAGTGGATTCACTACGATACGCAGTACGTTCGGGACCTCTCGCCGGGACTGGATCTGTGGATCTGCTGGCGGACGTTCCGACGGATGGTGGAAAATTTCGTGAATCAGTTCTGAGAGGAAGACGCGGGCATCCTGCCGGACCCGAGTTCGGGTCTGTCGGGTCCTGAACGCGGACCCTCTCGGCAGATGTGCGAATGCCTCGCAGGGAAGTTGGAAAGGGCGGGTCAATGGCAAAGAGATACTTCAACTGGAAACTGGCGATTGTCCTGGTCGTGGCGGCGGTGGTCTTCGCTGCGGCGGCCGTTGTGCTGCATCGCTGGCAGAAGAACGCCCGGGCTGGTCAGTCGCTTCCGCAAGCCCAGAAGGCCTACGAGGAAAGGAGATGGGACCAGGCGGCGGAGCTGTTCGGTCGCTATCTCGGAGTCGATGGTCAGAACAGGGAGGTTCTGGTCAAGTACGCCGAGGCCCAGATCAACCGACGACCCATCACCCAGGGCAACGTGCAGCAGGCCGACGGCGCCTATCGACGGGTGCTCCGCCTGAACCCGGATGACACCGAGATGGCAAGACGACTTGCGGAGTTGTATCTGCGGCGAGACGTGTTTGCGCCCACAGAGGCGGAACTGATCGCGCGGCGCCATCTCGAACGACAAGAGGACCCCGCCCTGCAACGACAAGAGGACCCCGCCCTGCGTCGCATGCTGGCGCAATCGCTGTACTACCAGAGCAAGTTCGGCCCTGCGGCGGAGGAACTGAAGAAAGTGATCGCGGCGAATCCGACCGACGTTCTGGCCTATGAGTTGCTGGCTGCCGTGGCGGAAGCCGCGCCGGGCGCGGCGGGGGAACCGCAGGCCTGGATCGACGAGGCGGTGTCTAAGAACCCCGATCTGGCAATGGCTTACGCCGTGAGGGCAAGCTACCACACCCGGCACAACAACAAGGAGCAGGCTGCGGCCGATCTGAATCGCGCGCTGACGTGCGATCTGTCGGATTCGTCGGCCCGCCTTCGTGTGATCTCCGGGCTCATCGGTCACGACCTCCTGGACAAGGCTCGCGAGCAGCTTCAAGCCTTGCAGGCGAGCCATCCGACCGAACTCGGCCTCTGGGGCGCCTGGGCGGACGTCGCCTTCAAGGCCAGATCGAAGGAAGAGATGCGCCGGGTGGCCGCAGAGGGTATGAAAGCTCTGGGCTTGGAGGCCTGGGATTTCATGCCGGTGGCTGCACACCTGCTGATTGTCTCGAGCGATGTGACCACGAACAGCTCAGGGGGGTACGAACTCACCGATCAGGCCGTGATCGACGACTACCTCTCTCGCCTGCGAAACAGGGAGATCGAACCGCCGACCGTCGCCTATCTGGAAGGACTTAAGGCGGAGAAGCTGGGTCGTCTCTGGGATGCGGTCACCCACTGGCAACGAGCCGTCTCGTTGTCGAAGAACTGGACCCAGGCGGCCGAGATGGCCCACCGGGCGATGGTTGGGGCCTTCTCCCGTCTGGGCGACAACCAGTCGGCCGTCACGCAGCTTCAGATCCTCCTTTCCAGGTATCCGCGGGATGCTGTCAGTCGGATGCGTCTGGCGCAGTTGTACGCGATGATGAGGGACTGGCCCAGGGTGCAGGAGACGACCAGCCAGATCCGCGAGATTGCCCGGGACGATCCCGGCATGGTGTCGGATGCCATGCTGCTGGCTTTGCGGGCCCAGGCCTACATCCTGGCCGCCAGCGGCGCGCCCCAGACGAGAGAGGAGGCTTGGACCGATCTCGAAGCCCAGGCGGTGGAACTTGACAAGGCCAGGAACGGAGACCTCGATGTCCGGCTCCTGCGGATTCAGATCGCCATGATGCACGGGAAGCTGAGCGAAGCGGACAGCCTTCTGGCCGGACTCGAGGCCGGGAACTCGTCCGATGCCAGACTTCCGCTGCTTCGTGCGGAACTGTGTGTGGCCCAGGGCAAGGACGCTGAGGCCCGAACCGCGTTCGAGACCGCGATCTCCCAGTCTCCACAGAGTCTCGATGCGGTTCGAGGGTTTGCCCTCTTCTTGGACCGACAGAATCGCAGGCAGGAATGCGAATCCGTGCTCAAGGACGCCCTGGCGCGGATCCCGGAGTCGCTGGCCCGTCGCGACCTCAGCCTGCTGCTCGCCGAGTTCTATCTCCGATGGCAGGAGAGCGAGAAGTACTGCCAGCAACTGACGGAACTGGCGGCGCAGTACCCGAGTGACATCCAGCCCAGACGTCTGCTGCTGAGCTGCGAATCGGTGAAGCAGGATCCGAAGAGGTCTCAGCAGCTCATCGACGAGATCAAGAAGCTCGAAGGCGAGAAAGGCTCGGCCTGGCGATTCGAGCAGGCCAGTCTGCTGGTGCGCAGTCAGGATCGGGACTGGCAGGAGGCCCTCAAGGAGGCCACTGCTGGCAATCCGGTCAGGCTTCGCGCTCTGCCTGCCTATGCCCAGATCACCAGACTCCTGCAGGAGAACCTGCTTGCGAATCCGGAAGATCAGGCGAGCCGGCTGCTCCTGGCGGGTGTCTGCGAGACGGCCGGCGAGCAGCAGTTGGCCCTGACGATGTATCGCGAGGCCCACGACCGGGCGCCGGGCAATGCTGCGGTGCTTGTCCGTCTGATCAGTGCGTTGCACAAGGTCGGGGAGTTCAGCGAGGCCCAGGAGTATCTGGACAAGGCCGAAAAGCAGCATCTCCTCAATCCGGCGTTGCAGCGGCTGCGGGTGGACAACGATCTTCGCCATGACGACCCGAATTCCGCCGCCCAGACGCTCCAGGAGCTGATTCAGCAGGATCCGAACGATGTCATGCTCCAGTTGTCTTACGCCCGGGCCCTCATGCTCAACAACGAGCTGGCCCAGGCCGAGGCGGTTCTGACCGATCTGAAGGCGAAACACCCCGAGATGATCCAGGTGTCCCGTGCGCAGATTCAGCTCTGCATTCAACAGGGGAAACCCGACAAGGCGATCGACATCTGCAATGACCTGGTCGACAAGCTCAAGACCGCGGCCGTCTTCATGTTGCGAGCGGAAGTGTACCTTGCTCTGAGGGAGAACGAGAAAGCGATTGCGGATCTGGGGCAGGCCATCGCCGTGGAGCCTGACAATCCGGACAACCTGGTTGCCCGTGCTCGCGTGTACGGTTCTCTGAACCGGCTTGCGGAGGCCATCTCGGACGTCCGTCGGGCGCAGAGGCTGGTGGAAAGCCGGTCCCCGGCACAGAAGCTGGCGGTGCAGAAACTGACGGTCAAGCTGCTCATTGCCTCCCGCAAGGAGTCGCTCTGGCGCGAGGCGGAAGCCCTCCTGGACCAGGCCCGGACGGACCCGCAGAGCAAGGCGGATCCCGAATTCAGCCTGTTGAAAGCGGAACTCCTGAAGGAACGGGCCACCGGTCCGGCCGTCGAGGAGGCTCGCGTCCTTCTGCAACAGATCACGAGCGACCATCCAAAGTACGTGGATGCCTGGACGCTGGCCGCCCAGCTCGAATTGCAGCAGGAGGAACTGGGCCGGGCGGTGGACATCACGACGCGAGGCCTGGCGCACAACGACAAGAACAAAGACCTGCTCTTGCTCAAGGCGATCGCGGAGAAGAGACTGACCCCCGGACTGGCGGCGGAGACGACGCTGCCCGGACTGGCCCGGGAGTATCCGGATGATGTGGGGATTGTCATCGAGTGGGCTGACGCATACGCCCGTGACCAGCATCCGGAGAAAGCGGTCAAGCTGCTCGAGCAGAAGCTGCCGAGCTACACCGGCGCCGCCCGGCGCCGGTGTGAGATTGCTCTGGCGGCCGCCCTGTACAGCAACGAACAGGAGGAAGAAGCCAAGGGGATGTTCGACACGCTGATCACCGCCGATCCGAACGATCCGGTCCCGGTGATGACCCTGGCGGGTCTGCTCCGAAAGCAGCGACGGTGGACGGAGGTCAACGACCTGGTCAATCGCTGGCGGACCGCCAATCCCAAGGATGCCGAGACGGCAACCAATGTCGCCCGCATTCTGGCCGGCAGCGGGGACAAGCAGGCCCTTCAGATGGCGGAGGATCAGTTGCGGATGATCCTGGATGCCAGTCCCGACGCGGTGCCTACGCTGGTCTTGTTGTCCATGCTGGTGCAGGACGCCGGACGGAACGACGAGGCCAGTCGGCTCAACCGTCGAATCCTGGCGGTGGACCCGAACAACGTGGTCGCCATCAACAACCTGGCGTGGATCCTGTGCGATCAGCCTTCGCCTTCGCCGGAGGCGCTCAAGGAGGCCGTTGAACTGAGCAACCGCGGGCTCGATCTCATGCCGGACTACATGGACCTCCTGGACACGCGGGGCGTGGCGCATTACTGCTCCGGCAATCTGGACATGGCGGTCAGGGACCTCACCAAGTGCATCGAGCTGTTTCCTGCGGGCGCTCCCCAATCGGCAGCCACGCGATTCCATCTGGCTCGTGCGCTGGCCGACATGAACCGCAAGACCGAAGCGCTGGAACACCTCAGGCAGGCGATGGCCCTGAACCGCAAGAACGTCCAGGTGGCGAGAGATCATGCCGACGCCGGACGCAAGACCCACGCCATGAAGGTGCTCCGGGACGCACTGAAGCTGGAGGAGGACATGGCCCAGTTGAAGACGCGGTTCGACCCGCAAGGCTTCGTGGGAATCGCAGGCAGCGATGATTGGACGCAGGCAAAACTTCTCCTCGACCAGTTGCAGAAGGGCCGATAGACATGGCCAGACCGGACCATCCGCTGGGTGACGCGGCTGCGCGGGCCGAGATGTCGGACGGGGGGCGGTCCCTGATGCTGCTCGATCGCGCCCACTGGCGGTTCCTTTCCCGTCGGTACGAGCTGACGCCGAGGGAGGTGCAAATCGCCGACCTGGTTTGTCAGGGGTTGCGGCAGGGCAGCATCGCCAGACGGCTCCGCATCCAGCCCGGGACGGTCAAGGCCCACATCCGCAATATCTACCGTAAGGTCAAGGTCAGGAGCAAGATGAATATGCTGCTGCGGTTTGTCAGCGAGGCGCGGGGGGCGTCGATGGACCGAAGCGGCCCCTAGCGCCCCGTCGGGTGACGCCAGGCACAAATCGTCGGCAGACGCGCCGTTGTGAGAACACGACCTCTGCCTCGTGGACCGATGAAGTCCCACGAGGCAGAGGTTTCTTTTTGTCCGGACCGGCCCGACCCGCTACAATCGGACCCAGGAGATTCACGATGAGCGCGGAACAACGCGATTTCGACAAAGAAGCCGCCGCGGGATTTGAGGAGGTCGGGGACACCACGGTGGCGGAAGTGACCAAACCCGCCCGCGACGGGCAGTTGCGCCGGTTCACCGTGTTCCTTATGACCGGTTTCAAGAAGGGCCGAGGATGACGAGATGATCGTTCAGGCGATGAAGAAGTACGTGGCAGGGGAGTGCAACAGCAACAAGAACGCCTTCGGTCCAGCGTTCTTCGACGAGCATTTGGCGGTCGTGGTCGGGTACGCCAGACAGTTGGGACAGATCCTGGGGGCCGACCTGGAGATCGTCGAACTGGCGGGCTGGTTGCACGATCTGTCTGCGATCCAGAATTTCGCGGTCCTGCCGAGACATCCCGCCGCGAGCGCCGAGATCGCTCGGAGACTGCTGTCGGAGCATGGCTGTCCCTCGGCGCGGATCGAGCGCGTGGCAGCGTGCATCGCGTCGCACTCTGTGCCCGTGCAGATTGGCAATGGGCCGATCGAGGAAGTGTGCGTGTCGAACGCGGATGCGATGTCGCAGATCGTCAAGCCGGCCTACTGGTTCTACTACGTGTTCCAGGTCCGGCGTTTCGGCTTTGCCGAGGGCAGGGACTGGCTCTGTCAGCGAGTGGAGAGCCACTGGGCCGCCTTGATCCCGCAGGCCAGGGCCATCATCGAGGAGCCGTACAACCAAGTCCGCAAGATGCTGCGGTTGTAGGGGGGCCATTCCAGTGGAGAATGCTGCATTGAGTGCCGATGTGGCTCGGCGGGTCTGCAAGATCGTCGGGGAGGTCACAGGGGTTGCGTCTGAGAAGATCGGTCTCTCCGCGAGGCTGCGTCAGGATCTCGGCGTTGATGGCGACGATGTTGATGATCTGTTCCTTGCGTTGCGGGACGAGTTCGGCACCGACTTCTCCGGCCTCGATTTCCCTCGCCACTTCAGGGAAGAGCTCCATATGCTCTCGCCCCTGTTCTTCCTGTATCGTGGCTTGGCACATGGGAGATGGGGAAATGGAACCATCACGGTGAAGCATCTGGTCAGAGTCGTTCAGGCCGGAAGATGGGTAGATCCCGATCGGTCTATCGAGTGAAACCGCGAATGTGCCAGCCCGGTTGCATAGATGTCCCTCCAGCGTTCATCGCGTACTCATCGTCGCAGGCTGTTCTCGGCAACCTCGATGATCTGGGCAGTGGACCCCGAATGCTCAAGCCAGAGCTTGATGGAGAGGGTATCGCTTGTCCGGAACAAGGCGGTCACTTCGCCATCGGATAGGGTGACTCTCAACTTGTCGCCGGCCAACGACGGCTCCAGTATGGCTTGGATTTCGACCTTGTCCTTGGCTTTGTGAGGTCGATAGACTGTGACGAATTCCATGACGGGCCGCTTCTCGCTCGTCTTGGCGGTCAGGTGCCATTCGCGGAGCTTGATGCGCTCGCGGGGGTTGGGGTCGTATTCGTTGGTCTGCTCGAAGGCGAGGTTCTGTGGCGTCAGGAAGGCGATGTCACAGGCTACGTCGCCATTTTGCATTGTGATGTTCTGTTGGTCGCCGATCGTGAACTTGTTGATCGCGTGGAGCCAGTACTCGTAGATCGCGGGCTCGCTCGTCCTCAGGCGGTCGTAGACTACGATGAGGTCCGGCTTGACGAACAGGATCGCCCGCTTATACTGCTCGACCGGCGGGCCGTAGGAGTCGCTTGCATCGCCGATGACTGCGTCCACCTGGGGGGTGGTCAAGAACGCCGTGATCTTGCCTTGGGCCTGCACCGTGTGCTTCTTCTGGTTCTGGCCGTTGATCGTGATGCAGTTTGTCGAGCGAGTGGTCCACATCCAATTCTGGTGATGGTCGCTGCCGTAGATGTCGCGGTAGCCCGAGCGGATCAGAAGGCGCTGGCCATAGGCCCAGAGCAGGAAGGAGTTGTTCGACTCGTAGCCGTGCGATTGCGTGCCGAAGGGGCTCGATTTGAACACCACCTGCACGCTGTCGTCGGCGTTCGTTATGTTCGTGTTGAGATAGGCCTGGCCGGTGCCCTCGAAGAGACGAGAAGCGGGCAGATCGTCCGGGGCCTTCGGCGGCACTTTGGGCAGTTGCCCTCGGATGAAGCCGATGTAACCACCCGTGGAGACCGGGCCGCCTTGCTGCTCGACATACCACTGCCAGTACGGATTCTGGGCCTGGGCGGCCAGAATGCTCATCAGCGGGACACTGGATTTGGCGGTCTTGTTTGCGGTCAGGTCGCCGAAGCCGCCGCCTTCTTTGCCCGGCGGCATCAGGTACATCGCGTAGTAGCCCGCGTTCGCGAAGAACGGCTTCCTGTACACGTCGATGCCCATCGCCTCCCGCATGACATCGGCCCACCATGTGAAGCGAGTCAGGTAGCTGGCCCAGTAGGAGGAGCCCTCGTGCCAGCCGCCGTCCTCGTCGCTCCAGACGGGATAGACGTTGAAGAAGACGTTCGTCGCGAACCACACCCAATCCTCGGCCCCCTCCACCTCGCCCAGGAAGGCGATGCCCACCTCGCCCAGGAAGTGCCACGCCCGATTCGAGTGGCTCGCGTAGGGTTGCCACAGGTGTCTCGGGCACAGATGGCTGTACATCTCGTCGCCGCGGATCTTCATTACCTGCCGGCAGATGGTCTTCTCCTCTTGCGTGAGCAGATCGTTGACGAAGGTGTAAGTCCGCGCGAAGTAGTAGTTGTACGGCATGCCGGCCTCGTCGTTGTAACGATAGCCGGTGCTGCCCTTGGGATCCCACCTGGCGCATTCCAGGAGGATTCGGCGGGCCTCCTGGCCGTACTTCTCCGGGCCGCCGAGCAGTCGAGTGAAGGCGAGCGTCGCGGCGCTGTCCAGCGCCTTGATCGTGTACTCACGATTGCCCCACCAGATCGTGCGCCACTCCTCGCTCTTGGTTTCCATCCCCGGCGGATACCTCGGCGGCTCCTGTGTCGAGGGCGGATTCGCCAGAATCCTGTCACAGTCCTTCACGAGAGAAGCATACTGGCTCTTCAACTCGCCGCGAGCCAGTTCCCGCAGGCGGTCCAGGTTCTCGGGACGCAGAAACAGGCGGGGATGGGTCTTGGGGATTCTCGCGATCAGCTCGCTCCGCTCGGGCAGCGGCATCTGCACCGCATCATCGGCAATGGTGAATCCTCGCGTCTTGCTCCATGCGGTCAGGCGGCCTGCAGCGTCCTTCCCCCGATAGCGCCACACATAGCGGCCCGGCCCAAGCGTCTTCGACGGGCAGTACACGCTGAACTCGATTTCCGCTGCTCCATAGACCATCTCGGCGAAATCCGCGTCGCGGGCGCACTGCAATTCCCACTTCAATCCCTGCTGTGGTCGCCAACTGAAGCTCGGCGGGTCGGTCTGTGAGACGGCCCCTGCCTGCGGCCGGTAGCCCCACATGCCCGGCTCGGCCGGCCGCTCATCCAGCTTCAACGGCTCTCCGCTTGCCGCACATGCCAAGGCCAGGGAGAGAATCAAGGCGGCGCGTCCCCAATCAGTTCTTCTTGTCCAGTTCATGTCGCAGCATGGCCTCGTAGAGGGTCAGTTGGATATCGAGGATTTGTTCGAGCGTGACTCGGCAGCCGTGGGTCAGGCCGTGAGGGCACTCGAAGGTGAAGCTGCCCGCTCCACAGACGTGGAATAACGCACTGGTCAGATTGAACGAACTGGGATTCCTGCCGCTTTCGGGACGTGCCTCGAAGGGGCTGTCGTGAGGCAGATTCCGCCTGTCCAGCAGCGCATAGAATCTCTCCGCCAGCGAACGGATGTCCTGCTGGACCTCCAGGGGGACATAGGCCGGACGCAACAAGGCGGGAGTCGATTCGTGGCTGTGCAGCGAGACGATCAGGTCGGGCCCCTCATCACGGGCGACTTTCAGAATCGCGGGTGCCTCCGTGGCCATCGGTGCAAAGAACTCGTCGTGCATCGGGTTGATGCCGGCATCGTCGAAGTAACAGCCGAGGAAGCCGATGTTGCCGCCGGCCATTGGGTGCTGTCGCTTACAGTCGGGCCAGCCGCAGAGCGTGCCGTCCTTCCATGTCCCCTGGCCCCAGAACCGCAGGTCGTTCCCGTCCATTCCCTGGAGGGCCCGCGGCTCGAATCGAGCGGTGCCGTCCGGGTTCCCCGCCGGCACGATCAGGAGCCGGCACCGGTCGCCGAGCTGCCGCAGTGTGGTCTGGTCTCGCCCTCGGAGGTCCTTGCCTGTCTCCATGATCTGGATCAGGTTCACCAGTCCGGCGAGCGCCTCGACCTCGTGGCCGTGCACCGGGCCGATGAAAAGGACGACGGGCTTTGTGCGGGCCGCCTTGACCATGTAGGCCGAGGGTTCGTGTGCCCCGATGGCCGAGTTGTAGTTCGCCCGATGGGGGGCCACCTCCTTCTCACCATACGCGATCAGGTGCATCGGCCGGCCGCCCGGCGTGACGCAGAGCAGGGTGGCTCGGCCGCGTCGAAGGCTCTCGAATCGAGCGGCCAGGCCCCGCACGTCGCCGACCCAGAAGTCGGGCAGGCGTCGTTCGCGAATCCTGGCCTGAGCCTGTGCGTAGGTCATGCGCTCAGCCGCCGCCTGGGCCGCGCTTGGCAACATGCCGATCAATAGGATTAATGCGACCGAGAACGCGCCCATCGAATGCTCCGTCTTGAGTCTTGGATCTTGGAATCGGAATTGACTTGGGATTCGTGCTTGGGGCCCCCGAACGCGATACGCCGGGTTTGGCAGGCCGACCCTCCCACGATTTACGGATGGCCGGTTCCTATTGTCTCTTGCCGATCTCATAACATGCCCAGAATACGCCATTACCTGTGGAACATCAATTTCAATCTCGGCCCGGCCTGCCGTCTGCCGTCGCCGGGTCAGAGCAGGAGAGGGTGCGGCCGGCCTGCGGCGGCGGACACAGGATCCGGCGCCGTGGCCCCAAGAGCGGGAATTGGCTTCGTTTCGCACGATGAACTCCCGGCTCGACTAAGGAAGGTGATAGCATAGTGGAAGGATGGGTATCACGCCCGGGGGAATTGGGTTCGTTTCGCGGAATTCGCGCCGGTCGCAGTCCCTGCGCCGGCCCGCGTGCCACTTGGTCCAGGGCCAATTGGCTTTGTTTTGCGCAGCCATGCTCCCGACCCGGCCGCCCCGCCGTGGCCAAAGCCCGATTGTGCAAAACGAAGCCAATTTCGCAAAGCCCGGCCCAGGCCCAGAGGCCAACTGTGCGAGACGAACCCAATTTCGCGAGCTCGGCTGGTTGTGAACGACGAAGAGCCCGGATAGTGCGAAAGGAAGCACAAATTCCCACTTTATCAGTCTGATTTTTGCGGTTCATTGTCTCAAGAAGCTGGAAGACAAGATGTCGTGCCGTTGCCGCCCAGATACCCCAATCCAGCTTGTGCCCGTGCCCTAAGGGCCCTGGCGGTCCCTCCGGGTCGCTGGGCCGGCCGCCGATGCATCGCTCATAATGGGACGCTTAAGAATGCGTGTGTGTTGCATGAAAATCGAAAATCGGCCACAATTTGTACAACTCCTGCCGCCGTATTGCAGCCGCCGCCCCAGGAGAGGCAATTCTCTTCGCTGTCCGTCTTGCCTTCCCCTCATGGACACGCTACAATCGTCGCCGTGCGTGAAGAAGACCAGGATGTTGGGAGTCCGCAAGGCAGATGGTCTGAGCGGAGCACCGGTGGTGCAGGCGGTTGCCCCAGAAGTAGCCATGGACGCCCCTACAGCACGTGCGCCCAGGCTGCTGGATCGGTTGCGGGAGGGTCCAGGCCTTATAGTCGGCGCACGGGTCTTAATCAGGAGGTTCTTATGTCGATCCGCATAACAGGACGACATAAATGCCTGAGTCCACCGCAAGTCCTTGAACTAACGGGTTTTATCGTGTCTCTGGGAGGACAGCCGAAGGCGTCTTATACGGACCGAAACGGACTTCGCCGCATCTTATGCGGATCCATCGAATTATTGTTCGGCCGTGGAATGCAGAAGAGACGAAAGGTTAACCCATGACTTGCACTGTTGCGGCGATGCCGTCTTGCGACCGTCCAAGAAGACCAACGAGCGCTCAACCTGCACCCCAAAAAACTCCATGCAGGTTCAGCCGTTCCCGACGGAAGGCACCTTGTTCAAGAACCTGGATCTTCGCAGACCCGATTTAGGCGACTGCATCGGAGGGCGTCTGGTGAAGGTTCGGTCGTACAAAATGACTTCGGTCTGTCGGGACGACCGGGGCCAGTTTGAACATTACGGATCGGGGCCGAACTTCCAGGGCGGTTGCCTGACTCTCTGTACCTGTGCCCACCAAATCCGAGCGGAGAAGAAGAACCCTGACGAGTGGCAGGATTGGTGGCTGGCAGGCTTCACAAGTCCTCAATGTTGTGATCGGACGTGGCTGTTCTACCTCGCACAAGTCGAACGAGCCTACCCGACTGCTGCTGAGCTTTGGGACGAACTACCCCGCAATCTCCGGCAGGCGAAGTCCACCCGTCGTAACTGCCTGGGGGATGCGTACCAGCCGAACCCCGCTTCGCCGTGCGCCGATCCCTTCGATGCTGCCCACTATCACCTGCCGATGATCGGGCACAGCCATCGTGAGTCAGATTCGGATGAGAAATGGAAGAAAGACATCGAATTCTACAACAGCAAATTCAGGCGACATTCGGCCTATATTGTTGCAAAGCCGTGCCTTACTTTCATCTGGCAAACTCCGACACTCTACCTAAAAGATCATCCGAGGAATCAGAGTTGGGACAGCGTTGGCGACCTTCTACGGCGGCTGATCGCTGCCAGATAAGCACTCAACCGAGGCCGAACCAGTTAGTGCACGGGACGGCAAAAAACCGCCGCCCGTGACCATCACGTTAGGGACAGAAAGAACATGAGATTCATTACGACATCTATCATCGTCCTTTGTTCGTCATGCGCTGGTTGCGTGTCGGTTCGGCCGGTTTCGAAGGTCCATGCCTTCGACTCCTTAGAGTCGGCGTACGACTTCATGCTATTCAGAAATCTCATCACTAGTTCGGATGCCAACAGAGAAATCGCCCGTCAGTCTTCACGGGTCTCGAAGGAGGTCGTCTCAGGCAAGGAGTTTTCGATCGTCACCTTTGACTTCATACGCCCCGGAAAGACCATGGGCGTTCGCGGCCAAAATGGTCCTATGTATATACTTCTTCGCAACGCTGACGCCTATTCCCTGGTTGGCGAATTCCATGGCTCCCTCGTCACGCTATCGGCCAAAGGTGACGAGATTGTTGCGAGTGTCTACTATCATTATTCCGCCTTCGAAACGCCTCACATAGACTACCCCTTCAGGAACGGTAGGTTCAACTATATCGAACCATCGGCACGAGGCGATGGTGTCTGGAAATAGAGTCCCTAGCCACGGAATCAACCTGACCACTTGGGCACGCGGCGTGCCCAAGTTCCCTCGGCCTTCGGCCTCGGTGGCAGGTTATTCCGGACGTTCGACAGGAGAGATGGGACCGGTTCTCCGCGGGGCGCAAGTCCATCCGGTGCGAGATCGGTAGGAATCGCCTGGGCGTGCCGGCCTGGGGATGCAGGCTCGATCTTGTTCGTCCCCTATCCTGCTGAGTTGTGGTTGGGCTCAGCCGAGCAGTTTCTGCTCCCACCACTTGAGGTAGCCCTCGTCGGAGATGGTGGGGGAGAGGTCTCTCTTTTCCATGGACTCAACGAAATTCTTGGCCATCTGGTTCTGCTCCCGCTCGACGACCTTCGGGTCTTCCGGCGTCTCGCCTTGGTCGCCGGTGACCTTGATCCACTCATCGAGCTTTCGCCTGTGCTCCCGCAGGACTTTCGCGTACTGGGTGTTCTCGGCGAGGTTCCGCAGCTCGTGCGGGTCTTCCTGCAAGTCGTAGAGCTCCTCGGGCCGACGGGGCCCCATGAACTTGGCCTGGTCCGGCGTGAGCTTACCTTCCTTGTACAGGACCTGCATCAGCGTCAACACGGGGTACTGGAGTTTCTTGTAGGCGTTGAACTGGGTGTAAGGCCGATCCGGATAGTAGTTGCGGATGTACTTGTACGGTTTCGAGCGAACGCAGCGGATATGGTCCACCGTCCCGTCGCAGCGGTCGCGGGCGGCGAAGACGTACTCGCGAGTTCGCTTCTTCTCGCCGAGGATGTTGTAGCCCTGCAGGTGTTTCGGCGGCTCGACGCCGATGGCCGTCAGGAACGTCGGCGCCAGATCGACCGTGCTGACGAGATCATCCACGACGGTTCCGGCCTGGACTCGGCCGGGCCAGCGAACGATCAGGGGGACGTGAATGCCGCTCTCGTAGAGCCACTGTTTGCCGCGGACGTGAGGTTGCCCGTTGTCGGCAAAGTACGCGATGATCGTGTTGTCCAGCTCGCCTTCCTTCTGGAGCCACTGCAACGCGACGCCGATCTCCGAGTCGAGAACCTGTATCGATTCGAGGTAGTTGGCCCAGTCCCGTCGGGCGAGCGGGTGATCCGGATAGCAGGGGGGCAGCTCGACCTTCGCGGGATCGATGGGATTGGCTTTGTCCCGCTGGAAGGTCCGGTGCGTCATGTTGAAGTTGATCTGGGCGAAGAACGGCTGTCCGGCCTTGCGCTGGGACCAGTCGGTGCCGTCGAAGGCCGGCGCTGCGGGGGTGAAATTCCAGTCGGTCTTGCCTGGCTTCTTGTAGCTCAGGCCCTCGCAGTTGCAGGTGAAGTAGCCCGCCCGCCGGAAGTACTCCGTGATGACTGCTGCGGGCGCCGGGAGCATGTACCCGTCCGCGCGGTGGCTGCGGTGGTTGTGCGCGCCGATGCTCGTCTGGTACATGCCGGTCATGAAGCACGAGCGCGAAGCCGAGCAGACCGGCGCGGTGGCGAAGGCGTTCGTAAACCTCGCCCCCTCGGCTGCCAGCCTGTCGATGTTGGGCGTCCTGACCAACGGGTTGCCGTAGCAGCCCATGTCCGGGCAGGTGTCCTCCGAGATTAGCCAGAGGATGTTGGGCGGTCTCGACGCGGGGGCGTTTGCCGGCGACTTCTTCTTCCGCTTGCGAGTGCGAGGCGTCGCCCTCCTCGTCGTCGTTGTAGTCTCGGTTACGCAGCCGGACAGCAGGGCTGCCGTCCCGCAACCGACCGTCTTGAGAAAGTCCCGGCGTCTCATCCGTGAAACCCTTTGAATTGACGATTTCCTGTTTACGATTGACCGTAGCACGGGCATCTTGCCCGTGATCCTGAATCCGTGGGCGACACGCCCGCGAGAACCACGCCCAGGATGGCCGTGCTACGAGAGCGAGCCGACGAGGTCGCAAAGCTTCGCGATGTCGTGCCTGGCGCAGTAGTCGCGAATGCCGTCGATGACTCGGATCGCGGCGTCGGGCTGGATGAAGCTCGCCGTGCCCACCGCGACTGCCGACGCCCCCGCGATGAGGAACTCGATGGCGTCGGAGGCGGAGCGGATGCCGCCCAGGCCGAGGATCGGGATGCCCGCCTGCTTCGCCACCTCATTGTACACCTTGTTCACCAGGTAGACCGCGATGGGCTTGATCGCCGGGCCGGAGAGGCCTCCCGTGCGATTCGCCAGAACGGGCCTTCGCGTCTCGATGTCGATCACCATCGCGGTGAAGGTGTTGATCAGGCTCAGGGCGTTGGCCCCCGCATCGACGGCCGCACGTGCGAGCGTGCTGATGTCCGTCACGTTGGGCGAGAGTTTGACGATGAGCACCTTGTCGCCCGCGGCCTTCCGCACGACCGACGTGATCTCCGCGACCTGGGCGGGGTCCCGCCCGAAGCTGATCCCCCCTTTGGCGACGTTCGGGCAACTGATGTTCAGCTCGAATCCCGCGATGGCCTTCTCCTGGGCCAGTCGCTCGGTGACCGCGACATACTCCTCAATCCGCTCGCCTGCGACGTTGACGAACACCGGCACGGTCATCTTCCCGATGATCGGCAGCTTCTCCGAGAGGAAGCGGTCCAGCCCGACGTTCGCCAGGCCGATGGCGTTGAGCATGCCCGCGTCGGTCTCGACGATCCGCGGCGTGCGATTGCCTTTGCGCGGCTTGAGCGTGATGCTCTTGGTGATGAAGCCGCCGAGCGCGCTGACGTCCATGAAGTCCGCCAGCTCGTCGCAGTATCCGCACGTGCCGGAAGCGGTGAAGACCGGGTTCTTCAGCCGAAGCCCCGCAAAATCCACCGAAATGTCCACTGCTGTCTTCGTCACAGGTTCCTCGAACACCAGACTATGGGAAGTACCGATAGATGTCACGTCGATGCAGACACCGGACGAAGACGGCTGTTCCCTCCTCGATGAGAAGGCCGAGACGATAGTCGCCTATCCTGATGCGATAGCAGTGGTCGTCGCCTTTCAGCCTCTTGACCCCTTGGATATCCTGAAGCTTCGCCGCGGATTCCACTTGCGTGATGACTTCCCTGATTCGTTGCCTCGTCGCGGCGTCCCCAAGGGCCTCCACATCTTTCAGAAACGTCCTCTTGAACGCGGTCCTCAAGACTCTCGCTCCAAGGCCTTAAACACTTTTTCCCTATCGACCGTTTCGCTATCCCGACCCTCCTGGATGGCTCTGACCAGTCCAACCTCTTCAACGAGTTCGGCCAGTGCGCCGTACAGAGTCTCGTCCTTTTCCTGTAACAGCTCGATCAAGGCCTGTTTCAGCAATGTCTTCAACTGGCTGCTGTCAATTGTTATCGAGCTCATGTGCAACTCCTGCAGTCTTGGCGATCTGGTCCCAAACCTGCTGTTCCATCTCAGTATATCATCTCGCGACTGCCGCAAGAAGAGGCACGTGATCACTATTCGCCGAAGACGACCATTTGTGCGTCGAAGACCGGGCCGTCCTGGCAACAGAGTTTGTACACGGTCTCCTGTGAGCCCTCGACCCGGCACTCGATTGCGCAGCTCTGGCACAGGCCGATGCCGCAGGCCATCCGGCGTTCCATGCTCACTCGGCAGTCGATGCCTCGCTCGCCTGCGATGCGGGCGACGGCGGCCAACATGGGTTCGGGGCCACACGCATAGATGATTGTCCCTTGCGCCGACCAGTCCTTCTGCTCGTCGAGCCACTTGGCCAGACGCTCGGTGACGAATCCTCGATAGCCGGCGGAACCGTCGTCGGTCGCCACCGCCGACGGTATCCCGAATTTCGCAAAGGCTGGGATGCAGGAATCGACCCCGGCGGGGATCTCGCTCGGCAATCCTTCGAAGGGCATGGCCGCGGCGGTCCTGGCTCCCACGAACGCGACTGCCTTCATCGCGGGGTGTTCCGCCCGCAGGTACTTCGCGAGGCAGCGGATGGGAGGGGCTCCCATGCCACCCACGACGAGCAGGGCCAACTGCTTGTGTCTGGGCACGGGGAATCCGTTGCCCAAAGGCCCGATGATGCTCATGGACTCGCCGGCCTTCAAGGTCGTCATTCGTACGGATGCCGGGCCGAGCACGCAGTAGAGCAACTCAGCGGTGGTCCTGCCCGTTTCGGCCGTCACGTCCGCAAAGCTGAACGGCCGGCGGAGAAGGACGTTTCGCCTGCACACATCCGGCAGGTCCGCCGGGATCTGCTCCTCGGGCGGCAGTCCCACCTCCGACACATCAATCTGCAGAAACTGACCCGGGTGGAACTGCGCGAAGGCCTTCGCGCCGGCGCCGGTGAACTCCAGGTCCATCCGCCAGAAGCACTCGCCGATCCGGCGGTTGGCCAGGACGCCGGCAGTGAAGATCCCCTTGGCAATTGATGATCGATGATTGATGATTGATGATTTCACGGAAGGTTCACGCATCCTCTGCAATAATCCATTATCCTTCATCCATAATCGATTCTCAGAGCACGCCCTCATAGACTCGCACGCCGTCCACGACCTTGCAGACGTGGGTGGCATACTTGTTCGCAAACGCAGGTCGGCTCCGCGGGTAGGCGGCATCCACCGCCTGCTTGACCGCATCGACGCTCTCGGCTCGGACCAGGGCGCCGGAGGCGCCTTTGTCACCGCCGCCGAGCATTCGCTCGCCGAGCACGCCGGGGACCGAGCGGACGATGTCGCACATGGTCTCCAGTTCCGGCCCGGAGATCTTGTAGTCGTCGCGAAGGCCCAGGCCATCCTGTCGGAAAACCGAGCCGACCGTCTCGACATCGCCGGATCGCCAGGCGTCCATCATCTTGTAGAACCGCTGCTGGGCGTGAAAGATGTAGTCGAGCCGGTCAAAGAGGTCCGCGTGGCTCTTGCCGAACTGGCCCTCAATCTGGTCATATACAGCCTGGTCTTTGATGTCGGCCAGGCAGTTGATCGGCATGCCGGCCTTCTGGAGGAGAGCGACCATCTTCTCGCACTGCCTCCTCCGGACGGCGTACGTCGACTTCTCCAGGCCCGGCCGGTCCGTCCCGGTGTCCAGCACGACGATGCGAAAGTCGAGGGCACCCTTGCCTATCGGCACGTACTCGATGGAGCGGTCTTTCGGATTGTAGTACGTCCCCATGCCCTCCTTGGCGAACAGGACCATGGTCTGGTCGAGCTTGCCGCAGGGGGAGCCGATGTAGTCGTTCTCGACCGCCTGGGCCAGATCGACGATCTGCATCTGGTTCTTGATCTCGATGCCGTTGGCGTCGAAGAGCGACAGGATCAGGTTGATGCACAGGGACGCAGACCGGCTCATCCCGCCGCCGGGGATATTGCCGAAGAGGACCACGTCAATGCCTTGCGTGAGCTGGAAGCCCTCGCGTTGGAGGATGTAGTCGATCCCATAGGGGAATCGGCCCCAGGTGTTCGCGATTTCGGGCGACTTGGGAGCCGGGACGTTGCCGATCGTGTACTCGATCACGCCGTCCTGGGGGAAGTTGCCGCTGAAGAGCCGGACCTTGTTGGTGCCGTTGGGCTTGTACGCCATCCAGATGAACCGGTCGGTTCCGACGCCGAACAGCTCGGTGCCGTTGTAGTCCCCATGCTCGACGCCGAGACAGAACCGCGACGAGGTCCGCCGCATCTTGCCGCCGGCTATGTCGATCCCGTTCTCCTTCGCCAACTGCTGAAGTTTCTCTGCCGCCGTCCGGTCTTCCTTTGCCAAATCCATCCCGACCTCTGCCTAAAGTGTTATCAGTTGCATACGTCGTGCCAGCGCCGCTGACTATAGTCCAATCGGGACGGCCCATCAAGACCCAAATCGAGGTGGGTGGACGTTCCTGGGGTTCTCTCGGTACGCGGATGTTCCAGCGAGTTCGAGGGGGGGGGGTGTTTATCGCTTTGGGGACCCCCAGCGTCCCTGTCCGCTGGGGGAGCCTCTCGTCAGTGACAGACGGTCCACGCTTTGGGTCCGGCCTTCCCCTCTCTCCCCGCTGGTATCCACAATGCGCCAAACGCACGCCGCGAACGCAACCGGCCCCCGAGGCACGTGCAACCACGGTCATACACTCGCCCAGGAGATTCTTCCGCGTTCCCATTGACCCTCCCGCAGGAAGGGGTTAGAATCTGGGTCACGTGTGAAGGGGAATTCGATGCAGGCGGCCGTCAGCTTCCAGGACCTACGCTACCTGGCCGAGAGGGCGAAAGCCCAGATCAATACCTTCCGGACCCATCTGGCCAGGAATCCAAAGGCGTTTTATAGGGGCGCGAACGAAGGACTCCGCATCGTATGCGGGTCAATCTGATTGTTGTCCGGTATGAAATGAAGAACACCGTTGGTCAACTTCGCTGGCTGCTGGTAGCGGTGATCGCTGTCGACGTCACATTGACTTTGATCGGACAGCCATCCAGCTATTGGCACAATCCATCGACCGGGGTTGAGGGGAATCCTTTCTTCGCATGGTTCTTGGTTCGCGGGCCATTGTTCTTTGTTTCGACTGCCGTGTTTTATGCTGCTGTCGCTTTTCTGCTCAGTTCCCTGTTGCCCTATCGCTTGGCTCTCATTGTCTGTCTTTCGTTCGTCTTTGGGCACTACTGTGGGGCATCCTCCTGGTTGTTGTTTCGATTCAACGCGGGAATGGCAGGACCTATCATCTATGGCATTCTGATTTCCACTGCTGCTGTGTTTCTTGGACTTCGGACGAAACAGGCCGAACGTCTGGATGCACTTGACGGCTCTGCTCCGCGCGGCCACAGTGAGCCAAGCGTTGGGCGTGTTTAGCATCCTCTATGATGGGAAGCTCATCGCGGGGCGTCCTTTCAGTGCAACGAGATTCACGAACATTATGCGTGAGAATGCAGAACAACCAGATCAAACGCGACTCCGGTAAGGCTGCTGCGGACGGCGTTCTCACCGGAGCGGTCTATCCCTCATGTTCGATGCGAGCGGATAGGGTGCAAACCAGCACCGCCGTCATGAGGCCAAATCCTGAGCCGAAACCGGCCGTTTTTGAGGTGGTTGTGCGGTTGTTGTCTTGGGAGATCATCTTATGATTCGAGCAAACGGGAAGACCCGCCGGCATTCTGCGATGGGTGGTTGGCTGGGCGTCGTGGCGACAGTGCTCATCGCGTCGCGTATCGCTGTCGCCGCCGGGGTGCCGAGGGTATTCGATGTCCGTGAGTACGGGGCGGCGGGGGACGGCAAGGCCCTCGATACCGTCGCGATCAACAAGGCTGTGGACGCCTGTGCCCAGGCGGGGGGTGGGCAGGTGCGGTTTTCGCCGGGCCGATACCTCTCCGCCACGGTACACCTCAAGAGCCATGTCACGTTGCTGTTGGAGCCTGGGGCGGTACTGGTCGGGGCGCCGGACCCGAACTCATACCAGTACCCGACGCTGCCCGATTTCATGCCGGAGGCACGCTGGGGCAAGTGGCATCGGGCCTTGATCCTTGGCGACGGCGTGGAAGATATCGGCATTGCCGGCGGGGGAGTCATCGACGGCAACAAGGTCTTCGACCCGCGAGGCGAAGAACGGATGCGCGGGCCGCACACGTTTGTGTTCGTCAACTGCCGCAATGTGACGGTTCGCGATGTGTCCTTCGTGGATTCAGCCAACTACGCGATCTTCTTCCAGATCAGCGACCGCGTGGACATCCGCAACGTCAAGTTCACCGGCGGCTGGGACGGCGTACACTTTCGCGGCGCGCCGGGCCATCCGTGTCGGGATGTGAGCATCACGGATTGCCGCTTCTACACAGGCGACGACTCCATTGCGGGTCGTTACTGGGAGAATACGGTCATCTCCGACTGCATCATCAGTTCATCGTGCAACGGCATCCGGCTGATCGGTCCGGCCACCCACCTGATTATCCGCGATTGCCTGTTCTATGGGCCGGGCGTCGAGCCGCACCGCACTTCAAACCGCTGCAACATGCTGGCGGGCATCAACCTCCAGCCCGGCGCGTGGGACGCGACCGAGGGGGAGTTGGACGACGTGCTCATCAGCGATGTTACGATGCACAAGGTGACGACGCCGTTCCACTTCATGATGAAGCCGGGCAATACGGCCGGTCGGATCACGGTCACCCACGCATCGGCCACCGGCGTCTATCGTGCGGCCTGTTCGGTCGAAAGCTGGGCCGAGGCGCCATTCAAGGATGTGACCTTCCGCGATGTGGACATCGAATTCGACGGTGGCGGCGCCCCCGATACGGCTCCTCGCGAGGTCAAGGCCCCCGGCGTGGACGCCCGTCCGCTGCCGGCCTGGGGCCTCTACGCCCGCAACGTCGAGAACCTCACGCTCCAGGATGTCCGCCTGACCTGTGCGAAGCCTGACGGTCGGCCCGTGATGATCTGCGAGGACGTGAACGACCTGACGCTCGATTGCTTCCGGTTCCCACATTACGAAGATGTGCCGGAGCCGGTCCTGCTGCGGAACGTTGAACGCGTCCATCGTGATGGCGTGACGGCCAGTCCAAGCCAGTGAGGCGCCATGACCACAGACGCCCTCTGTGTGAGGTGGTAACTCTGTCGTCCTGAGCGATAGCGAAGGATCTGGGCATCGTACGAGAGGTCTCTCTCGGTCGCAGGCCGGATGCTTCGCTGCACTCAGCATGACAGAAGAGGGGGCGTGCGAACTACGGGGTGATCGGCCGGACCATCGAAGAGCAGCCCTCGGCCCAGGTCTGCCATTCCTGCGCAAAGCCTGCCCTCGACTTGATCGGGGGCGGGAATCCACAGCGGGGGATACGCTGGTTCCGATGGCTCCTGGATTCCTGCGTGCGCAGGAATGGTAACCCCAGGGGCGGGATAGCACCGTACCCGCAAAGAAAAACGGCCCTTCCGATGAGTTGGAAGGGCCGTTTGTGAAGTGGCAATCCCGATGTCGGCAGT